>LR698958.1:1622832-2219029 GCA_902381685.1 Lachnospiraceae bacterium | reverse complement strand
TTACTTCGGCGATACAAACACGCAAAGGAAGTTCGTATTTATGCTTAATGTGGTCGATACTTGCTTTTAACTCACATAGAAGAAAAACGGTATTGTCTTTTACTTCATGCACTTTTAAAGGTTTTATCCACGTATTAAAAGACACATTTGAAAGCCCATATTCAATTCTTAATTTTTCAATAATTTCACTCCACTTTTCCTTGACGATATTCATACTAACGACTCCTAATTCTTGCATTTGTGCATAGTACACCTACTATACCTATACTATAATACAGTATATTTTACATCAAAATTGATATTTAAGCAATGAAAAATCATGTGGATAACTTTATAAACATGGAAAATCCCAGTAAAATAGGGGAAAACTGTAGAGGAAAAATCAAAAATACACATAAAATTAACATTATATCCCCGAGATATCCACAAGTTATCCACACAATGTGGATAATGTGGAGAAATGAAAAAAATAGTACAAAATTGTAGGTTTTGCTTGACGAAATACTGTTTTATAACTATAATTAAAAGCGATGTCTTTAAAAAAATAATATACTTATATATATGTATAGGTTTGAGTTTAAGGAGGTGGATATCAATGAAAATGACATTCCAACCAAAAAAGAGATCCAGAGCAAAAGTTCACGGATTCAGAGCAAGAATGAGCACAGCAGGTGGAAGAAAAGTTTTAGCTGCTAGAAGAGCAAAAGGAAGAAAGAAATTATCAGCGTAGGCCGCATATATGTGGCCTTTTCTTCTATAAAAAATGGGAGATGAAAAATGCAATTTTCCGAATCTTTAAAGAAAAACAGAGATTTTCAAATCGTATATAAACGTGGAAAATCATATGCGAATAAATATTTAGTTATGTATAAGAAGCCAAACGGCTTAAATAAAAACAGAATAGGAATTTCGGTAAGTAAAAAGGTAGGGAACAGTGTAGTAAGACACAGACTGACTCGTTTAATAAGAGAAAGTTATCGACTACAAGAAAGTAAAATGCAATGTGGATATGATATAGTTGTGATTGTGAGGGCTTCAGCAAACGGTAAATCATATGGAGAAATGGACAGTGCCCTAATCCACTTGGCAAAACTTCATCATATATATAATCCGATGGAAAAGAAAAATGGAGATGGAATAAGTGAAGAAACTGCTTATAATGCTAATTAAATTTTATAGAAAGTATTTATCCGGATTGAAAGTAAGAACACACTGTATTTATATACCAACCTGTTCAGAATATGGGTTGGAGGCAATTGAAAAATATGGTGCCTTTAAGGGAAGTCTTCTTACGATATGGAGAATTATGCGTTGCAATCCATTTTCAAAAGGGGGATATGACCCCGTACCTTAAAGTGCAGTAGGAGGAAAAAATATGACTGGTACATTATTGACACAGGCAACTACGCCGATTATTGGACAGATAGCATGGTTGCTCGGAAAATTAATGGACGGTATCTTTAATGTGATGAGTAATTTATTCGGTATTGAGAATATCGGTATCTGTATTATCATCTTTACAATTATTATTTATACATTATTAATACCGTTGACAATTAAGCAGCAGAAATTTTCAAAGATGTCTGCGGCAATGAACCCTGAAATTCAGGCAATTCAGAAGAAATATAAAGGTAAAAGAGATCAGACATCTGTTCTTAAAATGCAGGAAGAGACACAGATGGTCTATGATAAATACGGAACGTCGCCAACCGGTGGCTGTGGTTCGCTTTTAATTCAATTTCCGATTTTGCTCGGACTTTGGCAGGTAATCCAGAATATTCCTGCATATGTAGGCGGAGTTAAAGATGCGTATTTACCGCTTGTAAATTCCATTATGGCAACAGACGGGTATCAGAAAATCATGGAAGGAATTGGAAAAGCCTCTCCTATTTTAATTGACCCGAAACATTTTGACTACACAAAAACAAATACAATTATTGACGTATTATATAAATTTCAGGATAGTACATGGGATACATTGGCGGATAAATTCAGCAACTTACAGCCGATTATCCAGAGTACACAGGAAAATGTAAAACATTTGAACAGTTTCCTCGGAATTAACCTTGCGGAAACGCCGAAGACAATGTTTATGGACGGGGTTAAAACAGGTGCAATCGCATTAATAATTGTTGCATTAATTATTCCTATTTTATCAGGTCTTACACAGTGGATAAGTATTAAGTTAACATCAACAGCATCTGCAACACAGACAGCGGATAATCCGATGGCAAGTCAGATGAAGATGATGAATGTTATGATGCCGATGTTATCAGTATTTATGTGTTTCACATTCCAGGCAGGTTTAGGTTTGTACTGGATTGCCAGTGCGGTTGTCCGATGTGTGCAGCAGTTGATTATTAATAAACATTTGGAAAAAATATCCGTAGATGATTTGATTGCACAGAATGTAGAGAAAGTTAAGAAGAAACGTGAGAAAAAGGGAGCTTCTGCTAAGAATATCAATGAGATGGCACAGAGAAATGTAAGAAATATTCAGGAGCCAAGCATGAAAAAGATGACAGATGCAGAAAAAGAAGCACGTTTAAAGAAAGCAGCGGAAGCGAATAAAAACGCAAAAGCGGGAAGCCTTGCATCTAAAGCAAACATGGTAAAGAATTTTAATGAGAATAACTAAGGGGGTTTCATTATGAATGAAATTACAGTATCGGCAAAAACATTGGACGATGCGATTACAGAAGCTCTTATTCAATTAGGTGCGACAAGCGATCAGGTTGAGTATGATGTAATTGAAAAAGGGAGTGCCGGATTTCTTGGAATAGGAAGTAAACAGGCAGTCATTAAAGCATGGAGAAAAGTTGAAACACCTGTTGTAGAAGAAATTAAAGAAGAAATCAAACAAGAGATAAGAGAAGAAAAAGAACTTGTTGAGAAGAAAGTTGAAGAAGAACACCGTTCAAAAGAACATAAACTTGGAGCAGTGGAAAATACAACAATAACAGCTTGTGAAACATTTTTACATGATGTACTAAAAACAATGGGAATGGAAGTAGAGATTACTTCTCAGGTTGACGAAGAAGGTGCGTTAAATATTGATATGAAGGGTGAAAATATGGGAATCCTCATCGGAAAAAGAGGACAGACATTAGATTCCCTTCAGTATTTAACAAATCGTGTTGCCAATAAATCACAGGAAGAATATGTTCGTGTGAAATTAGACACGGAAAATTATCGTCAGAGAAGAAAAGAAACATTGGAAAATCTTGCAAAGAATATTGCATATAAAGTGAAGAGAACGAAAAAACCGATTTCTCTTGAGCCGATGAATCCTTACGAGAGAAGAGTAATTCATTCAGCATTACAGGGTGACAAATATGTATCTACGCACAGTGAAGGTGAAGAACCATACAGACGCGTAGTTGTAACATTGGCAAGAAGATATTAAGAATAAAGGCGGCATCTTTTATAAAGAGGCTGCCTTTTTTGAAAGGAAGATTTCTTATGAAAAAAGATACGATTGCAGCAATCGCAACGGCAATGTCCAGTGCGGGAATCGGTATTGTCAGAATCAGCGGAAGAGAAGCGATAGAGATTATTCAGAAGATATTCAGAGGAAAAAAAGAGAAAAACTTTGCGGAGGAAAAGACATACACAATTCATTACGGATATATTGCTGACGGGGAAGAAATCATTGATGAAGTATTAGTTATGTTAATGAAAGCCCCACACAGTTATACCGGGGAAGATACGGTAGAAATAGATTGTCACGGCGGAATATATGTTGTGAAAAAAATTATGGAAACAGTTATAAAATACGGTGCAAGACCAGCTGAACCGGGAGAATTTACAAAGAGAGCATTTTTGAATGGAAAGATGGATTTATCGCAGGCGGAAGCGGTTATTGATATTATTGATTCAAAAAATGAATATGCCCTGAAAAGTTCTGTGAGCCAGTTAAAAGGTTCAGTACAGAAAAAAATCGGTGAAATTCGGGAAGAGATTTTATATCACACAGCATTTATTGAAACGGCATTAGATGATCCGGAGCATATAAGTGTAGACGGTTATGGGGAAACATTAAAGAAAGTTGTGGATAACCTACTGGAAGAAATCAGGCGGTTGCTGATAAGTGCAGATAATGGTAGAATAATTAAGGAAGGAATAAAGACGGTTATTGTCGGTAAACCAAACGCCGGAAAATCCTCCTTATTGAATGTTCTTGTAGGCGAAGAACGCGCCATTGTCACGGATATAGAGGGGACGACAAGAGACGTTTTGGAAGAAAATATTCAACTCCAAGGCGTAAGTCTTAACATTATGGACACGGCAGGAATACGGGAAACAAAAGACGTTGTGGAGAAGATTGGAGTAGATAAAGCCAAAAACCATGCAAATGAAGCGGATTTGATTATTTATGTGGCTGACGCCTCCAGACCTCTAGATGATAATGATGAGGAAATCATTGAGATGATTAGGGACAAGCAGGCGATTGTTTTGTTAAATAAATCCGATTTGGATATGGTTGTGACGAAAAAAGAACTGCAGGAAAAACTGAACAAACCGATGATCGTCATCTCTGCAAAAGAAGAACAGGGGATAAAAGAACTGGAAGAAACATTAAAAGAGATGTTTTTCCACGGCGATATTTCTTTCAATGACGAAGTGTATATTACAAATATCAGACATAAAACAGCGTTGCAAGATGCGGCTGAAAGTCTGGAAAAAGTGCTAATCAGCATAGAAAATGGAATGCCCGAAGATTTCTATTCGATTGATTTGTTGGACGCGTATGAATCACTCGGAAGTATTACGGGAGAAACGATAGGAGAAGATTTGGTAAATGAAATATTCAGCAAATTCTGTATGGGAAAATAAAGATGAATATGATGTTGTCGTAATTGGCGCGGGACATGCAGGCTGTGAAGCAGGACTTGCAACGGCAAGATTGGGACTGAAGACAATTGTATTTACGGTCAGTATAAACAGCGTTGCCCTAATGCCCTGCAATCCAAATATAGGCGGAACATCAAAGGGACATTTAGTAAGAGAAATTGACGCTTTAGGCGGAGAAATGGGGAAAGTAATTGATAAAACTTTCATACAGTCTAAAATGTTAAATAAGTCAAAAGGGCCTGCCGTGCATTCCTTAAGAGCGCAGGCAGATAAGGCACAGTATAGCAAAACGATGCGATGTGTGTTGGAAAATCAGGAAAATCTGGAATTAAAACAGGCGGAAGTGACCGATATTTTAGTGGAGGACGGAAAGATAACGGGAGTGCAGACCTATTCAGGTGCGGTATACCACTGTAAAGCGGTTATTTTATGTACCGGGACATACTTAAAATCGAGATGTATTTACGGAGAAATCAGCAACGAAACAGGTCCGGACGGCCTGCAGGCGGCAAATTACCTGACAGATTCCCTGAAACGTCTGGGAATCGAAATGTACCGCTTTAAGACCGGAACACCTGCGAGAATTGATAAAAACTCTATTGATTTCAGTAAAATGGAAGAGCAGTTTGGCGATGAGAGAGTTGTTCCGTTTTCATTCACAACAAATCCGGAGGACGTACAGATTGAGCAGGCTTCATGCTGGCTCACATATACAAATGAAAAAACGCATGAAATTATTCGTCAAAATTTGGACCGATCACCGTTATTTTCGGGAATGATTGAGGGAACGGGACCTCGATATTGTCCGTCTATAGAGGACAAAGTTGTTAAATTCGCGGACAAAAACAGACATCAGGTATTTATCGAGCCGGAAGGGTTGGATACAAATGAGATGTATATCGGTGGAATGTCAAGTTCTCTTCCGGAAGATGTGCAATATGAGATGTACAGAAGTGTTCCGGGGCTGGAAAATGCGCGTATAATGCGAAATGCCTATGCCATAGAGTATGACTGTATAGATGCAAGACAACTTTACCCTACATTGGAGTTTAAGAAAATCGAAGGACTCTACAGCGGAGGACAGTTTAATGGAAGTTCAGGATATGAGGAAGCGGCGGCACAGGGACTGATTGCAGGAATCAATGCGGCGTTAAAACTTCTTGGACGGGAACAGATTGTTATAGACCGCTCAGAGGGGTATATCGGTGTTTTAATTGATGATTTGGTAACAAAAGAAAGCCATGAACCTTACCGTATGATGACTTCCCGCGCGGAATATCGTTTACTGTTACGTCAGGATAATGCGGATCAAAGATTAACGGAAATAGGTTACAAAGTGGGGCTAATTTCAAATGATAGGTATTCTCATTTAAAAGAAAAAGAGAGACAGATTGAGCAAGAAGTCGAGAGAGTGAAACATACAAATATAGGAGCAAATGGAAAAGTACAGGAAGTTTTGGAAAAGTACGGAAGTACACCGCTTAACTCGGGGACAACTTTGGCAGAATTAATTAGAAGACCGGAATTAAATTATGAGGCGCTTGCACCTATTGATGTAAAAAGAGAAAAATTAAGCGATGAAGTGATTGAGCAGGTAAATATCAGCATTAAATATGAAGGATATATTACACGGCAGATGAAGCAGGTAGAGCAGTTTAAAAAGTTAGAAACGAAAAGAATACCGGACGAAATTGATTATGATGATGTGAAGAGTCTAAGAATTGAGGCGGTGCAGAAATTAAAACAGTATCGTCCTATTTCCATAGGACAGGCATCGAGAATTTCGGGTGTTTCGCCTGCAGATATTTCCGTACTTCTCGTATATATGGAACAGTGGGGAAGATAAGATGAGCAAAATATTTGAAGAAAAATTAGCACATTTGGGTATAGTACTAAATGATACGCAAAAAGAACAGTTTCATCAGTTCTATGAAATACTTGTGGAATGGAACTCGTTTATGAATTTAACGGGAATTACAGAGTATGAGGAAGTGAATGAAAAACATTTTGTGGACAGCGTATCTCTCATAAAGGCGGTAGATTTATCTAAAGTGAAAACGGTGATAGATGTGGGAACCGGAGCAGGTTTTCCGGGAATACCGTTAAAAATAGCATTTCCTCATTTAGAAATTGTTCTTTTGGATTCATTAAATAAAAGAGTAAAATTTTTAAATGAAGTGATTGAACAACTGGGATTGACAGGAATAAGAGCAATTCACGGAAGAGCGGAAGATTATGCGAAGCAAAAGGAGTATAGAGAGCAATTTGATCTCTGTGTTTCACGTGCCGTGGCAAATCTGTCCACTCTGTCAGAGTATTGTATTCCATATGTGAATGTGGGAGGAATGTTTATTCCATACAAGTCGGGAGAAATTGATGAAGAAGTCGAAACATCGAAGAAAGCCATTCACATTCTGGGAGGCAAATTGTCGGAAGTAGTTAAATTCCGCTTACCCGGAACAGATATCGGACGTTCCTTTGTAAAAATTGAAAAGATACAGAATACAAGTAAAAAATACCCAAGAAAAGCCGGATTACCGGCAAAAGAGCCACTTTTATAAAGTGGCTCTTTTGTTATTCTGTTTCCAGTAAAATTTGTAATTGTTCTGTAAATAATTCTGCCTGTTCAATGTGAGGGGCAAGTAAAGATTTTTGAATATGTACAACTTCTATGGAAGGAAGTTTCTCCTGATACTGTTTTCCAATACATTTACATTCATCTATATGTTCGTCACCGGAAATAACAAAAATGCTGTTATTCAAAGATTGTAATGCATTTAATACGTTTGCATTTAAGTAGCGACCTTTTATACTTGCAAAAACATATTTTGATGCGGAATTGCAAGTGTGAGCAGATTCATAATAATTCTGAATCAGTTCCTCAGATACTTTATTATTGTTGTAATAATATTCGTTTTCTAATAAAGAAGTAATGTTTTTGCGTGTGAAAATAAGATTGTAAACTAAAGTACCGACAATATGTGTATTTAAAAGTATTTTTAATGCTTTACTGTTTCTGTTTGGTGATTTGTTTAATGACGTAAAGGAATGAGGGGCAACCATAACAACTTTGTTGATAATATTATTGTCCATATGACATGCCATTAAAACAAAAGAAGAAGATAAGCCGCTTGAAACTACGTCTGTCTTTTTGCCAATCACCTGCTTGATGAAATCAGAAATTAGTTGTACATATAAATAATTAGTATATGTGATATTTGGTTTTTCTGAACGGCCACAGCCGAGCAAATCTATTGTGTAAACGGTATTTGTTTTGGATAACTGTTTTACAATTTTATTCCACTCATACCCCGAACCCATGGAAGTAGTATCATGAATAAGCAGAACGGGTTTTCCGGTTCCATGTTTTGTATAAAATATCTTGCCGAAACGCCATTCATAATAATTTCCTTTAATTTTGTCTAAGACATTTTCAACAGTAGAGATAAAATAAATCAGTTTATTGATAATAAACATAACAAATGTAGTTATACCTATAAACAAGGCACAGTTCATTATTTTTTTCTTCCAGTTCATAAAATCACCCCTAGCCTTTTTACTTTTATTATACTACAGAATAAAAGACAAGGGAAGAAAATGTTTCACGTGAAACATTTTCTATAAAAATATTAAAAAATAATAATGTTTCACGTGAAACATTGTAGATTTAAAAATAAAAAAATGTTATAATTGGAAAGTGATAGAAAGGGGACTATACAATGGGAAGAATAATAGCGATTGCTAATCAGAAAGGTGGAGTTGGAAAAACAACTACATCTATTAATTTGTCCGCTTGTTTGAGTGCTTTAGGAAAAAAAGTTTTAGCAATAGACATGGATCCACAGGGGAATATGACCAGTGGATTGGGAATAGATAAAGACAATGTGGAATATACTGTATATGATTTGATTATTGGTGAAACTGAAATTGAAAAAGTTATCTGCAAGGATACTTTGGAAAATTTGGACGTTTTGCCGACAAATATTGACTTATCAGCGGCAGAAATTGAGTTGATAGGAGTAGACAATAAAGAATATATTATTAGAGATGCGGTGGACACAGTAAAGGAAATGTATGATTTTATTATTATTGATTGTCCTCCGTCGTTGAGCATGCTGACAATTAATGCGATGACGACAGCAGATACAGTTCTTGTTCCAATTCAATGTGAGTATTATGCACTTGAGGGTTTGAGTCAATTGATACATACAATAGATTTAGTAAAAGAACGGTTAAATCCTAAATTGGAAATGGAAGGCGTTGTCTTTACAATGTATGATGCCAGAACAAACTTATCCCTTCAAGTCGTGGAAAATGTAAAAGAAAATCTGAATAAAGCAATCTATAAAACAATTATTCCAAGAAATATACGTTTAGCAGAAGCACCAAGTCATGGATTACCAATCAATTTGTATGACCCGAAATCAGCAGGTGCAGAAAGTTATATGTTGTTAGCAGAAGAGGTAATTAATAAAGGAGAAGAATAATGGCGGTAAAACGTGGTGGTTTGGGAAAAGGACTGGACAGCCTGATTCCTGAGAAGAAAGAAACAAAAACAAAACAGGAAAAGCCTGCCAAAGCAGGAGAACAGATGATAAAACTATCATTAATCGAGCCGAACCGGGAACAGCCAAGAAGAATGTTTGAGGAAGACTCTCTCTTAGAGTTGGCAGACTCGATTAAACAATACGGTGTATTACAACCGTTACTTGTACAAAAGAAAGATGATTTTTATGAAATTATTGCAGGGGAAAGACGCTGGAGAGCGGCAAAACTTGCAGGAATAAAAGAAGTTCCTGTTATTGTAAGAAAGTATACAGAGCAGGAAATGGTGGAAATTGCTCTGATTGAAAATATTCAGAGAGAAAACTTAAATCCAATTGAAGAGGCGATGGCATTTAAAAGGCTGCTGACGGAATTTTCACTGAAACAGGACGAAGTGGCGGAGAGAGTTTCCAAAAGCAGAACAGCAGTGACGAACTCTATGCGTCTGCTCAAGTTAAATGAAAAAGTACAGCAGATGATTATTGACGATATGATTTCCACCGGTCATGCAAGAGCGTTACTTGCCATTGATGACGAAGAACAACAATATATTCTTGCAAACAAAATTTTTGATGAAAAGTTAAGTGTGCGTGAGACAGAAAAATTAATTAAAGAATTAAAAAATCCTAAAAAGGAAAAAAAGAAAAAAATTGTGGAAAATGATTTCATTTACAGAGACAGCGAAGAAAGAATGAAATCGCTTATGGGAACAAAAGTCAGCATCAATCAGAAGGCAAACGGTAAAGGAAAAATAGAGATAGAATATTATTCGGAAAAAGATTTTGAACGCATATACGACCTGATTATGAGTATAGAAAAAGGAGATGCGTAAAATGAACAGTAAGATATTAGAAAGTATTGGGATTGATCCGTTTTATATTTTGGTTGTGATGCTGCTGTTGATTATACTGCTGTTTGTACTTGTTATTGGCATTAACATGAAATATAATCGGTTGAAGGTAAGTTATAATTCCTTTATGCGTGGAAAAGACGGAAAAACATTGGAAAAAAGTATTTTGTCTAAATTTAAAGAGATAGATACAATTTCATCTATGACAAAGAAAACAAGACAGGAAGTAAAAGAGTTAAGCCAGAAAATGGCAGGCTCTTATCAGAAAGTAGGAATTGTAAAATATGACGCATTCAATGAAATGGGTGGAAAATTAAGTTTTGCGCTTACACTGTTAGACGGAAATGACAGTGGGTATATTATTAATGCGATGCACAGCAGAGAAGGCTGTTATCTCTATATAAAAGAAATTGTTAAGGGAGAAAGTTATATAGAACTTGCCGAGGAAGAGGCAGAATCATTAGAAAGAGCAATTTATGAGGAAACATACGGGCTAGATGTTTAATGGAAAAATAAGGAGGAAGATAGTATGTTAGATATTAAATTTTTAAGAAGTAATCCGGAGATTGTAAAACAGAATATTAAAAACAAATTTCAGGACGCAAAATTACCTTTAGTCGATGAGGTTATCGAATTAGATAAGAGAAACAGAGAAATTAAACAGGAAGTAGAAGCGTTAAGAGCAAATAAAAATCAGATTTCTAAAAAAATCGGTGCATGCATGGCTCAGGGCAAAAAAGAAGAGGCAGAAGAATATAAGAGACAGGTGGCACAAAATGCAGGAAGAACAGAAGAGTTATCAGCAGAGGAAAAAGAAGTAGAAGAAAAAATCAAAACAATTATGATGACAATTCCAAATATCATCGATCCGTCAGTACCAATCGGAAAAGATGACAGTGAGAATGTAGAATTAGAAAAATTTGGTGAACCGGTTGTGCCTGATTTTGAAGTTCCATATCATACAGAAATCATGGACAAATTTAATGGAATTGACTTGGAAGCAGCCGGAAAAGTTGCGGGACAGGGATTTTACTATTTAATGGGTGATATTGCAAGATTACACTCAGCGGTTATCTCATATGCACGTGATTTTATGATTGACAGAGGATTTACTTACTGTATTCCTCCATACATGATTCGCAGCAATGTTGTTACGGGTGTAATGAGTTTTGCGGAAATGGATTCTATGATGTACAAGATCGAAGGAGAAGATTTATATCTTATCGGTACAAGTGAGCATTCCATGATTGGAAAATTCATTGATACATTGAACGATGAGGAAAAACTCCCATACACATTGACAAGTTACTCACCATGCTTCCGTAAAGAAAAAGGATCACACGGTATTGAGGAACGTGGAGTATATAGAATTCATCAGTTTGAAAAGCAGGAAATGATTGTTGTTTGTAAGCCGGAAGAAAGTATGGAATGGTATGAGAAAATGTGGAAAAACACAGTAGATTTATTCCGTTCCCTTGATATTCCTGTTCGTACATTGGAATGTTGTTCAGGTGATTTGGCAGATTTAAAAGTAAAATCTGTAGATGTAGAAGCGTGGTCACCAAGACAGCAAAAATATTTTGAAGTGGGAAGTTGTTCAAATCTTGGAGATGCACAGGCGAGAAGACTTGGTATCCGTGTAAAAGGAAAAGACGGAAAATATTTTGCCCACACATTGAATAATACGGTAGTTGCTCCACCTAGAATGTTAATTGCATTTTTGGAAAATAACTTACAGGCAGATGGAAGTGTAAAAATTCCGGAAGCGCTGAGACCATACATGGGTGGAAAAGCAGAAATCAGATAATACAAAGGTGGAAATAAGGTGCACGAATTTTTAAAAGCAATCGGATTTTCAGATTTAAAAACAAAAAAAGAATTGAAAGAAATATTGTCGGATATAGAAAAAGACTTTTCTGCCCAGCAGACAATTACTGTGGAAGAAAATGTGGATTATTCTGAGAGAAAAAAGGAATTTGGGGATAACATAGGAATAACAGTCTGTGGAGAACTAAATGAAGAAGGAAACTTTGAAAGAGAGTATTACTTCCCGTATTTTGAAGGAACGGGAGTAACCACTTATTCCGACGTTATATTAGAGAAGCGTATGGAAAGAGAAATGTATGCCGGAGTCTGCGAGGAAATGAAAGTGGGAGTCAGTCTTATTTTTCATTTGCAGAATATGGCGGAATATAGAAGAGAGAAAAGGCTCGGACATATTAAGAAAAATTCTGTTTCCGTTACGCTATCCGCACTTGCGGAAGGCGGAACAATTTTGTTCCCTATTCAGAAAGATGAGTTTCAGGAGCAGAAAAGTCAGGAAGATGCGAGAAATAGAATGATGTTGATGAGCGCCGCTAAAAGTGGTGACCAACAGGCGATTGAGAGTCTTACATTAGATGATATTGATATTTATTCTCAAGTATCTAAGAGATTAATTACAGAAGATGTATTTAGTATTGTAGATACATATTTTATGCCATATGGTGTAGAATGTGACAGATATTCCATTATGGGAACAATTTTGGACATAAAAGAGATACATAATTTTTATACAAATGAGGAATTATATATATTTACGTTGGAAGTAAATGAGTTGGTGTTTGATGTCTGTGTGCCAAAGAAAAGCGTAATGGGAGAACCGGAAATCAGAAGGCGATTTAAAGGCAATATATGGTTGCAAGGTCGCATTAATTTCGGTATAATATAAAAGATGAGAAGAAATCGGAAGATTTCTTCTCAAATTGAGTTCTCTTAGTTAAATGGATATAACAAGTGCCTCCTAAGGAGGAACCAAGGTTATCACTTCCTAAAAAAACTTTTGGGTTCAAATCTAGTTAAGAAAAGTAAAAATTGACACGAAGGTGTTACCCTAATTGGGGGAGTGCTTTGATGTCACCAACATGAAAAATAATAGTAATTAACAGCGTGAAAAAAGCTGATAATTAAATAAAGGTTGCCATTACCAAAAAGCCGGAAAACCGCGTGTTTTCAAGGAAAAATGGCATTTTGTCTCGTTAGTTAAATGGATATAACATGGTCCTCCTAAGACTAAATTATAGGTTCGATTCCTATACGAGACGGCCAGACAAAAGCGTTCGATTATTAGCAGAAATGCAAATAATGGGGCGCTTTTTTGATAAGAAAAATGCATGATTTTATTGCTTTGAGGATGATTTTCAGCTAATACAATGAAATAATTGTTAGCTGGCAGCTAATAAAAAATAGAGTTTTGCAAACAGACTGTATCAGAGATATTGCTAACATTTGGGGAAGTATCTGTTGTCACCATTGATTTAGGAATGTAAAATACAGTAGTTCAAAGGAAAAATCCTTTGCAGAACATAATTTGCAAACCAATATTAGCTGAAACAATAGAGAAATATATTAGCTGTGGCTAATAGAAAACGAGATGCTCGTTTGGAACTGATTTCAGAAATAATCGGATCCAGACGAGCATTTTTTAGTCTGACCGAAGAAGGAGGAAATGATGACTGAAGTAACGAAAGAATTTATCCAGAAGAATGAAGATGAGAAGATCATTGAAATTGAGATTGAAAGACTTCGTTCATTTAAAAATCATCCTTTTCAAGTGAAAGATGATAATGAGATGCATTTATTAAAAGAAAGTATTGAGAAGTATGGAATTCTCACTCCGTTGATTGTCAGACCTGTGCCGGATGGAGTTTACGAGATTATAGCGGGACACAGGAGAAGACATGCTGCTGAGTTACTGGGATATCGAAAAGTACCGGTAATAATTCGTGTAATGAATGAAGATGAAGCTATTTTGAATATGGTAGATTCCAATCTACACAGAGAAAAAATCAGTTTTAGTGAAAAGGCTTTTGCTTACAAAATGAAAAATGATGTACTGAAAAGAAAATCAGGCAGGAAAAAAGGCCAAATAGACCACGAAACGAAAAAGAAGAGAACAGTGGAGATTATCAGTGAAGAATGTGGTGATAGTCCGAAACAGGTACAACGGTATATTTCATTAACGAAACTAATACCGGAGTTTTTACAAAAATTGGATGATGAATTGATATCTTTTAATCCGGCAGTTGAAATTTCAGCGTTGAAGGAAGAACAGCAAAAACAATTGTTGGAAGCTATGGATTATGCTCAGGCTGTTCCATCTTTATCACAGGCACAACGGATTAAAAAGTTAAGTAAAGAAAACCAACTTACATTAGAAAAGATGCAGGAAATTATGAGTGAGATAAAAAAAGGTGAGATTACGAGAGTTGCTTTTACAAATGAGCAGCTTCACAAATATTTTCCAAGCAGATATACACCCGCCATGATGAAACGAGAAATTATAGCATTGTTGAAAATCTGGCAGAATGAAAATTGGGAGAAATAAATGGAGGAAAACAGTATGTGTAGAGTAATTTCAGTAGCAAACCAGAAAGGCGGAGTTGCAAAAAGTACAACGACTTTAAATCTTGGGGTAGGATTGGCAAGACAAGAAAAAAAAGTGTTATTGATCGATGCGGATCCACAGGGAAGTTTGACTGCTAGTCTTGGGTATGTAGAACCGGATGATATTGGAACTACACTTGCAACTATTATGATGAATATTATCAATGACGAGGAAATTGCTGAGGAAGAAGGCATTTTACATCATGAGGAACAAGTGGATCTCCTACCGGCAAATATTGAGTTATCAGCCTTGGAAGTAACTATGAGTAATGTAATGAGCAGGGAGCTGATCATGAAGGAATATATTGATACGATGCGATCACGATACGATTATATTTTAATTGATTGTATGCCAAGTTTAGGGATGATGACCATCAATGCTTTAGTAGCTTCTGATACGGTTCTGATACCTGTACAAGCTGCATATTTGCCAGTTAAAGGGCTTCAACAGTTGATCAGAACTATTTCTATGGTAAAAAAGAGATTGAACCGAAAATTGACAATATAAGGGATTCTTTTGACAATGGTGGATTTTCGTACTAATTACGCCAAAGATATTGCTTCCAGAGTGAGAGAAACTTATGGATCTAAGATTTCTATCTTTGAAAATGTCATTCCACTATCAGTTAAGGTAGCTGAAGCAAGTGCGGAAGGAAAAAGTATTTATTGTCATTGTCCAAATGGAAAAGTATCTATGGCTTATGAAAATCTGACGCAGGAGGTTTTGGAAAATGAAAAGTAGAAGTGGAGAAAAAATCAAATTGACAAGCATTGATGAATTGCTAGGAGTAGTCAATGAAGAGTCTGCAATGGAAATAGAAATCAACAGAATACATGCATTTAAAGATCATCCTTTCAAAGTATTGGATGATGAAAAGATGGCAGATTTAGTAGAGAGTGTAAAGACTTACGGGGTATTGACACCGGTTTTGTTACGGTCTGATGGCGAAAATGGATATGAGATGATCTCAGGTCATCGAAGAATGCACGCGGCAGTTATAGTTGGCTTGGCAACAATTCCTGCAATTGTGAGAGAATTATCCGATGATGATGCGGTCATTGCTATGGTAGATGCTAATATTCAACGCGAAGAGTTACTCCCGAGTGAAAAAGCATTTGCTTATAAGATGAAACTGGATGCGATGAAGAGACAAGCTGGAAGACCGTCTCAGAAGAATTCTGGTCAAAATGACCAGAATTTTGGAAAGGTATCACGTGATGTTTTAGCGGAAGAAGTTGTAGAAAGTTCAAAACAAATTCAGCGCTACATTCGCCTTACAGAATTGATTCCAGAATTATTAGATATGGTAGATGCAAAAAAATTGAATTTTACCATTGCCGTTGATATTTCCTACATTGAAAAGGAAATACAGAAATGGATCTACGAGTATATCCGGGATACAGGATTTGTTAAACCAAAGCAGATTACAGCTTTGAGAAAGCAGTTGGAAGAAGGATCGGTGAATCAGGGATTTACGATCTCGATTTTCAATAGCTGCATTGCGGTAAAAGCACCGGAACGAAAAGTGGTGTTATCAGGAAAGAAGCTCACAAAATATTTTCCGGAAGATTATTCGGAAACGGATATGGAAAAGGTAATTGAGGCATTGCTGGAACAATGGAAAAGAGAACAGGAATAAGGGGTGTCAAAATAAGATACCCCAAAGAAAAAGAGATACAGAAGTTTAAAAAAAGGACTTCTATGAGAGAAAGGAAGGGAGGAAGATACATGGACAAAAAAATGAATTTTAAATATTTTTATGGAACAGAAGCAGACCAGTTTAGTTTTTACAGAATACCCAAAGCGTTATTTACCAATGACTGTTTTAAGGATCTTTCCAGTGATGCGAAGATCTTATACGGTTTGATGCTGGACAGAATGTCTTTATCCATTAAGAATCAGTGGTTTGATGAAGAAAATCGGGCATATATCTATTTTTCCATTGAAGATATCATGGAATTATTGAATTGTGGCAGAAATAAAGCGGTGAAATCTCTTCAGGAGCTGGATGATGAAAAAGGGATAGGTTTGATTGAAAAGCGCAGACAGGGCTTTGGAAAGGTTACGATCATCTATGTAAAATCATTTGTTCAGGAGGAATGTGAGGAACAGAAAAAAGAAAAATCAAAGATGGTGAAGTTTATAAATCAAACTTCTGTAGAGGAAGAAGAGACAGAAGAAGTTTACATTTCAAACTTCAAGAAGTCCCAAAAACAAACTTCAAGAAGTCCCGAAAATAAACTTCAAGAAGTTTACATTTCAAACTCTAATAGTACTAATATTAACAATACTAATCTTAGTGAGAATAAATCTAATCATATCGTATCTGCAGATGGGATAGGATCCGAAGAGGATGAGATGGAAACATTACATGCGTATCAATCTCTGATCAAAGAAAACCTGGATTATGATTCTCTGTTAGTGAGTCATCCTCATGACAAAAATCAGATTGATGAAATTGTGGATCTGATCGTAGAGACTGTCATGTGTAAGAGCGATAAAGTATTGATTGCAAGCAACTGGTATTCAGGAGCTTTGGTAAGGGGAAAATTCATGAAGCTGGATTATTCGCATGTAGAGTATGTGCTGCATTGTCTGGAAGGAAATACGAGTAAAATTAAGAATATCAAGAAATATTTACTTGCGGCATTGTTCAATGCTCCTTCAACGATAAGTGGATATTACCGAACAGAAGTAAATCATGATATGCCGTGGCTGGCAAGATAGGAGGACAGATATGGGTATTTTAAAAGTGGCAGGAAAAGTGTTATTGATTCCATTGTGGTTTATCATTTCGATCATAGGTGCCGGAGTGAAGCTATTAGTACATATGGTGGCAGTCGCAAAAAAAATATTGGGATTTGGAATTATGGCGTTGTTCATTGGAACAGTAATCTGTTATCAAGACTGGCTACAGGCAGCTTTTCTGGCTTGTATGGGAGGTGTTCTGATCTTTATCTTATTTGCCGGAGAATTTATAGATACTGTAATCGACTTACTTAGAGAAAAAATATGTACATTGATTTTAGGTTAAGAAAAGATGACAGTTAAAGTAGCCTTAGTGATTTCAGATAAAAATTATAGAGCCTCTCCTTCAGGGAAAGGCTCTATAAGAAAAGTCCAAACTGAAATTTAGTTGTCTTTCTTAAAATATTCAATTGCCATTAAAACAAACCCTAGGAATGAATGTTAATGTGCAGTTCGAGGAAGCAAAAGGAAATTTAGACATCATCAAATCATCAGCGAATGCAGAGATTACAAATGGAAATAGTAATTACTCCTTGCAAGGTGCAGTGTATGGATTGTATCAGGGTGGAAAAGAAGTAGGTAGAGCAACAACAGATAAAAACGGAAAAATATCATTTACAAATTTAAAAAAGGGAAATTATACCTTAAAAGAATTAACGGCTCCAAAGGGATATGCCTTAGATATAACTACATACAACGTTACAGTCGAGTCGGGGAAAACAGTAACAAAACGTGTAACGGATTATCCACAATCTGACCCGGTCACTATACTGTTGGGAAAAGTAGATGCTGAAACCAATGCAAACAAGCCACAGGGAACGGCAACATTGGAAGGTGCAGAGTTTACTGTAAAATATTATGCAACTCAGTCATCAACTGATCCGGCTACAAGTGGTCATAAGGCAGTGAGAACTTGGGTGTTAAAAACAAATGAAGATGGGAAAACAGCTTTTGTGGATAGATTGCAGGTATCAGGAGATGAATTTTATAAAGATTCGACAGGAGCAAATACATTACCATTAGGAACAATTACCATCCAAGAAACAAAAGCTCCAAAAGGATATTTATTGAATTCAGAAGTCTTTGTCCGTCAGATAACATCAAAAGGAACAGCAGAAGGTGTTCAAACTTACAACATGCCTACAGTACCGGAAATAGTACAGAAAGGGATTATTGAGTTACAGAAAGTAGATTCAGAAACGCAGAAAAACGATGCACAGGGAGCTGCAAGTTTGGAAGGTGCTGTGTATGATATATTCTTAAAATCAGAATATCAGGCAGGAGATAATACGGAATCTGCTTCTTACCGACAGACATTAACTACGGATGAAGAAGGGAAAGCAAAAAGCACAGAACTTCCATTGGAATCTTTCCTTTTTCATCTGTTTCAAGAACAATACCTTTGATGTTGCAATAACAAAAAAGGTGACGAAAGCAGCGGAAAAGTCGTATGAACAATTAAAAGAGGCTCATATAAATGATTATCAGCAATTGTTTGATCGAGTAAAACTGGATTTGGGCGGAGATTGTCCGAATATACCAACAGATCAGCTGATGAAAAATTATCGCAATGGAGATTATCAAATTGCAGTAGAAGAGATGGTCTATCAATTTGGTCGATATCTTACGATTGCAGGCTCACGTCAAGGAGATGATCTTCCAACAAATCTTGCGGGAATTTGGTGTATAGGAGATCCGGCGTGGGGCGGAGACTTTCATTTTAACGTAAATGTGCAAATGAATTACTGGCCGGCTTATACAACTAATTTGATGGAATGCGGAACAGTATTTAATGATTTTATGGAATCGTTAGTCATTCCGGGACGTGTAACAGCAGAAAAATCAGCAGGAGTAAAAACGGAAAATCATGCGTCTACTC
Organism: Lachnospiraceae bacterium; assembly: GCA_902381685.1. Classification (GTDB taxonomy): domain Bacteria; phylum Bacillota; class Clostridia; order Lachnospirales; family Lachnospiraceae; genus Faecalimonas. The sequence continues at coordinate 2,199,727 of LR698958.1, read as the reverse complement.
CAATTGGGCAAGGTAATGGATTCCTTGTGCATACACAAAATAATCCATTTGGTTGCACGGCACCTTTTGGAAGTCAGGAATATGGTTGGAATATCGGAGGCTCATCATGGGCAATGCAAAATGTGTATGATTACTATTTGTTCACTGGAGATAAGAAAACGCTAGAAGAAAGCATTTATCCGATGTTAAAAGAAATGGCAACATTTTGGAATCAATTTTTATGGTGGAGCGAAGAGCAGAATCGTCTAGTTGTTGGCCCGTCAGTTTCTGCAGAGCAAGGTCCGACAGTCAATGGAACAACATATGACCAGTCAATGGTTTGGGAACTTTATAAAATGGCGATCGAAGCATCTGAGATATTAGGCGTAGATGAAGATGAGAGAGAAGTCTGGAAAGAAAAGCAGTCGCAGCTCAATCCAATTATTATTGGAGAACAGAAACAAGTAAAAGAATGGTATGAAGAAACATCTTTAGGCAAAGGGCAGGCAGGAAACCTTCCGGAAACAGACATTCCGAATTTCGGCGCTGGCGGAAACGCAAATCAAGGAGCGGTACATCGCCACACTTCACAGCTGATCGGATTATTTCCGGGAACATTGATTAATAAAGACACGAAAGAGTGGATGGATGCAGCTATTAAGTCATTAGAGCAGAGAAGCCTAAATGGAACTGGTTGGTCCAAGGCGATGAAGATCAATATGTACGCTAGAACAGGACTGGCAGATGATACTTATGCAATGGTAAGAGCAATGTGCGCAGGGAATACAAATGGTATTTTAGATAATCTTCTAGATTCTCATCCACCGTTCCAAATTGACGGAAACTACGGATTAACAGCCGGAATAACAGAAATGCTGTTACAGTCACAACTTGGGTATACACAATTTCTTCCAGCGCTTCCAAGCGCATGGCCAAATGGATCTGTGGAAGGAATTAAATCAAGAGGAAACTTTACAATTGGCGAAACATGGAAAGAAGGAAAAGCTAAAAACTTTACTGTTTGCTATGAAGGTCCGGAAGGCAGCAGTACATTTACAGGTAACTATGAAGGAATCGCAGATGCTGCTGTGTTAGAAAACGGCAAAAAAATAGAGACTGTGATTGATGCAGAAAATCATCGACTTAGCTTTGAAGCAGAAAAGGGAAAAGTATATACTATTGATCTTAGTGGAGAAGCAATCACAGATCCTGAACAACCAGAACAAAAGCCAGGTGGTGGAACAGAAGGTGAAACGGAGGGATCAGGTGATGCAAATAAGCCGGAAAATAAACCTGGCAATAAGCCAGATAAGAAACCAGAAATTCATCATGGAAAAGAACAGATTGGCACTCCTAAAACAGGAGATGAGGTGGGAATTGCACTTCCGATTAGTATGATGTTTGCTATAGCAGCTGGTAGTTGTGTCATTTTAATAGCAAAGAAGAAAAGGAACAAGAATATGTAAAATGAAAATGAGGGAGCTGTCGAAAGATGGCTCCTGAATATTTACGCACAAGGGTGAAAATACATTGTCATTCTGTATGGAAGAGGAAAAAATAGACACTAAAAAATGGGCAAAGTGAACAAAATATAAAAATGTTCTATACAAATATAGACGGAAATGCTATTATTGTCTATATTGAGAAAAGTAGTAGAAATTTTGTATTGAACATTGGAAGGACAGCAAAGTACTGTTATATATCAAGAATCAGCATTGCATAGTTGCATTTGCGTTTATCCCACATAACCCCTACGTTATCTTGTAAAAAACAGTAAGGTTGAATGCATAATTTTGCGATTATTCACACGAAAGGAGGGTGTTATGCAGTTAAGTGCAACAACAGATTATGGGATAAGGATAGTATTATATTTGATTAAGAATAATGAGATTATATCTTCTGGAGTTCTTGCAGAGCAGCTGGAAATCCCCAAAACCTATGTGCTCAAAGTGACTAAAAAACTGGAACTTGCGAACATTGTCACAAGTTATCAGGGAGTCAATGGTGGGATTGGATTGGCTGGGGATCCTGCACAAATCACATTATGGGATGTGATATCGGCAGTTGAAAGTACGACTGTTATTAACAAATGTATGGAGCAGGAAAATGAGTATGATGTGAAAGCAGAGGATTATTGTAAACTAAGAAAAGTATATGGATTGTTACAGCAGGCGGTAGAAGATCGGTTGCAATCTATCAAGTTGATAGATTTGACATAGAGAGTATATAACAGCTAGATTGGATGTATAAAACAGTTCATGAAAATAATACAAATATGATGAAAAAAGGTTTAATAGCATGATTGCTGTTAGCCTTTTTTAGTTTGTCAAGACTAAAAATAATATAGGATAAAAAAGTCAAAATTCGTAAAAAAATTATAGACAAATGGAAATGAATCTGATATTATGACGCTAACAAGACAAATAAAGACTTTTTGTGGAGAACACAAAACCAGACAGCCAGATGCTATTAAACTTCCCAATAAATTAAGCGTTTATAATAGCATTTATATTTTGGTTTATACAAACCCTGAGTTGTCCGATTTTGATTAAGAACAGCACTGTTATTTTGACCTTTTTTATGGTCAAAAGGGGAGGAGGAGAATTTCATGCAATTAAGTGTAACTACAGATTATGGAATTCGCATAGTTTTATATTTAATAAAAAACAATGAGGTAACAAGCTCAGCAATTCTTTCAGAAAAGCTGGACATACCGAAAACATATGTGCTGAAGGTGACAAAAAAATTAGAAGCTGCAAATATTGTTGCTTGCTACCAAGGAGTTAATGGCGGGGTAAATTTATTGCCAAGACCTGAAGAAATTAGTCTGTGGGATGTTGTTATAGCAACAGAAACTACAACAGCAATTAACAAATGTTTAGATACAGATGGTTGTTGTAACAGACATGCGGAAGATACATGCAAAGTAAGAGAAGTATATCTTGTATTACAAAAAGCTGTTGAAGAACGCATGCAGAATATAAAGTTGATTGATCTGGCAGAGTAGAGTATTAAAAGAGATTACTATATGTTAAATATGCTGATCAAAGCGCTAAGAAAAAAATAAAAAAATACTAGACAAAATAAATTCTATCTGTTAATATTGCGATAAACAAATAAATATGTGTCTATTATTGATGTATCAAAAACACGATGAAGGCAGACTGAATGCTACGGTATCTACTAGGAAAACCGGTGTTTATTTTAGCATTTATATTTCACCTAAAACAAACCATGCGTTGTCATGTTTTGATTAATCACACAGAGATTACTAATTAGGTAACATTCAAGTAGGTTGCGGAACAAAGTTGCATCAATACAATGATGGATTTTGTTTGAAAATAATATTTTAAGAAAAGAGGAATAGAGATGATAAAAAAGAAGTTGGCTAAAGTTTTATTATCTGCTGCATTAGTTCTTTCGATCTTGGGAAATGACTTCTTCTATGTAGGGGCAGGGAATCCTCAAGAAGATACGACATCAGAAGTGGCAGAGGGAGTTACAAATGATGTGGTTGAAAATGAACAGGAAAATGAAATTCAAGCAGAAGAAGTTCAGCCGGAAGAAAATATAGTACCAGATACTCCATTGCCGGAGGTAGAAACAGAAGGTGGTCAGGTAGACAGTGAAGTTACAGTTCCGGATAGTGAGCCGGTGATAGGAGAAAGTGGAGAAGTTTTAGAAGAGGCGGTAGCAATACTGAGCGATGAAGGTGAGGAAGAGATACCGGAGATTACGGATGAAGATTTGTTGAGAAATCAGAATAGTCGGTATGACGATAGAGTTAATTACAATGATGTATGTCAGGGTGGAGGTTATGGTAACAAAGGACCATCCAATCCAAATCAAACAAACAAACCGAATCAGAATCCGGATTCCGACTGGAAATATTGGGATTATGATACTAATAGTTATCTAGGACACTATTCAGAATGGAAATTGATTGATAAATACTGGCCTAGAAATAAGGGAGAAGCTGTTCATCATGGATATCGATTAAATGATGCGGTTATTGATCCGAAAGATAGATGTTATTATGCCAATCCAGAAAATGGATGGGGAGAATCGGTATTAAATAGTCCGGATTTTTATTATAGATATGACAAAGATTGGGCAAATGGTAGTGGACAAAAAATCACACCACGTCCATCGGGGAGTGATTCTGAAGGAGAGAAAAGAGTAGATGTTAATGATATTAGGTATTGTGGAAATTACAAGTGGACAAATGCAAAAGGAGGACATCTATTTACTATTGTTACTCGTCCTGTTCTTGAAAAAGCAAATTTTGGACATCAGCATTGGTGGAGTGGAAAGGAATGGGTAAGAGATATTGGTCAGTATTACATTGATGGTAACTCATATCCTCGAGTAAAAGATAGAACCGGAGATTTAGAAAAAGAACTGGATCCTAGAGGAAGTATGTATTGGTTTAAACAAGTGCAGGATTACAAGGGAACTGGAATGCCGGGAGGACAAGAGTTTAAGGGAATCCCTGATAAAAAATGGGGACAATCTCCGAATAAACCGGGATGGTATAACGTGAGAATTCAGACCCCGGTTGATCAAAAGAGATTTATTTTGCCTGGACAGTGGAGTGAGGTTGTTATGTATCTCAATAAAGGCTACAAAATAAAATTCCAAAAACAATTTGACGGAAACACTTTGCAGGATATAAGTGACAATGATTGGAAACCAGGAAGAAGACCTGATTCTGTGGATGAGCAGACGAAGAATGATTTTAATATCGATATGTATTTGCATAAGCGAGAATATAAAATTCCAGAACCAGCGTATGACTCAAATAAATATATTTTTGAAGGTTGGGAAGCGAGAGAAAAGAAGTGGGTTCCTGGAGATCCTAACGACCCTAAAGATAGTGGGAAAATGATAACTATTACTGTTCCAATTGATAGTAAGGATTCAGTGGGAAATTATTTATATACTCCGAGCGAGATTACAGATGAACAATTCTTTGTATTGGACAGTACAATTGTAGCAAAGTTTAAAACAAGAAAAACAAATACTATAAATGTAAAGCTCAATTTTATTGAAGATGAAAGTGGATTAAATGAAGATGAAAAAGCAACATTAGATAAAAACTCTATTAGATTGGTAGAACAGATTGATAATAACGAAGAATTTATGGTTACACTCAAAGATAAGCCATTTGATTTTTTGGGCTACAGCAGAAAGCCTGATGGAACAGATTTGTTATCCACTAATCTGACATGGAAACCAGGAGAAAAAAATAGTCAGCTTTTGCCAGACAATCAATTAGAAACGCATGTATCAACAGATGTAAAGGCTACGATACGACCAAAGAAAATTAAAATACACCTAGATGCTAATGGAGGCGAACTTGCACCAAATCAGAGTCAGCCAACAGATATAGAGACATATTATTATAAAAGTCCTAGAATACATACGCATGCATTTACGCATAAAGAAGGTCTCGTTCTTAAAGGATGGGCTGAGACTCAAAATGGTGATGTAGTTGTTTTAAATGGAGCTGATTACAAAATCAAAGATGAGAAGGTAGGGAGCGGTTATCCATCGGAGAAGATATTATATGCAGTTTGGGGAAAAGCTACAGCAACAGTGCATGCTACTAAACATAAAGATGTTTTGTTTTATCCAACAGCTGATGAAAAAATGTCAGCAACGGATATACATACACCTGAAAAAGAAAGGTTGAATGCTTATGAATTAGGACGTTTTTACTTTGATGTTAAACCTGCAAATCATAATATAGGGACAGAACAAAGCAAATTAGATGCTTCAAAGTTCTATATTGTATTTGAACATAGTGATGATGGAAAGACGTGGAAAAAATTAGAAATTAATGATACAAGCAAAGCAATCATAACAAAAGGTTTCAGTAAATCTGCTACAGGTCCATATGCTAAGGTAATATATGATAAAAACAAACAAAAGTGGTTTGCACCGTTACTTGGAAGAGTGGAAATGATGAATGACGAAAATGCTTATAAAGGATTTTATCGTGTAAATGTAGCATATGATGACGATAATGCATTAGAAGAAGTTTCAACTGAACAAGAGTTTGTTAAAGAAGGAAAAAATAAAGGTTGGAGTGAAAGCGATAGACTACAGCTTAGAGTAGTTCAGAATGCGAGCGCATTTATCAATGTTCCATCATCTATTACATTAGAAGAAAAGACCGTTGTAGACGGCGGCTCTGGAACTTCAAAAGAAATAATTGAATCGCTTCATAAATCTAATAAAGTCATGGTAGAAGCATTTGAGCATGAATACGAGAAGAAAACGGACTATGATTGGATAACTACTAATAATGCCTTGGTGAATGGAAAAACAGGAAGTTACAATGAGCAACAACATGAAGAGTTTATAAAGAATAAACCATTTTATGTATCGATGAGTTGGAACAAAACGTTAGCAGATTCAACAGGTAGATACCAGGTAAATAACATAGAAATGTATTCAGCCTCAAATATAGGAGGAATGCAAACAGATCAGATTATTCAACCAGGAACTAAACGGTCTTTTACATATGATGGTACAAATAGTGATAAAACATTATTTGATTTCTATTTGAAAGGTGACAAACCGAAAGGTTTACCTGAAGGATTACAGTTGAAAGGAACGATCACCTTTACAGTATCACCGGTAGCACAGTAGGAGGAAAAAAATGAGCAATAAGAAAATAAGATCATTTGTACTTACTTTTTTACTTCTACTTGCACTGTCATCACCAGTATACGCAGCATCAGGTAGTAATCAGACAGAAGTAGGATATACGACATCAACAATCGCAACAATCCCAAGCGGAAAGCCAACAATCCCAGGCGGAACCCCTACTACTGGTGATGACATATATATTAAGAAATACATTATTGCATTAGGCATAAGCATCTCGGCAATAACTTGTATAATTTTATTAAAACGGAAGGAGGACGAAAAAAGGAAGAGGGGATAAAGATAGATTATATAAATAAGTTATTATTAGGAATTCCATCCTCTAGAAAACTAAAAATAAAGCGTTTAGAAAACGGATAAAATAACATTAAAAAAATAAAAAAGATTAACAAAGGAGAAAAAAGATATGAAAAAGAATATTACAAAATTAGGAGCAATGGCACTTGTAGGAATTATGGGAATGGGATTGGCAGCAGTACCAGTATCTGCGGCACCTACAAATGCGTCCAAGACAACTGATGTATTTTATACAACAAGTTCTGCAGCAATTGACGCAGAAGGAAAAGTGGTAATGGTAGTACCGGCAAGAGTAGATTTGACAAAAGAGGTTCCGAAAAAAGAAATTGACATTGTTATGCAGACTTCTAATAAAGATGATAAACTGCCAGAAAATTTTTCGGCAACTGTAAAAGTGTTATCACTTAATAAAGGAAAACTTAAAGAGGTGACAGATAAAGGGCCAGGTACGAAAGAGTATGAATACGAGTTGCAGAAAGATGGACAGAAAATAAATTTAGCTCAAGAAGGGGAGTTTCACACATTTACTGTTGGAAAACCTGTTCCACCAGCAGGTGTCAATGCAATAGTTCAGAAAGCAACAATTACTGCAGAAAAAAGTGTAGATAAAATGGAAAAAGCAGAGAAACCAGGAACAAGATTCAATGATACTCTTACATTTAAAGTTACAGATCTTGAAGGAAATGGTTTGACACCAAAAGCATAATTAAAAGATTGTTTATTTCATAAATCAAGTTTACATAGCCTAAAAAGGGCGAGGAAAGGTTCAATTGGCTTTAGCCCAATTGAACCTTTTTGGAGGTGGGTATGATATACAAATTACTCGAAAATGAGAATACAAAAGAGTTTTGGATAGATAGTAAAAAACAGTTTTGGCCATATATAAGTGCCAAGCACATGCAGGAATTATATCCAAATGGTGGATATATGACTGTTGGTGATGTGAAAAAGAAAATTAAGAAAGATAGTCCTTCTGTATTGGTAGGTAATGGACAAAAGATACCAGTATTACCATTTCAGCCAAAACTTAAAAGTGGTGAGAAATGTGTTGGTTACATCGGTGTAGAGAGCGAAGAATCCGCTCATACATATATTAGAATTATTGAAAAGAAAAAAGGCTGGTTATTTTTGCTCCCGCTGTTGTTATTGCTTTTAGGACTTTTAATTCTTCTTGGATTAAAATTAATGGATGATAAAGGTCCGAACCTTGATAATTCGGCAATTTCCTATCATATTGAAGGCTTAGAAAACAAAGACGATAGTAATATTTCAATTCCTATATTTGGGAAGATTACAGTAGACTCAGAAACGATGGAAAGTGAAATCCATTTGGCAAATCCCAAAGGGAATCCTTGTTATTTTCAGTATAAGATCATTATGAAAGATAGTAAGGAGGAACTCTTCAAATCCGGATTGATTGAACCGGGTACTGCTATACCAAAAGTAAGCATCAATCAGCAACTTACTCCGGGTGAGTATCCTGCGATGATTATAGTGAATACATTTGCTCTTGAGGATCATACAGTTGCTATGAACGGGGGAGAAATGGACGTTACATTAGTTGTGGAAGAGGAGAATTAATATGAGATATGAAGTGAGAAAACTTAAAGATTGTGTAAAGTTATGGAAAGATAAAAATAGAAAAAGATGGCCGTATTTAACAAAGAAAGAGGCGGAAGTACAAGGGATTGACCTAAATAATGTATTTGCGGATGTCGGAAGTGAAAAAGACTATAACGGTGACTGTCTTTTTTATGCAGGCAGAAAATTGGTACTGACAGATAAAAGAGAAGAGTTGAAGAAAAGCGAGAAAATATACGGTTATATCCCATGTATGGACAAGTATGGCGAAGAAGGATATGTTCGTATTGTAAAGAAACGCAAAAAATGGCTTGCATTATTATTGCTTTTATTATTACTTATTCCGCTCATGTTTGGGCTGAAATATTTTATTGATCAGAATAAGAAGGTCGACCTTGATGAGGCTGCTATTTCTTATCAGATGCCTAATGGAGTGAAAAATGAAAATCCAGAAGAGATCATGATGCCAGTGTTTGGAGAATTGAAAATGGTAGAAGGAACAACTGAAATTACAGCGGGATTGGCAAATCCAGAAGGAAATCCATGCTATTTTAAATATAGTATTGTATTAAAAGAGGGAAATAAAGTCCTCTATGAAAGTAAATGGATTGAACCAGGTACTGCAGTTGTTGAACTGAATATTTCAGAGAAATTACCAAAGGGAAGCCATCCGATACTGATAAAAATTGATACGGGTACACTTGCTGATCCGGAAGTTGCAATGAATGGCGGAGAAATTGAATCTGTATTGAAAGTGGAATGATTATGAAGATTTTTAAAATACTTAGTGTCATCCTAATGATTATGATGTTCATGTCAGGATGTGCAAAAAATGATTATGAAGGTACGGAATTGGAAGAAGTCAACGGAAAGAAATTTGTTATTGATGAACTTGAATTAGAAGTGAAATCTGCTGATATCAAAAATGAAGTGAAGCCGAACAATCCTCAAGGTTATTATCCACATTATAAAGAGCAAGAGGGCTATCACTACATTGTACTCAATGGTACATTAAAAAATTTGAGCGATAAAGTATATCAGATGGATCGACTCCGTGTGATGGGAGAAGCTGATGAAGAAATGACTCAGGCAAAGCTTGTTTTAATCAATGAAATTGAAAGTTATTTTTGGGATGAAATAGGTCCGGGCGTTTCTCTTGATTTTTATTTATTTGCAATTGTAGATAAAGATACTGACAAAATTGATAATTTCTATTTCTACTATGATGATGATCATAAAATAGACAAAGAGCAAAAAGAATTTGACTATAAGGTTAAATATGTAGTACCGGAAGGGCTGGAATCAAATGAGTAAGAAGGGTGTTAGAAAAATGAAAAAATCACCAAAAAAATGGGGGATTTTGCTACTCGCAATTTTAGTTATAGCAGTCTGTTCTATTTTAGTAATTGCTGCAATGAAATTTGATCCTGCGAAAAAGAACACCAAACAAGATGCTGTAAAAGAGGAAGTTGTAAATAACGAAAACAATGAAAAGAGTTCTGATAATCAAGTCGAACTGGTTTCTGTGAACTTAGATCAGATAAAAGAAAAAATTGAATCAAAAGAGTCATTTTTTGTAGTGATAACGAATCAAGAATGTCCATATTGTGAGGAATTGTATGAAATTCTTGATGAATATAAGCCAAATGAAAAAGTGCAGTTATATGATTTGAATTTTGAAGATTTTTCTTATGATCGTGAAAAGGTGAAAGAAGTATTTCCAAGCTTTGTAGGAACACCGAACATGTTTTATGTCGAAGATGGAACAATCATCAGTCAATACGACAACATGGATGGAGACCTGACAGTTGATTTGTTTGGGAGATGGATAGAAAAGTATTACAAAAAATAATTTATATTAATGATTTAAGGGGAGTCTAAATTGATTGATGTTAATGTATCTATCTCCGGTATTCTGATGGATTGTGATGAAAGCGTTTGTGCATTGCAGCTAGGAAATGGATATAAAATAGAAAAATGCAATCTTGATAGTTTGTTTTTTAAAAATAGAATTACAAATGGACGAGGCTATCTTGGGACAGATTATTTTGGAACACAGATTAAAGAAGGTAATGAAACATATTTTATTTGTGTGACAAAAGATGAGGTAATGCAGATAGAAAGTCCATGGATACATGAATTTAGTCGGTTTGAAACAGATGAGAAAGAACTTTGTAAAACAAGAATAAAGAAATATACAGAGAAAGAAATCGATTATCTCTACGAGCAGATTGATCTCCTTAGAATCTTTCGGCCTGGAAATATCGGATTGAAAGATGTGTTTTTTCAATATTCATTCACTGTACTTGATCATGTGACAAATACAATCGAACATCGAAGTCATAATCAAGCCCGCAATACAGTTGCGGGCGGCTATTTTAAATTGGATAAAGCAGAAATTGTTTTATGCAATCGATGGATGCATAACTTCAGTAGAATACCTTATATATTAATGAAGAGTTGTATAGATGAATTTTCATGGGGACTTGAGCAGATTGACTGCATCAACGGATTTAAGCAATATATAAAAACATTAAAAATGATTTTATTAAGAGATGAGCATATAGGAGAAAATCTTTTGCTCGCAAGAAGAATTAGTTTATTACTTGGAAATACAGAATCAGGAGTACAACTCATTTATCAAAACACGATGGATATTTTGGAATATTATGCTCAATCTTTATCAGAAAGCAAAGGGGCAACTGTTTTAGAAAATATTTCAGAAAACTATTCAAAAAATGTTTTGGAAAGCGTTTTAAAAAACGAATTGCATAAGTTGGAAAATATTACAAGAGAAGTAGTTAAAAACTGCTTAATTCGTTGCAAAGCGGAACATGCCATGAATCGAAGTATAACATGGAATGAAATAAAAGAACGAATAATAAATGAGTTGGCATGAGTGCTAGATTCCATTTAGTTATAGATAAAATGAAAAATAGAAAAATAGGCAAATAAATTAACAGAAAAGTCAATTAATAGAAAAAAGTAAATTAACAGACAGATGAAGTATTAAATAGACGGAAAGAGATGGGAATAATGAAACACAAAAAAGTAAAGGCGTTGTTATCTGCAGCCCTAGTTCTTTCCCTTGTAGGAGGAAATAATCTTTCCTATGTAGGAGCAAAGAACCAACAGGATATTGAAAACACTTTGAAAATTGAAGAACAAACAAACAATGCAGAACAGGAATCCGAAGCAGAAAAAGAGATTCCAAAAGAAGAAAACGAGATTCCAAAAGAAGAAAACGATCAGATGCAGAGTACACCGGAAGAAAGTGTAGAAAAAGATCATATAGAAGATGTAGAAGTAATTCCTGCAATGCCGGAAACAGAAAGTGAAAAGGCAGAAACTTTAGAAAAAAATCCTGAAAAAGTGAGCAAGTACGGGGATGAGATACCGGAGATCACAGATAGGGCAGTGCTGATGGAAGGTAGAAATAACACAGTAGGTAACTATGATGATGTTTGTTTAGGTGGTGGAAATGATAAACCTACGAAAAAAACTTATAATCAAAATCCCAAAGTAAGAAATCCTATAACAGGAAATTACTATTGGCGTTATGATAATCCGACTTATCCATTTGAACCATATTATAGTGAACAAAGATTAATTGATAAAATTTGGCCTAAAAATATAGGGGATGCCAATAATCATGGATATCGACTTCCTGATGCAGTGATTGATCCTGATTCTCAGTGCTTTTATGCAAATAGAGAAAATGGCTTTGGTGAGTCATTAGGAAATAACATTGGAAATGAGCGATATTATGTGAAATACAATTCAAAATGGAATAATCCAGTTCGGAAGAGTCACACACCTAATCCACTTGGAAGTGCAACAATTGGTGGAAAACCCATTTCTCCTCCCGTTTTTACGGACTTGTCATATACGGGGAATTGGAGATGGCAGCAGGGAGGAACAAATAGACCGGGAGGTTATCTCTTTACAATTGTGACACGACCGATATTGAAGATGGGTTCAGCTACATATTATTATGATAAGGAAGCTAAAAAATCATATCCACAATTTTATGCGGATGGGAAATCTCATCCAAGGGTGTATGACAATACAGAAGATGTGAGTAGTTTGGTAAACCCAGAGGAAGCACTGTTTAAGTTTGAAGGTTATAGAGGAAATGCAAAAGATAAAGTCTTTTATAGTGGTCCTGGAGGTGGATATATATATGATGGTAAAGGGTATTACAATGCAGCTCCAAGAGATCCGGGATGGTATAATATTACTATACAAAGTAAACCTAGAGAAGATATGTTCATGTTGCCGGGGGTTACATATGAAACGGCAGTATATATGAAAAAGGGTTACCTTGTAGATTTTGTTCAGACAATAGATAGAAAAAGTGAGCAGCCAGCAAGTTGGCGTCCATCTGATGAACCTACCGCATTTGACGCCGATACAAAGAACATGTTTGGTGTTGATATGTATCTAGAAGGTAGTGAAAATAAAATTCCTATTCCACAATACGATGAGAGCAAATTTATATTTGAAGGATGGGATGTGGAAGAACAGTATTGGGAAGAGCCAACTTCCCAACATCCTCATGGAAGAATTTTGACAAAAACGAAGAGTTTAGATAGGTCTGATGAGATATTTATCTATAGGCCGTCTGCTATAGGAAGAAATCAGTACTTTGTTTTACAAGCGAAGTTAATCGCACGATTAAAAACTAGGAAAACTGATACTATTAATCCTGTAACAAAAGTTATTGATGGTGAAACTATTCAAGGAGGAATAGCTGTATCTCCGTCCAATATAACAGTGACCGAGGAAATACCTAATGCTCAGATGTTTGAAGCGAGTGTTAATAATGGATATGCATATGAGTTTGTGGGGTGGAGTTATAATGAGAATGGAAGTCATAGTGACCTTGGTGTGACAAAAACATACAAACCAAATCCTGATTTCACACAGCAAACAGAGGTTCATAAGACATCTACATTATATGCAACATTTAAGCCCAAAGAGTACACAATCACATTTGATGGTAATGGTGGAACAGATAGCACAAAAAGTAGTACTACGTCTACTCAAACTGCGAAATATTATAATGATGTACAATTAGCAAAAAATCCATTTGTTAGAGAAGGATTTGAATTTAAAGGTTGGTCTAAAATGAAAAATGGCAGTGTAGACTTTGCAGATCAAGGAAATGGACGAAATATCCCGTTAAATGGATTGGATAAGGCTCCTAACAATGATATTCCTACCGAGATAACATTATATGCAGTATGGGAACGAAATATTGCTGAAGTAGATATAGAAAAATATAAAGATACTTTGTGGATAGAAGGAGCATCACAAAATGCAATGTCTAATAATATCTATGTTCATAAAAGTAGTCAAGGATATAATGCCTATGAAATAACTAGATTTTATGTGAATGTTGATGTGATGGGGGCAGGGAATGTTCCGGATAAATTAAAAAAAGATAAGTTCTATGTAGTGTGGGAGAGAAGTATAGATAATGGTAACAGCTGGGAAAAAATTCCGTTGAGTGTATATAATAAATTCTTTACAGCACCGTTTACAAACAATCGACAAGTAGGTTACAGTAAGGTGGTTTATGATGAACAAAAAGGCCGATGGTTTGTTCCGCTTCTTGTTAGAGCAAATCAACAACCAACACAGGCAAATGTTGGCGGTCAGTACAGAGTAAATGTAGCTTATGATGATCCACAGGCAACAAAGAGGGTTGCTTCGGAACAAGATTTCTTTGATGGAACAGGAAATATAGGATGGACTACAAGTGAGCCTACAGAAATTAAGATGATTTCTACATTTGACACCGTTATAAAAGTCCCATCTACCATTACACTTGCAGAAACAACAGAAGTTTCCCAAAGTGGAGAGAAAACAGATGTCATTAAATCAGTTCCATATGTGAATGAAGTTACTGTAAATCCAGTTCGGCATACCATAGATGGAAAAACAGATTACGATTGGCATACACCAAACACCGCAATGGATGGAAAAACGACACAGTCTAACAGTTATAATGGCGGACAATACACTGAATATACAAAGCAGAAGCCGTTTAAAGTATCTGTTAATTGGGATAAAACTCTGACTGATACGACAAAACAGTATACAGTTAATACAGTTGAGATGTATTCGGCAGAAAATATTGGAACAATGAAAAAAGATCAAAAGATTACAACTGGAACGCAATCTACTTTCAGTTACGATGGTCAGGAGAGTGGAAAAAAATTATTTTCCTTCTATTTAAAAGGGGAAAAATCAAAACATTTACCAGAAGGAGTTCTATTTAAAGGACAGATTACATTTGTCATTGACAATGTACGTTAGGAGGTATGTGAAATGAAAAAAATTTTGGTATACATGACAGCCATCATGCTTGTTGTTTCGGCCTATATCAATCCAACTATGGTTCAGGCGTCAGACCTTCAGACAGAGATTGGATATACGACAAGTACAGTTGCTCAGATTCCAAGTGGGAATAAGACACCTGTAACAGGCGATGTTTCTAATTTGAATGGTATTCTTATTGTGTTAGGAATCAGCACAGGTATTATTTCGATTCTATTGATTAAACGCATGAAAGAGGAATTGGAATAGAAGCAGAAACTGGATTTATAAAGCAATAAAAAGAGATAAGTGGATATGTGGAGTGGGATGTTATAAATCTCACTCCATTATTGTCTGGAACTATGGCTCAAATTTTACGCACAAAAAAATCACCGCCCCCCACAGCTTCTAGGTCTGAAAAAACAGTGATTCTCTAGTGCGCGATCAGGGGTTCGAACCCTGGACACCCTGATTAAGAGAAACTCACGCTAACAAACTCGCGACAAAAATTGATGTATGCCTTTCTCAAGGACATCGGAAAATCTCCATAAACTTCATTCAAAAAATCTGCGACCAGACTTGCAACCACTGCTTTCAAACAACATTTACTTCGTAATAGATAATCTTTAAAACACGCAATCCCTGAAACTTTTCCGTAAAAAGAGAAAAAGATGGCTAACGACAACCATCTCCTCTCCGTTCCATGTTATAATGGAACTATGCTAAAACAAGATTATTATAACGAATTTTTTGAATTAGGGCAACAGAAAATTAACTTCAGTTTCTTCGAATTGTGTTTACCTGACGACGATCCAGTCTATACCCTGAAAAAAGTGATGGAGCTAACTATATAAAAATCAAATAGTTTTTTAGAAAATTTGAATTTTAGTTAGCAAAAGTATTTACCTTGAAAATATGTGAATAATTATGGATTTTGTGGTACAACAAATAGACCTTTCAAAGAAGGCTCGTTGTAATAAGCTGAGGTGTAATTATATTTATATCAGTAACGCAGGATCAAAGGACTGTCCAGTACTTAAAAGATGATAAATGATTCTTAGAAGTTTTCTGACACAGTGTCCCTGAGCGCATCTGTGACCTTTGCCTTCAGCTAATTTTTTGTTGTAATAAGCAGTAAAGACCTTATTATGATTGATAACCGGCAAAATAATCTGATACAGTGTTTTTCTCAGATACCGGGAACCTTTTTTGGTTATTGCAGTATGCTGGGCTTGAAACTGACTGGATTCATAGTGATACGGAGCAACACCTGCAAATTTTATTATCTGAGATGCTTTTGTATAGTTGCAAATATCTCCTAACTCCGCTAAAATGGAAGTACCAGAGAAGTGTGAAATTCCTGGTATGGAGAGGATAGGAGAGTTGTTTTGTAAGGAGAACTCTTCTATCTTTTTGTCTATTTCAGAAAGTTGTTCTTCTATCATTTCAATCTGGGATACAAGATGTCTAATCTGAATTTCTTCAGCAACAGAAGGTATTCCGACAGAACCTTTGGCTGTTGTTTTAAGCTGTTCAGCAGAAAGTTGAATCCGTTTTCCACGCCCATTATATTCAAAACATTTTCGGATGGTTCTAATATCGGAGTTTGCAATCTTTTCAGCAGAAGCAAATATTTTCAAAACATTCATGTAAACAATGCCATACTTTGAACGGAATAAGGAATTAAATTCAGGAAATACGATATCAATGCATTTCTGAAGCCGGTTTTTATAGATGTTTAATTCCTCTTTTAGGTTGTGATGATGGCGTGTCAGTTGCTTTTGCTCATAAAGGTCGAAACGATTTACCTTTGTAATACGATAAGGCTTTTTACGCTGATTAGAGCCGATTACATCACAAATGGTAAGAGAATCAAGAGGATCGTTTTTAGTAATGCCACCCTGAAGTTTTCTGGTAAGGTCAGTAGTTGTTGGATTAATCAGAGCAACTGTGTATCGCCTGTCAAGAAGATATTTGAGCAATGGAAAGTGATAATGCCCAGTATCTTCCATGCCAATAAGAAGTTCTGATTTTGCAAAGCTGCTCAGTTTTCTGATGAGTGATTGGATTCCTTCTTGATTATTATTAAAAAGAGAAGGACTTGATAGTATTTCCCCGGTTTCTTTGTTAACGATGGAGAAGGTGTGTTGGTTTTTACCGATGTCTATTCCAATTAAGATCATGATAATGCATTCCTTTCGTAAAAATATGTAATGTGTAGCCACAGTACTTACTTCGTAAAACCTGGTACGAGATACGAATTCAAGACTCATCTAACTAATCATTATTTAGAAATAAGGTGTGGTAAGAACCTCCATTAAGTAGTCAAAGCCACAGGATTTAAAGATACAAATCCACATCACATATTTATATGATACAAATGTACAATGCCGTAATCAACCACGGATTAAAAGGTTGATAGAAAGGATAAGGTATATTTGTAAGTGACCATTAGATGAGTCAATTACAATATACCAGAAAACTATACAGTTTTTTTAAAGGGAAAGATGCAGTCACAGATGAAAACTGGAATAAAGTTCTTTTTACTATAGAAATGAAAAAAGTTGATTTGATAGATAGATTTGAAAGTTTTGGTAGGAAGAAAAATCTGATTGAAAATGAGATATAAGTGATAGATGTTATGGTGATAGATGTTATGGAGATAAATGTTTTGGGCAAATAAGAAACGTCAAAAAGAGGAAATTCTTTTCGAAAGTGGGTAAATGCTATTCTTAAAAAATTAGTAAGTATACAAAAAATATTTTGAGAGAAGAAGAATATGATTGAAAATATAGATGAAAAAATTATTTTGATGTAATATATAACTATATAGTAAAGTGAAGAATAACGGAGGGAAAGATATTATGGGATACTTAGGAAAAGCATTACTAGGAGCAGCAATTGGTGTAGGAACTGTAGCAGCCATTCCCGTTACCGGAGGAGGATCGGTTTTAGCAGGGACTAGCTTAATAGCATCATTAACGGGAGCAGGTGCGATTGCAAGTGCCGCAGGTGTAGGGGGAGCGGTAACAGGGGCTGTGGTTCAGGGAGTAGAAAATATAAAAAAAGAAAAAGATATTAAAAAGGCAAAGTCAGCATCTTTTCAAGATGGTATGAATGAAGGTAAAGCAAAAACGGTAGATGAATTGAAAAAAGTATATGATTTTTATTTAGCCACAACAGCGTTATCATATTATATAGCGAAATGTGATGGTGAAATTTCAGAAGAAGAACAGTTAGAAATAGATTTTGATTTAGATGCTATAAAGAAGAATGCGGATATTCCAGATGCAATAAAACGCGAAATGGATAGGATAGCAAGAAATAACTATTTACGTTTTGATGATGTAGAAATTTATCTCGACAAAATCAGTATTGAAAATTTACAAGGATTGGAAAATGATGTCCAGGAGATAATAGAAGCAAATGGGCATATAAGTGAAGAAGAGGAGTTTGCGAAAAATCTTTTTCTAAATTATATAGAACAGAGAAAAAGGTGTGAAAATTATGAGTAAAGCACAAGACTTAAAAAAAGTTCGCGATAATAATGGATTAGGAATAAGAACAAGGGAGTTTATAATCGACAATAAAGAAGAAACAATACAATCATATTATGAGAATATTTTATCTGCAGAGGAAATAAATAAATCGGTAGAAGAATACAGAGTAAATATGGATATTGTTTCAAAAGAATTTAAGGAGCGTACCAAACTACAAGATAAGGATATTGCTTTCTTAACAGTTGCAACTATGTTGCAATGTGCAAGAATATATTTGGTTAATTATTTTACAAAAATAGAAAAAGCTGGAAGCGGAAATAAAAAGGAAGCATTTTTACATGAGAAACAGGAGAAAATTTTAGGGAAATTCGGTTTTGAAGAAAATGAACATGGAAGACTGTATTATGCTCCGTTAAAGCAGATTGTTCTAGGAAGGGGAGTACCTTATGATGCAACAGCATATTTTTCCGAGAACTATAAACTTTTTGAAGGGGCAAATCACAGATTTTCTACATTAGGGCATGATCCTTTGTTTGGTTTGATTTTTGGGACAACTAATATTCTTACCAATACAATAACG
The DNA here is from genome assembly GCA_902381685.1 of Lachnospiraceae bacterium. Taxonomy (GTDB): domain Bacteria; phylum Bacillota; class Clostridia; order Lachnospirales; family Lachnospiraceae; genus Faecalimonas. Next base: position 2,180,791 of record LR698958.1, on the reverse strand, counting down.
TGTAATCAAAAAATAGTACTCAAGACAAATCATGTTATCTATGATGAAAATATGAAAAATCCTAAAATAAGTAGGTATGCTTCAACACCAAAAATGTTTGAAAGTGTAAAAGATAGAATTATTAATGAAAAAGAGGCCGTTGTGGCAGCAGTAATTAAACAGTTAATACATATTGGAACAGATTTATATACACCATGTGGAATACAACTGCCGGGAGCAAGTTTGATTCTAGATAAGGCAAATGTAGAAAAATTGACTAAATATGTTAGTACGGGAGACGTAATTAAATTTGGTGCATCTGCAGCGATTGATTGTTTGATTAATATGATTATTAGAATAGTTCACAGTTGTAAGTGGTTGTATGAAGAAGATGGAGATTTTTCAAAGGAGTTGTATGAGATTAGAACACGAAAAATTATTTTATATTCTAACTTATTTGCAACTTCAAGTAATGTCATATATACAGGACTGACGGGTAATATGAAAGATTTCGATTTTGCCGGATTTGCAATAACAGCATATCGGCTGTTTAGCGATACGAATTTCATGGATAAAATTAAATATGAATTTTTGAATAGCCAAGTAAGCAAAGTATATGAAGAAAAATTAGGGGAAGATAGTTTGTATTATTAAGAGGAGAACCTATGCACAAATAAAGGTAACAGAAACAAAATTACAGGGGATAAAAATCATAGAACCGCAGATGTTTGGGGATAACAGAGGTTTGTTTATGCGGGTATTTCCGATTCTTATCTATTTTGGGTAAAACACAATGTTTTAGCGTGTGCAAAAAATGTTAAAAATTGAAGAAGAGACAATCTACCCCTTCTCCAAAAGAACAAAATGATTTCTTGAAAATGACAATAATCCTTCATCTCTTAATTTGCACAATTCATTGGACATGGCGCTTCTATCCACCGAGAGAAAATCTGCAAGCTGCTGGCGGTTAAAAGGCACATCAAAGGCAGCGCTTTTATGCTTTTTGGCCTGTTCGGAAAGGTAAGAAAGCAGTTTTTCTTTTGTTGTTCTTTTTGACATGTGTCCCAGTTTCTGCACAAGTCCCCTGTTTTTAGCAGAAATGGCGTAAAAGAGATTCTGTATCAATAGTGAGTGAAATGTGCAGGCGGAGGAACAGACGGTAAGGATTTTCTGTATATCTAAAAACATGACCTTACTTTCTTCGATGGCGATAACATCGTTTAATAGAGGTTCACTTCCGGGTGCGGCATAGGCCTCGCCAAACATTTCCCCTGCGTTTATTTGATTTACAATGCTTCGATTTCCCCAAAAGTCATCTTTTTGTATATGGAGCGTCCCCTCGACTAAGATAGTAATATAATGAATATATTCCCCTTGGCGGAAGACAAATTCGCCCTTTTTGTATGTGCGCAGTTTTGCTTTCAGGCAGTCAAATATCAATTCGATTTCGTTTTCCCGTATACCTGAAAACAATTGTGATTTTTTTAAAACAGTCAAATATTCTTTCATAAACCCTCAATTCTGTTGTATATACAACCGTTTTGTTCTGATTAGTATAGTATACTATGGGCAGAAAGTCAAAGGAGAATTAAATATATGATTAGAAAAATTATTAAAATTAATGAAGAAAAATGTAACGGTTGCGGCGCCTGCGCATCTGCCTGTCACGAGGGAGCAATCGAGATGGTTGATGGAAAGGCGAAATTGATGCGGGAAGATTATTGTGACGGATTGGGCGATTGTCTGCCTGCCTGTCCGGTTGATGCGATTCGATTTGAGGAGAGAGAGGCTCCTGCTTACAATGAAGCGGCAGTTATGGAGGCGAAAAGAAAAAAAGAACATGGAGCAGGACAACTTTCACAGTGGCCTGTACAGATTAAACTTGTGCCTGTAAATGCGCCATATTTTGATAATGCAAATCTGCTTGTGGCAGCAGACTGTACGGCATACGCTTACGGTAATTTTCACAATGAATTTATCAAGAATAGAATTACACTTATAGGCTGCCCTAAACTTGATGAGGGAAACTATACAGAGAAACTGACAGAGATTATTGCAAACAATAATTTGAAAAGCGTGACGGTTGTCAGAATGGAAGTTCCATGCTGTGGCGGTATTGAAAATGCGGTGAAAAACGCTTTGCAAAAGAGCGGTAAGTTTATTCCGTGGAGAGTTGTCGTTATCTCAACAGACGGCAAAATTATAGAAGATTAAGAAAACATTGTTTTTTCTCCCTATTTCATATATACTGATATCGTGTGTGTAAAAATATCGGAGGAAAATAAATGAGAAATAGAATAAAAAGAGGAATTGGAATTTTGCTCAGCATGGTTCTGATTTTTCAATGTGGAGGATATGTTCAGGCAACGGAGCAGATGACACCTGAACAGACAAAAGAGGCGGAGATACAGGCGTCTTATAATAAAACAATAGAGAGTAACGCAATACAAAACTGGCCGCAGGGACCACAGGTCTACGGAGACTCCGCCATTGTAATGGATATGAAGACAGGAGCAATCCTGTATGCAAAAGGAATTGACGAGGAGAGATATCCGGCGAGCATTACGAAAATATTGACAGCCTTAGTTGCCATTGAAAATTCACAGATGACAGATATGGTGAAATTTTCGGAGGAAAGTATTCAGTCATTGGAACCGGGATATGCCCACATTGCCATGAAGGCAGGAGAAGAAATCACCATGAAAGATGCGCTCCACGCATTGATGCTTGCTTCAGCAAATGAAGTGGCTTATGCTATCGGGGAAACGGTAGGTGGCACACACGAAAATTTCATTAAAATGATGAATGATAAGGCAAAAGAATTAGGTTGTACACATACACATTTTATTAATACAAACGGAATGTTTGACGAACAGCACTATACTTCTGCAAGAGATATGGCGCTGATTGCGCGGGCGGCATTTAGTCATCAGGAATTGTTAGATATTGTACAGACGTTGCAGTATACGATTCCGCCGACTAATATGGAAAGTGAACCGAGAATCTTTCAGCAGAAACATAAAATGCTTTTGAATGGGAAATATCATGATAATCGTTGTATTGGCGGGAAAACGGGTTATACGGAAAAAGCTTATAATACACTTGTGACGGTTATGGAACAGGGCGATATGGAAATCGTGGCAGTTATTATGAGGTCGCGGAGAGATACTTTTGAAGATACAAAGAAAATTTGCGATTACGCCTTTAATAATTTTCGGGAAGTAAATATTTCTGCCAACGAGAAATCAGATAAGGTAAGCGACATTGACGGGGAAGCCTGTGTGACTTTACCGAAAAATATAGAGTTTAATCAACTGAGCCGGCAATATGAGAAAGATAAAGTGAATTATTGTTATGAAGGACAATTTGTGGGAGAGACAAAGGCAAAGATAAAAGAAGTGAAAAAGGAAACAAAAAAAGAGCCTGAAACAAAGAAGAGTGATACGTTTCTGATGAAAACGATTATCGCGGTTATTCTACTTCTGATTATCGGGTTTACCGTTCTTCTCATTTTAAATACAATTCGCAGAAAAAAAAGAAAACGGAACAGATCATAAACAAAAGGAACTTCAACGGAACAACCGTGAAGTTCCTTTTTGCTATAAGTTATTGTAGATGAGTTCTAAGATGTCCACCACTTCTTTTAAAGTAAAAGTACTTGTGTCGATGGCAAGATGATAACTCTTTGCATCGTGCCAGTCTTTGTCGGTATAAAAGTTATAATAGTAACTGCGGTCCTTATCCACCTTTTTTACCAACGTGCAGGCTTTCTTTTCCGGAATACCGTAACGCTCCATGACCGTTTTGACACGAAAATCAGTTGGGGCGAAAAGATAAATATTTTTGCAGTGTTTTTCATTTCTCAAAACATAGTCGGCACATCTTCCCACAAAGATACAGTTTTCTTTGGACGCTAAGTCCTGAATAACTTTCGACTGCAAATCAAACAGTACTTCATCGATATGGCCATAACGATATTGTTTATCTAAATTGTCGTCAATGTCCACCTGATACTGCCACGGTTTTTCTTTCTTTTCATCAACCAGTTTTAGCTGTTCGTAAGGAATGTCCGTATGTTCAGCTGCGAGTTTGATTAATCCCTTGTCATAACAGTTGATTCCAAGGCGATTAGCCAGTTCACGACCGATAATACGTCCATTGCTGCCAAATTGTCGTCCGATAGTAATAATCTTCTTATCCATGTAATCGCTCCCTCCTATAAATGTACAGTAAAAATAATTATTTTATATATTGTATCACATAACAAGAGAAAACACCATATTATAATCAGTATAGTCTGATAATATTAAATCCTTGACAGTTTAAGGGTTTTCTTACTATAATAAAAAAGGATATGAAAAAAACAATGACGAAGAGAGTAGAACTTTTTCAAAAGGCAAAGAGAGTCGGTGGCGGTGAGAATCCGATGCGAGTAGGGATTGTTTGAAAATCACTTCTGAGTTGCAGATGCTGAAAATTGCGAGATGCGATGTATAAGTTCTGCCGGTTTTCTACCGTTAAAAAGAACGCATATGGAAGTATGGTGTAACAGGTGGTTAAACGACAGTTTAGTAACTCTCGTCCTATTACGGACGGGAGTTTTATTTTTTTATCAGAATCTACAAAGAGCATAAATTAATCATAAGAGGAGGAAATTATGTATCAGAAAGTATCAACGGATTTGAAATTCGTGGACAGAGAAAAGAAAATCGAGAAATTTTGGGAAGAAAATGACATTTTCAAAAAAAGTATGGAAAACCGCAAAGAAGGAGAGACATACACATTCTATGACGGCCCGCCGACAGCAAACGGTAAACCTCATATCGGTCATGTGCTTACCCGTGTTATCAAGGATATGATTCCGAGATACCGTACAATGAAAGGGTACATGGTACCAAGAAAAGCAGGCTGGGATACACACGGTCTTCCGGTGGAACTTGAAGTGGAGAAACTTTTAGGTTTGGACGGAAAAGAACAGATTGAAGAGTACGGATTAGAGCCGTTTATCTCTCACTGTAAAGAGAGTGTTTGGAAATACAAAGGAATGTGGGAAGATTTCTCTGCCACAGTCGGTTTCTGGGCAGATATGGAACACCCATATGTAACATACGACAATAATTTTATTGAATCTGAGTGGTGGGCATTGAAACAGATTTGGGACAAAGGACTTTTATATAAAGGATACAAAATCGTTCCATATTGTCCGCGCTGCGGGACTCCGCTTTCAAGCCACGAGGTTGCACAGGGATATAAAGATGTAAAAGAAAAATCGGCAATCGTAAGATTTAAGGTAAAAGATGAAGATGCTTATATTTTAGCATGGACAACAACACCGTGGACACTTCCTTCAAACGTTGCACTCTGTGTAAATCCGGAAGAAACATATGTGAAAGTAAAAAATGACGGATACACATATTATATGGCAGAAGCATTGCTTGACAGTGTGCTGGAAGGTGACGTGGAAGTAGTAGAACGCTATATGGGAAAAGAACTGGAAGGAAAAGAATATGAGCCGTTATTCCCATTCGTAGAATTAAATAAAAAGGCATATTATGTTACTTGTGACACATATGTTACACTTACGGACGGAACAGGTGTTGTTCATATTGCACCTGCATTTGGTGAGGACGATGCTCAGGTAGGACGTAAATACGATTTACCGTTCCTTCAGTTAGTAGATGAAAAAGGTGAGATGGCAGAGGAAACTCCGTGGAAGGGAGTATTCTGTAAAAAAGCAGATCCATTTGTATTGGAAGATTTGGAAAAGAGAGGACTTTTATTCTCCGCTCCGAATTTTGAACACAGTTATCCACACTGCTGGCGTTGTGACACACCACTTATCTACTATGCCCGCGAATCATGGTTCATTAAGATGACTGCGGTAAAAGATGATTTGATCAGAAATAACAATACAATTAACTGGATTCCGGAAAGTATCGGTAAAGGGCGTTTCGGTGACTGGCTGGAAAACGTTCAGGACTGGGGAATCAGCCGTAACCGTTATTGGGGAACACCGTTAAATGTATGGGAATGTGAGTGTGGACATATGCATTCTATCGGAAGTATTGCAGAGTTAAAAGAGATGTCCGATAACTGTCCTGACGATATTGAATTACATCGTCCGTTTATTGATAAAGTTACAATTAAATGTCCTCATTGTGGAAAAGAAATGCACAGAGTGCCGGAAGTAATCGACTGCTGGTTTGACAGCGGGGCAATGCCATTCGCACAGCATCATTATCCGTTTGAGAATAAAGAATTGTTTGAACAGCAGTTCCCGGCAAACTTTATTTCAGAGGCGGTTGACCAGACAAGAGGCTGGTTCTACTCACTACTTGCCATTTCAACGCTTGTATTTAATGAAGCGCCATACAAAAACGTTATCGTTTTAGGCCATGTACAGGACGAAAAAGGGCAGAAGATGAGTAAATCCAAAGGAAACGCGGTTGATCCGTTTGAGGCGTTAGAACAGTACGGCGCAGATGCGATCCGCTGGTACTTCTATATTAACAGTGCACCGTGGCTTCCAAACCGTTTCCACGGCAAGATTGTAACAGAAGGACAGAGAAAGTTTATGGGTACATTGTGGAACACATACGCATTCTTTGTACTGTATGCAAATATCGACGAATTTGATGCGACAAAATATACGTTGGAATATGATAAATTAACCGTTATGGATAAATGGCTGTTATCTAAACTGAATACATTGATTAAAACAGTAGATAATAACTTGGAAAACTACCGCATTCCTGAAAGTGCAAGAGCGTTACAGGAATTTGTGGACGATATGAGTAACTGGTATGTAAGAAGAAGCCGTGAACGTTTCTGGGCAAAAGGAATGGAACAGGACAAAATCAATGCGTACATGACACTTTACACAGCACTTGTTACTGTTGCAAAAGTGGCAGCGCCTATGATTCCGTTTATGACAGAAGACATTTACCAGAACCTTGTAAGAAGTATTGATACAAATGCACCTGAAAGTATCCACCTTTGTGATTTCCCTGCAGCAAACGAAGAATGGATTGATACGGAATTGGAAAGAAATATGGAAGAGGTATTGGAAATCGTTGTTATGGGGCGTGCGTGCCGTAACAGTGCAAATATCAAGAACCGTCAGCCAATCGGAACAATGTTTGTAAAAGCAGAGGAAGAATTATCAGAATTCTATAAAGAAATCGTTGCTGAAGAATTAAATGTAAAAGAAGTGAAATTTACAGATGACGTGAGAGACTTTACTTCCTATACATTTAAACCGCAGTTAAAAACAGTGGGACCAAAATATGGAAAACTGTTAGGAGGAATCCGCACTGCACTTTCTGAATTGGACGGAAATAAAGCAATGGACGAATTAAATGAGAAAGAAGAATTGAAACTGGATATCAACGGGGAAGAAGTTGTTTTATCGAGAGAGGACCTTTTAATTGAAACTGCTCAGATGGAAGGTTATGTATCAGAAAGCGACAATGGAATTACGGTTGTGTTAGATACAAATCTTACGGAAGAGTTATTACAGGAAGGATTTGTACGTGAAATTATCAGTAAAATCCAGACAATGAGAAAAGAAGCAGACTTTGAAGTGACAGATAAAATTTATGTGACTTACGAAGGAAGCGAAAAAGCAGAAAGCATTTTTGCACAGTACGGAAGCCAGATTGGTGAGGAAGTATTGGCGTTATCAGTAGAAAAGAAAACTCCGGCAGGCTATACAAAAGAATGGAACATCAACGGGGAAAAAGTGACTATGGGTGTTGAAAAATAGGAGGAGCATAATGCGGCAGGAGAAGTTTAATAAAGAAGAATTTCAAAAGACAGTGAAAAATAATGTAAAAAGACTTTATCGGAGAACAATAGACGAGGCGAGTCAGCAACAGTTATTTCAGGCAGTGTCTTATGCAGTGAAAGATGAGATTATCGACAGATGGCTTTTGACACAGGAGCAGTACAAAAAAGACGACCCTAAGACTGTATATTATATGTCTATGGAGTTCCTTATGGGAAGAGCGTTAGGAAATAATATCATTAACTTAACTGCTTATAAAGAGGTGGCAGAGGCGTTAGATGAGATGGGAATCGACTTAAATGTTATTGAGGACCAGGAACCTGATGCGGCACTTGGAAACGGCGGCTTAGGGCGTCTTGCAGCTTGCTTCCTCGATTCTCTTGCAAGTTTGGGATACGCAGCCTACGGCTGCGGTATCCGTTATCACTACGGAATGTTTAAACAGAAAATCGAAAACGGTTTTCAGGTGGAAACTCCTGATGATTGGTTAAAGGAAGGAAATCCTTTTGAAATCAGGAGAGAAGAGTACGCAAAAGTAGTCCGCTTCGGAGGACATATCCGAATCAACTACAACGAAAAAACGAAAAGAAGTGAGTTTATTCAGGAAGATTATGAGTCGGTTCTCGCCATTCCATACGATATGCCGATTGTGGGATACAATAACAATATCGTAAATACACTTCGTATTTGGGACGCGAAGGCGATTACGGATTTTCATTTAGACTCATTTGACAGAGGAGAATATCAGAAGGCTGTAGAGCAGGAAAATCTTGCGAAAACGATAGTGGAAGTATTATACCCGAACGACAACCACTATGCCGGAAAAGAACTCCGTTTAAAACAACAGTACTTCTTTATTTCTGCAAGTTTGCAGGAGGCGATAGAGAAATATCTGAGAGAGCATGATGATGTTCGTAAGTTCCATGAAAAAGTAACCATTCAGATGAATGATACCCACCCTACCGTGGCGGTTGCAGAATTAATGCGTCTGCTTATGGACGAACAGGGACTAGAGTGGGACGAAGCATGGGAAGTGACAACAAAAACATGTGCGTATACAAACCATACAATTATGGCGGAAGCGTTGGAAAAATGGCCGATTGACTTATTCTCAAGGTTACTTCCCCGAGTATATCAGATTGTGGAGGAAATCAACCGCCGTTTTGTAGCACAGATTCGTGCAAAATATCCGGGTAATGAGGAAAAAGTTCGTAAAATGGCTATCCTGTACGACGGTCAGGTGAAAATGGCGCATCTCGCCATCGTTGCGGGATACTCGGTAAACGGTGTTGCAAGACTTCATACAGAAATCTTAAAACATGAAGAGTTAAAGGACTTCTATGAGATGATGCCGGAGAAGTTCAATAACAAGACAAACGGAATCACACAGAGAAGATTTCTTCTTCACGCAAATCCTCTGCTGGCAGGCTGGGTGACAAAACATATCGGTGACGGCTGGATTACAGATCTTTCACAGATGGCAAAATTAAAACCTCTTGCCGATGATGTGAAAGAAAGAGAAAAATTCATGGACATTAAGTTCAGGAACAAGGAACGCCTTGCAAAATATATTTTAGAGCATAATGGAATTGAAGTAGATCCCCGTTCTATTTTTGATGTGCAGGTAAAACGACTTCATGAATACAAGCGTCAGTTGTTGAATATTCTGCATATCATGTATTTGTACAATAAAATAAAAGAGCACCCGGAACTTTCTTTCTATCCGAGAACTTTTATTTTTGGCGCAAAGGCGGCAGCAGGATATAAACGTGCAAAACAGACAATTAAATTAATTAACTCTGTGGCAGATGTGATTAACAATGACAGAAGCATTAACGGCAAGATAAAAGTTGTCTTTATCGAAGACTATCGTGTGTCCAATGCGGAACTTATCTTTGCGGGGGCAGATGTCAGCGAGCAGATTTCAACAGCATCAAAAGAGGCTTCCGGCACGGGAAATATGAAATTCATGTTAAACGGGGCTGTCACACTCGGAACAATGGACGGTGCAAACGTGGAAATCGTGGAGGAAGTCGGAAGTGAAAATGCCTTTATTTTTGGATTAAGCTCTGATGAAGTTATTCAGTATGAAAATTATGGCGGCTATAATCCGGTGGATATTTACAACAGCGATTGGGAAATTAAACGTGTTGTCGACCAGTTGGTAGATGGAACATATGCCAATGGCGACCACGAAATGTACAGAGATTTATATAATTCATTGTTAAATACACAGAGCAGCGACCGTGCGGACACATATTTTATTTTGAAAGACTTCAGAAGTTATGCAGCAGCACAGGAAGAAGTGGAAAAAGCATACAGAGATGTAGACAGATGGTCAAAAATGGCATTGCTAAATACGGCGTCATGTGGTAAATTTACATCAGACAGAACCATTCAGGAATATGTAGATGAAATCTGGAAACTGGATAAGGTGACGATTGACGTATAGGGAGGAATGTGAATGTACTATAATGAGACAGATACGGTTGCAGTGACGGTCTTGGCAATTTATCTTGTTGTGTTGGGATTGTGCCTGTTAGGTTGGATAATCAGTTTTATTTTTCGCGGTATCGGAATGTATAAAATGGGAAAAGCTCAGGGAAAAACGAATTCATGGCTTGCATTTATACCGTTTGCGAGAACGTATTTTCATGGAGAATTAAGTGGAGAAATTCCGCTGAAGAAAAGAAGTATTAAGTCACCGGGGGGATGGCTTCTGATTGTACCGATTATTTACGGAGTGATTTTTGCGGTTATGTATTTCTTCATGATTATTTCGATTTTAATCAGCGCGATTTCGGCAGAATCACGCATGAGAGATTATATGGGATACCATGTACCCAATTCGGAAATGTCAGGACTTCTCATGGTTTTTGTAGTTTTTCTTGTATTTGTTATTATTATTTCTGTTATTTATGCAGCGATTAAAGGAGGATTGGAAATTCTAATCAATCGCCAAATTTATGAGAGATATACAACAGTAAATATGGCGACTTTGCACGCTGTGTTTAGTATGATTATTCCATTTTATGAATCTGTTTGTATGTTCATTTTCGGAAGGAGAGCGGAGCAGAATACAAAAGAAAATATGGCGGAAAATCAGTTGACAATAGAAGAAGAGGAATAGTTTTAAACACTGTGGAATATCTTAAGGATAAACCACAGTGTTTTTTATTTGCAGAAAAGTTCTTCAAAAGGAGGGGAGTATGAAAAAGAAATGTAGGACAATCTGTATCGTACTTTTTGCTTTTTTATTGTTGCCTTATATTGTTACAGTGTTGATAAATGGAAAGTCAATTGATGGAAATGGGGATAACTCTCCTTTCTATGTGAAAGTGCAGGTGGGAGACATGGAAAAGAAGGTATTATGGGACGAGTATCTGACGGGAGTGGTAGCGAAAGAGATTCAACCTGATTACCATGAGGAAATGTTAAAGGTACAGACGATTATAACACGGACAAACCTATACAGAAAAATAGAAGAGAAAAAGGACGTTGTTTTTTCGGGGGAATATATGACGCGGGGAGACATGGAAAAGTTATGGGGAAAGGACAATGGCAGGAAAATTTATAAGAAACTGAAAAAAGCGGTCAGCGATACAGAAGGGAAAGCCATTCTCTATAAAGGAAAACCCGCATCGGCGTCCTTTCATCAACTAAGCAACGGAAAAACACGAAATGGAAATGAAGTGTTAGGGGGAGAAAACTATCCTTATTTAAAGACAAAAGACTGTCCGAAGGATATAGAGAACAAATGGCAGTTGCAGACACTTGAGTTATCTTACGAGGAAGTGAAGGAATACTGTCAGCCGTTTCTTGCGGCGGTGGACAAAAAGGAGGCGGAGAAACCTTTTACGAAGGAAGATTTTGAGATAAAGCAGACGGATACGGCGGGGTATGTGACAAAAGTACGGATTGGAAAACATATTTATGCGGGGGAAGAATTTAGAAATGCATTGGAACTTCCCTCCAGTTGTTTTTCTTTTCAGGAGAGCAACGGAATGCTTAAAATCACGACAAAAGGTGTGGGACACGGTATCGGATTGAGCCAGCATACGGCAAATGAAATGGCAAAAGAAGGAAAAACATATGAAGAAATTCTACAGTATTTTTTTGAGGGGACGGAAATTAGGGAGGTTGCTGAAATTTTATTAAATATAGAATAAGGCAGTTGCTTTCTGGCAAAAATAAAGTCAGAGGTGATGAAAATGAAAAATAATTTAAGACCTTCCAAAAGAGGACATGGCCTGGCGATAGGTGCTGTGATTTGCTTTGTGGCGGTAATCGGCATGGTTGGAACATATACCATCAATCAGTACAAAGCCGGAGTGAAAAAGGAATTGGCAAAAGTAGAGAAGAAACAGAAAGAGGAAAAAATTGAAAGTACAGGCGGAGGACAGGATTTGGTTATCAATACACCACAAAAAGAGCAAAATGTGATTGAGGAACAGCCAAAAGTAACGGAACAGGTAGAAACGGTGGAAGAGCAGCCGGAAGTAGTGGCAGAACAGCCGGTTAAATCGCAGTTTTCATTCAGTGAAAAGGATTTAATCTTGTGGCCAATCGAAAATGGAGAAGTTATTTTAAATTACAGTATGGACAAAACAGTCTATTTCCCTACATTAGACCAGTATAAATATAATCCGGCAATGATTATAAAGGGTGCGGCAGGAACTCAGGTAATGTCGGTAGCAAGAGGAGTGGTAAAATCCATCGACGTCACAAGCCAGACAGGGACAACAGTTACGGTGGATATGGGAAACGGCTATGAAGCAATTTACGGGCAGTTAAAAGAAGTTCCGGTTCATGTGGGTGATACGGTGGAGGCAAAAACCGTTTTAGGATATTTAAGTGAACCGACAAAATATTACAGTGTGGAAGGCTGCAATCTTTATTTTGAGATGAGAAAGGACGGACAGCCGATAAATCCAAATGATTTTTTAGGAGAGTAGAAGAGGCGGGGCTTGAGCGGGAGGGCGCAAGCCCTGTTTTTTGCTTGATATATGGGAAATGGAGAGTATAATAAAGAGAAAAAGGAGGAAAAGAGTATGGACGAAAAAGATTATATTTCTATGGGACTTAATGGAACTGCTCCGCTAAAATTGATTTTGTGTGGAGAAGTAGAAGAAGCAGAAAGCAGGAAAACAGGGGTGGTGTCTGTTGTGTATGCGACAGAGAATAAGGAAATTGCGGAAGAGAAAATAAAGGAATTATCAGAAAAGTATCCGGAAAAATTTTATATGGTGTATAGTGTTCCTCTGAACGTAGATTTGACAACTTTATCCCACTATCCATCTATTGAAATAAGCCAAGAGGATTTGCAGTAGAGATGGAAAACTATACATACATTGTCCGATGCAGTGACGGTACTTTATATACGGGCTGGACAAATGACCTGGAGAAAAGAATACAGAGCCACAATGAAGGAAAAGGGGCAAAATATACGAAGACGAGAACGCCGGTTACTTTAGTATATTATGAAACGTTCCCGACAAAGCAGGAGGCAATGAAAAGAGAATACGCCATTAAGCAGATGCGAAGAAAAGAAAAAGAAAAATTAATAGACGGGAGAAGCGTTTAGAGTTCTCCCGTCTATTATGTTAAATGGTTATCCGAGCAGATACACATACATGACAACAAAATGGCAGGCAGTTCCGCCCATAACAAACAGGTGGAAAATTTCGTGGCTGCCGAAGTTGTGATGTTTCTTATTAAATATAGGCAGTTTCAATCCGTAAATCACTCCGCCGATTGTATAAATAATTCCTCCAACTAAAAGCCATATAAAAGCCGGTGTAGACAGAGTGTGATAAATCTGCGGAAAAGCAAGGACACAGGTCCACCCCATTGCGATATATAAAACGGAAGAAAACCATTTCGGACAATATATCCAAAATGCTTTAATCAGAATACCCAAAATTGCGATTCCCCATACGATTGCCAAGAGGGTATATCCTACCTTACCTTTCAATGCAATCAAACATATAGGCGTATAACTTCCTGCAATTAAAACGGAAATCATCATGTGGTCAAATTTTTTCAGGCGTTTATTTATCTTCTCTGAAATATCCAAAGAGTGATACACCGTACTCGCCGTATAGAGAAGAATAACGCTTATAATATACACCGCAAAAGAAACAAAATATATTTTATCAGGTTTATGCCATGCCCTAAATAAAAGTGGTGCGGCTGCGATGATTGCAGCAACCATACCGATAAAATGTGTAATGGCGCTTGCCGGATCTTTTAATTTTTTCGCTTTCATCAACATAAATACTCCCTCCTAATCAATAAAAAAATACAAGTAGTATTAAATACTACATTAAGCATATTCAAATACTACACCAAATATACCTATATATCAAGAAAAAAAGGAAATTTTATAAAAATTTGACAAACAGAAGTGATTCTGTTATGATAGTCGACAGTGCTTTGTGAGTACCCTTTACTTATGACGAGTGAAGGGTATTTTTTTGGATACATAGAAAATTATGATTGTAGAAGGGAATAATAGATGGAAAATATAAAATTTGAGCAGTTGGGGATTTGTCCGGAAATTCAAAAGGCAGTAAAATATATGGGATTTGAGGAGGCGTCTCCTATTCAGGCAAAGGCAATTCCTGTTATTTTAGAAGGAAAAGATATTATCGGGCAGGCACAGACAGGAACAGGGAAAACGGCGGCATTTGGCATTCCGCTTTTACAGAAGGTAAACCCTAAAAACAAAAAATTGCAGGGAATCGTGCTTTGTCCGACGAGAGAACTTGCAATTCAGGTGGCCGATGAAATCAGAAATCTGGCAAAATATATGCATGGAATAAAGGTGCTTCCAATTTATGGGGGACAGGAGATTGTTAAGCAGATTCGTTCTCTGAAAAACGGAACACAAATCATTATCGGAACACCGGGGCGTGTCATGGATCATATGCGAAGAAAAACGATCAAAATGGAGCAGGTGCATACGGTTGTGCTTGATGAGGCGGACGAGATGTTAAACATGGGATTCCGTGAGGATATTGAAACGATTTTGGAGGGAGTTCCGGAAGAACGACAGACAGTTCTTTTCTCCGCAACAATGCCGAAAGCAATTATGGAAATCACAAAAAAATTCCAGAAAAAAGCAGAGGTAATTAAAGTAACAAAAAAAGAACTGACCGTTCCGAATATCGAACAGTTTTATTATGAAGTCAAACCAAAAAACAAAGAGGAAGTTCTGGCACGTCTTCTGGATATTTACACACCGAAACTCTCTGTCGTATTCTGCAACACGAAAAAACAGGTGGATTTGCTTGTGACTTCTCTTTTGGGGCGCGGATATTTTGCCGCAGGACTGCATGGAGACATGAAACAGGTACAGCGCGACCGTGTGATGCAGGGATTCCGCAGCGGGAAAACGGATATTTTGGTGGCGACAGATGTCGCAGCCAGAGGAATTGATGTGGACGAAGTGGAAGCAGTATTTAATTATGATTTGCCGCAGGACGATGAATACTATGTACACCGAATCGGAAGAACGGGGCGTGCAGGGCGAGTAGGACGTTCATTCTCTTTCGTATCGGGAAAAGAGGTTTATAAATTAAAAGAGATACAGCGCTACTGCAAAACAAAAATTTATGCGCAGAAAGTACCGTCGTTAAATGATGTTGCCACAACAAAAATGGAAAATATTTTGGACGACATCGACCAGATTATCGTAAACGAAGATTTAACTTTAATGATAAATGCAATTCAGGAAAGAGTAAACGATTCTGACTATACGGCAATGGATATGGCGGCTGCATTCTTAAAAATGTGCACCGGAATGACTTCCGAAGAAGAACAGGAAGAAATGGACTTTGGCGATACAGGAGCGGAAGAACCGGGAATGGTAAGATTATTTATCAATATCGGTAAAAAACAGAAGGCAAAACCGGGAGACATTTTGGGTGCTTTGGCAGGCGAAACGGGAATGCCGGGAAAACTTATTGGAACAATTGACATGTTTGACAAATATACATTCGTAGAAGTGCCGAGAGAATACGCGAAAGACGTATTGCTGGCAATGAAAAATGTAAAAATTAAAGGAAAAACCATTGTCATCGAACCTGCAAATCAGAAATAACTGGCATGGTTAAAAATGTAATAACTGGCGGTTTTGATAAATCCAGATATGTGCTAATATGTATTCATTCTAATAAAGGAGTGAAGAAGAATGAATAAGAAAAAGAGTACATTAATGAAAATTTCACAGACAGCGGTTATGGCGGCACTTTGCTTTGTCGTATTTACATTTCTGCAGATAAAAATACCGACGCCGGGAGGAGATGCATCATCATTGCATTTGGGAAATGCGGTTTGTGTTTTGGCAGCGCTGATGCTTGGTGGTGTGTACGGAGGTCTGGCAGGGGCAATCGGCATGGGAATAGCAGATATTATGGATCCGATTTACATTACGGTTGCACCGAAAACATTTATTTTGAAATTGTGCATCGGATTGATTACAGGATTTGTTGCACACCGTGTGGCAAAGATTAATCAGAGTACGGATAAGAAATATATTTTGAAATGGAGTACGTTGGCGGCAGCGGCAGGGTTAGGATTTAATATAATTGCTGATCCGCTTGTTTCTTATTTTTACAAAATGATCATTTTTGGTCAACCGCAAAAAATGGCAGAGGTGCTGGCAAAATTAAGTGCGGTGACAACATTTGTAAATGCTGTTGTTTCCATTATTTTAGTAGCATTTTTATATAATGCCCTCAGACCGGTTTTAATCCGCAGCGGAGTGATTGTAAAAGAATAGAGTTCAATACAAAAAAGGGAGTGAATTTACATTCACTCCCGAATTCTTTATTCTTAGCCAAAGTATCTGTTAAGAAGTCCTTCAAATGCTTTTCCGTGACGAGCTTCGTCTCTTGCCATTTCATGAACTGTATCATGGATAGCGTCTAAGTTAGCTGCTTTAGCACGTTTTGCAAGGTCAAATTTACCTGCTGTAGCACCGTTTTCAGCTTCTACTCTCATTTCAAGGTTTTTCTTTGTGCTGTCTGTTACAACTTCACCTAATAATTCAGCAAATTTTGCAGCGTGTTCTGCTTCTTCCCAAGCTGCTTTTTCCCAGTATAATCCGATTTCTGGATATCCTTCTCTGTGAGCAACTCTAGCCATTGCAAGATACATACCAACTTCTGAACATTCACCTTCAAAGTTTGCTCTTAAATCAGCAACGATGTCTTCACTAACACCTTTAGCAACACCTACAACGTGTTCTGCTGCCCATTCTCTCTCTCCTGACATTTCTTTGAATTTTTCAGCCCCTACATGGCACTGTGGACATTCTGCCGGAGCAGCCTCTCCTTCGTAAACATAACCGCATACTGTACATACAAATTTTTTCATGTTAAATCTCTCCTTTTCTTTTTTGATTTATTATTATTTTTTAGTTATCAATATTAGTAATTGTTACTGATATTAATTTACCACATTAAGTTTTAAATGTCAATCACATTTTTAAAACTTTTGCATTTTTTACACAGTCTCCACAACGACCGTAAAAAGTAATGTTGTGAGTGTCAATTTCTCCATCAAAGTTTTTGCCGGCAATATGATTAATAGTTTCTATATTATCCATATCCAAATCTAAGACAGCACCGCAATCCGTACAGAAAAAGTGATAGTGTGGAGTTGTAGTCCCGTCAAACCGGTCACCGCCGTTTAAAGTGGAAATTTTTATGATTTCTCCAATATCCGCTAAAAGATTAAGGTTTCTATATACAGTCCCTAAACTTATATTAGGAAATTCCTGTTTCACATGAAGATACACCATATCTGCAGTAGGGTGTTCCTTCGTACTCATTAGGTACTCTTTGATGGATTCACGCTGTCGGCTATATTTTAATGCTGGCATAGAATCCTCCTTTCAAAACAATAATAACAATAATGATAATAGTTACTATAAGTATAATAAAAAAGAAGTGAAGAAATGTCAATAAAAATATCTGTTTTAGTTGGAATTAAAAAAGACATATTCATATTTTGCAAAGAGAACACAAAAAATATGCGTAGAAATCATCTTTTTCTATAGGGAAACGGAATAATCATTATCTGAAAACGGATATTTTAAAGAAAGAATAGATTTAACGGGAAAAAAACGCAAAAGAAAACGGAGAGAATATTCTTATACAATATGCACAATTTAAAAGTATTTTGTCGAAAAAGGTATTTTCGTGTAAAAAAGTTATGAAAAACTATCCCAACATTATCCTTAAGTTATCCACGCGAGGAATGACGAAAATATGCAGGAAAATTGTCGAAAACTGAGTTTTACACAAAGTTATCCACATTATCCACATAAAATGAGGGGGATTATGTGGATTATTTTGGGTAAAAAAAAGAACAGGCGTTTTGTGTAGAAATAATAAATTTCTAATTTTGTCGAAAAATTAACAAAATCAACTTGACAATTGAGTAATCAAAAAGCATGTAAAAATGTGTATACAATTTTGAGGGAGACAAAGAGAATAAATACTCAGTATTGCTAATTCAAAAAAAAGGTATTATAATGAATATCATGTTAAAAAAAGGAGGAAGTACAATGATTTCAAAAGATATGACAATCGGTGAATTATTAGCAACAAATCCTCAAGTTGCACCAATTCTCATGGAGATTGGAATGCACTGTCTTGGTTGCCCGTCTGCTCAGGCTGAAACATTAGGAGAAGCAGCAATGGTACACGGATTAGATGCAGATTTGTTAGTTGAGAAGATTAACGCATTTTTAGCAGCAAACTAATATAAAAGATTATGCAGTTGCATATACGCAAAAAACCTGTCACACCAAAATGGTGGACAGGTTTTTGTTAATTAAAGTTAAATAAGTGCCAACTGCTGTATGGCGTTGCCGCCAATAATTGTATCACAATGTTCCTCAAGATATGCCAAAGTTGCACTTCCGGTTTTTTCAAAAGAACCATATTCGGAAAGCATATTACAGATTTTATTATAATCACTTGCGGAATGTCCGGATTGCGACAGAACTAAAATGTAAAGGTCATCTTTAGGATCTTTATATAAAGTATTTGCACCTGTGTACATTGTTGTAAGCAGATGTGAAGCATCTATTACATTGTCCAAAGATGCAAATGTAAACAAACGAACATCTTTCTTTGTCTTTCTGTCAGCAGGCGTGGATTCCGTTCCTTCCATTTCCGGTTTTTCAGAGACTGCTTTCTTCACTTTGCCAAGCAAATCAAGAAATTCTTCCGCACCTTCTAATTTATCTAAAACATTTTGCATTTTACCGGTCGTTCCACCCGACGATGAGGGAGCAAACTTGGAAAAGCGGGTATCCAGTTCTTCAGGGTCTTCCACTTTAGTAATAATCAGTACAATTGTATCAGAAGAAGCCGGGATTGCCTCAATCATAAGAGGGGTATCGTCCGCTTCAAATCCGAATTCAAATGCTGCCTGTTGCATCATATCCTGGAAAAGTGATTTTGCTTTTTCTGTTCCATAAGCCAATTCACTCAGTTTGAGTTCACGCTCGGCTAAATCAGCACGCGTCAGCGTACAACGAATTTGGTTATCATTTAGTTTTTCAATTTTCATATAATCACTTCCTATCTGCAAATAAAAATATTTACTCAATTATTAGTATAAACAAAAACAAAAAATATGTAAAGAAATTTAAAGAAAATACTTGAAAAGGAAAATATTACTATTTATAATGAGAGTGCAAGAAGATAGTCTTTCCATGTAACTATGTTTATATAGAAGAAGGAGGGATTTATGTTCGGAATAATATTAAGAAGTCTTATTTTTATAGTCTAAAGAGTCATATCAAAAGTTATCTGTAATTTGTTGTAAACAATATCAAGAAGAATATCTGTCATTTCAGACAAAATATCAGCAAAAGACAACACATAACAAAAAGAAAAAAGAGAAACTGTAAATTAAAGTACTGTCTTCTTGCCAGCCCAGAAGATAATTTTAATATATCACAATCCTTATGGAATATCGGAGGGCCATAGTTACAAGAAAAGAAGGGTCATAACATGGAGCAAGAAGATAAAGCATATCGGGAACTGTTTACGGAGTTGTCACAATATGAAAGATACGGAGTACCCATGTCCATAGATGGGGAAAGTGCAAGTCCGATGCAGATAGCAGCGGCACACATGGTAAAAGAAAGCGGCGGCTACATGCGGGACTATATATGGGATAAAGACGGTCATATGGAAGAACTTCATTTTCATGAGATTAAAAGTGTGGAATAGAATTACAATACCCCTCGTAAGACAAAACCTTTTAATGTGACGAAAATTGTCGAAATAGTTAATGACGTATGCCGAAATAATTGTTATAATGTACTGGAATAGGAGGTGCGTCATGAACGAAAGAGACAGAAGGGAACAAATAAGGCGCAGAAGATATTCCCGAAAGAGAAGACAACGTTCTTTGGTCATTAAAGTTTGTATTTTCATTATACTGGCACTGGTTGTTTTATGTGGAACTATATTGTGGAAAAAATACAGTCCATCGGATAAAAAAGCGAATAGAAAAGAATATTATGGTATTACGAATGAAGAGCAGCTTGCGGTAATAGTGAATAATCAGATTTTAGAGCCGAAAGGCAAGATGATTGACGGAACGCTATATCTGGAATATTCTGCAGTCAGAGATTACGTCAACGAAAGATTTTATTGGGACGCAAATGAGAATCTTTTATTGTATACTTTGCCAAATGACATGGTGTCCGTATCTGTTGGAAGTCGCGAATATGCAGTGTCAAAAGAAAAGAAAAGTGAAGAGTATGTTAT
The DNA here is from genome assembly GCA_902381685.1 of Lachnospiraceae bacterium. Taxonomy (GTDB): domain Bacteria; phylum Bacillota; class Clostridia; order Lachnospirales; family Lachnospiraceae; genus Faecalimonas. Next base: position 2,160,226 of record LR698958.1, on the reverse strand, counting down.
TCTCAAGACAGAGGGAAGCACGGCATATATTGCGCTTGATTTTGTAAAGAAATATACGGATATAGAATATAAAATGTATAAAAGCCCTAATCGTATAGTGATTCAGAGTGACTGGAGCGACGCGAAAGTGGCAACAACGAAAAATAATTCTGCGATTCGTATGCGGGCAGGAGTGAAGAGCCCTATTCTTACGGAAACAAAATCAGATGATGTTGTGAGAATTATTGAAAAAGAAGGAAAGTGGAGAAAAGTCCGCACAAATGACGGCTTTGTCGGTTACATTAAGCAGAGTGATTTGAAAGACGAAAAGACAAAGACGTATAAACGTGAATTTAAGGAAGAAAAGTTTACTAACATTAAGAAGGACTATACAATCAACATGGCATGGCATCAGGTAAGTTCGCGTTCTGCGAATAATCAGGTGCTGGAGATGATTGCCAATACAAAGGGGCTTACAACACTTTCACCTACATGGTTCAGCGTAAAGGATACAAAGGGAAACATTACTTCCATCGCAAGTTCCGAATATGTGAACTATGCACATCAGTCCAATATAGAAGTGTGGGGGCTGGTAAGAAATTTTGATCCTCTAAATCAGGAGGGAATTAAAACTTCAGAAGAGACACATGAACTGTTAAGCCGCACTTCAAGCAGGGAGAATCTGACAAACCAGTTGATTTCGGAGGCTCTTCAGGTTGGCTTGGACGGAATTAATGTAGACTTTGAGACAGTTGCCGAAAAGACGGGTGAACATTATATCCAATTTATCCGTGAATTGTCCGTGAAATGCAGAAAGAACGGTATTGTCCTGTCGGTAGATAACTATGTACCGAAGGGATATAATGAACATTATCACCGCAAAGAACAGGGAATTGTAGCAGATTATGTTATTATCATGGGATATGATGAACATTTTGCAGGTTCATATGAGAGTGGTTCAGTAGCCTCCATCGGATATGTGAAGGAGGGCATTCAGGAGACTCTGAAAGACGTTCCGGCAAGTAAAGTGATCAATGCGATGCCGCTGTATACAAGACTTTGGAAAGAAGTTCCAAAGACGGAGGCCGAACTTTCGGAGCAGGCGGGAACGGAAGCGGGAAAATATTCCACGAAAGTAACAAGTGAAACAGTTTCCATGAAGAGAACAGACAAAGTTCTTGAGCAGTTTGGTGCAGAAGCGAAATGGGACAGCAAAACAGGTCAGAACTATGCACAATGGGAGAAAGACGACGCGACCTACAAGATTTGGCTGGAAGATGAAAAATCTATAGAAGAAAAATTAAAAGTCATGAAAGCGAATAAACTGGCGGGTACGGCAGTCTGGAAACTGGGATTTGAATCTCAGGGACTTTGGGAACTAATTTTAAAATATGTAAATTAGACATTCCCTCTGTGGCATATATTTTAACAATAAATGTCACAGAGGGGATTTTTTTGTATCGTAAAACAAAATTATTGATGGCAGTTGTACTGATTGGCGCATCGTTTCTGATGGGAAAAACATTGAGTGTCCATGTATCGGGAAATCAGATAAAAAAAGGAAAAAGTATTGTTGTTTTGGACGCGGGGCATGGATATACCGATCCCGGCAAAATAGGGATAAACAAGAAAAAGGAAAAAGACATAAATTTAAGTATCGCAAAAAAAGTGGAAAAGAAGTTAAAAAAACAAAACATTATTGTTAAGATGACAAGAAGGGAGGATAAAGGGTTAGGCGATACAAAGATAGCCGATATGAAGGAGAGGGTAAAACGAATTAACAATACAAAACCGAATCTTGCAGTCAGTATTCATCAGAACAGTTATACGCAGGAGTCGGTGAAGGGGGCTCAGGTTTTTTATTTTACACACTCTAAAGAGGGAAAAGAAGCTGCAGAAGTAATGCAGGAGATGTTTCGTCTGTTTGATAAGGAGAATAAAAGAGTTTGTAAGGGAAATAATACATATTACATGTTGAGAAAGACGGAAGTCCCTACAATTATTGTGGAATGCGGATTTTTGAGCAACTGGGAGGAGGCGGAGAAACTTTCTACAAAAGAATATCAGGAGAAAGTAGCACAGGTTATCTGTGATGGTATTATACATATTTTACAAAAACAAGAGGAATAGATACTGTGGGTTTTTTTTTCAGGGCAATAATGGTATAATAAAAGTTATGAAAACAATAATAACAAAAGTAGACAAAAACCAAATAGAGAAAGAAGTCATAGAGCAGGCAGGAAAAATTATACAAGAAGGAGGTTTAGTTGCCTTCCCAACGGAAACGGTATATGGACTTGGGGCAAATGCACTCGACGAGGAGGCGGCAAAGAAAACGTATGAGGCAAAAGGCAGACCTTCGGATAATCCTCTGATTATTCATATCGCAGACATCAGCCATCTGAATAAGATTGTTCAGAATATCTCTAAGAAGGCAATGGATCTGGCGGAAGTATTTTGGCCGGGCCCGCTTACAATGATTTTTGAGAAGTCGGATATAGTACCATACGGAACGACAGGCGGATTGGACACGGTTGCTGTCCGTATGCCTGATGATATAATTGCGCGGGAATTGATTTTAGAAGGGGGAGGATATATTTCTGCCCCAAGCGCTAACACTTCGGGACGTCCAAGTCCAACAACGGCAAAACATGTTGAGGAAGACATGAGCGGAAGGATTGACATGATTTTGGACGGGGGAAGTGTGGATATCGGCGTGGAATCGACGATTGTGGATATGACGGCAGAGCCGCCGATGATTTTAAGACCGGGGGCGGTAACCCAGAGAATGCTTGAGGAAGTCATTGGGGAAGTGCAGGTGGATAAGACACTTCTCGGTGAGGAGACAAGTGAAGCGCCGAAAGCGCCGGGAATGAAGTACCGTCACTATGCACCGAAAGCGCAGTTGAAGATTGTGCAGGGAACATTGAAAGACGAAGTGCATGCAATTAAACAACTTGCTTATGAGAAGACCAAAAAGGGGAAAAAGGTAGGTATTATTGCCAGCACGGAGACTGCCCCTCAATATACGGCAGGGCTGATTAAGCCGATAGGAACAAGAGAAAATCAAAGTTCCATTGCCAAAAATTTATATAAAGTGTTGAGAGAGTTCGATGATGAAAATGTAGATTGTATTTACAGTGAATCCTTTTCTGTTGACGGAATCGGAAGCGCAATTATGAACCGATTGGAGAAAGCAGCGGGACATCAGATTATTGATGCCAATGAGATTGCGGCGAAGCAGAAGTTCAGAAGAGTTGTCTTTGTCAGCAAAAGTGACAACAGCAGAGGGCCAATGGCGGCGGAATTATTGAGAAATCATGATTTGATTCAAGAGTATGATATAGAGTCAAGGGGAATGATCGTACTGTTTCCGGAACCGGCAAATCAGAAGGCGGAGGCCATTATGAAAAGTCAGCAGATGACACTGGAAGGTCATGAGGCGGTTGCCTTTAGTGAGGCGGACTTAGACGAGGATACACTTGTTCTGACACTTGAGGAGAACCAGAAATGGAAAATTGTTACCGATTATGAGTATGTAAAACATGTTTATACATTGGGAGAATATGTGGAGATTGATAAAGAAGTGCCATCAGCCTACGGGCAGCCGTTGGTGGAATATGGCAAGTCTTTTGAAATATTAAAAGAAATGATAGAAAAACTTGCAGAAAAATTAAATGCAGAAGCAAGGAAATAGGAATATGGAGGAAAACTATGGCAAAAGTACACGTAATGGAACACCCATTAATCCGTCACAAAATTAGTTATATCAGAAGAGCAGACTTAGGTTCAAAAGATTTTAGGGAAATGATCAGCGAGATTGCTATGCTCATTTGTTATGAGGCAACAAGAGACTTAAAATTGCAGGACGTAACAATTCAGACACCGATTTGTGAGACTGTTGAAAAGGAACTTGCAGGAAAGAAACTTGCGGTCGTGCCTATTTTGAGAGCAGGGCTTGGTATGGTGGAAGGAATGCTGGCAATGATTCCGGCAGCAAAAGTAGGACATATCGGATTATATCGCGATCCTGATACTCTTGAACCTGTAGAATATTATTGTAAACTGCCGGCAGACTGCGAAGAGAGAGATGTTTTTGTAGTGGATCCGATGTTGGCAACAGGAGGCTCAAGTGTGGCGGCAATCCAGATGTTAAAGGATAAGGGAGTAAAAAATATCCGTTTTCTATGTATCATCGCAGCGCCTGAAGGAGTTGAACGCATGCAGAAAGAGCACCCTGATGTAGACATTTATATCGGTGCTTTAGACAAGCAGTTAAATGAACACGGATATATTGTTCCGGGACTTGGAGATGCGGGGGACCGTATATTTGGTACAAAATAGTACAGAAGGTGAAAAAATGAGTGAAAAAAGAAACGATTATATTTCATGGGACGAGTATTTTATGGGAGTTGCAATGTTGTCCGGAATGCGTTCAAAAGATCCAAGCACGCAGGTAGGGTGCTGCATTGTAAGTCAGGATAATAAAATTCTTTCAATGGGCTATAACGGATTGCCAAAAGGCTGCTCAGATGATGAGTTCCCGTGGACGAGAGAGGGCGAAGATCCGCTGGAGACAAAGTATGTGTACACGGTACATAGTGAGTTGAATGCTATTTTGAATTACAGTGGGGGAAGTCTTGCAGGAGCAAAGCTGTATGTATCTCTTTTTCCATGTAATGAATGTGCAAAAGCAATTATCCAGTCAGGCATCAAAGAAGTTGTCTATGACAGTGATAAATATGCGGACACGGCATCAGTTATGGCGTCAAAGCGAATGATGGACTGTGCGGGAGTTCGTTATCATCAATATCACCGTACAGGAAGAAAAATTGAAATAGAACTGTAAAGGAGTGTCGCAAAATAACTGATTAAGTTCAGTTATGGAGCGATGCTCCTAACTTTTTGCAAAAAATAGAGATGATTTTTTGTATAGAAAAGGGAGCGCTGCTCCATAGATGATTACTCACCTATTTTGCAACGCCCCCTTTTAACTAATTTTTTTTGCCTGCTTCAGAAGAAAATGATAACGTTTTAATGCTGCGTTACTCTCAAAAATGTAACAGTCAATTAAATCGGGATCGAGTACATTTTGAAAGTTTATATAAGCGTTATCCATATCGGCTTTTACTTTTTCAATTTCTTTAAGTAAGACGGTATCCTGTATAGGTGTGTTTGTATGTTCCCGATATACGACCTTTGCTTTTCGTTTCTTTTGAAATAGTTTCATATGCCCTCCCGCTTTCCAATGATAACTTATTGCTTCTATTTCTAGTATAGTCATGGAAGACAGGTTTCATACACGGATAAGAAAATATTGGATTTTAGGAGAAAAGAGGAATGAAATAATACGGATTTGTATAGATATGAAGTGAGGGGGATAGGGAAATGGAAAAGGAACATTCAGGGTTTATTATTAATTTTATCATTCGGGCAGTTATTGGGATAGGGCTTATTTTCTTTATCAACGAATATCTTTCTTACAGACAGATAGAGATTGCAGTGGGTATTAATCCGGTCTCCGTTTTACTGTCAGGATTTTTAGGTGCGCCGGGCGTTGCCTTGCTTTATGGCATATTAGTATACCAAATTTTGTAGAGTTTTTACAAAGTTTCGGAAAATCACATTAAACTATGGACAAGAGGAGAAAACAGATTTATAATACAACTCACAAGTCACATAGATTCTAAGACAATCAGTCCATTCGGACAATGACAATCCAACAGGAGAATTGAATATAGGATAAGGAGGAGATTGTGAGGAGCAGATGTTTTGTTATTTGCGACAGTGAAATCGTGTATGCGGAGAAATTGTCTTTTATTTTAGGAAAGAAAATAGATTTTCCGGTATATGTCTGTTCTGCAAAAGAGCAAATCGAGAAAATAGCGAATGAGATTCCAATTGAGATATTGCTTTTGGACGAAAGATTTGCAGAGAAGGTACAGACGGATATAGCGAAAAAGGTAATTTATCTCACGCGGGAGCGAGGAAAAGTGGAAGAAAAACAGGCGATCTATAAATATCAGTCGGCTGACAATATACTTTTAGACATACTCAATGTTTATGCGGAGGAGGACAGAGACATACTCAGGCAGAACAGATATAAGGAGTGTACATTTATCGGAGTATATTCGCCTGTGCATCGCGTTGGAAAGACTGCTTTTGCCATTGCGCTTGGAAGAGAACTTGCGAAAAGGGAGCGGGTTTTATACTTGAATCTTGAGGAATATTCCGGTTGGGAAGAGCGAATGATGGTAAAAACTTCTCAGACGCTTGCAGATTTACTTTATTACGCGAGGCAGGAAAACAGCAGAATAGGTACAAAGATAGGAGTAATGGCAGAGAAAACCGGACAGTTGGAATATATTGCTCCAATGAAGATAAGCGAAGATTTAAAACAGGTTACTTATGAGGAGTGGCAGGAGTTATTCAGGCAGTTATCACATTTGCGGCTGTACAGAAAAATCATTATTGATTTTGGTGAATGTGTGCAGGGATTATGGAGTCTGCTGAATATTTGTCACAAAATATATATGCCTGTAAGCAGACAGCGGGAATCATCGGCAAAAATATTACAGTTTGAACAAAATGCAGATATTCTCGGATACGGAGGAGTGTTGGACAAGACCGTGCAGTTGGAAATACCTGAAAACTTAGAAGAGTATGTGAGAGACTTACTAAAGAAGGAGGGAAAACAAAGTGATACAGGCAGAACAGTTTCATGGGAAGATATTGGAAAAGATTGATCTGTCAGAGGAGATAGATGATGAGGAACTGACGGAGGTCATCTATCAGGTTTTGGAGGAATACAGTGAAAAACAATATATTTCTTTGCAGGACAAAGTGGAAGTGGGGCAGGAATTATTTAATGCCTTTCGCAAACTGGATATTTTGCAGAACTTAATTGAAGATGAAAATATTACAGAGATTATGATTAATGGAAACCAAAATATTTTTATCGAGAGGGAAGGAAAAATCATTCTCAGTGATAAGCGATTTATTTCCAAAAAGAAACTGGAAGATGTCATTCAACAGATTGTGGCTGAAACAAATCGAATTGTCAACGAGGCAACGCCCATTGTAGACACAAGGCTTTCGGACGGTTCACGAGTCAATATCGTTTTATATCCGATTGCGTTAAACGGCCCGATTGTCACTATCCGTAAATTTCCAAAGGAAAGTATTACATTGGAGAAATTACGGCAGTGGGGTGCGGTCAGCCAAGAAATCATTTCATTTTTACAAATCTTAATACAATCAAAATACAACATTTTTATCAGTGGTGGTACGGGAACCGGAAAGACCACATTTCTAAATGCGTTATCGCAATACATACCAAAAGACGAAAGAGTTATCACAATTGAAGACAATGCGGAACTACAAATAAAAGAACTTCCCAATCTTGTCAGTTTGGAGGCAAGAATGGCAAATATAGAAGGCGTTGGGGAAATCAGTATTCGTGACTTAATTAAAACGGCGCTGAGAATGCGCCCGGACAGAATTATTGTAGGGGAAGTAAGAGGGGCGGAAGTCATTGATATGCTTCAGGCAATGAATACGGGGCACGACGGTTCTTTAAGTACGGGACATGCCAACAGTTCAAAGGATATGATAACAAGGCTTGAAACAATGGTACTTATGGGAATGGACCTTCCTCTTTCGGCAATTCAGCGACAAATTGCATCGGGGGTGGATATATTGATTCATCTTGGCAGATTTCGCGATAAGAGCAGGAAACTGATTTCCATCGAAGAAATTACAGGGTGTGGCAGTGAAGGCGTTCGGTTAAATATGTTGTATCAGTTTCAGGAGACAGAAGAAAAAGGAGGCAGGGTAAAAGGAAAGTGGGTAAAAATACATGAGATGGAAAACAGAGGAAAACTATTGGCAGCAGGATATGAGAAACAGGGATAGACTGTTGGTGATAGTGAAAGGACTGGGAGGAGTAGGAATACTGGCATATTTATTTTACCATTCGTGGATAGGGTATGCTGCTTTATTACCTCTTTTATTTCTTTATTATCGGACATGGAAGAAAGAGTATGCAAAGAGGAGAAAAGAGAAGTTCCAAAAACAGTTTAAGGAGGCTTTGCAGTCTCTGCGGACAGTGTTAAATGTAGGATATTCCATTGAGAATGCAATTCGTGAAGTGAAAAAAGAGATGACAACACTGTATGGGGAAGATGCGCTTATTACAAAAGAATTTTCTTACTTAGTCAGACAATTAGAGATGAACATTCCGGTGGAGCAGGCATGGAAAACATTTGCAGACAGGGTAGAGATGAGTGAAGTGACACATTTTGTCACAATACTTTCGACAATTAAGCGAAGTGGCGGAGATATGATTGCGGTTCTGAGACAAACGATAGAAACAATTTGTATGAAACTGGAAGTGCAGCAGGAAATCTATACAATCATTGTGGCAAAACAGATGGAATTTCGCATTATGTCGGCAATTCCCATGGGAATCATTGTCTACCTGAAAATGAGTTTTCCTGAATTTTTATCTGTACTTTATCAGGAATTAGTTGGAAAGGTCGTGATGACAGTCTGCCTGCTTATTTATTTTGCGGCGTATCAATGGGGAAAGAAGATATTGGAAATCGAGGTGTAACGTGGACAATAAGATAAAAAAGAAAATGTTTCTTGCCGGAGGAGTGACGCTTATTCTCTCAATAGGGTGTCTTTTGGTGGAAACAGGCAGTCGAAATGTAAGTACGGTAGAGAGAAACGGGTATGGAAAAGGTGAAAGGCAGGAAACATACAAAGTGACGGTCGGGGATATTTTAAAAAATGAATCGTTGGACATTGAGGTCGGGGAGGAAGAGTATACGGTTGAGGAAATCCGCAGGGTATTTAAAAGGACAATGGATCAATTGGAAAAAATAGTGTTGGCGGACAACAAAAGTGCCGATCATGTGGAAAGCAATTTGAATTTCATTGGCGAGATGCCCGATGTTCCAATCAGAATCGTTTGGGAGACCGACAGAAGTGAGATTATAAATGCGCAGGGCGAAATTCAGGAAGAAAATCTTTCAAAAGAGGGAGAGCAGGTGGAAATAAAAGGCTGCCTTTCTTACGGGGAGGAAGAGTGCATGTATGTGATGAATGTGATGGTTTATCCGAAAACATTGAGTAAAAAAGAGAAAGTACTGACAGAGATTCAAAATAAAGTGCGTTCTTCGGACAGAAAAAGTAAAAATAAATCCGCCATGCACCTTCCCGATGAAGTCGGAGGAGAAAAAATTATCTGGAAGAAAACAACAGATTATACATTTCTCTACATATTAGTTTTGGGCGGGGTGTGTACAGTTGCGATTTATACAAGGGAAAAGGAGGAGAAGAAGAAAAGAGAAAAGCAAAGGAGAGAGCAGATGATTATCGATTATCCTGAGATAATCAGTCAGTTATCACTGCTTATCGGATCGGGAATGACGATAAAAAATGCGTGGAAGAAAATACTTTTTCATTATGAAAACAGGAAAAAGAAGGAGGTTAGGTTTGCATATGAGGAGATATATTGCGCTATGCGGGAAATGCAGGGGGGAATGACTGAGTCAGAAAGTTATGAGCGGTTTGGAAAACGGTGCGGAATTTCTTCCTACATGAAACTTGGGACAACTCTTTCCCAAAATGTAAGAAAGGGGGCGAAGGGACTGACGGAATTATTGGAAAAAGAAACGAAAGAAGCGTTGGAAACAAGAAAACAGAGAGCAAAACAGTACGGGGAAAAAGCAGGTACAAAACTACTTTTGCCGATGAGCATGATGCTGATTGTCGTGTTAGTGATTGTAATTGTGCCGGCATTTTTGTCCATATCTATTTAGGAGGAAACAGTATGAGCAGAATAAGATTATTTTGGAGCACATTGAAAAATGACAGAGGAATCAGAGTGGTGGAAGTTATTTTGATTTTGGTCGTTTTAATCGGTCTTGTAATTATTTTTAAATCACAACTGACAGAACTTGTCGAGTCCATTTTTGAGAAGATTACAAGTGAAAGTTCCGGTATTTAAAGGAGAGGTAATGAAAAAAGGTGAAGTCACGGCTTTTCTAAGCATTTTGTTTCTCCTATTTCTATCACTGACGGCAACCGTTATTGAGAGTGCGTCGGTGCAGATAACAAAGAATAAAAGAAGAGGAGATGTGGATATGGCGCTGGAGTCGGTGTTTGCAGAGTATCAGAAAGAGATGATGGAAACATATGATGTTTTCGCATTGGACGGCACTTATGAAAGCAGTACCTTTTCTGAGAAAAACATTCTGGACAGATTGAAATTTTATGGCGCCGGAAACGGAAGATATAAGATAGAGAGAATACAGTTGTTGAGCGATGATTCCGGAAGAGCATTCCGCGAACAGGCAATTGCCTGTATGAAGCAGAAAACGGGGATTGGAATTGTGGAGGAACTTGCCGGTGAAACATCAGAATGGGAAGAGCAGGAAAGAAATCAGGAGGAATCTCAGAAGGAGGAAAAGGAAGTGACGGACAGTTTGGAAGAGTCACTTGCAGAAGCCGAGCAGGAACTTCCAACGGAAGATAATCCGATAGAAGTTGTCTCTGATATTAAGAGCCGCGGTTTGTTGCAGGTTGCCGTGCCAAAAGACATACATATTTCAGAAAAGGCGATTCGGCTGCAGGAACTGCCGTCAAACCGAAAACTGAAAAAAGGGAGAGGCACGTTTAAAATACGAAAAGAAAAAAGCGAAACAATGTCTAAACTATATTTTACGTCATATTTACTGGAAAAGTTTTCGGCAGTGGACAAGCCTGATGACAAGAAAAAATTATCTTATGAATTAGAATATGTGATTGGTGGAAAGGAAAGCGACAGAGAAAATCTGGATATAGTTGTTACACGGCTTGTCGCTATGCGTTTTCCGGCAAATTACGGGTTCCTTTTAGGGGACAGTACGAAAAAGGCGGAGGCAGAGGCGATGGCAGCCACTTTGGCAGGAGTGATTGCTCTTCCGGCATTGGTGGGGATTATTAAGCAGGCAATATTACTGGCGTGGGCATTTGGAGAAAGCATAATGGACGTCCGTTCGCTTTTGGCAGGCGGGAAAGTGGAGTTAGTTAAAAGAAAAGAAAACTGGCAGTTACAGTTATCCTCTCTGTTGAATTTAGGAAAAGAGGAGGGAGATGTACAGAAAAAAGAAACTGGGCTTTCTTACAGAGAGTATTTACGCATGCTGCTTTTCCTGCAGAAAGAAGATGAGTGTACGATGAGAAGTCTGGATATTATTGAAATGAATATACGGCAGAAAAAAGGAGAGTTTTTCCGAATAGATTCCTGTGTAAGTAAACTGGAAATAAAAAGTATTTGTAAAATACGGGAGAGAATTACATATCAGTTCTCCACTTTATATGGATATCAATAAGAGAAAAGAGGTGAATAATGATGTCCTTTCTATTTATAAATTCCCAAAAGACATTAAAACATCAAAAAAAGAATAACAGAAGGAAGGAGGAAGACTCTACTAAGACACAATCCATAACATCTTATTTCCCAAAAAAAGTAGAGAGGGCATCATTATTCACCTCTTTTAAAGGAAGTATTACCGTAGAAGCGTCTATGGCAGTTCCACTGTTCTTTCTGGCAATCTGTTGTCTTTGTTACCTTTTAGAAGTCATGTCAATTCAAATGACAATCAGGTCTGCCCTAGATGAGATAGGACGAAAAACTGCTGAAGAAATATACGTCAAACCTTTTATTTTTCCGGGGGAACTGGAAGAGAAAATGGTTGCTCATATTGGAAAAGAACGGTTGGACAGAAGTGTTATAGCAGATGGAAGTCAGGGATTAGATTTAAGCGGGACAACACTGTCAGGGAAAAGCAAGATTATCAAAATGTGTGTAGAGTATAAAATCAAACTGCCGGTATATACTTTCGGAAAACTTGCATTATCCTGTAAGGAGGAATTTCGACTGAAAAGTTGGACGGGATATGAAAAAGAATTCGGATTTCAGGACAAAGAAGATATTGTTTATGTGACCGAGACAGGCATGGTCTATCATAGGGATAATCAATGTACATATTTAGATTTATCCATTCGTACGGCAGGGAAAAAAGATATTGCACAGTTGAGAAATGAGAATGGAGAGAAATATAGAGCTTGTGAGAAGTGTGGAAAGAAAGCGGGAAAAAATGTATATATCACGAATCAGGGAAACCGCTATCACAGTTCAATAGGCTGTAGCGGATTGAAAAGAAAAATATATGCCATACCTATTTCTGAGGCGCAAGGGAAAGGAGAATGTTCGAGATGTGGGGAATGATATTTCTTTTGATTTGTGCAATGTGGGATTTGCGTGTAAAAAGAATCCCGACATATCTGCTTTGGATTGGAACAGCCGGGACAATGATTTTTAATATTTTTTTCTATAAGGGAAATCTGTTTAATCCCCTTGGCGGTCTTATCATCGGCGGTGTCTGTCTTTTTATCAGTAAAGTGACGGACGAGGCATTGGGCTATGGAGACAGTTTTGTTATCTGCCTGCTGGGAAGTTATGCGGGATTTTTAAAAACTCTTTGGACTGTGACACTTGCCTTTACAGGGGTCGGTCTGTTTTCCCTGATTTTTCTTATGAGAAAAGGTGACTACAGAAAAAGGACAATACCATTTATCCCTTTTTTGGCAATATCGTATATGGGAGTGATGTATGTATGAAGATGATGAAAGGAAGTCTGATGGTGGAAGCAGCATATATTATGCCCGTGATTTTTCTAAGTTTTATTGCAGGACTGTATATGCTGTTTTACTTTCATGATAAAAATATTCTTCTCGGAGCAGGGTATGAAACGGTGGTCGTGGGTAGTGAGAAGATGAGGTGGAATGAAGAAAACATAGAGGAGAAAATGGAGGAGTTTTTTCATAAGAGGGTAAAAGGGAAAATGATTTTATTTTCTAAACCTAAAGTAACTGTGCGGTATGAAAAAGAAGAACTGGTATTACGGGCATATGCTAAAAAGAAAAGAATGGCTTTAAAGATAGAACAAAAGAAGACGGTAAGAATGCCGGAAAGATATATAAGAAAGAAAAGGAATGTCTATGGAAAGTAAGTATAAACGGGATTGCAAGCATATGTATTTTATTCTGGAAAGACAGGAGTTCTATGAGGAAGATTATCAAATGAAGATGATGAAAGAGAATCGAATCGAGGGACTTTTGCAGGTTACCGGTCAGGGGATAAATGGAAAAAGCCAGTATAATTATGAGATTAGTGGAAAAGTATCCGTGAAATCCATCTATGAAAAAATGGTGATAGAAAAGGAGGAACTGGAGAATTTTCTTCGACAGTTTTTAAATCTGCTTAGTCAGATAGAAAACTATCTCTTGAATGTAAACTGCATTCTACTGGAACCGGAATATATTTTTTACGAGGAGGGAAAATACTTCTTCTGCTATCTTCCTATAGAGGAAGAGGAATTCTGTTACAGATTCCATTGTCTTACGGAATACTTTGTAAGTAAGATTAATCATAAAGAACAGGAAGCCATTTTGCTTGCATATGAATTACACAAGGCAACAATGGAAGAGAATTACAGTCTGGAAAAAATTATAGAGCAGGCGATGGCTGCGAGTGTAAAAGAAACAAAAAAGGAAAGAGAGATGGAAGAAGAGTATGAAGATGATTGGATTGACTTTGAAGAGCAGCAGGAAAAACAAGGGAATATCATAGAAGAAAAATGGAAATCATGGAAGAAAAAATGGGGTAGAAGAAAGACGGAAAAATGGGGAGAATGGGAGCAAGATTAGTGTGATATAAAACAGGTAAAAATGCGGTTGTGAAAATAGCAGATAGAGGATATAATGGAGATATAAATTCAGAAGGAGGAATGATATGCCGATAAAGAAGAGACCAATTATAACGATTGGAATTATCGCAATTAATATTCTCGTGTTTGTATGGCTGTCTTTTTTTGGAATGACAGAAGATGGCAGTTATATGCTGGAACACGGAGCGATGTTTGTTCCACTCGTACTGGGAAATCATGAATATTATCGTCTGATAACCAGCATATTTTTACATTTTGGATTTGCACATTTAATGAATAACATGGTTATGCTTTTTTTCCTCGGAAGTATATTGGAGGAGGAAATCGGCAGTTTCAAATATCTTTTATTATATTTTGTAAGTGGCGTGGCAGGGAACATTCTGTCAGCGTTCATGGACCTGAAAACAGGAGAATTTGTCATATCGGCAGGTGCATCGGGAGCGATTTTCGGCGTAATTGGAGCATTGTTGATTATTGTAACGAAAAATCACGGTCATTTGCGAACATTGGACGGAAGAGGAATGGTATTTATGGTTGTCTGCAGTCTGTATCATGGTTTTACAAGCACAGGCGTAGATAATATGGCGCACATCGGTGGCCTGCTATCAGGAATCCTTCTCGCATTTATCCTGTATCGGAAGCGTCAGAGTAAAAGAAGTACTGTGGAATGGAATTGATTTTACATAGACGGTTCCGTGGTGTGCTTCTGTAACTGCTTTAACGATCGCCAGTCCAAGACCGGTTCCGTTTTCTTTATAAGTGGTAAAAGGCGTGAAAATATCAGAGAGATGACTTTGGGGAATTCCACAACCGTTATCTTTTATGTGCAGAATGATAGATTCATCTTTGGATTGTGCGGAAAAATAAATTTTTCCGTCGGGTTTTACGGCATCTCGTGCATTGGTTAGAAGATTTAACAGCGCTTCTTGTAACTTTATTGGATCACCTGCTATATTCGGAAGATTTTGTTCGATATTTGAAGTGAGTTCAATGGAACTTTCGGTCAATGTTGTTGCGAAAGACAAAATGAGCCGGTTGAAAAAATCAGTAGTGTGAATAACTGTTTTATGTAAGCGGGTTCCATTATTATATAGGGACAGTTCTTCCAGAAGAGTTTTCATAAAGGAAATATCTTCTAACATTTGTTTCCAGTAGGCAAAGTGTGTAACTTCCGGGTGCTGTTTTTGGATTAACTGTAAAGTGCTTGAAATAAGAGTGAGAGGATTTCTTATTTCATGGCTGATTTTGCTTATGGTGAGTTGTTGAAAATCCAATAATTTTTGAATTAACATATAATTGTCGGAGTTTTCATTCATCAATCTGTGTAATTGTTTTTCATCGTCTAATGTGAACATATCTAACCCTCCTGCAAAAAAGTGTAACATTGGGCAGGAGCGGATTCAATAAAAAGAAGAGAACAAATTTCGACAAATAAATCATAGAAGAAAAGAGGAAAAGAAATGAGAGATAATAATTGTATTTTTTGTAAGATAGCAAATGGGGAGATTCCATCTGCAACGATATATGAAGACGAAGATTTTCGTGTGATTTTAGACCTATCGCCGGCATCAAAGGGACATGCATTGATTCTTCCAAAAGAACATTATGCAAATTTGTTTGAATTAGATGACGAAAAGGCAGGCAAGGTATTGGTTGTAGCAAAGAAAGTAATTACAAAAATGAAAGAGATTTTAAATTGCGATGGTTATAATCTTGTGCAGAATAACGGAGAGGCGGCAGGTCAGACAGTAAATCATTTTCATTTACACCTGATTCCAAGATATGAGGGTGATAATGTGGGACTTCAATGGAATCCCGGTACATTGACTGAGGAAGTCAAAGAAGAAATTTTATTGAAATTTCAATAAATTGTAATACAGACAGAGAAAGATAGTAGTAATGAATGAGATAGAAAGTGCAAAAAGAAAATTTACCGGTAACATAAAATTCGACAGTATATACGGAAGAAACAGAAATAAAGTATTTCAGACTGCAATGTACTATACGAAGAGAATGGAAATTGCAGAGGAGATTACACAAGAGATTTTTGTGGAAATGTATGTGGGAATCGATAAAATAGATGAGGCAAAAGTAGATAACTGGTTACTCACTGTTACAAAGAATAAATCATTAAATTGGCTGCACAAACTGGAAGCAGAGGTAAGAAGACTGGAATATTTGCAGGAAAACGGAGAACTGCTGAGTGAGAGTGCGGAATATAGTGTATTGGAGAAAGAACGCAAACAGGATTTTGGACTTTTGAGTCAGGAAATATTTTGTGAGTTATACAAAGAAAATGAAAGATGGTATGAGGTAGTTAGCGGCATTTACTGTTCAGGTAAAACGTATACAGAGGTTGCAGATGAACTTCATGTAAGTAAAGATGTTGTATATGCAATTATCTATAGAGCGAGACGCTGGATAAAGAGGAACTATGGCAAGCGGTATGAGAAAATATTTGAATAATGGCAGAGGTGCATTGATTTAAATAAAAATAGAATGTGCGATGCACATTCTATTTTATTATTGAGAGACTTCTTCGATTAATTTAATAATCGTATCAATGGAGTTCTGTTGTAAAGACTGACTCATCGCATTGACGTAAGAGTCGCGATTATCGTATAAACTATGAATAGAAGCAAGAAGTTTTTCGTTACTTAAATCTTCTTCTTCAATGACGATACTAAATCCCTGACGCTCAAAAGAGTGGGCATTTAAAATCTGATCTCCCCGGCTTGCGTTAGCAGAAAGCGGAATTAATAAATTTGGTTTGCGCAGAGCAAGCAATTCGCAAATGGCATTTGCACCGGCGCGGGAAATAACAATATCCGTTAAGGCGAAGATGTCCTTTAATTCATTCTGAACGTATTCAAATTGTACGTAGCCGTTCAGATGATTCAATGACGGATCCACTTTATTTTTACCGCACAGGTGAATTACCTGGAATTTTTGCAGCAGTTCAGGCAGGATAGCCCGCACAGCGTCATTTACAACTACAGATCCTAGACTTCCGCCGATAATGAGAATAACAGGTTTATCTTCCGTAAGCCCGCAGAATTTTAATGCGGCAGCCCTGTCTCCGGCCAGTAGTTCCTGACGAATCGGAGAGCCGGTAAGGAGAGCCTTCTCTTTCGGTAAGTATTCCAATGTCTCAGGAAAATTGCAACATACTTTTGTTGCGGAAGGTATGGAAAGTTTGTTTGCCAATCCCGGAGTCATATCTGATTCATGAATAATCGTTGGAATATGATGGCGTTTTGCAGCCATAACAACGGGAACAGATACAAATCCGCCTTTGGAGAAGACAACATCAGGTTTCAAAGATTTCATTAGTTTATTCGCTTCGTTTAACCCTTTTACAATGCGGAAAGGATCTGAAAAGTTCTTTAGACTAAAATAACGGCGTAATTTTCCGGACGAGATACCGTGATAGACAATACCCAATTGTTCGATCAGTTCTTTTTCAATACCGGTGTAAGAGCCGATATAATGAATGTCATAGTTTAACTCTTTTAAACGTGGTAATAAAGCAATGTTGGGAGTAACGTGTCCGGCAGTTCCTCCCCCGGTAAGTATAATTCGTTTCATAAAATAAATTCCCTCCGAAATACAGTATATAAGATTTATATTAAACAGATTTCAAAAAAAGGTCAAGGGAAATGAAAAACAGAGAATAGAAGAAGAGGTGAAGCATGAATAAGAAAGAAGACATAACTGCACAGTATTCTGACGAAGAATTACAAAGAGAGGCAGACGAGATAAGAGCAATTATAGAAAATCAACCCGAATTGAAGAAAATGGAGATGCCAAAGGAGGCACATCTCTCATTAATGAATAGAATTAAAGAATATGAGGAAGAAAAATTGAGAAATGCGCTGCCCGAGGAAGACAGGGAGGCGCTGCGCATTGGAAGAGAAGTGCAAAAGAAAAGAGAGCGTGCAAAACAGAATCGCA
Organism: Lachnospiraceae bacterium; assembly: GCA_902381685.1. Classification (GTDB taxonomy): domain Bacteria; phylum Bacillota; class Clostridia; order Lachnospirales; family Lachnospiraceae; genus Faecalimonas. The sequence goes on along the minus strand of LR698958.1, from coordinate 2,142,512 downwards.
AGAAAATACGGCGTATTATGGGCGTGGCGGCTACGGTTGTGCTGTTTATTGGCATTGGCGTGACGAGTGTGGGCGGAAAGAAGCTCTTTATAGACACTTTTGATAAAAAGTTTGGCGGAGAAGATAAAACTTATGTGAACTCTATAGAACCGGAAGATGTCGGAGAAGTTACGGAAGAAGAGGCATGGGAGCAAATTAAAGAAGCGTTGGGAGAAGAGCCTGTTAGAATGGTATATAAACCTAGAAATACAAAGTTTTTAAATGCTGTGGTGGATAAAGAGGTGCAGGAAGCAATGCTGTACTATTCTGTCAATGATAAAACTATGAGCCTTCAGGTTGTATCCCGCTATGTAAAAAGTTCAACCGGAATAGAGATTTCAGATAAGATACTTCAGGAGTATACGATACAATTGCCGGAAACAAAAGTATTGGTTAGAGAGTATAAAGTTTTGGAGACAGGGGAGAAAGAATATACGGCACAGTTTTCCTATAAAAACAGTAAATATTTTCTTGTGGGGATTATGAATAAGGCAGAATTTGAAGAAATTATTAAAAATTTACATTTTTTTTAAAAAATGGCGTCAGATTTTCCTTCTAGGATTGTATATATAGTGTAAGACAAAATAAGGAGGAGAAAAAGATGCGAAAGAAAATAGCAATTACGGTTGCTGCCCTTTTACTTTCTTTAACACTTTCCGGTGGAGAGGGAAAGGAAGTAAAGGCGGTTGAGAATGTACAGAAAGTATCTGTTCAGCAGGAGAATAAGTTGAGTGAGGGGATTACAGAGCCGAAAGGGAAATATTTACAAAAAGGTGTTTCAAGCATTGGACAGGTTGGACCAGGAAAGATTAAAGTGTCGGGAACGACGGTAGCACAGCAACTTGTATCTACAATTAAAATCAGTGTTATGGTGGAGCGACAGGTGAACGGTGACTGGCTAAGTTATACATCGTGGAATGCAAGTGATACAAACGCATATGCGCTTACGACGTCAAAAACAATGTATGTTCCAAGAGGATATTACTACCGCGTGAGATGTGTTCACTCCGCAAATTCAGATGTAGGAGATTCAAATACGAGCGCAATTTTGGTGGACTAGTTTTCAGTTCAGAGGGACTACTGCAGCCATTGCAGTAGTTACGGAAGAGGAACTGTTAACGAAGATTCAAGTAGTTTTCCTATCTCATGTCTTTACACTAAACTACCGAATCCTGCAATGGCTGCAGTAGTCCCTCTGGATAGAATACATCTTTATAATATTAATTTATTGACAGAGATTAATATTTCAAAAAACAGACTATATCATTTCTATGGAGTTGAGGGCAAAACAACTCTGTCTATTTATAAAAATAAAAACTATCGACAAACAGAATTTGTCAATAGTTTTCAATCTTAACGTCCCGTTGCTTCTTTCAAAGCCTGTGCGAGTTGATCAGGGCAAGATGTGGATTTGTATCCGCATTTAATCCCTTCAATACGGGAGATAGCCTCATCTACATTCATTCCTTCAATTAATTTTGCAATTCCCTGAAGATTTCCGGAACAGCCTCCGGTAAACTGAACAGCGTGGACGGTATCATTCTGAATATCAAATGTAATCTTTTGTGAACAGACTCCATGTGGTTTATATTCCATAGTCATAACCTCCTTTACTTTTGCTATTATAACAAAGGTGTTGAAAAAAAACTAGGTAAGAAATCAAAATTCTGTTATACTGAGAAAAGAAAATAAATAAAAATCAAAATAGAGGAGAAGAGAAATGATTGGAATTATTGGAGCAATGCAGAACGAGGTAGTTCTTTTGCAGGAAGAAATGACTGTGGAAGAAACGGTAGAAAAAGCGGGCATGGTATTTTATAAAGGGGAATTATGCGGACAGAAGGCAGTTATCGTAAAAAGCGGGATCGGGAAAGTCAATGCCGCTCTCTGCGCGCAGATTTTAGTGGATATGTTCCATGTGGATACACTGATTAATACGGGAATTGCAGGTTCTCTGAATGCTGAAATCAACATTGGAGATATTGTGATTTCAACAGATGCGGTACAGCATGATATGGACACAACTATATTTGGAGATCCGCTCGGACAAGTGCCACAGATGGATACGTTTTCATTTCCGGCAGATGAGAAGTTAGCAAAACTGGCAAAAGAAGTAAACGAGGAAGAAAATCCGGATATTCAGACATTTATGGGAAGGATTGTAAGCGGAGATCAGTTTGTTTCTTCGGGGGAAGTGAAGGAGAGACTGGTTTCACAATTTGATGCAATGTGTACGGAGATGGAGGGGGCTGCAATCGCACATGCAGCATACTTAAATAAAGTTTCGTGTGTCATTATTCGAGCAATTTCGGACAAAGCCGACAATAGCGCCGTTATGGATTATCCGGCATTTGAAAGACAGGCAATCGTGCATTCTGTAAGGCTTGTACGTGGTCTGATGAAAAAACTGGGATAAAAAAACATTAAAAATCAAAGTCAGAAATGACATTTTATGTAGAAAGTTGTAGAACGAATCTTCGCCCAAATTCTTTTATTTACGCTATAATGTCGCTAGATAAAAGAAGGAGGGCTTTTTATATGCTAGAAAAAATAATGGAAGCAAATGTAATACTTTGGATAATGGGCGCAATTATCGCAATCGGAGTACTTGGGAAGTTTATAACGGTGGTAACTTTGGGAAAACTGGTAAGGGCGTCAGGAGAAATGGGGAAAAGTACGCATAAGTTAATGAAACTGGTAAAAGCAAAGTTTGAACACACTATTATGGTCAGCGAGAAAGTGGAAAATATCCATGCGTTTGTGGAAAAGTACATTTTTGAATATCGCGTTTGTGGATTACACTTACATACATGGAGATATTTAGAAAAACAATCCATATGGTTCTGTGGAGTGGCGGGGTGTATAGGAGCATTTCTAAGTTACAGACTTGGAGGCGTACAGGAAGAGATGTTCAGATATACGGCACTGGCAGGAGTGGGAATGGTCGTATTGTTCCTTGTGTATATTTCCACTGACGAGAGTTACCAGATGGATACAATTCAGGTATATATGGTGGATTATCTGCAAAATATATGTGCTCCGCGCTATCAGAAACAGCAGGCTTTACAGATGCAGAGAATGGAAGAGATGATGAAAGAACCGGAAGAAATAAAAGAGAGTGAAGAAGTGCAGGAACAGGAGATAAAAGAGACTGTTGAAGAGGAAGTGAAGGCAGCGGAAGAAGTGGAGGAAACTTCCATGGAACAGGCAGAAATCAGACAGGAAGAAATAAAAGAAGAAAAAGAAGAGAAGAAAGTATCTCAGGAAGTCATTCTGCGAGAAATATTAGAAGAGTTTTTGGCTTGATAAACAAGAATCAATTTGATAAAATACTAGCATATAGTATTTTTCAGAGAGAGGATTGAGAATCATGAATAAGAAAGTTACATTTGACTATTCAAAAGCAGGTGCTTTTATTAAAGAACACGAAGTAGAATATATGGGAAAATTAGTTGCAGATGCGAAAGAACTTCTTGTCAGCAGAGAAGGTGCAGGGAACGACTTTTTAGGTTGGATTGATTTGCCTGTAGATTATGACAAAGAAGAGTTTGAACGCATTCAGAAAGCTGCTGAGAAGATTCAGGGCGATTCAGAAGTACTTCTTGTGATCGGTATCGGAGGTTCGTATTTAGGAGCAAGAGCGGCTATCGAATTTTTAAGACACAGTTTTTACAATATGGTTTCTAAAGAAGTCAGAAAGACACCGGAAATTTATTATGTGGGAAATAATATCAGCAGTACATATATCAAACATTTAATCGATGTAATTGGTGACCGTGACTTTTCTATTAACATGATTTCAAAATCGGGTACAACTACAGAGCCTGCTATTGCATTCCGCGTATTTAAAGAATTATTGGAGAATAAATACGGAAAAGAAGAAGCAGGAAAGAGAATTTATGCGACAACAGATAAGGCAAGAGGAGCACTTAAGAATCTTGCCACAGAAGAAGGATATGAAAGTTTTGTTGTGCCGGACGACGTGGGAGGACGTTTCTCAGTTCTCACAGCAGTAGGTTTACTTCCAATCGCAGTGAGCGGTGCAGATATTACAAAATTAATGGAAGGTGCAAAGGAAGGAAGAAGACTTGCGCTTGAAAGTGATTTTGCAGAGAATGATGCGCTTAAATATGCGGCAATCCGCAACATTTTACACCGCAAAGGAAAATCAGTTGAGGTGTTGGCAAACTATGAGCCAAACCTTCACTATGTATCTGAATGGTGGAAACAGTTATACGGTGAAAGCGAAGGAAAAGACCAGAAAGGTATTTTCCCTGCATCAGTGGATTTAACTACAGATTTACATTCTATGGGACAGTTTATTCAGGACGGAAACCGTATTATGTTTGAAACTGTATTAAACGTAGAGAAATCTACAGAAGAAATCGTGCTGAAAGAAGAACCTGTTGATTTAGACGGATTAAACTATCTTGCAGGAAAGACAGTAGATTTCATCAATAAGAGTGCGATGAATGGAACAATTTTAGCACATACGGACGGAAACGTACCTAATCTTATGGTAAGCATTCCGGAACAAAATGAATATTACTTAGGTCAGTTATTCTACTTCTTTGAATTTGCCTGTGGTGTGAGCGGATATCTCTCAGGGGTAAATCCGTTTGACCAGCCGGGAGTAGAAAGTTATAAGAGAAATATGTTTGCCTTACTTGGAAAACCGGGCTTTGAAAAAGAGAGAGAAGAGTTATTAAAGAGATTGTAGAATATTTCTCCAGCAAGAACAAAAAGACGGAGTTTAAAAAACTCCGTCTTTTTCATAACAGAAGAAAGGGTGTATCAGAGTGTTACCGGTACAGATATTGAAAAAAACGGTTTGTGATATACAGGATATTACGGGCACTGCATGTTCCATATGGAATGTGGACGGAAACTGTCTTGCTCATTCGGGCGGGAAAGAAAAAGAACTGTCTGATTTTATAAAAAAACTGCCGGAAGAGGAAGAGTGGGAAGAGAATAACGCAAGTTTTTTTGGTGTATCTTCGGAGGAAGGGTTAATATATGTTCTTGTCTTACATTCGGTTTTGCCGGAAATGAAAATGGCCGGGCGGCTGGGCGTAAAACAGTTGGAAGGATATCTCCGATTATATCAGGAGAAGATGAACCGCAATCATTTTATACAAAATCTTTTGTTGGATAATCTTCTGCTCGTTGATGTGTATAATCGTGCGAAAAATATGCATATACCGATAGAGGCGCGTCGGGCAGTCATTATGATAGAACCGAAAAATCCAAATGACAATTTGATTTTGGAAGTATTGAAAGGGTTGTATGAGACAAGCACAAAAGATTTTGTGACTGCGGTTGACGAGAGCCATATTATTTTGGTAAAAATGCTGGAAGACAGAGAAGGCTATAAAGAATTGAATAAGATTGCCAAATATATTGTAGATATTTTAAATACAGAGGCGATGGTAAATGTGCGTGTCGCCTACGGAACAATCGTAGACGAGATAAAAGATGTATCGAAATCCTACAAAGAAGCGGGAATGGCATTGGACGTTGGAAGAATTTTCTATGAGGAGAAAAATGTGCTTGCATATGATCAACTCGGCATAGGACGTCTGATTCATCAACTTCCGATTTCTCTCTGTGACATGTTTCTTTCAGAAATTTTTGAGGGAAAAGAAATAGAGTTTGACGAAGAAACGCTGACGACAGTTCATAAATTTTTTGACAACAACTTGAATATTTCGGAGACGGCACGACAACTATTTTTACATAGAAATACCCTCGTCTACCGATTAGAAAAAATACAGAAAAAAACGGGATTAGACGTGAGGGTTTTTGATGACGCATTGACATTTAAAATTGCGCTGATGGTTTCTAATCATTTGAAATCATTGCAGAAATCAGTACAAAGTAACGCAAAGGAGGAAACGAAATGGTAAAATTATATCCACACGGTGTATATCTGCTGAATGGGAAGGAAATCTCAGATGAAGCACAGATGAGCAAAGAGGAAGCACGCAAAAACACGATTGCATACGGTATTCTAAAAGAACATAATACTTCTTCGGATATGGAACATTTACAGATTAAATTTGACAAACTGACTTCCCATGATATTACGTTTGTGGGAATTATTCAGACGGCGAGAGCATCGGGACTTGAAAAATTTCCTGTTCCGTATGTATTGACGAACTGTCACAACAGCCTCTGTGCAGTGGGTGGAACGATCAACGAAGATGACCATATGTTTGGATTAACCTGTGCGAAAAAATACGGCGGTATGTATGTGCCTCCGCATCAGGCGGTTATTCATCAGTTTGCAAGAGAAATGCTTGCGGGCGGCGGGAAAATGATTCTCGGTTCGGACAGTCATACACGCTATGGTGCGTTAGGTACAATGGCCATGGGCGAGGGCGGACCTGAACTTGTTAAACAACTATTGAACAAAACGTACGACATTAAAATGCCGGAAGTTATCGGAATTTATTTGGACGGCGAAGTGATGGCAGGAGTAGGGCCGCAGGACGTTGCATTGGCAATTATCGGTGCTACGTTTGCAAACGGCTATGTGAATAATAAAGTAATGGAATTTGTCGGGCCGGGTGTGGATAAACTGAGTGCTGATTTCCGAATTGGAATTGACGTTATGACAACGGAGACAACATGTCTGTCTTCTATTTGGAAAACAGATGATACGATCAAAGAATTTTATGAAACGCATAAGCGCGCTGATGAATTTAAAGAGTTAAATCCGGGCGCAGTTGCGTACTATGACGGTATGGTTTATGTGGATTTGAGTAAAATTAAACCGATGATTGCGATGCCGTTTCACCCGAGTAATGTCTATACGATTGATGAAGTAAATGCAAACCTGAAAGACATTTTACATGATGTGGAGCAGAAGGCGCTTGTGAGTCTGGACGGTGCGGTGGAGTATTCACTGCAGGATAAAATACGAAACGGGAAATTATATGTAGAGCAGGGAATTATCGCAGGCTGCGCCGGAGGCGGTTTTGAAAACATTTGTGAGGCGGCGCACATTATGAAGGGGCATAATATCGGTGCAGACGAATTTACCTTCAGCGTATATCCGGCAAGTACGCCGATTTACATGGAACTGGTGAAAAACGGAGCGGCTGCGGACCTGTTAGCAGCAGGTGCGGTTGTAAAAACAGCGTTTTGTGGTCCGTGCTTTGGCGCGGGAGATACTCCGGCAAACAATGCGTTCAGCATAAGACATTCGACGAGAAACTTCCCTAACCGTGAAGGCTCAAAACTGCAGAATGGTCAGATTTCATCAGTGGCACTTATGGACGCCCGCTCAATTGCGGCAACTGCCTTAAACAAGGGATACTTAACTTCCGCGACGGAAGTGGTCGACAGAGAGTACAGGACACCGAAATACCACTTTGATGCATCTATCTATGCCAACCGGGTATTTGACAGTAAAGGAATTGCAGATCCGTCAGTGGAAATTAAATTCGGACCAAACATTAAAGACTGGCCTGAAATGTCCGCGCTGCCTGAAAATTTAATTGTAAAAGTAGTATCGGAAATCCATGATCCCGTAACAACGACAGATGAGTTGATTCCGTCAGGGGAAACATCTTCTTATCGCTCCAATCCGTTAGGACTTGCGGAGTTTGCTCTTTCAAGAAAAGATCCGGCTTATGTGGGACGTGCAAAGGAAGTACAAAAGGCACAGAAAGCCATTGAGGAAGGAAGGTGTCCTCTTGAAGAACTGGAAGAATTAAAACCGGTTATGGATAAAATTTTTGAGAAAAATCCACAGTTGGATAAGAAGACACTGGGCATTGGAAGTACAATCTTTGCAGTAAAACCGGGTGACGGTTCTGCACGGGAACAGGCTGCTTCCTGCCAGAAAGTTTTAGGAGGCTGGGCAAACATTGCAAATGAGTATGCCACGAAGAGATACCGTTCAAATCTTATCAACTGGGGAATGCTTCCGCTTTTGACGGAGGAGAAAGATACAGAACTAAGTTTTAAAAACGGTGATTATATTTTCTTCCCGGAAATTCGCAAAGCCATTATAGAAAAGAGAAGCGCTATTAAGGCTTACGTTGTAGGGGACGAGTGGAAGGAACTCACTCTGACAATGGGAGAATTAACAGATAATGAGAGAGAAATTATTTTAAAAGGTTGTCTGATTAATTATTACAGAGGTTAAAATTGATAAAATCGGTAAATGCAGGAGAAACGACTGTATTTACCGATTTTCATTTAATGATAAGTGTGTTTGTTGACTAAATGATTAGAAAACAGTTAAAAACAGAAAAATAAAAGTATTTTTTAAAATAATATTGACAAAAATAAAGTTGAGTGCTAATATATGATTAACAAAAGAAAACAGACTGAAAAGGAAATAGAAGATTTGTAGAGAAAGCGGGGAGATAATTTCTGACGAGAAAGGAAGTTAAACAGTAGCCGAAAGACAAAGCAGTATATTTTCAAGTAGGAAGATTGATATTTTCTTTGTTTTATGTAACACCTCTTTTTTATTATGGAAGGAGAACAAACCATTGGACACAGCAGAACGATAAACAGGCATTATAATTTGCGATAATTATAATGCCTGTTTATTTTATGTATTATTTTATCTGTTGAAGTCTTTTTTTCAAAACCGGACCGATAATCAGAGCAGCGATGATTTTAACTGCATCGCCCGGAAGATACGGTAAGACACCGATTGCTAATCCCTGTGTAAAGGAAAGTGACATTTGCTGTGCTATCCAGATTGTTCCGAAAGTGTATGTCAGAGCAGTTCCGAGAACCAATCCGATAGCGGACGGAATAAGACGTCCTTCATAATTTTCAACAAACCAACCGCCGACAAAAGCGAGTAACAGATATCCGATCAGATATCCTCCTGTCGGACCGGCAAGTTTTCCGATTCCGCCTGAGAAACCGGAGAAAACAGGAAGACCGACAATCCCCAACAGTAAATAAATCAGGCAGCTGACCGTGCCGTACTTTCTTCCCAGTGTGTAAGTCCCGAGATAAAGAATAAAAGTCGCAAAAGAAATTGGGACAGGACTAAAAGGAAGTGGGAAAGCAAAAGGAGCAATGACACAGAGAATGGCGGTCATCAGCCCGATGCGTACAAGGTTTTTAGTTGCAAATGTGTGTTCAATTTGTTTGTTCATAAGATACCTCATAAATTTTCTTGAATTAATCCGATAAAGTGTCATACTTATTATAAGTAAGTGGCTGGCTGCTGTCAAATAGTAAAAATAAATATTCAGAATATTTTTAAAATAAAATATCGTAATAAAAAAACAAATAAAAAATAGATAAAAAGTGTTGACAAAAATAAAACTGAGTGATATTATAAAGTCAACAAATAACAAAAGAGTTTTTAAACGAAAGGAAGGAGGCTTACTCCAATGGACACGATAGAAAATCCAATTCAATATATCAGTGGTATGGCAAATGAAAGTTCCTATGTTGAAAGCCTTAACCATAGATAAGACCGGTAAAGAAAGATAAGATAGAATCGTTCGGAGAAGTAAAAGAAACCGGAATAGATAAAGAAGATTTAGTATTTGCAGATATATTGAGAAGATACCACAATGATTCAATGATTTAGATGATGTGTAAAGAAACATCAGATAAATGTCACATTTATAACTTATAAATAACAGATATTGAAATTAGTATTCAACTTTGAATTATAAAAACAAGGGCAATTAGGAACAGAAAACAGATAATCCCTCCGATATAAATATATAAAATAAAACTAAATACAAGTATAGCCATTATAATCTTATACATTATAATGGCTATTTTTTTGACATTGACAAGCCCTTGTGATAAAATATAACAGTAAAAGTTTAACTATGGAAAATAAGGTTAAAAATAATTAATAGAGGTGAAAAAACATTGGATAAGCATGAATATCGTGTAAAAACAGAGCAGATGCTCGAGTACATGGAAAAGAAACAGTATAAAAAAGCAATGGAAATTGCAGACACAATCGACTGGCACAGAGTAAAAAGTTTGTCCATGCTCAGTACAGTGAGTGAAATATACGAATATAATGGGGAGAACCAAAAGAGCAGGGATATTTTATTCATTGCTTATGACCGTTCTCCAGGCAGCAGAAAGATAGTATATCGCTTGGGAACATTGGCAATTAAAATTGATGATTTGCAGGAGGCGATGGATTGCTATGAAGAATTTCTTTCCATTGCACCGAAGGATCCGAATCAATATATTTTAAAATATAAGATTTTGAAGGCGGAGAATGCGCCGTTAGAAGAGCAGATTGAAGCGCTTGTTGATTTCAAGAAGATGGAATATGTGGAAAAATGGGCGTATGAACTGGCTAAGTTATATAATGCGGCGGGAATGATACCGGAGTGTCTTGAAGAATGTGATGATTTGATTTTGTGGTTTAGCGAAGGAAAGTATGTTCTGAAGGCGATGGAATTGAAGAGACAGCATAAGCCGCTGACTCCTTTGCAGCAGGAGAAATACGATCGTTTCGTTGAGAAGAAAGAACAGGTGAAAAAAGCAAAAGAAGATTTGGACGCGACACGCAAGATTGAGATTCCGAAAGGGATTGCAGAACCTGTGCAGGAGAAAGCAGTTGAGGAAGTTGCAGAAGAACCGGTTGAAGAGACAAGCGGAGAAGTCGCAGAAGAGCCGGTTGAAGAGACAAGCGAAGAAACTGCAGAAGAGCCGGTTGAAGAGACAAGCGAAGAGATCGTAGAAGAGCCGGTTGAAGAGACAAGCGAGGAAGTTGCAGAAGAACCGGTTGAAGAGATAACTGAAGAACCTGTTGAGGAAGTTCAGGAAGAAGGGACAGAGGAAACTGTAGAAGAAGAGTCAGTTGAAGAACCTGTCGAGGAAGTTTCGGAAGAGTCTGAAACTGAGCCGGAAGAAGTGACGGAAGAAAAAGAACCGGAAAGCATCATTAAAGAAACGGTGGTAGGTTCGACTTTGGAAGAAGCGGTTGCAAGAGGCGTAGCCGCTGCGGTTAATGTAACTGCCAGAGAAAAAGAAGAAGAGGCAATGACAGCGCAGGAGAAACTGGAAGGTATTCTCCAAAATTGGGAAGAAACACAAAGAGCGGTTGAGCAGGAAATCGAAAGAAAGAAACAGGAGGCTGAGGCTGAGCGGGAGGCAAAAAGAAAAGAGCGCGCAGCACAGAGCATGTTTAACACAACTCCGATTATTCCTGATGACATTCAGCAGTTGCTTGATGATTTGGAAAGTGAAATGAAAGAATCTGAAGAAGCAGAAGAAGATGTTGAAATCAATGAGGTTGTAGAAGAACCGACGGTGGAAGAAACTGAAACAACAAAGCCGGCAGAGGAAATACAGGAAGAACAAGTTGAGGAAGTGACGGAAATGGAAGCGGAAGTGACAGAAGAACCGATTATGGAGGAAGAACCTGAGGAAGTTGTTGAGGAGACTGTGGAACAGCCTGTAGAAGAACCTCAACCGCAGGAAGAAATTTTTGCTGATGACGATGATATTATCGAGAAACAGTTTGATATTTCTTTGCAGGAAGAAATAGAAGAACCGGTTGAAAAAGACGATGAGTTAGAAAAACTGCAGAATGAAACGAAAAAAGATGTAGACAAAGAAACAGACGGAGTTTCTTTTGACACCGGTTTTATCGTTCAGGGGAAATATGATTTGGAAGCGCAGAGTGAGATTGGAACAAAAGCCGGTCTTACTGAAGAACAGAAGAAGTTATTCTCCTACTTTGTTCCCGTAAGAGGAATGAGTGAGCAGATAGTGGAAGTGCTTGAAAATGATAAAAACTGCAATACAAGATATGGAACGTCACGCACTGGCAATATTCTTGTTGTAGGTCGTCAGGGAACAGGAAAAACTGTTTTGGCAGTCAATGTAGTGAAAGCGATTCAGAAAGCAAGAAAACTGAAACAGGGTAAAGTAGCCATTGTCACGGGAGAAGCGCTGAATAGAAAAGATTTGTCAACAGTTCTCGGCAAATTAAAAGGCGGGGCGTTAATCGTTGAAAAAGCGGGAAAAATGAACCAGTCAACAATTGAGGCGCTAAATGAGAAGATGGAAGAGCAGACGGGAGAACTTCTTGTTGTTTTAGAAGAACAGAGAAAACCTTTAGAAAAACTTCTCTCAGAAAATCCGGGATTCAGAAGAAAATTCACTTCTAAACTGGAACTTCCGATTTTCATCAACGACGAATTGGTTACATTTGGACAGACGTATGCAAAAGAAAACGGCTACAGAATTGACGAGATGGGTATTCTGGCACTTTATAGCCGAATTGATATTTTGCAGAAAGAAGACCATGCGGTAACGGTTACGGAAGTAAAAGAGATTATGGATCATGCGATTGAGAAAGCACAGCGTGTAAATATAAAACATTTCTTTAAACGTTTATTTGGTAAACATACAGACAATGCCGACAGAATAATTTTGACGGAACAGGATTTTAAATAGTGGTTTTGTGAAGAAAGGGTGTAAAAACCCTTTCTTTTTAATTGGGACTAAAGTATAATGAAGAGAAGGAAAATATGCGGGAAGGTGAATATATGACAAATAAAAATATAAGATATTCATACGAAATTGGTGAGTTGGACCATTATTTATTTGGACAGGGAACTCATTACGAGATTTATAAAAAAATGGGAGCACATAAGGTAAAGCGAGGAGCGAAAGAAGGAGTATATTTTTCTGTTTGGGCGCCTCATGCAAAGGAAGTTTCGGTTGTTGGAGAGTTTAATGACTGGGACAGAGAGAAAAATCCAATGGAGCGGGGAGAACCTTTGGGAATTTACACCTGTTTTGTACCAGAGGCAAAAGAAGGAATGCTCTATAAATTTTGTATTGAAACACATAAAGGAGAATTGCTTTATAAGGCGGATCCGTTTGCCAATTACGCAGAAGTACGTCCGGGAACAGCGTCCCGCATCACAGATATAACGAACTTAAAATGGACGGATAAGGAATGGCTTGAAAAGAGAAAATCATGGAATCATAAAGAAAATCCGATGTCTATCTATGAAGTACATATGGGTTCATGGAAGAGACATGAAGGATACGGGAAAGACAATGGATTTTTTACTTACCGCGAATTTGCCAAAGAGGCAGTCGCTTATATGAAGGAGATGGGCTACACTCACATTGAGTTGATGGGGATAGCGGAGTATCCTTTTGACGGTTCGTGGGGATATCAGGTGACAGGATATTATGCACCGACCTCCCGCTATGGAACACCGGAAGATTTTGCGTATATGATAAATCTTTTCCATAAAAATAAAATCGGGGTTATTTTAGACTGGGTACCGGCACATTTCCCGAAAGACGCACATGGTTTGGCAGATTTTGACGGAACACCTACTTTTGAATATGCAGATTCGAGAAAAGGGGAACATGCCGACTGGGGTACGAAGATTTTTGATTATGGGAAATCAGAAGTACAGAACTTTTTGATTGCGAACGCATTGTTTTGGATAGAACATTTTCATATTGACGGGCTGCGTGTAGATGCAGTTGCGTCCATGCTGTATTTGGATTACGGCAAGGAAGACGGACAGTGGGTTGCCAATAAATATGGCGGCAATGAAAATCTGGAAGCAATTGAGTTTTTTAAACATTTGAATTCAGTTGTTCTTGGAAGAAATCCGGGAACACTTATGATTGCGGAGGAATCGACAGCGTGGCCTAAAGTGACGGGAAGCCCGGAAGAGAACGGTTTGGGCTTCAGTTTAAAGTGGAACATGGGCTGGATGCACGACTTTACAGAATATATGAAGTTAGATCCGTATTTCAGACGCCCGAATCATCATCTGATGACGTTTGCGATGACTTATGCATACAGCGAGAATTATATTCTCGTATTGTCACATGATGAGGTTGTACATTTGAAATGTTCCATGTTAAATAAGATGCCGGGGCTTGGATTTGACAAATTTGCCAACTTAAAGGTCGGATATGCCTTTATGATGGGACACCCGGGCAAGAAACTTTTATTTATGGGGCAGGATTTTGCGCAACTCCGGGAGTGGAGCGAGGAGAGAGAATTGGACTGGTATCTGCTCCGTGAAGACAACCATCAGGCGATTCAGAACTTTACCCGCGATTTATTGCAGTTATACAAAAAAAATAAGGCGATGTATGAATGCGACAACGATCCGGAAGGATTTGAGTGGGTAAATGCAAATGATGGCAACAGGAGTATTTACAGTTTTATCAGACATTCCAAAAACGGAAAGAAAAACTTACTGTTTGTATGTAATTTTACTCCGATGGAATGGGCAGATTACCGTGTGGGAGTGTCGCGAAGAAAACAGTATAAACTCGTCCTTGACAGTGATGAAAAACAATATGGCGGAATGGGGAAAAAGCGTCCGTCCGTATATAAGGCGACAAAGGGAGAGTGTGACGGCAGACCATATTCTTTTGCGTATCCGCTTTCGCCTTACGGGGTTGCCGTATTTGAATTTTAATAGAAGATAAGAGGAACAAAAATGAGGTTAAGAAACATTCCGGGAGCAAGAGAGACAATCGACGCTAACCCGATAGCAATAAAAAATGAGAGGGAACACAAAGGAAAATGGAATGAATTATTTGGAAATGATAATTTGTTACATATTGAGATAGGTATGGGGAAAGGGCAGTTTCTTTTGACGCTGGCAAAACAAAACCCCGATATAAACTATATAGGAGTGGAGCGATATTCCAGTGTCCTTCTGAGAGCGCTGGAGAAATATGAGACGGAAGAGTTTTGCGGGTTGGAAAACATTCGATTTATCTGTATGGACGCAAATGGCATTGCAGAAGTGTTTGCCCCTGAGGAAGTGGATAAAATTTACCTGAATTTTTCAGATCCGTGGCCGAAGGTGAGACATGCAAGAAGGCGTCTCACTTCAAAAGAGTTTTTAAGCAGATATGAGAAGGTGCTGGCAAAAGACGGAACATTAGAGTTTAAGACGGATAATCGTCCGCTGTTTGAATTTTCATTGGAGCAGGCGGAAGAGGCAGAAGGGTGGAAGGTGAAAGAGCATACATTTGACCTTCACCACAATGAAAAAATGAATGAGGGAAACGTTATGACTGAATATGAGCAGAAGTTTTCGTCGCAGGGAAATCCGATCCACAAACTGATTGCAGAGAGGCAATAGGACAAACTGTATTGCATATCCTAATAAAAAGGGGGATATGTGATGAGCAGTAAGAGAAAAGTAAAAAACAAAGTGAAATGTGTCTTATACGACAGACCGAAACTGAATAGGAAACTTTCCTGTACAAAACGCTCATTTGATGAAGTAGTTCGTATACTGAATCCCCGCTGTAAATGTTAAATGGAGGTGGGAGCATGAAGCCGGAACTGGTTGTGATTTTCGGAAACTGGTGCGCAAAATGTAATATGATGATGCCGATTGTGGAGGAGATTGCGCAGGAATACAAAGATGTGCTGCGAGTGACAAAGATAGAAGTGGAAAATGAGAACGAAGATTTACAGAAGAATTATGGAGTAGACATCGTTCCCACATTTTTGATACAAAAGGACGGAAAAGAACTGGGAAGAATGAGCGGTCTGATAGATAAAAAATTGATGCTTAGAAGAATTTTTTCGGTTTTGTAAATACTTGAATATCCGACGGGAAAATGATATAGTATTTGTTAGAAGTAGGGAAAAACAGGTTGTATAACCTGTTTTTCTTGCGTTCGGAAGAATTTTAATCTGATACAGTGATAAAAAGGAGAAATATATGAAAGCAGAAACAAAAAAAGAACTCAAAGATATTTTTGATTTAAAAAGACTTTTTTTCGTTATTTTAGGAAATACCATTTATGCGGCGGGAATTGCGGCATTTGTTCTCCCGACAGGGCTTATTACGGGAGGAACGACAGGATTGGGGCTGATTGCGAATCAGTATTTTCAAATTCCGATTGAATTGTTTGCGGCCGCCTTTAATGTGACGATGTTCATTCTGGCAGTTTTAGTTTTGGGAAAATCGTTTGCACTCACTTCACTTATCAGTACATTCTATTTTCCTGTGATTTTGGGTGTTTTTCAAAAAGTGGAAGTTTTGCAGAATCTCACAGATGATTTAATGCTGTGCACAATTTTTTCCGGTCTTTGCATCGGCGTGGGAATCGGAATGGTTATTAAAGCGGGAGCGTCCACGGGAGGAATGGATATTCCGCCGTTGATTTTTAATAAGAAAATGGGAGTACCGGTATCTGTGGGACTATATGTGTTTGATTTCTCCATTTTGATTGGGCAGATGTTTTTCAGGGATACGGAGAAGAGTCTGTATGGTATTCTCCTTGTCATGATTTATACGGTTCTTGTAGATAAAGTGTTGTTGATGGGAAAAAATCAGATGCAGGTAAAAATTATCAGTGACGAATATGAGAAAATTAATGCGATGATCCATCAGAAATTGGACAGGGGAACTACTCTTTATAAAACGGAAACCGGATATTTGCATAAAGACGGATTTGCCATTTTTACGGTTGTATCTAACCGTGAACTTCCAAAATTAAACGAGATGGTTTTGGAAATAGACAGCAAAGCGTTTATGGTAATCAATCAGGTGAGTGAGGTTAAAGGGAGAGGATTTACACTCGGTAAGATTAAGATGTAAAAAAAGTTTAAAAACATCTTGAAAAAAGTATAAAATTGTTATATAATATTCCTTGCGTTAAAGAATAAATAATGCAGGAAGCGCGATTAGCTCAGTTGGTAGAGCACCTGACTCTTAATCAGGGTGTCCAGGGTTCGAACCCCTGATCGCGCACTAGGAAGCACTGTTTTTGCAATCTTTGAATTGTGGGGGCGGTGCTTCTTTTTGTTGAAATGAGACAGACAGTACTGGAATACGATACTGTCTGTTTTTACGTTATAACTGTTCACAGATTTTTTAGAATTTCTCTCTCCCTCAACAGAAAGGGATATGCTATAATGACAATTAGTGCAGACTATTTTAGCAGAGAGGAGAGAAAGGAATGTTCGGATATGTGACGATTTGTAAACCGGAACTGAAGATGAAAGATTATTACACATACAGGGCATACTATTGCGGGCTGTGTAAAGTTCTGAAGGAGAAATACGGTTTTCTCGGTCAGATGACATTGACATATGATATGACATTTCTTGTTCTTTTGCTAACTTCTCTATATGAGGAGAAGCCTACACATGAACAGAATCGCTGCATTGTACACCCGGCAAAGAAACATGATATGTTTTTCAATGAGATTACCGAGTATGCGGCGGATATGAATATTGTCTTAACATACTTTCATTTTGCTGATGACTGGCAAGATGAGAAGAGTAAAGTCGGGCTGGCGGGTATGAGAGCCCTTCGGAAAACATATTTGAAGATTAGGGAGAAGTATCCGAATAAATGCGAGAAAATCCGCAGATGTCTCGTGCGCCTGCAAAAAGCGGAGAAGATGAGAGAAGAGAACATTGATGTTGTTTCCGGATATTTTGGGGAATTAATGGGAGAACTTCTTTTGTATAAGGACGATGTGTGGAAAAAGACATTGAAAAGACTGGGATTTTATCTCGGTAAATATATTTATATTTTAGATGCCTACGATGATTTGGAAAAAGACAGGGAAAGCGGAAGTTACAATCCTCTGCTGACTTTGTATAATGATGAACGGTATGAGGAGAAATGCGGTCAGATGCTGACACTTGTGCTGGCGGAATGCAGCAGTGCATTTGAAAAACTGCCGTGTATAGAATATGCCGATATTTTGAGGAATATTCTTTATGTAGGTGTATGGAACAAATATGACGATAAACAAAAGCAAAATACAGTGAACGAGGAAGGAATAAAAGAATGATGGCAAATCCATATGAGGTACTGGGAATTTCACCGAGTGCCACCGATGATGAAGTGAAGAAAGCATACAGAGAAATGAGCAGAAAGTACCACCCGGATTCATATACAAATAACCCTCTGTCCGACTTGGCGGAGGAAAAATTTAAGGAAGTACAGGAAGCGTACGACCAGATTATGAAACAGAGAGAAAACGGCGGTTATCAGGGAGGATTTTCAGGACAACAGTCGGGATATTCGTATTCGGGTAACAGCGGTGACGCAAATGTACAGATGCAGGCTGTTGCGAACTATATTAATGCAAGACATTACAGAGAGGCATTGAATGTGCTGAATGGAATCAGCAACCGAAACGCTCAGTGGTATTATTACAGCGCTGCCGCAAACTATGGAATGGGAAATAATATTGTGGCAATGCAGCATGCCCAGCAGGCAGCCGCGATGGAACCGAACAATCCTGAGTATGCCAATATGGTAAATCAGATGCAGTGGCGCGGACAGAGATACCAAAATACGGGATACGGTTACGGGCGTCAGTCTTACGGCACGGGAAATCTGTGTTGTGATTTATGGTGTGCAGACACATTGTGTGAATGTATGGGAGGCGATTTGTGCACATGCATGTAGGAGCAAAGAAAATAGCGGTTTTAGGACTGCTGGCGGCGTTTTCCGTATTACTTATCGTGCTTGGAGCAGTGATTGAAACGAGTACGTTGTTTTTTATATGCGGAGCGAGTTTTTGTGTCGGGATTGCCATTCGTGAATGGGGACTGCGCTACGGATTTTCTTTTCTTGTGGCGACGACACTGGTGGGGCTTTTAGTCGCACCGAATAAAATGTATTGTGTTACATTTGCGGGCATGGGGTTATATCTGTGCCTTGCGGAAATATTGTGGAATAAATTTGGGAATAAGAGGACGTTATTATGGTGTGGAAAATATATTGTGTTTAATCTGATGTACGTTCCTACAATTATTTTTATGCCCCAATTGCTGATCGCAAAGGAAATCAGCAGTACACTTCTCATGATTGTGTGGGCAGCGGGGCAGGCAGGATTATTTATATATGATAAGGCACATGATTATTTTCAAATATTCATTTGGAATAAGTTAAGGAAGTATTTGTTGAAATGATAAGAACATGGATAGCAGAGGTGACTCCGCTTTTGGAGGAATCAGTTTATCGGAAATGTTATGAAAAACTTCCCACCTTTCGCAAGGAAAAGGCAGACAGAATTGTGCCTGAGGCAGACAGGGCGCTGAGCGTGGGAGCATGGTTATTATATGAATGTGTGAGGAAAGAATGTGGTGTTTCTGCGGAAACACCATTTAATCTGTCCCACTCAGGAAAGATGGTTCTCTGCTCGATTGAGGACAGCGGAGAAAAGGAAATTAAAATTGGCTGTGATATTGAAGAAATAAAAAAGTTGCATACGAAACTGATAAAGCGATATTTTTTTAAATCGGAAGAAAATTTTATTTTGAGTAAACCTTCCGAGGAGGAGAAAAAAGTTGCATTTTACCGTTACTGGGTGCTAAAAGAAAGTTTTATGAAAGCCACAAGATATGGAATGAAAATGGGTTTGGATACCTTTGAAATTATGTGCGATGAAACAGGGGCAAAATTGTTGCGCCAGCCAAAAGAGATATGCGAACAATTTTATTTTAAAGAATATGAGACAGACTTGCCGTACCGGGTGGCGGTGTGTTCGACGAGCGATGTTTTTGCGGAGAAAATGGAGAGAATGGATTTAAGTATATACTGGAGATAGACATGAAGGAAAAGTTGCAGAAGATAGGAGAGAATTTAAAGGGAGTCAGGCTGAGCAAAAGGGCATGGCTGATAATCGGTGCGGTTCTGCTTTTAGTTGCAGGTACTGTCGCGGGATATTTTATGGGAAAGCATTTTGCAGACGGTAAGGCGGAGGAAAATAAGGAAGCGCTGATATCCAAGCATAAGAAAAGAGAAAAAGAATTGGAAGAGCAGTTGCGGGAAATGAAAATACAGAAACCTGAGGAAAGACCATGGTATTTGACGCTGGTCAATGACACAAATCCGATGCAGGAGGGGTATGTTCCGGAACTGACAAAGGTTGTCGGAGAGTATCAGGTCGATTCACGAATAGCGGAACCGCTAAAACAGATGCTTGCAGATGCGAAAAAGGACGGCATGAAGTTGTCTGTCTGCTCGGCATACCGCTCTGCGGAGAAACAGAAAGAGTTATATAACCTTTATATGGGAAATGAAGTGCGCTCAGGGAAAAATTATTGGCAGGCACTGGAGGAGACAACAAAATCCACGGCATATCCGGGAAAAAGTGAGCATAGTCTCGGTTTGGCCGTGGATATTGTGTCGGCTAAATATACTGCGTTAGACGAGAAACAAAAGGATACACCGGAGGCAAAATGGCTTGCCAAAAACTGTTACAAATATGGATTTATTTTGCGTTATCCGGTGGATAAGACGGACATTACGGGAATTATTTATGAACCGTGGCACTACCGATATGTGGGAAAGGAAGATGCCAAGAAAATTATGGAGCGGGGGATTACTTTGGAGGAATATTTAGGAGAATAATGTCATAGAAGATTGACGAAATAAACGATTATGTTTACAATGAAGAGTAGAGAAAACGTGAGGAGGGAAAACTGATGATGAATCTCACATTCGGTGAGCAGGTAAAAATTGTTCTGAACCGAAGAGGAATGACGATTAAAGAATTGGCAGAAGTGATAGAGGAAAAAACCGGAAAGAAAATGTCCAGACAGAATCTGACACAGCGTCTCAACAGAGATAATTTTCAGGAGCAGGATATGCGGCAGATTGCTGAGATTTTAGGTTGCCCGTTTCAGTTGAGTATTCTCTCGGAAAGTGAGCCTGTTGTAAAACCGCGCAAAGAAAAGAAAGTAGAGAGAGAAGTGACGATTGGCGATTTGGTGGATTTGGAAGAAGAACCTAAGGTAAAACCTGTGGAGAAAAAGACGACGGTTTCCTCCGCTTCGGGCGTATTTAAAGGGTTTAGAAAGCCTTCCGCTTCCTACAAAAGTACTGCTGTGCAGGAGACGAGAAAACGTGAGGAGAAGCAGCAGATTGTCGGAGACATTAACCCTTATACAAGACAGGAATATGAGACAAACAGCGTCCGTATGCACCCGAAACGTATCGGTTATGTGCAGGTGTATGACCGGGGAGAACATAAATGGACGGATATGACGGAATGGGCTTTCTTAGGCTATCAGGAACGCAAGAAGAAACTGATGGGAAAAGATTATGTTCCGCCGATTTATTTAGACTAGCGTAGAATGTGCCAAAGCACATTCTATTTTTTCTATGTACACGAAAAGAAATCATATAAGAGACAGCCGTAGAATAGATATATGTATAAACAGACAAGATTGAGGGATTGTTATTGAAACGGTTTACACAGTATTTATATGAATATCGTCAAAGAGAAAAAGTGAAAAATATAGGGTTTGTAAAGGTGGAGCAGGGGAAAAGGGAAGGAAAGGTAGAGATACAGACAAGAGGGCTTTTCTTTTCCCGCGGAGGCGGACTGAAAGTATATCTTTTTTACAGAAATAACGATATGTACGAAGGTGTTCTGCAGGGAGAAATAGGGCAGAATAAGCCGATGATTCAATATATGCTGACATTCTCCGATGAAGATATAGGAAATGCGGACAGCGTGGAAGCGATTTGCGGAATTTTCCTTGAAGATGAAGAAAAGAAAAGGTATATGGCTGTCTGGAACGGTGAGGAGATAAATGTGGAAGATATTTCTACGGAACCGCTGAAAGAGATGGAGATACGGGAAGAACCGGAATCAGAACCGGAACCTGAGAAAAATTTCTATGAGAAAATTCAGAGAAAAGATTTGGTAAGGCTTCCGCGAAGAGAGTGGAGACTTGCAAATAATAATTTTTTACTGCACGGTTTTTATAATTATCACCATTTGCTCTGGATAGAGGAAGGGGGAGAATTATACATAGGAGTGCCGGGAGTGAATCATGCCAGAGAGGTGCAGGCGGCGAAGGCATTTGGATTTACTCAGTTTAGGAAAATGGAAAATGAAGAAGTAGAGTTGTCTGAGGAGGAAAGAAATCCGAGAGAGGATTTTGGATATTTTTGCAGGAGGATTGAAAAGAACGAATGAATCAGGACGAGAAATACATGAGAGAAGCCATTAAACAGGCAAAGAAAGCATATGAGATAAATGAAGTGCCAATCGGGTGTGTGATTGTGTGTGAGGATAAAATTATAAGCAGGGGATATAACAGGCGGACAACCGACAAAAATCCGCTTGCTCATGCGGAGATGATAGCCATAAAAAAGGCAAGCAAAAAAGTGGGAGACTGGAGACTGGAAGATTGCACAATGTATGTGACGCTGGAACCGTGTCAAATGTGTTCCGGGGCGATTGTACAGTCAAGAATGAAAAAAGTCGTTGTGGGCTGCATGAATGCGAAGGCAGGCTGCGCCGGTTCCATATTGAATCTTCTGCAAATGGACGAATTTAACCATCAGGTTGAGTTGGAAACAGGGGTTTTGGAAGAAGAATGTAGTCTTTTGATGAAAAATTTTTTCAAAGAACTGCGAAAAGCGAAGCAGAAGCATTGACATTTACAGGTGAAACAGGGTATAATATAGACTCGTGCAGCCGGGGTGGTAGCGGTACCTTGTACCCACAATCCGCTATAGTGGGGGTGATATTACACGGAGGGCTTTATTTTGTGAGGCTGCCCTCTGAAAGTGGCGTTGATGTTCGGGTCTTACGCGACAGGAATCCATGAACCGTGTCAGGTCGGGAACGGAGCAGCACTAAGTGGAACCTTCTGGGTGCCGTAAGGGTGCCTGGGCTGAGTTAACTACAGAGGTAACGCTCATGAAGTGAGTTCGAAGTGTAATGCACGAAGAAGAGAAATGACAGAGTCCGTAAGGGCTCTTTTTTGTACCATGTATTATGAAGGAGGAAAACATGAAGATTATACTGACGGCAATCAATGCGAAATATATTCATTCCAATCTGGCGGTTTACAGTTTGAAGGCGTATGCGAAGAAATATGCAGAGCATATTTTTCTTGCGGAATATACGATTAATCAGCAGTTAGATGAGATTTTGATGGATATTTATAAGAAGAAGCCGGACGTACTTTGTTTCTCCTGCTATATTTGGAATATATCGTATGTGGAGACACTTATACATGAAATTCATAAAATTATGCCGAACCTTCCAATCTGGCTTGGCGGTCCGGAAGTTTCCTACGACGCGCAGGAAGTGCTGAGACGTCTTCCGGAAGTGAGGGGAATTGTGAAGGGCGAAGGTGAGGAGACGTTTTCAGAAGTGGTTTCCTGTTATATAGAAGGGAAAAGTGAAGACTATCTTCGGGAAATTAAAGGCATTTCTTACCGGAAGAAGGACGGCCGGATTGTGGAAAATCCGTGGAGAGAAATTATGGATTTGAGCAGAGTCCCTTTTGTGTATGAAGATATGGAAGAATTTAAAAATAAAATCATTTATTATGAAACGAGCAGAGGCTGTCCGTTTTCGTGCAGTTACTGCCTTTCGTCCATTGATAAATGTCTTCGTTTCCGTGATTTGGACTTAGTGAAGAAAGAGTTACAGTTTTTCCTTGATAATGAAGTGCCGCAGGTAAAATTTGTGGACAGAACATTTAATTGTAAACACAGCCATTCGATGGAGATATGGAGATATATTGCGGAACACGATAACGGCATAACAAATTTCCATTTTGAGATTTCAGCCGACTTGTTAAACGAAGAGGAATTGGAACTTCTCGGGACGATGCGTGAAGGACTTGTGCAGTTGGAAATCGGCGTGCAGTCTACAAATCCAAAGACAATCGGGGAGATTAAAAGGACGATGCGCTTTGATAAGGTGGCTGACGCAGTGAAGAGGGTGAATGCGGGCAGAAACATTCATCAGCATTTGGATTTGATCGCAGGACTTCCGTATGAAGATTACGAGAGTTTCGGGAAATCATTTAATGATGTGTACGCCCTTGCTCCCGAGCAGTTACAGTTGGGATTTTTAAAAGTGTTAAAAGGTTCTTATATGGAGGAACATACGGAAGAATACGGTCTGGTTTATAAAAGCCTTCCGCCGTACGAGGTGCTTTATACGAAATGGCTTCCGTATGAGGACGTTTTAAAACTGAAAAGAATAGAGGAAATGGTGGAGGTGTATTATAACAGCGGACAGTTTTCTTACACGCTGGAACATTTAGTGAGGGAATTTGAGACACCTTTTGCCTTTTTTGAAAAATTAGGGGAATACTATGAAGAACACGCATTTCACATGGTGAGCCACTCGAGAATTACAAGATATGAGATTTTGCTTGCATTTGCAGAAAAATATGCGGGGAAAAGAGTGGATTTGTATCGTGAACTTTTAATTTTTGACCTGTATCTTCGTGAAAACATAAAGAGCCGTCCTACATTTGCGGGAGAAAATACGACGGATAAAGAATGGCTTGGAGAATTTTACGAAGAGGAGTCAAAAGAACATAAATATCTTTTGGGGTATGAAAAATATGACAAACGTCAGTTGAGGAAAATGACGCATATAGAGAAATTTACTTATGATGTATTGGGGAACGGAGAGAAAAAAGAAACCGTTATTTTATTTGACTATCAGAACCGTAGCAAGTTAAACTACCAGGCAACGGTTTTTCGTTTATAGAATTGTGACTATTGTTTCTTGCAAAAAGATGCTAAAGAGTATAAAATAGAAGTATTCTATTAGAAAACACGGGGGTAGTGAAATGAATTTCTATGATAAAAAATTTAGAAAAATAGTATCTGGCGTAATATTGGTTATTATTGTTGCAATGTTAGCAACTTCCGTATTACCATATATCATGTAAAGAGAACCAAAATCGAGGGAGAGGGTTGGTTTATGCGTAAAGGGATCAAAGATAGCAAAAGAAGGAATGAGAATGAGAAAAAACACCGGAAAACAGCCAAAATATGTGGCTTGATTTTCGTGTGTTTTTTGTTTGTTTACGGGGGAATATATGCCGTACTGCATTATCAGGTCAATAAGCAGGCTGAAGATAAAATATGTGAGGGCGTTTTCATCGGAAGAGTGGACGTTTCGGGCATGAATGCAGAACAGGCGCAGAATGCGGTGGATAAGCAGGCTGAAGTGTATGGAAAGCAAAAGATTTCCCTTACAGCCGAGGGAAAGAAAGCGGAAGTCACCTTAGAAGAATTGGGATTTGACATTTCCAAAGAGGAGAAACTGATCGAAGAAGCGGTGGATTATGGGAAAAAGGGAAATGTATTCAGCCGCTATGCCGAGATAAGAAAATTAAAGAAACAAAAGAAGACGTTAAAGCCGGTGTATCAGATTCAGAAGGAGAAGACGGAGAAAGTTTTAA
Source organism: Lachnospiraceae bacterium (assembly GCA_902381685.1). Classification (GTDB taxonomy): domain Bacteria; phylum Bacillota; class Clostridia; order Lachnospirales; family Lachnospiraceae; genus Faecalimonas. The sequence continues at coordinate 2,117,290 of LR698958.1, read as the reverse complement.
AAGAGAAGGTAGAAAGTTTTCTTCCAAAAGCGGCGGACGCAACGATTACAAGAAAGGACGGGGCATTTGTCCTGACAAAAGAGCAGCAGGGAAAACAACTGGATACAAATAAAACGATAGATGCCGTCAATCAGTATCTGAACAAAGACTGGAACGGGGGAGCGGGAAAAGTGGAAGTTGTTTCCACGATAAAGAAACCTCGTGTGCAGAAAGAAGATTTGGAAAGTATTAAAGATACTCTCGGAACATTTTCCACTTACTGCGGAAGTGGTCAGAGCAGGGTAGTGAATATTATAAACGGTGTAAAGAAGATTAACGGTTCGGTTGTCATGCCGGGAGAGGAGTTTTCGGCCGGGAAGGCAATGCAGCCTTTTGAGAAGAGCAACGGCTATGTGGAGGCGGGAGCATTTGAGAACGGAGAACTTGTGCAGAGTATTGCCGGGGGAATCTGTCAGGTGTCCACAACTCTGTATAATGCTGTGATTGAATCCGAGTTGGAAGTGACGAGCAGACAGCCCCACTCCATGACAGTCAATTATGTAAAACCGTCAAAGGATGCGGCGATTGCGGGAGATTATAAAGACTTCAAATTTAAAAATAATTTGGATACACCGATTTACGTTGAAGGCTATGTATCAAAGGGAAATGTGGTTTTCACGATTTACGGAAAAGAAACAAGAAAGAAAGACAGAAAGATAGAGTATGTGAGCGAGGTTATTTCTACGGAAGCGCCGAAGAAAAAGTTTGTTGCACAGCCGGGTTCGGCCATAGGGGCAATGTCGGTGACAAAAGGTACACACAAAGGAATGACGGCGAGACTTTGGAAAGTAGTTTATGAGGGAGGAAAGGAAGTCAGCAGGGAAATTTTTAACAAAAGTACTTACAAACCTTCCGTGACGACAGTGTCTGTCGGAACTGCTTCCTCAAACCCTGAATATACAAAGCAGATGCAGAATGCGATTAAAACACAGGACGAAAGTAAAATAAAGGCAGCGATTGCGGATATTAAAGCGAAGGAAGCGGCAGCACAGGCTCCCGTGCCTGCACCGCAGCCTCAACCACAGCCAAATCCGCCTGCAGCACCGCAAACTGCACCTCAGGGACAACAATAAGAAGGATAGTAGAGATGAAGATAGGAAATGTATCACAGACGGTTATAAGACGGTCTGTATTAAAACAGTTAAAGACGAAAAGAGAAGAGGCGGTCATACAGCCTTCGGTGGAGGAGACGTGTTCGGGAATCGCTGTTCCTGACGGACAACAGGCAATTTTTACAAATGTGACGCTATATGGTGACGAGAAAGACATTGCCGTGTTTGGCCTGGCACAGGCTTTGAATGATTTGTATACGAGAGGAGCGTCTCCGGTGGGGGCAAATTTAAGTATTTTGCTTCCTCCTTACGCCTACGAATCACGGTTAAAGTCGATGGTGGAATTCGCGGAGCAGACTGCCCAAAGACAGCATATACAGATTTTAAATGTGAAAGCGCAGGTCAGCCCGGCTATCACAAAGGCGGTTGTCACTGTTGTTGGAATCGGGCTGGTGGCAGCGGGAGAACTGATCCAGAGCAATATGGGGAAGGCGAATCAGGACATTGTTCTGACAAAATGGATAGGACTGGAAGGAATGCTTCGCATCGTTCGCGAGAAGGGTGAAGAATTATCGCAGAGATTTGTTCCGGCTTTCATGACACAGGTAAATGCTCTTGAGGAAAATCTGTTTGCGGACAGAGAATTAAAACTGGCAAAAGAGTTTGGAGTATCCGCAATGTGCCAGATTACGGACGGAGGAATTCTTGCGGCATTGTGGAACATGGCGGAAGCGTCCGGTGTGGGCGTGGAAGTGGATTTAAAGAAAATCGCAGTCAAACAGGAAACAATAGAGATATGTGAATATTTTCAACTCAATCCATACCAGATGACATCGGCGGGAAGCGTGTTGTTTATGACGGACAATGGAAAGGAACTGACTGATTTACTTCTCAGAAAAGGCATACAGGCGGAGGTAATCGGAAGAAGTACGGCAGACAGGGAGAGAGTGATTTACAATCAGGAAGAGAAACGCTATATTGACAGACCGGCACAGGACGAACTGTTAAAGATATATGGAGAGTAAGGGAGGCAGTCATGAGAAAAGAAATATTAAGTTACATTGAGACACACAGCAGGGTGGAATTAAAGGAACTGGCAGTTCTTTTGGGTAGCGATGAGATTACGGTCGCAAATGAAATTGCCGATATGGAGAAAGAGAAAATTATATGTGGTTACCACACGTTGATTGACTGGGATAAGGCAGGTGTGGAAAAAATTACGGCGCTTATCGAGGTTCGTGTAACTCCGCAGAGAAATCAGGGATTTGACCGGATTGCCGAGAGAATTTACAATTATCCGGAAGTTTCCGCAGTATATCTTATTTCAGGAGGATACGATTTGCTTGTCACTTTGGAAGGAAAGACATTAAAAGAAGTTTCCATGTTTGTTTCGGAGAAACTTTCACCGATAGAGTCGGTTATCAGTACGGCGACGCATTTCATTTTAAAGAAATACAAAGACCATTCCACCATACTGGTAAACAAGTCTAAAGGGGAAAGGATACCGGTGATGCCATAATGAGAAATCCATTATCAGAGAAAATTGTAAATATTGCACCGTCAGGCATACGAAGATTTTTTGACTTAGTCAGTGAGATGGACGATGCAATTTCGCTTGGAGTGGGCGAGCCGGATTTTGATACACCGTGGAGAATACGGGAGGAAGGGATTTACTCTCTCGAAAGAGGGAGAACATTCTATACGTCAAACGCCGGACTGAAAGAATTAAAGCAGGAAATATGCAGATATTTATCGAGAAAAATAAATGTAGAGTACGATTTCAGAAACGAGGTTGTCGTGACGGTAGGCGGAAGCGAGGGAATTGACATCGCCATGCGCGCCATGTTGGACAAGGGTGACGAAGTACTTATTCCGCAGCCGAGTTATGTTTCTTATCTTCCATGTACAGTACTTGCGGACGGTGTTCCGGTCATCATTCCTCTGCAGAGGAAAAATGAATTTAAACTGACAGTGGAAGAGTTGGAAAATGCGGTGACAGAAAAGACAAAAATACTTGTGCTGCCATTTCCAAATAATCCGACAGGCTCCATTATGACGAGGGAAGATTTAGAACCGATTGCAAAATTTGTGGTGGAACATGATTTGTTTGTTCTGTCCGATGAAATTTACTCGGAGTTAAGTTATAAAGGAGAACACATATCCATCGCGAGTTTTCCGGGAATGAAGGAGAGAACCATTCTCATCAACGGATTTTCAAAAGGATTTGCGATGACGGGCTGGAGGCTGGGATACGCCTGCGGACCGAAGAAAATTATTGAGCAGATGATTAAAATTCATCAGTATGCAATCATGTGCGCCCCGACAAACAGCCAGTATGCGGCGGTGGAAGCGCTGCGAAACTGTGAGGGGGAAGTGGAGGAGATGAGAAACGCCTATAATCAGCGCAGACGTTTCCTTGTCAGTGAATTTAAACGAATGAAATTAGACTGCTTTGAGCCTTACGGAGCATTTTACATTTTCCCGAGTATTCGGGAGTTTGGTATGTCATCGGAAGAATTTGCCATGAAGTTTCTGGCAGAGGAAAAGGTGGCGGTCGTGCCGGGGACGGCATTTGGAGAGTGCGGGGAAGGATTTTTGCGAATTTCCTATGCGTATTCTCTTGAAGATTTAAAGGAAGCAATCGGAAGATTGGAAAGATTTATCAACCGATTGCGGGAAAGGACGGAAGAAAATGCTTAATATTGTTTTATTTGAACCGGAAATACCTGCAAATACAGGTAATATAGGAAGAACATGTGTGGCGACAAACACAAGGCTGCACCTCATAGAACCTTTAGGATTCAGGCTGAATGAAAAGGCGTTAAAGCGCGCGGGCATGGATTACTGGGAAGATTTAGACGTGACAACGTACATTAATTACGAAGATTTTCTGGAGAAAAATCCGAATGCCAAAATTTATATGGCGACAACGAAGGCTCCAAATGTATACACAGACGTATCCTATGAGCCGGACTGCTATATTATGTTTGGAAAAGAAAGTGCGGGAATCCCGGAAGAGATTTTAGTGCTGCATAAAGAAGACAGTATCCGCATTCCGATGTCACAGGATATCCGCTCATTGAATTTGGGGAACTCCGTGGCGATAGTATTGTATGAGGCGCTTCGCCAGAACGGTTTTGCCAATATGGAAACGGCAGGACATCTCCACCGGTTGGAGTGGAAGGAGTAAAGTTCTGAATTGCTAACTGTGGACTTTAACTATAAAAAGTGTTATAACAATAACAGGCAGAAAGTTGGGAGAAACTTTATGAAATACAAAAAGAGTGTGCATAGAACATTTGCACTGATCACACAGGTGGGAATAAGTATGATTGTTCCGATTCTCATGTGTACATGGTTGGGCTCTTATCTTGAAGAAAAGTTTTCGCTGCCGGTATTTATTCCCCTTGTCATTCTTGGAGTTTTGGCGGGCGGGAGAAATGTTTACTATTTAGTCAGACACGCGAATGAAGATTCAGAGGAAGAAAAAGATGACAAATAATTCAGCAAATGAAACATTAAAAGAATTAATCACGGGCATCATTGTATATGGAGCGATTGCACAGATTCCGGTGTGCTTTATTGCCACAGGGAATCTTTCTTATTTGTCTTTCGGATTGTGGATAGGCGTTGTCGTGGCAGTTGGAATGGCAGTTCATATGAAACGTTCCATAGAAGACGCTTTGGATTTAGGCGAAGCGGGAGCGGCAAAACATATGAGAAAAATGTATGCACTGCGGTACACGGCAGTGGTAATCGCGTTTGGTGCGACAGTTTATTTTGACGTTGGGAGTCCGATTACACTGCTTATCGGTGTTATGGGACTAAAAATAGGGGCTTATCTGCAGCCCTACACACATAAAGTGTTGTTGAAACTTAAAAAATCTAAGTAAAGGAGGTTGAAGCACGTGGGAAATGGACTAGGGATATTAGCGGCTAAAGAAGCGGACTTTATGATTCACTCACTTGTAAAGTTCAAACTGTTCGGCCAGGAGTTATACCTGACAACAACTCATGTCAGCATCTTTATCATATGCGTGGGGCTTATTATATTTGCTCTTGTGGCAAGGATAAAGTTAAAAGACACAGATGGAAAACCGGGTAAATTTCAAAATGCGGTGGAGTACATTGTTGAGATGCTGGACGGTATGGTACACGGTGGCATGGGCAAAAAAGGAATCCCGTATAGAAACTATATTGGAACGTTATTCCTGTTTATCCTGTTTAGTAATATCTCAGGATTGCTTGGTTTAAGACCACCAACAGCGGATTATGGCGTTACATTTCCACTTGGTATTATTACATTCTTCCTGATTCAGTTTAATAATATCAGGTACAACAAGTTCGGTGCATTTACCGACTTATTTAAGCCATTGCCGTTTCTATTCCCAATAAATCTGATTGGAGAAATTGCGGTGCCATTTTCATTATCATTGCGTTTGTTCGGAAATGTATTATCGGGAACAGTAATTATGGCTTTGCTTTACGGATTGTTATCCAATATTGCAATTGCATGGCCGGGATTTCTGCACATTTATTTCGATATCTTTTCGGGAGCAATTCAGACATACGTATTCTGTATGTTGACAATGGTATTTGTCAGTGACAAGATACCGGACAGAAAGTAACAAGAAAAAACAAAAACAAATTTTAGGAGGATTTAACTATGAATGGAATTTCAAATGAAGCATTAATTTTAGCGTGTTCAGCAATCGGTGCAGGTCTTGCGATGATCGCAGGTATCGGACCTGGTATCGGACAGGGTGTTGCAGCAGGTCATGGTGCATCAGCAGTAGGTAGAAACCCGGGGGCAAAATCAGACATTACATCTACAATGTTACTTGGTCAGGCCGTAGCGGAAACAACTGGTCTTTACAGTTTGGTTATCGCGCTTATTCTGTTATTCGCTAACCCATTATTAGGTAAACTGTAAGAATAACGGAAAATGAAAATAAGATAAGGAAGGAGGCTGAACCTTGGAACGATTATTTACCCTTGATGCACAGTTCCTTTTCGATGCTGTTGTGTTGGCGCTTAGTATGCTTGTCATGTTTACATTTTTATCGTATCTTTTATTTGAGCCGGTAAGAAATCTTTTGGAAAAACGTAGACAGCGTGTCTTAGACGAGCAGGAAACGGCGAAAAAAGAGAGAACAGATGCGACTGCATATAAGGAAGAATACGAAAAGAAACTAAAAGAAGTGGATAAAGAGGCACAGGAAATTTTAAGTGCCGCACGCAAAAAGGCAATGCAGAATGAAGCAAAGATTATTGCTGAAGCAAAAGAAGAGGCAGCCCGTATTATAGAACGCGGAAATGCGGAAATTGAATTGGAGAAAAAACGTGCATTAGATGAGATGAAGCAGGAGATGATTACGATTGCATCTATGATGGCAGGGAAAGTCGTATCCTCTTCCATTGACACAAATGTACAGGAAAGTCTGATTGAAGAAACATTAAAAGAAATGGGTGACAGTACATGGCTAAATTAGTTTCTAAAACATATGGAGATGCATTATTTTCCGTAGCCATGGAGGAAAACCGTGTGGACGCTTTTGCTGAGGAGGCGAAAGGATTGTCAGTTATTTTTTCTGAAAATCAGGAACTCCGGAAATTAATGGATAATCCAAAGATTATTAAAGAAGATAAGATAAAACTTATCGAGGAAACTTTTACAAGTCATGTGTCAAAAGAAGTCATTGGACTGATAGCGCTTTTAATTTCAAAAGGGCATTCCAAAGACATTCCGGCCGTATTTGATTATTTTATTGCGCTTGTAAAAGAGGAAAAGAAAATAGGAACTGCATTTGTGACAACGGCAGTTGCTTTAAGTGATGCACAGAAAAGTGCTGTGGAAAAGAGACTTTTAGAGACAACCCGCTACGAAAGTTTCGAGATGAACTATTCGGTAGATGAAAGTCTTATCGGCGGAATGGTTATCCGTATCGGTGACAGGGTTGTGGACAGCAGTATTAAGACAAAACTTTATGAATTGTCTAAGCAGTTGAGAAGTATTCAGATATAAAATATAAAAGAAAGGTGGATTCGCTCCATGAATTTAAGACCAGAAGAAATCAGTTCTGTCATTAAAGAACAGATTAAAAGATATGCGTCAGATTTAGAGGTATCTGATGTGGGAACGGTTATTCAAGTAGCCGATGGTATTGCGCGTATCCACGGTCTAGAAAACGCAATGCAGGGAGAACTTTTGGAGTTTCCCGGGGAAGTATACGGTATGGTGTTAAACCTTGAAGAAGATAATGTTGGTGCTGTTCTCTTGGGAGATAACAGAAACATTAACGAAGGAGATACCGTAAAAACAACCGGAAGGGTAGTAGAAGTTCCGGTTGGAGATTGTATGTTAGGTCGTGTTGTAAACGCACTTGGACAACCTATTGATGGAAAAGGACCTATTCAGGCAAAAGCATATCGTCAGATTGAAAGAGTTGCCTCAGGTGTTATTTCCCGTAAATCAGTAGATACACCGTTACAGACAGGAATTAAGGCGATTGACTCTATGGTGCCAATCGGAAGAGGTCAGCGTGAGCTTATCATCGGTGACAGACAGACAGGTAAGACAGCAATCGCCATTGATACAATTATTAATCAAAAAGGACAGGGGGTAAAATGTATTTACGTTGCAATCGGACAGAAAGCGTCCACGGTTGCAAATATCGTACAGACATTTGAAGAGTACGGTGCGATGGACTATACAACGGTTGTTGCATCTACAGCAAGTGAACTTGCCCCACTTCAATATATTGCACCATATGCAGGCTGTGCCATGGGTGAAGAATGGATGGAAAAAGGAGAGGACGTACTGATTGTATATGATGATTTGTCCAAACATGCGACAGCATACCGTACACTTTCATTACTTCTGAGAAGACCACCGGGACGTGAAGCTTATCCGGGTGACGTATTCTATCTTCATTCAAGACTGTTAGAGAGAGCGGCAAGATTGTCAGATGAGTTGGGAGGAGGCTCACTTACTGCGCTTCCGATCATTGAGACACAGGCAGGCGACGTATCTGCATATATTCCGACAAACGTTATTTCAATTACGGACGGACAGATTTTCCTTGAAACAGAAATGTTCAACGCAGGTTTCAGACCGGCTATTAACCCGGGTATCTCCGTATCACGAGTTGGTGGTTCGGCACAGATTAAGGCGATGAAGAAAATCGCAGGACCGATCCGTATCGACCTTGCGCAGTATCGTGAACTGGCAGCGTTCGCACAGTTTGGTTCAGAACTTGACGCTGATACAACAGAACGTCTTGCACAGGGAGCGCGTATCAAGGAAATGTTGAAACAGCCGCAGTATCAGCCGATGCCGGTTGAATATCAGGTCATTATCATTTACGCTGCAACACAGAAATATCTGTTGGATATTCCGGTAGAGCGTGTTCTTGAATTTGAAAAAGGATTGTTTGACTTTATTCAGACAAAATATCCGGAAATTCCGGAAGCAATCAAAGTAGAAAAAGTGATTTCAGATAAGACAGAAGAAGCACTTGTAAATGCAATTAATGAGTTCAAAAAAGAATTCTAAATAGAGGAGAATTGTCATGGCATCAATGAGAGAAATAAAACGGCGTAAGAGCAGTGTACAGAGTACACAGCAGATTACAAAAGCCATGAAACTTATTTCTACCGTAAAACTGCAGAAAGCAAGAATGCGTGCAGAGAATTCAAAGGCATACTTTGAGTGTATGTATTCTACAGTAACGTCCATGCTTGCAAAGGCGGGGAATATCGAACACCCATATTTGAAAGCGGGAGATTCAAAGAAAGTCGGCATTGTTGCCGTTACTTCCAATCGTGGACTTGCAGGGGGATACAACTCAAATATAGTAAAACTCATTACGGAAAGCGGTATCGCAAAGGAAGACGTTCGTCTTTATCTTGTGGGAAGAAAAGGGGCGGAAAGCCTTGTGAGAAAAGGATATGATGTTGCCCTTGACTGTTCCGACATGATAGAAGAGCCAACTTATGCAGATGCACAGGCACTGAGTAAAAGACTGCTTACGGATTTTGCCAATGGGGAAATTGGTGAGATTTATGTGGCGTATACATTTTTCAAAAACACGGTAACACATATTCCGACATTTAAGAAATTACTTCCTGTGGACACTTCGGCTGTCGCGGAAGAAAATGAATCGGAAAACAGTAACGTGCTTATGAATTTTGAGCCGAAGGAAGAGAGAGCAATCAGCCTTCTCGTTCCGAAATATATGACAAGTATCTTATATGGTGCGTTTGTGGAAGCGGTTGCAAGTGAAAACGGTGCCCGTATGCAGGCAATGGATTCTGCAACAAATAATGCGGAAGAAATAATTGAAGACTTGGCATTGAAATATAATAGAGCCCGTCAGGGTGCTATTACACAGGAATTGACAGAAATTATAGCCGGTGCAGATGCACTATAAGGCATCGGCAGTTATCTTTAGAAAAAGGTAGGAGTGAAAAAATGGCAGAGAAAAATATAGGTAAAATCACTCAGATTATCGGCGCGGTATTGGATATCAAATACGCCGATGGCAACCTTCCTGAAATCAACGAGGCGATTGACATTACAAGAAGTAATGGAGAAAAATTAGTTGTGGAAGTTGCGCAGCATTTGGGTGACGATACGGTTAGATGTATCGCTATGGGACCTACGGACGGACTCACACGCGGTATGGACGCAGTTGCTACAGGAGCGCCTATTTCCGTACCGGTCGGCGAAAATACATTGGGACGTATCTTTAACGTACTTGGAGAAGCAATCGATGAGAAACCTGCACCGACAGATGTAGAGTATGCACCGATTCACAGAAAGGCTCCTGCATTTGAAGAACAGGCAACAGAGGCTGAGATGCTTGAAACAGGTATCAAAGTAATCGACTTGCTTTGCCCTTACCAGAAAGGTGGTAAAATCGGTCTGTTTGGTGGTGCAGGTGTAGGAAAAACGGTATTAATTCAGGAATTGATTACAAATATTGCTACAGAACATGGTGGATATTCCGTATTTACAGGTGTAGGGGAAAGAACCCGTGAAGGAAATGACCTTTACTATGAAATGATGGAATCAGGTGTTATCAATAAAACAGCCATGGTGTTCGGTCAGATGAACGAGCCGCCGGGAGCACGTATGCGTGTAGGTCTTACAGGACTTACAATGGCGGAATATTTCCGTGATAAAGGCGGAAAAGACGTTCTTTTATTCATTGATAACATTTTCCGTTTTACACAGGCAGGTTCAGAAGTTTCCGCTTTGCTTGGACGTATGCCTTCAGCGGTAGGTTACCAGCCTACATTACAGACAGAAATGGGAGCATTACAGGAACGAATTACTTCTACAAAGAATGGTTCTATCACATCAGTGCAGGCAGTATATGTACCTGCCGATGACTTAACTGACCCGGCTCCGGCGACAACATTCGCTCACTTGGACGCGAAAGTCGTATTATCCCGTGCGATTACAGAACTCGGCATTTACCCTGCGGTAGACCCGTTGGAATCTTCATCTCGTATGTTAGATCCACACATTGTTGGGGAAGAACACTATAAAGTTGCCCGTGGCGTGCAGGAAATCCTTCAGAAATACAAAGAATTGCAGGATATTATTGCAATGCTTGGTATGGACGAATTATCAGAAGAAGATAAATTGACGGTATCCCGTGCAAGAAAGATTCAGAGATTCCTGTCACAACCATTCTTCGTAGCAACACAGTTTACAGGTTTTGAAGGAAGATATGTTCCGATTAGTGAGACAATTCAGGGCTTCAAAGAAATTCTTGAAGGAAAACACGATGATGTTCCGGAAGGATATTTCTTAAACGCAGGTAATATTGACGATGTATTGGCACGCGTGAAGTAGGAGGTGTTTCCTATGGCAGAGAACGTATTTGAATTGAGAATCATTTCCCCTGACGAAGTGTTTTATGAGGGAGAGTCGTCCTTCCTCGAATTTGTATCCGTAGAGGGAGAAATGGGTGTTTATAAAAATCATATTCCGCTTACAACCATTTTAGAGCCTTGTGTAATGAAAATTCATAAAGGGGCGGAAGTGAAAAAGGCGGTTATTCTCGGAGGATTTCTTGAAATTCTTCAGGAAAAGATTACCGTTCTTGCGGAAGATGCACAGTGGCCGGAAGAGATTGACGTTGCCCGTGCAGAGGAGGCAAAGAAGCGTGCGGAGGAACGTTTGAACAGCAAGAGTGATTCTGTTGATGTTATCCGTGCGGAAGCGGCGTTGAAGAGGGCGGTAGCCAGAATTAACGGTGCGAAATAGAATAAATGTTAAAAGAGTTGATGTCTTGACAGAGGAAATCTGTCGGGGCATCAATTTTTTTTTATTTTTTGTATAAAAAATCGAACTTTTTTCTTAAAAAAATGTATTGAAATAAATAATAACAGAATGATAAACTTTAGCAAGGTAACTTGCAGAATTTAAGGGACCTTTTTGAGAAAGAAAGGAGTAAAGACATGAGAAAGAAACGTTTTGTTTCAACACTTTTGGCAGGATCGCTTGTTTTAGGCACGTTTCTGTCAGGATTTGGAGAACTCGGCAAAGACATGATGAATGTTTTGGCAGCGGACACGGACACGAGGGAGTGGACGAACAATCCGGAGGTATTCCAAGTGAACAGAGAGAAAGCCCGTGCCACATTTTACAGATATGACAGTGTGGATAAGGCGAAAAAAGGGGATAAGCAAAGTTCGAGTTATTATCAGTTGCTGAACGGAGATGACTGGAAGTTTAGCTGGGCAGTAAAACCTGCTGACCGCATCGCGGCAAAAGACAAAAATTTCAACAAAAAAGACTATGACGACAGCAACTGGGATAACATTACCGTTCCGAGAAACTGGCAGACATATCTGAACAAGGACGGGTCGTTTAAGTATGATCCGGTTATTTATTCCAACCAGAACTATCCATGGATAAATGCTGAGGGAAAGAATTATAAAGATTACAAAGTCGGTCAGGCGCCGGAAGAATGCAATCCGGTGGGAACATACCGAAAGACATTCACCGTAGATTCAAGTTGGGAAGGAAAAGAGATTTTCCTGAACTTTGAAGGCGTGGAATCCGCAATGTATCTCTGGGTAAACGGGGAGTATATCGGATATTCTGAGGACAGTTTCACAAGAAATGAATTTAACATTACAGACGCATTGGATTTTTCAAAAGGCAATGAAAATGTAATTACGGTGGAAGTATACCGCTGGTGTGACGGAAGTTACATTGAAAATCAGGATTTCTTAAGACTTGCCGGAATTTTCCGTGATGTATATATGACGGCAAAAGAGCAGACGGAAATCAGAGATTTTACTGTTGTGACAGATTTAGATGAGAAATATGAAAACGCGGCATTGAATGTAGATGTGGATTTGAGAAATTTTGACGGTAAAAAAGATGGTTACAGTGTCAAAGGCTATCTCTATGATGCGGCAGGAAATCTTGTGACAGATACACCGCTGAGTGCGGAGGCATCATTTGGCGATAAGAAGGAGACAACCGTTAAATTATCCGGACAGATTACAAATCCGAAGAAATGGACGGCAGAGCACCCGAATCTGTACAACCTTGTACTTGTTCTTGAAAAAGACGGAAAAGAGACGGAAATTACGTCCGTAAAAGTCGGCTTCCGTGAAGTGGAGATTACGGATAAGGGGACAAACGATGCAAGACTTCGTGTCAACGGACAGGTTATTACATTGTACGGTGTAAACCGTCATGAAAATGATCCGGAGACGGGACGCTATCTGACGGAAGAAGATATGAGAGAAGAAATCGAACTCATGAAATCATTAAACATTAATGCAGTTCGTACGGCGCATTATCCGGACGACCCTGTTTTCTATGAACTGTGTGATGAGTATGGACTTTACGTTATGGACGAGGCAAATGTGGAATCTCATAACGGACGAAGCCAGTACAATGTTCCGGGAAGCATTTCAGGATACGTGGAAGCGGCAGAAGACCGTGCAATCAATATGCTGGAACGTGATAAAAACTATCCGAGTGTAATCATGTGGTCACCGGGAAATGAAACCGGTACAGGTGATTCGCTTCAGGCAGAGATTGACTATTTCCAGAACAATGACGATACACGAGTAGTACACTATCAGGGCTGGAACGCTAATGAAGGTGTGGACGTAGAGTCAAATATGTATCCGGAAATTGATAAGATTAAAACGAACTACACAAAACCGTATATTATGTGCGAATATCTGCACACAATGGGTAACAGCGGCGGCGGAATGATTGACTACTGGGATAAGATTAGAAAATACGGTATTTTACAGGGCGGTTTCATTTGGGACTGGGTAGACCAGACATTTAACACTCCGCTTATTGAAGACGGAAAATGGGACGGCAAAACAACATACTGGGGCTATGACGGAGACTGGAATAAGGGAGACTACTCCTCATGGAAATCAGGAAACGCGGATTTCTGTGTAAACGGTATTGTTTCTGCAGACCGCACACTACAGCCGGAAGCATATGAAGTAAAACGTATTTATCAGGCGCTTCAGATGACTATGGCGGACGAAAAAGCACAGACGGTTTCTATTCATAACGAATATACCGACACAAATGCAAGTGAATATAAGATGCTTTGGAGTTTGGAAAAAGACGGAACATCAGTGCAAAAAGGAGAAATCACGGACGTTGACATTGCTCCGCTTGCAACAAAAGAGGTGAAAATTCCTTATACTGTTCCGACGGACGCAAAAGAGGGAGACGAATATTTCCTGCATATTCAATTTGTGACAAAAGCAGATACAAGTTGGGGCAAAGCAGGAGATATTGTTGCAGAGGCGCAGTTTGATTTGAACTTTGAAAAAGAGGCGGCAGATCGTGGTCTGGACACAGGGGCGATGAAGGCGTTTGAGGATTCCGCAGTAAAAGAAACAGAAAAAGAAGTGACGATAAAACAGGACGATTGGTCTGTTGCATTTAATAAGGAAAAAGGAAGTCTCTCTTCTTTTGAAGTAAATGGAAAAGAAATGATTGCGGAAGATTTACTTCCAAACTACTGGAGAGCATACACAGACAACGACAAGAAAGAGGCTGTTGATGCGAATTGGAAAAAAGCAAATGAAAATGCAAAGGTAGATGCTGTCAGCGTGACAAAGAGTGAGAAAGCAATCTATGTGACAATCGACCGTACATTGACAAACTGCTCAGATTCTAAAGACAGCCTGACATATACGATTTATTCTTCAGGAGATATTTTTGTGAAGAGTACATTGATTCCGTCTAACCAGATGGGAGATTTACTCCGTGTAGGTAACAGAGTGCAGTTAGACGAAAGTCTGGAAAATATGACATGGTACGGACGCGGGGAAGCGGACAGTTACAGTGACCGTAAGACAGGATACGATGTAGGTATCTATGAAAGCACTGTAAAAGATCAGTTTATAAACTTTGTGTATCCGCAGGAGACAGGAAATAAGACAGACGTGCGTTTCATGGCTTTGACAGATAAAGACGGAAACGGTCTGCTTGTTGATGCGACAGATCATCTGCTTGAGATGAGTGCATTGCACTATACACAGGAAGATTTGGATAAGGCGGGACACCCATATCAATTAGAAGGAACAAAAAATACGGTACTTACGATCGACTATGCACAGATGGGACTTGGAACGGCAAGCTGCGGACCTGCAACTCTTTCAAAGTATAGACTTCCAAGTTCACAGACATATACATACACATATCATTTGAAAGCGCTTTCGGGAGAAACGAAAGAACAGATGGTGGAGGAAAGTAAGGTAACAGTTAAAGATGAGACGGTGCTTTTAAAAGGAATTAAAGTAGGAGAAAAAGACCTTCCGGGATTTAACAATGAAGTGACTTCATATACTTTCGATGCGTATGGAACAGAAGGGCAGGTTCCACAGGTAACCGCAACGGCCGCATCAGAAGATGTAAAAGTTGAGATTACACAGGCAGAGGCTATTCCGGGAACTGCGACGGTAAAAGCGACCGCTAAAAACGGATATAGCAGAACATATACGATTCAGATGGAAATGAGCAAAGAAATTCCATTGACAGAGGTAGGATATGATACAAAAAGAAGTACATCAGGTTACGCCGGCATTCATGTAAATGAGGATAATGGCGGAACGGCGCTCGACCTTTGGGTAGATGGAAAACGGACGACATTCTCAACCGGATACGGAGTAAATGCAGAATCTAAATTGTATTTTGATATCTCAGATTTGAATGTATCAAGGCTTCAGGTATATGGCGGAATTGACTGCCATAAAACACAGTCAAAAGACGGTGTGGAATTAGCGGTTTTCGTTGACGGAAATGAAGTAGAACGCTCAAAAGTATTAAAACACGGACAGAATGCGTATTATTTTGACATAGACGTTAAAGGGGCAGAAGAAATTATGCTGTATGCGGATATGCTCGGAAATAATGGACATGACATGGTTACATGGGGTGATCCGAAACTTGTAAAAGGTGACGGAGAACAGGAAAACGACCAGTTCGAGTTGAAAGATGATGCGAAAGCGAAAATGGACAGAGAAAACAATATTCTGTACGGTATTGCCTCAGGCACAACGGCAGGAGAATTGAAAAAGATGTTCAGGGAAATTGACGGAGCGACCATTACAATGTCCGAAGCGATGGGTGGCGAACAGTCAGACAGTTCTCCGGCAGCAACTGGATATAAATTAACACTTACGGTAAACGGTACAATCAAAGATACTCTGACGTTGGCAGTCAGCGGAGATATTGACGGAAGTGCAGACGGGCTTGTCACAGAGGCAGACGTAGAAAAGATGGAATCTTATCTTGCAGGAGAAGAGGCGGATACGCTTTACCTGCGCGCAGGAGATTTGGACAATGACGGAAAACTTACTGAAAATGATTTGAAACTGCTCAAAGAACTTGCAGGAGAGAAACCGGAAAATGTACCTGTCACGAAACTTACAATGAAAGGTATTCCGGGAAAAGTAAGTGCAGGAGATACGTTTACAGTGACCGTATCTGCGGAACCGGAAAATGCTACGGACAAGAGCGTAACATTTGAAAGTTCTAATCTGGCAGTGTTGAGAATTGATGAAAACGGAAAAGTCCGTGCTCTCGGAAACGGAGTGGCAACACTTAAAGCTACGGCGAAAGACGGTTCTAAGGTGCAGACAACAACTGAAGTTACCGTTGGAGAAGATATGTTGAAGTTAGATACGTACTATTTGACGGGAGATGGTGTTGAAGGCGCTATGGAAGCGGGAGAAGGTTATCAGGTGCTGAAATATGAAGATGCCGTATCAGGCTGGGGCGGTGTTCATATTAATAAGGCAGACACAGGAACAGATAAATCTACGACAGATATCAGCATGAAGATAGATAATCAACAGACAACATTTGCAAACGGTTTAAGCGCAAATACAAATGCACAGATTACATATGATTTGAGCAAGGTTGCCGGAACAGAGAAATATTTCCAGACATGGCTGGGAATCGACTACATCAAGGCGGGAAAAACAGGACGTGACGGTGCAAAATTCCTTATTTATAAAGAAGAGGTATCTGAAGAAAATCTGCTTTATGATTCAGGAATCATTAAACAGGCAGATGAAGCCCAATTTGTCAATTTAGATGTCAGCAGTGTAAACAAATTGATTCTCGTTGCAGATGAAGTGGAAAATAAAAATGATGACTGTGTGGACTGGGCAGACGCGAAACTTTATGTAAAACCTGAAGTGAAAGCGGATAAAGAGGCATTACAGTCAGTAATCGCTCAGGCGGAGAAGAAAGCAGAGAAAGATTACACATCAGAAAGCTGGAAAGTGTTTGCGGAGGCGCTTGCAAAAGCACAGGAAGTAAATGCAGACGATAAGGCAAGTCAGGAAGAAGTGGACAATGCAACGGAAGTTCTGCAGAAAGCGATGGACAACTTGAAAGAGAAAGAGCCTGAATTTATAGAGGCGGATAAAAAAGCGCTGCAGTCAGTAATCGCTCAGGCGGAGAAGAAAGCAGAGAAAGATTACACATCAGAAAGCTGGAAAGCATTTGCGGAGGCGCTTGCAAAAGCACAGGAAGTAAATGCAGACGATAAGGCAAGTCAGGAAGAAGTGGACAATGCAGCGGAAGTTCTGCAGAATGCAATGGACAACTTGAAAGAGAAAGAGCCTGAATTTATAGAGGCGGATAAAAGCGCTGCAGTCAGTAATCGCTCAGGCGGAGAAGAAAGCAGAGAAAGATTACACATCAGAAAGTTGGAAAGCATTTGCGGAGGCGCTTGCAAAAGCACAGGAAGTAAATGAAGATGTGAAAGCAAGTCAGGAAGTGGTAGATACAGCAGCGAAAGTTCTCCAAGAAGCGATAGAAGAATTGCAGAAGAAACCGGCAAAAGTTCCGGAGGAAGAAAGCGGAACAACAAAACCGGACGGCAGTACAAATATAAATCCGGATAGTAATACGAATGTGAAACCGGATAAAAATCAGCCTGTAAAAACAGGAGATGCACAGATACCGTTTGCATTTGTTCTTGCAATGATGGCTTCAGCAGCAGGAGTTTTTGTGATAAAACGTAGAAGAAAAGAAGATGAATAGAGATTAATATAAAAACAGGGACTTGAAGTCCCTGTTTTTATATTGGAAGAAAATATATTGTGTGCATCTGTGGAAACGCAAGTCTAACCGAATCACGATTTTTTTAAAGAAACATATAATACAGTAGATAAAGTGTGAAGGGAAGAGGAGTAATGGATTATAAATTACCTTATTATATGGCGTACCCAATGCCTTTTGAATATGACGATGAGAGAAAAGAAAGGCAGGATATGGAATATATGAAAAGTCTATATCCGAATGCGGTAAAAAGGATACTTCCGTTTGTGGAAGATGAGTGTGAGAGAATGGAATATGAGGGAAGTATGATTTATGATGAATATCCCGATATGCTTGGCATACGTTTGATGTGCAATCGTATTTGTGAACGGGTGGAAGCAATGGATAGGAGAGAGGATATTGAAGACGAGTTAGAAATGCAGCAGAAAAGACAAAACAATCGGGGAAATATTAGAGATATAGTAGAAGTTTTATTGTTAAATGAACTGATGAAGAGAAGAAATGAACATCGAAGACGCAGAAGAAGGTTTTATTGATATGGACGATTGGTATGCAGTGTGCTAGAATAAAAAAGACAGTAATCGATAGAATTATGGAGATTACTGTCGAATTTCTTTTTTTATTCATTTTGAAAAAGATTTTACAAATAAAGATTTTGTGTTATAATAAAAACATACTATGCTTAAAATTAGAAAAGAACTAGAAGAGAAGAAAATTAACATAGAAACAGGAATAAATATCCAGTAATCGAGGTGCAATATGGAGCAATATATTATAAAGGGAGGAACACCGCTGGTTGGGGAGGTACAAATCGGTGGTGCTAAAAATGCAGCGCTCGCAATACTTGCGGCTGCAATTATGACAGATGAAACAGTAACAATTGATAATTTACCTGATGTAAACGATATTAACGTATTGTTGGAAGCAATGTCAGGAATAGGTGCAACAATCCAAAGAATCGACCGTCATACAGTGAAGATTAACGGTAGTGGAGTAAGAGATTTCAGCATTGAATATGATTATATTAAGAAGATTCGTGCATCTTACTATCTCTTAGGCGCATTATTAGGTAAATATAATAAGGCAGAGGTTGCCCTTCCGGGTGGTTGTAATATCGGAAGCAGACCGATAGATCAACATTTGAAAGGATTTAAGGCAATTGGAGCCGATGTTATTATTGAGCATGGGAAGATTATTGCTGAGGCAGAACAGTTGAAAGGAACACATCTTTACTTTGACGTGGTAAGTGTGGGAGCGACAATTAATGTGATGATGGCAGCAGCGATGGCTGAGGGAACAACAATTATGGAAAATGTGGCGAAAGAGCCTCATGTAGTAGATGTTGCAAACTTTTTGAACAGTATGGGTGCGAATATCAGAGGTGCAGGGACGGATGTGATTAAAATTAAAGGGGTTCCGAAACTTCACAAGACGGAATATTCTATTATTCCGGATCAGATAGAAGCGGGAACATTTATGATGGCAGCGGCAGCGACAAGAGGAGATGTCACGGTTATGAATGTTATTCCGAAACATTTGGAGGCAACTACGGCAAAATTAGTAGAAATCGGTTGTGAAGTGGAAGAGTTTGACGATGCAGTTCGTGTTGTTTCAAAGGGAAGACTGAAACATACACAGGTGAAAACATTGCCATATCCGGGATTTCCTACAGATATGCAGCCACAAATGGGAGTGACATTGGCATTATGTTCAGGGACAAGTACGATTACAGAAAGTATTTTTGAAAATCGTTTTAAATATTTAGATGAACTGGCGAGAATGGGTGCAAATATTAAAGTAGAAGGTAATTCGGCGACAATTGAAGGTGTAGAGAAATTCTCGGGAGCAAGAGTGAGTGCACCGGATTTAAGAGCGGGAGCGGCGCTTTGCATAGCAGGTCTTGCGGCAGAGGGAATTACAATCGTGGACGATATTGTTTATATCCAAAGAGGATATGAAAGATTTGAAGAAAAGTTAAGAAGTCTTGGCGGTGTAATCGAGAGAGTTGCAAGCGAAAAAGAAATTCAAAAATTCAAATTTAAAGTGGGTTAGAGAAAAAAGCAGTGTATTTGATACACTGCTTTTTTGCGTATTGTTGGTATTGCTCAGTGTATGGGTGGTTGAGATAAGTTTTTTGGTTTGTTTTTTGGTTATAATTCCTAATTGACGCATAAAAATGTGCGTTGTATCATAAATAATATGAGTAATTGTATGGTTTTTGAGCAATTTGCTTAATTTGATGAAAAGGAAAAGGTAAAAAATGAAAAAGAAAAGAATGAAAAGGATACTTGCCGGAGCATGCGCATGCCTGTTGCTTCCGTGGGGAGCGTATGGCAATGATGTGGGCATGGAAGTCAAAGCGGCACAGGAGAAGAATGTAAACTCTATAAACGATGCGTTAAAGTTATGGTATAAAACCCCTGCCAACATTCATTCGGCGGAGACAAATGGAGGAGAGTGGACACGGCAATCCCTTCCCCTTGGAAATGGAAATTTGGGGAATTTGATTTTTGGCGGAATTTCCAAAGAGAGAATTCATTTTAATGAAAAGACATTGTGGACAGGCGGTCCTTCGGAGACAAGACCGGATTATCAGTTTGGCAATAAGAAAACTGCGTATACCGATAAGGAAATTGAAGCGTATAGAAAATTGCTTGATGACAAGTCGAAAAATGTATTCAATGACGATACATCTTTGGGCAAACCGGGAATGAGTGGAAAGATAAAATTTCCCGGAGAGGATAATCTGAATAAAGGAAGTTATCAGGATTTTGGAGATATCTGGATTGATTTTTCCGAGACGGGAATCCGAGATGACAATGTAAAAAATTATAGAAGAGAGTTAGATTTGCAAACCGGAGTTGCCGCAACTACATTTTCACATCAGGGAGTTGATTATAAGAGAGAACATTTTGTGAGCAGCCCTGATCAAGTGATGGTTACGGAGTTGTCTGCATCGAAAGAGAAGAAACTGGACGTTTCGATAAAAATGGAACTGAATAACAGTGGTCTGGAAGGGACGGCAAAATTTGATGCGGAACAGAATATGTATACTATCTTCGGCAAAGTGAAGGACAACGGGCTGAAGTTTCGGACAACCATGAAAATTGTTCAGTCGGGAGGCGACATCACTGCAGATGAAAAGAATCAACTGTATAAAGTGGAAAATGCAGATAAGATTATGATTGTGATGGCGGCAGAAACAGACTATAAGAATGACTATCCTACATATAGAGACACGAAAAAAGATTTGGAAAAAGTTGTGGTTGAGCGGGTAAAAAGGGCGTCTGAGAAATCTTATCAGGAATTAAAGGAGAATCATATAGAAGATCATCAGGGTTTGTTTGACAGAGTCAGTCTTGATTTAGGGGAAAACCGTTCTAATATTCCGACAAATGAACTGATAGACGCCTATCGAAAAGGCTCATATTCTAAATATTTGGAAGTATTGGCGTTCCAGTACGGGAGATATTTGACAATCGCAGGTTCAAGAGGTACTCTTCCGAGCAATTTGGTAGGTCTGTGGACTATGGGAGCTTCTGCATGGACGGGAGACTATCATTTTAATGTGAACGTACAGATGAATTATTGGCCTGTATATGTGACGAACCTGGCAGAGTGTGGAACGACAATGGTGGATTATATGGAAAATCTGCGTGAACCGGGGCGTTTGACGGCGGAGCGTGTGCATGGAATTGAAGATGCCACAACGAAGAAAAACGGATTTACCGTACATACGGAAAACAATCCTTTCGGTATGACGGCGCCGACGAATAATCAGGAGTATGGCTGGAATCCTACAGGAGCAGCGTGGGCGATTCAAAATCTGTGGGCACATTATGAATTTACACAGAATAAAGACTATTTAAAAAATACAATTTATCCGATTATGAAGGAAGCGGCACAATTTTGGGATAACTATTTATGGACATCAGACTATCAGAAAGTACACGACAAAAATTCTAAATATGACGGGCAGCCAAGACTTGTTGTGGTGCCGAGTTTTTCAGCAGAACAGGGGCCTACGGCGGTCGGAACAACTTATGACCAGTCACTTGTTTGGGAATTGTATAATGAATGTATAAAAGCGGGAAAAATTGTCGGGGAAGATGAAACTGTGTTAAAGTCATGGGAAGAGAAGATGCAGAGATTGGATCCGATTGAGATGAATGCCACAAACGGAATTAAAGAGTGGTACGAAGAGACGAGAGTCGGTACGGAGACGGGACATCATCAATCTTATGCAAAAGCGGGAAATCTTGCTGAAATTCCGGTTCCAAACAGCGGTTGGAATATCGGACATTTGGGAGAGCAGAGACATGCTTCTCACTTAGTAGGGTTATTTCCGGGAACATTGATTCACAAAGATAATGAAGAGTATATGGACGCTGCCATTCAGTCGTTGGAGGAGAGGGGAGAATACTCAACAGGCTGGTCAAAAGCAAATAAAATCAATTTATGGGCGAGAACAGGAAACGGTGACAAGGCATATCGTTTATTGAATAATCTGATTGGCGGAAACACTTCAGGACTTCAGTACAATTTATTTGACTCTCACGGTTCTCAAGGAGGAGATACCATGATGAATGGAACGCCTGTGTGGCAGATTGACGGCAATTATGGTCTAACTTCAGGTGTGGCGGAAATGCTTTTACAATCTCAACTTGGATATGTGCAGTTTT
The DNA here is from genome assembly GCA_902381685.1 of Lachnospiraceae bacterium. Taxonomy (GTDB): domain Bacteria; phylum Bacillota; class Clostridia; order Lachnospirales; family Lachnospiraceae; genus Faecalimonas. The sequence goes on along the minus strand of LR698958.1, from coordinate 2,094,929 downwards.
TACCTGCCATTCCTTCAGCGTGGACAGATGGAGAAGTGAAAGGGTTAAAGGCGAGAGGAAACTTTACCATTTCAGAGAAGTGGAAAAATAACATGGCTGAGAAATTCACGGTGCGCTATGATGGTGAAGAAAAAGAAAGCACATTTACAGGCGAGTACAAAGATATTACAAATGCCAAAGTATATCAGGACGGAAAAGAAGTACGGGTGCAAAAAGACAATGAAAAAGGACGCATTTCTTTTGCGGCACAAAAAGGTAAAACATATACAATTGATTTTACCGAAGCAAATATGGAAGAATTAAAACAGCAGGCAGAGAAATTCCTGCCGGAATTGCACAGGGATTTAAGTAAAATAAAAGAGGAACTGCAGACAGCGATAAAAAATAGCGCAAATAATTTGGGAGACGTGCTGGCTAAGGCAAAACAGATGAACCGCTTATACCGTATGTATTTGGAAGAAGTGGAGAATATATACTGCCTGACAAACCGGGAGGGACTTTCTTATGAGAAAATTGATGTGATGTATCGGCAAATGAGAAGTTTGCGAAAAACGTTATTAGAGAACACGGGAGACCTGAAATATTATCAGGAAGCGGATACGATGTTAAATGATATGGCTGCAACAATGAGTGAGCAGATGAAAAACAGAACAATTTCATTTAGCAAAGAGTCGGGCTTTGTATCTCCGCAGGAGAATGATTTATCACTGAGTAAGAGCGATTTGGCACGGAAATATGAAATACGTTATACGATGGACGGAAGTATTCCAAGAAAAACGTCACCTTTATATGAAAATGTATTGAAACTGCCGGAAGGCAAAGATTGTACGGTAAAAGCGGCTCTGTTTTATGGAGAGCAGAGAGTGAGTCCGGTTTACACGAAGAAATATGTTCGCCATGCAGTTTCCATACAGGCAGTGGAAGTATCTCAAAAAGATAACTGGGGAGCGGAGTATGTCAAAGAGAAAATGATTGATGGAAATGCGTCGACAAGATGGGCTTCTAAAAAACCGAATGCTTCATTACCGATTGAAATTACATTGACTTTTGCAAAAGAAGAGACAGTCAATCAGATAAAATTTGACCAGTTTGTTTCTAATCATAATGGCATTGCCGGATTTGAGATACAGGCATTGCAAAACGGTAAATATGTCACTGTTTATGAAGGAAAAAAATTGGGCGACATTAATGACAAAGTTGGAGATGCAGATGGAACAAGCGCAGGATATCATGCGTATTATCTGGCAGAGTTCCCGAAAGTGAACACGACTTCCGTAAAAGTGATATTAAAACCGGGATACACCGGAGAGCCGTCTTTATATGAGATTATACCGTTAAACCTTTCTGATGATACAGAGAAAAAAGGAAATGCGGAAGAATTAAGCGAGATGATTAAGCAGGCGGAAGCGATAGATAAAAATGCTCCAAATTATGTCGAAGCAGAAAAAACGTTAAAAGATGCATTTGCTGAGAGTATTAAGGACGGAAAAGAAATGTTGGAATCTTCTCAGGAGTACATTGATGCGAGAACAGCATTTATTCACAGCAGATATGAGCGTCTTGGATTTGGCAGGACAGATAAAACAGAGTTAAATGAACTGATTGCCAAAGCAGAAAAAGAACTGGAAGGCGCTTATACAAAAAACAGTTTATACCGATTAAAGAAAATGGTTGCACAGGCGAAAGATGTGCAGAAAGATGAAGCGGTAAAACAGCCGGAAGTGGACAGAACGGTGAAACAACTTCAGGAAGCGTTGGAGCAGTTGGAAAGTATCGGGTATATAGAACAGCAGATACCGGCAAAAGATTTGCAGGGAGGACAGGGCTGGAAACTTATAAACGGATATCAGGCAACTGACAGTGACAATGCGGGCGCGCTGTCATATCAATTCACCGGACATTTTGTCAGTGGGATTACAGTTAAAGGTGATGACCACGGACTTTTGAAAGTGAAAATATCGGACTTGGCAGGGAAAACGGTCTATGAAGAAACAATCGACACCTATGCGCAGAAGAGAGCGGAAGGCGTGGAACTGATGAAGAAGGAACTGCCGGAAGGAACATACACAATTGAATTTGAACGTGGGGGAAAAAGCCCGAACGGACAAAATAAGAGAGGTTGGGTAGAAGTCGGAACATTGACGATACGGCAGCAGGCAGAACCGGAAGAGGTGGACAGAAGTTCTCTGCAGGCAGAGTTGAAAAAATGCGAAAATCTGAAAGAAGCCGATTATACAAAAGAAAGTTGGGAGAAATTCCGGTTGGTTATTGAGAAAGCGGAAGAACTTTTAAAGAAAGACGATGAAGAGACATGTACGGCTGAAATGGAAGACATGGCAAAAGAAGTGTCAGAAGCAAGAGATGCATTGCAGATTCGCGTAGACATTCGTGAACTGCAGGATACTTTAAAGAAGGCAAAAGAGATTTCCGGAGAGGGATATACAAAAGAAAGTTATTGGGCGCTTCGCGACTGCATTCAGGAGATTGAAGCATTCCTGAATGGCACGTATACGCAGGAAGAAGTAAATGGAAAGACGGCGCTTCTGAAACAGCGGATAAGTGAACTGCAGGCAGATAAAACAAAACTGTTGGAAAAATATAATGCAATCAAAGATATGGAACAGGGAAAAGTTACTGATTGGTCATGGAAGGAATTCGTGCAGTTAAGAAATGAAGTGAAAGAGATTTTGGATAAGGCAGATGCCACTCCGAAAGAGGTTCAGGATATTCTTTCAAAGTTAGATGCTTTTCACTTTACATATGAATCTGAAGAGGAAGGGCATGAACAGGCAGGTGGAACAGATGCGAAAAAACCACAGGGACAGTCAGACACGGTAAAAACAGGTGATAACAGCAGGGGAATGTTTTATTTGACGCTTTTACTTGGAGCATCGGCTGTTGTGATGGTGAAATGCAGAAAGAAAAAACAGAAGTAGTGTTGAGAAAGAGAGAGAAAGATGAAAAGAAAAAAGATTTGGATTAAGTTAGGCGTTTTGGTATCTATAGTGAGCATTTCCGTTTCGGGAGTACCGTACCGGCAGCAGGTTGAGGCAAAGTCGGGATATGTACAGGCAAAAGAAAATGGAAAAGAAAGAATTTCAGCGGAAGAGTACAATAAAGTTGCGTTGGATTTTATCTCTTTACTAAAACCGGAGGATTTCAAAACATGGGATCAGTCACTCGGAGTGATGACCGAAAAAGAAGCGGAAGAAATCAAAACATTTCTGGAGACAACGGTCATCAAAGATGAGAAAGATGACTATCAGAAAGCGAAAAAAATTTACGAATGGATTACAAAAAATATTAAATATGCAACTTTGCAGGACCAAAACATAGGGCTCAGACCTTACGATGTTTTCAAATATAAGGTGGCTGTGTGCGGCGGATATTCAAATTTGTACAAAGCAATGCTGAATCTTGCGGGAATTCCTGCGATTTTAGTTACGGGAGATACGACGGCAGGAGCGCACGCATGGAATATTGTGTATGCGGACGGTAAATGGTTTTTCTCAGACAGTACATGGGGAAGTGCAGATGCCCAAAACTTTGATTACGGATTAGAAATGTTTTCAAAAAGCCATACTTCCGTTGATTTGTACGGCGTGTCAGTGACGGACAAAAATGGAATTATTTTAGGCTTCCACAAAGGACTTGCCGTTATGGGAGAGACAGGCGGAGCGAAAACAATTACGGTTCCGGAGAAATTTAATGATTTAGATGTCATCTCCGTTGCACAGTCAGTATTTGAAGAAAAATCTGCTGTTGAGCATCTTGTTTTAACGGAAAAAGTAAGTAATGTAGAGACACAGGTTCACTCAAAAACATTGAAGAGTGTTACGGTGCCGGAGGAAAGTCAATATTATGCTTCTAAAGACGGTGTGCTTTTTACAAAGGACCTGTCAAAGATTTTGATTTATCCGTATCAGAAAGAAGAGACAAGTTTTGTTATGCCAAAAGAAGTGACAATGTACGATGAAAAAGAAACGTTCCAAAATCCATATTTATCAGAGATTTTAGTGGAAGAAGGAAATGAGAAATTTTCTTCTTACGATGGAGTGATTTATAATGCGGAAAAGACAAGGCTTCTTACGGTTCCGGAAGGGAAACAGAAAATTTATGTGGCAGGAACAGTGGAATTGGACAACATTGCCTTAAATGGAAAGTCCAATTTGAAGGAGATTGTTCTGGAAGACGGTGTGAAGGCAATTCCTCCATATGCGCTGAATGGCTGCAGCGGGCTTACAAAAATATACATTCCTAAGTCTGTGGGAGAAATTTCAGAGGACGCATTCTTTGGCGTGAATATGTCGGGGCTTACGATTTTGGGTGAAAAGGAAAGTGCGGCGGAGAAATTTGCAAATGCTCACGGGATTCGTTTTGTAGATGTAAAAGAAATTGAAATAAAGTTAGAAGAAACAAAAGAGTTGATTCAGAAAGCAAAAGAATATGACGATACGTCCGTATACACTGATGAAAGTGTGGAGACTCTTCGCAAGGCTATTGAAGAGGCGGAAAATATTGCAGCACAGAGTGATGTGACTGTAGAACAGTTGAATAAAGCGATTGAAAATCTAAACACTGCCATCACAAATATGGAGAAGAGAAAGGAAGAGCCGGAAAAACCGGATATTTCTGAGGCAATCATTGCGAAAAAGAAAGAAGCAAAAGAACTGTTGGAGAAAGCAAAAAAATATGACAACGTTTTCGTATATACGGAAGACAGCGTACAAGCACTTCGCAGTGCAATGAAAAATATGGAAAACGTGTTAAATCAGGAAGATGTGACACTTGACCGATTGGAGAAAGCGATTGACAGCCTGAATGATGCTGTTTTAGGTATGAAGAAGAAGGGCGAAGTCGAAAAACCTGAGAAACCAAATGGACAAATTCCACCGAAACAGGAAAAACCGGAAACACCAAAAACAGCAGACACATCAGCGCCGGGCGCTGCAGGAGTGGGCATGATGCTTAGCGCGGCGTTGATTACTTTATTGCAGAGAAAAAAGAAATAATAGGATATATATTTGAAAGTGAGGAAGGGAAATGAAAAAGAAAAGAGTGATGGCGCTCTTACTTGCAGCCACGCTGACCATAGGAAATATGTCTTCTCTTGGCATGACTCAGGCAGCAGGGAAAGAGGATTCTCAGACACAGGAGTTTGTACGGACTCGTGCAGCGGATAAAAATATTGCATTAAATCGTCCTGCGAGAGCATCAAAATATTTAGATGCGACAGGCGGAAATCCCGCAAGATTGCCGAAACTTGCCTTTGACGGTAAGGGAGATAATCAGACAACAGATGCACAGAACAGCCGTTGGCAGAGTGGTGATGATGATACATTTACAGAGCAGTGGCTTGAAGTGGATTTGGGAAATTCTGCGAAAGTATCGGACGTGACGGTGAAGTTCTTTGCCAAGTTATATGGAAGTTTTGTCATTGAAACTTCAGATAGCAATGGCGCTAAGGCGACATGGAAAGAAGTTGGAAAACTGGATATTCCTTCGAGCAACGATCAAAACATTACGAGAAAAGTAGATTTGACGAAGAACGGTCAGCCTACGGAAGTTTCAAGATATCTCCGTCTGCGTTTCACTTCTTATAACACAAATGCAGCGAAGAAAAGTATCGGTGTTTATGAATGTGAAGTGCATGGAGAGTTGGATACACCCGATAAACCAAATACGATAAAAGGGAATATCGCAAAAGGGAAAAAGGTGACTGCTTCCGGTGTGGAGGCAGAAGCGCCACAGTATAAACCTGAATTGGCTGTAGACGGGGATAAGACAAGCGACACATCGAGATGGTCTGCGCCGAAGATGAAGAATGGTAATAGCGCAAATCAAAATCAGACAATGCAGTGGTTTGAGATTAATCTTGGAAATGAAGTAACGGACATTACGAGCATTGATTTGTATTTCTACAAAAAAGTATTCTCTACAGACTTTGTCATTAAGACAAAAGAGAACAAAGATGATGATTGGGGAGAACCTATTAAAACATTTACAACAGAATCTTCTGATGTTTCGGATAAAAGGGTTAGTATTACAACCGTTCCTAAACTGAAGAAATATGTGCGTTTTGAATTTAATAAAGTAAATACAAATGCAGGCGGAAACAGCGTTTCCGTGCGTGAAATTGAAATCAACGGAACGCAGGTGCAGGTGCCTTACGAACCTGAATCCGCACAGGAAGTTATGGATTCCGTAAAAGGTCTGGATAAGATTACGGCAGACATGGCAGAAGTGCCTCTTCCGTCAGTGCCGGAGGGATATGAAATTCGTGTAGTGGGAAGTGAGTTTCCACAGGTTATCACTGATGAGGGAAAGATTACGGATTATAACATTTACGATTATAACAATATGGAAATCATGTTGGAGGTTGTAAATAAAGAAGACGAGAACGATAAGGCGCAGAAAACATTTCAGGTATCCGTGCCGAAAAAGACACAGAAACATACGGACCTTTTCCCGCAGGTAGAAAGACCGAATGCAGAGCCGAAAGTCATTCCAAGTATTCAGGAATGGTACGGCTATAATGGTGATGTAAAATTAGGAAAAGATTCCCGCATTATTGTAAAAGATAACGGAAATGTAAATGCAGAAAAAGTTGCAAAACAGTTCCAAAAAGATATGAAAGAAATCACGGGAATGGAACTGGAGATTGTCAGCGGACAGAGCGGGGACGCAAATGATATTGTCATTGAATCACTGAAAAAAGACATATATTCTCTCGGAGACGAAGGGTATTTATTGCAGGCAGATGACAAGGGAATTCATATTACTGCAAACGGATATAACGGTTGTCTGTACGGTGCGATGACGTTGGAACAGGTATTCTACACACAGAAAGGCGAATTTATTTTCCCGAAAGGTGTGGCGAGAGACTTTTCTAAATATGAAGTGCGCGGTGTGATGATTGATATTGCGAGAACACCGTATCGCATGGACGCACTGGAAGACATTGTAAAAGCGCTGGCATTTTATAAAATCAATGAAGTACAGTTTCATTTGAATGATAACCGCCATGTTCCGGGAGACGCAAACAGGGGAGATTACGAACACTGGAAAGACGTGGAAGGTATGTTCCGTCTGGAAAGTGATACATATCCGGGATTAGCAACAACTCCGAAAAAAGATGAGTATTACAATGAAGTGTACGGAGGCGCTCCTCAGTATACAAAAGAAGAATACAAAGAGTTACAGAAAATGGCTATGGACTACGGAATCAATCCGATTTCTGAGATTGACGCTCCGGGACATTCACTTCTCTTTACAAAATATGTAAAAGAAAATTTGGACGAAGTAAAGAAAAAAGTTCCGGGAGTTACGACGAACATTAATGCGGATAAAGACTGGGAACTTCTGGCAATGTCAGGACCAAAGAAAGATTCTGCATTTGCATTTATGGACGCATTATTTGATGAATATTTAGATGAAAATGTATTTTTAGGAGATACGGTAAATATCGGAGCAGACGAATACTGGAAGATTACAAATGAAGAAAGACCGGGCGTACAGCAATATATTCGTCAGACGGCAGACAATGTGAAAAAACACAACAAAAAAGTTCGTATGTGGGGTTCGACAAAACAATTTTTCACAAATCCGGAGGCTGCAAAAGCATACAACGATATTGAAATTGATTTCTGGGCAAATTCGTGGGAAGATGCCGGCAAACGAATTGAGCAGGACTTTAAGATAGTTAACGTGGATTCTTTCCATTTGTATGGAAATCCGGGACGTGACAAAAGAGATATTGTCAATGTAGAACACGTATTCAACAATTGGGATCCGACAGTGATGACAGGAAGCACGGTGAAAAAGTCAGAACCAAATCTTCTTGGAGCAAAGACGGCGCTCTGGGCGGATATTGCCGATATGGGTGTTACGGAAAGAGATAATTTTGAACGTATTTTACGTCAGGCGGCCGTACTCAGTGAAAAAACATGGGGAGGAACAGATGCAACACAGAGTTTTGAAGAATACAGTTTCAAATATGAAAGTCTTCAGCAGGGACCGGGAGTATCTCTCGGAAGCGATGTGAAGAGTGAGACAGGACTTGTTTTAGACTATGATTTTGCAAATGTAAAAGACGGTAAAGTACACGATGCAAGTGGAAATGATTATGACGGAAAAATTACAGACGCAAAAGTAGAGGAAGAAAACGGAAAAACATGGCTCAAACTGGACGGAAACGGAAAAGTAGAAACAGGACTTCGCTCTATGGACTATCCGTATACAGTGCAGTTTGCTTTAAAACTTCCAAAAGACACAGAGGTAAAAGGAGATGTTTGTCTCTTTGACGGAAGGGACGGGCGTCTGACAGTTAAAGAAAATGGAAATTTAGGTTTGAACCGTTCTTATTTCAGTCAGGACTTTGGATATAACATTCCAAAAGGAGAAGAAGTGCAGTTGACGGTGGTAGGTACACCGCAGGTAACAAAACTGTATGTAAACGGAAAACTTTCCAAAACACTGCTGAGAACTTCTGCTTCCGAGACTGATTATGCCCATCTGCTTTCCACATTTGTATTCCCTCTCACAACAATCGGAGAAGGATTAAACGGAAAGATTGCGGATATCAAAGTGTACAACAAAGCGTTGTCACCGGAGAAAATCGGTGAGATAGCGGAAGGAAAAGTTGTCAAAGAGTTAAATGTGTCTCAGGCGACAGCGGCAGCGGGAACAGCACAGCACAAAGGGGATACAGGGCAAGATGTGGACTGGAAGAAACTTCGTGTGGGCTGGAAAGCAATTGACGGTGATGGAAATACATTGGACGGCAGACATGATACGACAGTAAGTGAAAAAGACTCTTATTTTGAAGGAGCTTACGCGGACAGTGCATTTGCGGTAGATATGTTAAAAGAACAGCAGATAAGCAAAATCGTATTGCAGTGGGACAGAGCCCCTAAGAGTTTCAAGATTCAGACATCTGCAGACGGAAGCACATGGACGGACGTGAAAACGGTTACAGGGGAGAAGGTAAATACGATTACATTTGAAACTCCGCTAAATACGCGTTATCTTAAAATGCAGGGAGTAAGTCTGAATGGAGGAACATTCAAATTGAGAGAGTTCAAGGCATATGAATCCGTAGATAAAACAAAGTTAGGTAAACTGGTAAAAACAGCGGAAGAAAAACTGGAAGAACTCGGTGTGACGTTTGCGGACAGAAAAGGCTATGATGCTCTGATTGAGGCATATGCGGAAGCAAACTCTCTGTATGAAAATGCCCTTGCAGAACAGGAAAATGTTAAGGCAGCGGAAGAAGCATTAGAACAGGCCTTTGCCGACCTTCCTGAAAAACAGGAAAAAGTAACGGTTACATTTGATGTGGACGGGAAAGAAACATCAGTGGAAGTGGAAAAAGGCAAGGCGTTGGGAGATAAATTACCGGAAGCCCCTGTAAAAGAAGGATTTACATTCAAAGAATGGAATACGGAAAAAGACGGTACGGGAACGAAAGTGACGGAAAACACGGTGGTCAACGAAGAGATGACGGTGTACGCAGTTTTTGAAAAAAATTCTGAACCGACAGAACCGGAAAATCCAGATTCGGGTAAACCGGAGAAACCGGAAAAACCGAATTCAGGTAAACCGGGCAAGCCGGATACAAAGCCAAACAAACAGAACCCTGTCAAGACGGGCGATACACAGTCGCCGATATGGTATTTGGGACTTATGGCAGCGGCAGGTGCGCTGATAGCCGGTAAAAGAAAGAAAAAAGAAGATTAACATTCTTCTCAAAATACAGGTTGACGTAACCTGTAACTAGTGTTATGATAGTCAGCGTAACAAACATATGTATTATATAGAAACTTTCTCTTATTCAGAGTGGTGGAGGTAAAAGGACTGATGAAGCCACGGCAACCCCTTGTCACGGACAGGAAGGTGCCAACCTGAGCGAGTAATCGAACAATAAGAGGATTGATTTATGAAAATATAAACAGTCCACTTTTGTGGGCTGTTTTTTTGCGGAAAACCGTGAAAAATACGGTACTCTGTGAAGAAATCCCGAAAAGAGAAAGTAAGAAAAGAAAGGAAATGGACATGGAAAGATTATTATTTACATCAGAATCGGTAACAGAAGGACACCCGGATAAGATTTGTGACCAGATTTCAGATGCTGTTTTAGACGCATTAATGGAGCAGGATCCAAACAGCCGTGTAGCATGTGAGACGGCAATCACAACAGGACTTGTTTTAGTTATGGGTGAAATCACAACAAATGCTTACGTGGATATTCAAAAAATCGTAAGAGAGACAATCAACGAAATCGGATATAACCGTGGAAAATACGGATTTGACGCTTATACCTGCGGAGTTATCACAGCCATTGACGAACAGTCATCAGACATTGCGATGGGAGTAGACAAAGCATTAGAAGCAAAAGAAAATAAAATGTCAGACGAAGAAATCGAAGCAATCGGTGCGGGCGACCAGGGAATGATGTTCGGGTACGCATCAAATGAGACAGAAGAACTTATGCCATACCCAATCTCACTGGCGCACAAAATGGCATTACAGTTGACAAAAATCCGTAAAGACGGAACACTTACTTATTTACGTCCGGACGGAAAAACACAGGTTTCCGTAGAATATAATGAAGAAGGAAAACCGGAAAGATTAGATGCGGTTGTACTTTCTACACAGCATGACCCTGACGTAACACAGGAACAGATTCATGAAGATATCAAAAAACATGTGTTTGATGTAATTCTTCCAAAAGAAATGATTGATGAAAACACAAAATTCTTCATCAACCCGACAGGACGTTTTGTAATCGGCGGACCGCACGGAGACAGTGGTGTGACAGGGCGTAAGATCATCGTAGATACTTACGGCGGAATGGCTCGTCACGGCGGCGGAGCATTCTCAGGAAAAGACTGTACAAAAGTAGACCGCTCAGCAGCGTACGCAGCACGTTATGTAGCGAAAAACATTGTTGCAGCCGGAATTGCAGATAAATGTGAAATCCAGTTATCATACGCAATCGGAGTTGCACAGCCTACGTCAATCATGGTAGACACATTCGGAACAGGAAAACTGTCTGAAGAAAAATTAGTAGAAATCATCAGAGAAAACTTTGATTTAAGACCGGCGGGAATTATCAAAATGTTAGATTTACGCCGTCCGATTTACAAACAGACAGCGGCGTACGGACACTTCGGCCGCAACGACTTGGATTTACCTTGGGAAAAACTGGATAAAGTAGAAGATTTAAAGAAATATTTATAAAATGTGTCGAAACTGTGAAAGGGGACGTAGTAAACTTGAAGAATACTACGTCCCCTTTCACAGTTTGTTCACTTGTTTATAAGAATTTTATAAATGTTTATAAGTGTTTTGGTGTAGAACGGAAAATACCATGCTATAATGTACACGCAAGCCTTGATGTCAAGGTAAGTAAAACGAAAGGGAGTGTCCGTTTGAAGTTAAAAACGAGATTAATTACAGCATTTGTAACGGTCAGTGTTTTACCGATTTTATTGACGGCAATTATTATTTTCGGACTGAGTCAGTATCAGATTAATGCGATAGAAGAAAATTATGGGATTACGGGAACAACGTATAAGAATTTTTCAAATTCCGTACAGGTGATGAACAGTCTGACGGAGCAGCCGTACCACGAACTGAAGCAGGTTGCCTCTGAAAATCCGAGTAAACTTGCAGATATCACTTATTTGGAGGAGATAAATGAGAAACTTCTCTCTAAAAATTCCTATCTCATTGTCAGAAATAATAAGAAAATTATTTATATTGGCGGAGATGCCGAGCAGGCGAAGCAGATGATTTATCAACTTCCGGAATACGGGGAGCACGATTCAACGTCTAAGAATGGAGTGTATTATGGAAATGCACAATCTTTAGTTAAGCAAATTGATTTTCGTCAGGCGGACGGCACTCAGGGGAGTGCTTTTCTTGTGACAGACGTAAGCAATGTGATTCCTGAAGTGCGTCAGTTGATTACGGACGCATTGCTGGCAATTATCATTATTCTTGTTGTGACGGCAGCGCTTCTTATTTTTTGGATATATAAAGGGGTGACAGGGCCTCTTGGGAAAATGCAGAAGGCGGCAAAGAACATCAAAGAAGGAAATCTTGAATTCCGGTTGGAGGCAGAGGCCGATGATGAATTGGGACAGCTTTGTCAGGACTTTGAGGATATGAGAAAGCGTCTGAAGACAAATGCGGAGGAGAAACTCCAGTACGATAAAGAAGGAAAAGAGTTAATCAGTAACATTTCTCATGATTTGAAGACTCCGGTTACGGCAATCAAGGGATATGCGGAAGGAATTATGGACGGTGTTGCAGATACGCCTGAGAAGATGGAAAAATATATCCGCACGATTTATAATAAAGCGAACGAGATGGACAGACTGATTAATGAACTGACATTTTACTCTAAAATAGATACAAACCGCATACCGTATAATTTCAGCACAATTTCGGTAAATGATTATTTTGATGATTGTGCGGAAGATTTATCGTTGGAATTAGAATCAAAAGGAATTGTTTTCGGGTATTCTAATTATGTGGAGGGCGAGCAGAAGATTATCGCCGATGCGGAACAGTTGAAGAGAGTTATCAACAATATCGTGACGAACTCGATAAAATACATGGATAAAGAACAGGGACGCATTAATCTTCGGATAAAAGACGTTGGAGATTTTATTCAGGTAGAACTTGAAGACAATGGAAAAGGAATTTCGTCCAAAGATTTGCCAAATATTTTTGACAGGTTTTACCGGACAGACGCATCACGAAACTCTTCCAAAGGAGGAAGCGGAATCGGTCTTTCCATTGTAAAGAAAATTGTTGAGGAACACGGTGGCAAGATTTGGGCGACAAGTAAAGAAGGAACAGGAACAGTAATGTATTTTGTTATTAGAAAATATCAGGAGGTGCCGATAAATGAATAAAATTTTAATTGTGGAAGATGAGGAAGCGATTGCTGATTTGGAGAAAGATTATCTGGAGTTAAGCGGATTTGAAGTGGAAGTGGCAAATGACGGTGAGATGGGATTGTCGAAAGCGCTTGGCGAGGACTACAATCTGATTATTTTGGATTTGATGCTTCCGGGGGTGGACGGATTTGAGATTTGTCGAAGAGTTCGTGATGAAAAGAACACACCGATTATTATGATTTCTGCAAAAAAAGATGATATTGATAAAATCAGAGGCCTTGGATTGGGGGCAGATGATTATATGACAAAACCGTTTAGTCCGAGTGAACTTGTTGCGAGGGTAAAAGCACACCTTGCGCGATATGAGAGATTGATTGGAAGTACAATAGAAGAGAATAAGGTTATTGAAATAAGAGGACTTAAGATTGATACAACAGCGAGACGTGTGTGGGTAAATGGAGAAGAGAAAACATTTACGACGAAAGAGTTCGATTTGCTTACTTTTCTTGCCAGCCACCCGAACCATGTCTATACGAAAGATCAGTTATTCAGTGAGATATGGGATATGGAATCCATAGGGGATATTGCGACTGTAACAGTCCATATTAAAAAGATAAGGGAGAAAATAGAATTCGATACATCAAAACCGCAATATATAGAAACAATTTGGGGTGTTGGCTATCGCTTCAAAGTGTAGTATACTAATCAGAGCAAATACGATATCGTATTTGCTTTGCCTATGTAGAAATTTGTTAGAATGCGGGGAATGGACTTGTGAAGGAACGAAAGAAAAGTATAAGATTTACTACAATGCAGTTAATTGCCGCCGGTTTTTTAGGCACCATCATTTTAGGTGGTGTCTTATTGCATTTACCGATGTGTAATACGAAACCAATTCGATTTACAGACGCTTTGTTTACGGCGACTTCGGCCGTGTGCGTGACGGGGCTTGTGTCGATTGTCCCGGCAACGCAGTTTACGGTGTTGGGGAAAGGGATTCTGCTTGTACTCATTCAGATTGGGGGACTTGGGGTTATCGCCTGTACGTTTTCTTTCTTTTTGATTTTGAAGAAGAAGATTACGTTGAGAGAGCGAATTATTATTCAGGAAACTTATAATATGGACACGCTGAGCGGTCTCGTAAAGTTTTTGATTAAAATCATTAAAGGCACTTTTATAGTGGAGGGAGTGGGAGCAATATTGTTCGCCTTTCAATTTGTGCCGGAGTATGGAGTTGTGGAAGGGATATGTTACTCCATTTTTCATGCCGTCTCTGCTTTTTGTAATGCGGGAATTGATATTTTGGGCGATTCCAGTTTTATAAAGTATGCGACGAATCCGCTGATTAATTTTACGACGATGTCACTGATTGTTATAGGTGGTATCGGGTTTACCGTTTGGGGAGATATGCTTAAAAATGTATTTCATGGGATTGGAAAAGAAGGATATTCCGTTAGAAAGGCATTTACAAAATTAACGCTGCATTCTAAAATTGCCATTAGCATGACGATAGCATTGATTTTGGTAGGTATGGTAAGTTTCTTTGTCATGGAATATGCAAATCCCGAAACTTTCGGTAATATGACATTTGAGGAAAAGTTGATGGCATCGGGATTTCATTCGGTGTCAACGAGAACAGCCGGATTTGCCACCGTACCTCAGGCGGGGCTTACGAACGGTTCAAAACTGATTACATGCCTTTTAATGTTTGTGGGAGGTTCTCCTGCGGGTACGGCAGGTGGTGTGAAGACGACAACAGTCGCCATGCTTGTGCTGACGTGCCGTTCTGTAATTAAAGGGGGAAAAGATACGGAATGCTTTGGAAGAAAGATTGTGGAAGACAATATTCGCACAGGGCTTGCGGTTATTTTCCTTTCCATGGGATTTTTGATTATGGGAACGGTAGTTGTTTCCGTGTTAGAGCCTGATGTAGAATTTATGAACATTTTATATGAAACAACATCAGCGATGGGAACGGTAGGTTTAAGCGCTAATTTAACACCTGAACTGGAAACAGCAAGTAAATATATCATTATGACGTTAATGTATATCGGACGAATCGGGCCGGTGACAATGGCGTTGATTTTTGGAAAAGGTCATACAAAAGATAGGGTAAGAGAATTGCCGGAAAAACGTATTCTGGTAGGATAGGAGATAAGAAAAATGGGAAGACAATATGCGGTATTTGGATTAGGAAATTTTGGAAAAAGCGTGGCGCTTTCTTTGGAAAGACTGGGCTGCGAAGTTCTTGTCGTAGACAAATCAATGGAAAAGATTCAGGAAATTTCTGATGAAGTGTCATATGCGATGCGCGCAGACATCGAGGAAGCGGAAGTGATGGAGACAATTGGGGCGAGAAATTTAGACGGGGCGATTGTGGCATTGTCTGAAAATCTTGAGGCGAGTATTGTGGCAACCATCATGGCGAAAGAAATGGGTATTCCATATGTAATTGCGAAAGCGCAGACGGAACTGCAGGGAAGAATTCTGAAAAAAGTCGGTGCAGACGTTATCGTTTACCCGGAAAAAGAGATGGGAATCCGTATTGCCAGAGGAATTGTAGCGACAAATTTTGCGGAATGGATTGATTTGTCACCGGAATACAGTTTAGTAGAGTGGAAAATACCGGGAAAATGGGCAGGAAAAACTTTATTGGAATTGCGCATCAGAGAGAGAAAAGGAATCAATGTTGTGGGAATTATTCAGGACGGCAACGTAAATCTTTCTTTTGAGCCGACAGAACCTCTTCCGGAAGACGGCATTATTATTTTGATTGGTTCAAATAAAGTATTGCAGAAATTGAAAGAGGAGTAAGAAGATGATAACAAGTACAGGCAATGCGCAGGTAAAAGAATTGTTACAACTGCAGAAGAAAAGTAAGGTGAGAAATGAGAGAAATATTTTCCTTGTGGAAGGCATAAAAATGTTTTTTGAAGCGCCGCGAAATCGCATTGAAAAAGTGTTTATATCTGAAACACTATTTGATAGGAAGAAACAGGAATTAAATTTGGACGGATTAAAGGTAGAAATTTTGTCGGATAAGGTATTTTCCCATGTGTCGGATACGAAAACTCCTCAAGGAATTTTGTGTATTATGAGACAAAAAAAGACAAAATTGGAAGAAATTTTCGCACAAAAGCCGGAACATTTGATGATTTTGGATAATTTGCAAGATCCGGGCAACTTGGGAACAATTGTCAGAACAGCCGAAGGGGCCGGGGTGAGCGGAATTATTTTGAGCAAAGATTGTGTCGATATTTACAATCCGAAAACAATTCGTTCCACAATGGGTTCAATTTATCGAATGCCGTTTTTGTATGTGGAAGATTTGGAAAACACAATTGAAGAAGTGAAAAAACAGGACATTAAAGTATATGCGGCACACCTTCAGGGAAAAAATAATTATGACGAAGAAAACTATAAGACAGGCTGTGCCTTTTTGATTGGAAATGAAGGCAACGGACTGCGTGATGAAATCGCCGAAAAGGCTGATATTTGGGTGAAAATCAAGATGCACGGAGAGGTGGAATCTTTGAATGCGGCAATCGCCTCATCAATACTGATGTTTGAAGTCTGCAGACAGAGGCGATAATTTTTTTTAGGCATAGGGGTTGACAAGAAAATCTTTTAGTGTTAGTATGCTCCAAGACAACTTTGTAACAAATTTGTAACAAGTTGTAATCAAAACGCATTATTTGGGTATAATAATATTAACAAATCAAACCAGATAATGACTCAGGAGGTTATATATGAAACGAGAGATTATGAAAGTGGCTGTATGCCTTTTACTTACAACCTGTCTTACAATACCGGCGGTATTTACAAGTGAAGCGGCAGACGCGCAATCAGAAACTCAGGGGATTGTAGAACTATTGGGAGATGAACCGGTGTTAAATGATATTACTGCGAATTTACCGGCAGCGGCATCTGTTGCGGTAGAGACACAGGAATTTCATCAGAAAGCATTGGTAAACACGGACGGAGAAATGTCAATCTATGCAGCAGCCGATGAAAATAGCGAGGTTGCCGGAAAGGTATATCGCAACACAGTTGTGCATATTGAAGAAACAGGGGAGATGTGGTCTAAAGTTTCTTCAGGAGATGTAGTAGGATATATAAAAAATGATAATCTTGTGCTTGGAACAAAAGCGGTAGAGAGAGCAAAAACAGTTTGCCCTGCAAAGACAACGGTAAATGGAAAAGAATATACTGTTGTGGATACAAACGGAAAACAGTTGACGTTAAAAGGGGCGGACAATGAGCAGATTACTGTCGCAGCAGCCGATGTAAAAGTGACAAGAAACACACAGAACGGAAAGACAATGAAGCAGATTGCGGAAGAGGAAGCGAAAAAGAGGGCAGAAGAGGAAGCAAGAAAGAAAGCGGAAGAAGCAAAGAAAAAAGCCGCGGCAGCCTCTTCACAGACAAGAAATGCTCCGATGTCCGTATCGGCAAGTGACAGAGATTTGATGGCGGCAATTATCTACTGCGAAGCAGGTGCAGAGCCATATCAGGGAAAAGTTGCGGTTGGCGCAGTTATTATGAATCGTGTAAGAAGTTCAAGATTCCCGAACACAATTTCAGGAGTTATCTACCAGAAAGGACAGTTTGGTCCTGCAATAACAGGAAAATTGGGACGTGTACTCGCATCGGGAAAAGCGACGGCAGAATGTTATAAAGCAGCAGATGCAGCGTTAGCAGGGGAAAACCCAATTGGAAACCGTTTGTTCTTTGGAAACGGAAACACAGGATATAAGATTGGAAGTCATTACTTCCACTAGAGATTTAAAGAACAGGAGGTCAGTTTAATTGTGAACTGACCTCCTGTTCTTTAGATTTCTTTAGAATTTTACTTATCTTCTTTCAGAAAAAGTATTGTAAGATGAATGTATAATAAAATATAGGGGTAAATAACTATGTATAACTATTTCATTTTTTTCCTTAACATTTTAAGACGCTATCTTTGTTTTGCAGCAGCAGACGTCATGCTGGGTGAGGGGGATTCACTATTACAACCGTCAACAAAAACGGATTATGTTTTGGTAGGATTAGCCGTATTTGTTTCTATTATGATAGAGCGTGAATATTGGAAGTCGAAAGAAAATGATAGAGAGCAATTATTTTTAGAAGTTCCGAAAAATTTAAAACAGAAAGCAATTTTCGGTGTTTGGGTGTTGCTGAAAATTTTATATAATTATCTTATTATAGGGGTATTACAAATCATTTTTCTAAAAAGCGACAGTCTTTTAAAACCGAATACGGAGGGTGAATATTTTATTGCATTTATCAGTATTCTATGTTCTTTTCCGATTGCATATTTTTATCAGAGAAAGAGGAGAAGTATGGTATAATATGAAAAAAGCGAAAGAAGGGGAGCATATGCAGGGAAGTAAAATCATGGTTGTAGACGATGATGCAGATATCCGTCAGGCATTAAGGGTGTTGCTGGAAACGGAAAACTATGAGGTGTCAGAAGCAGACAATGGGGAAATGGCATTGGAATTGCTGGACGAAACGGTTGACTTAATGATTTTAGATATTATGATGCCGGAGAAAGACGGACTCAGCACCTGTCGGGAAGTGAGGGAAAAATACACATTTCCCATTTTATTTCTCACTGCAAAAACAACGGAAAATGATAAATACGTGGGATTTTTAAGCGGAGGAGATGACTATCTGACAAAGCCTTTTTCAAAAATGGAGGTTTTGACCAGAGTTTCGGCAATGTTAAGACGATACCATGTTTATCAGGGGAAAGGAAGTGAGTCAAAGGAAAAATATATCTGTATTAAGGATTTGAAAATTGACAGGAATGTTTCCCGTGTTTTTCAGGGCGATAAAGAAATTGTCTTAACAAATACAGAGTATGACATTTTAGTTTTTATGGCAAAAAATCCAAATAGAGTTTTTACACTGGAAGAGTTATATGAAAAGATATGGGGCGAGCCGTATCACTTTTCCGTAAATGCAACTGTTATGGTACATATCCGAAATTTGCGGCGTAAACTAAATGATACATCACAGGCATCAAGATATATTAAAAATGTTTGGGGAAAGGGTTATGCGATTGTCGATGAAACGAATGAGAAAAAATTATCTGAATAGAGAACTGTTCATTTTAAGTCTGGTATCTTTCGGAATTGCTCTGCTTGTATATTTTGTTCTATCTGTTTCTTCCACATATCTCATTACAAGATATTATAACACCGAAGAACACATTGAAAAGTTAGAAAAAAGATATGCAAAAGAATTGCAGGGGTATATTACAAAAGAGGGAATTACCGTCAAAAATATCGGGGAAGTTGATGAGTGGGTTTTCAACAGGGACGATGTCTTTCTCAAAATTTTTATAAATGGAAATCTTGTTTATGATGCAATGTATGGAGCGACAGATAATGTTGTCGGTTCATCGGAAAACAGAGAACATTTTTTGGAGATGAACAGTTATGAACTGACTTTGGGAGAGGATAAGGCGGAGGCAATCCTGTTCTGTTATGATTTTGCAGCGGAAAACTATGGACGGTATGTTTCACTGCTGATTTCTTTTCTTGTGTTCTTTATCAGCATGATAGCGGGTGTGCGAAAGAAAATGAAATATCTTGTCACTCTGCAAAGGGAACTGCATATGCTGTCGGAAGACTTGGATTCTTCCATTACGCTTCAGGGAAATGACGAGATTACCGATGTGGCAAAAGGGATAGAATCATTGCGGTTGTCGGTGAAAGATAAAATGGAAAAAGAAAAGATGGCTTATGAGGCAAATCACCGCCTGATTACATCTCTGTCCCATGACATAAAAACTCCTCTGACGGTTATGATTGCTTATTTGGAGTTGGCGAAAAGCAAGGGAAGAGAATGTGCGGAGTTGGAAAAATATATAGGGATTTCGCTGGATAAGGCAAACCATTTGAAGGAACTGACAAATGAACTGTTCGAACATTTTCTTCTGCACGGAGGAATGCAGGAAGTTATTTTTGACAGGGTAAATGGAAATGAATTGATTATGCAGATGCTGGAGGAAAACTTATTTGATTTGGAAATGCAGGGAGTGGATATACGGCGTGACATAAATGATATTACCTCTGTTTTGGAAGTGAATGTAAACATGGTACACAGACTGTTTCATAATCTGTTTTCTAATCTAAATAAGTATGGGGATTTATCTAAACCGATATTTATCCATTATGCTCTGGAAAATAATCATCTTGTACTCTCCATGCAAAATACAAAGGCGCAGATGCCGGACAAAAGGGAGTCGGCAAAAATTGGCTTGCATAATTGTGAGGCGATTATGGAAAAACATAAGGGGACGTTTGAAGTCTGCGAGAATGAAAACACATTTTCCGTAAGATTTGCTTTTCCTGTATGTACGAAGAAATAGTTATGATTTTTCTTGAAAAAGAAAATAAGATATAGTAAAATGAATAAACAACAACAATATTTTCAGAAAACAAGGAGGGATTCTCGTATGAGTATTGGAGCAATACTAGGAATTGCACTGTTGGTTTTGATTATTCTCATTTTAATCTCCTGCATCAAGATTGTTACGCAGGCACAGGCGCTTGTTGTGGAGAGATTGGGAGCATATCAGGCAACATGGGGCGTAGGTTTACATTTCAAAATACCGATTATTGAACGTGTGGCAAGAAAAGTAGACTTAAAAGAGCAGGTGGCTGATTTCCCGCCACAGCCTGTTATTACAAAGGATAATGTTACAATGAGAATTGATACGGTTGTATTCTATCAGATTACGGATCCGAAACTTTTCTGCTATGGTGTAGCGAATCCGCTTATGGCAATTGAAAACCTTACGGCCACAACACTTCGTAATATTATCGGTGATTTGGAGTTGGACGAAACACTTACTTCAAGAGAGACGATTAATGCGAAGATGCGTTCTTCCCTCGATGTGGCAACTGATCCGTGGGGAATTAAAGTAAACAGGGTAGAGTTGAAGAATATCATTCCTCCGGCAGCTATTCAGGACGCGATGGAGAAACAGATGAAAGCGGAACGTGAGAGACGTGAATCGATTCTTCGCGCGGAAGGTGAGAAGAAATCGACCATTCTCGTTGCCGAAGGTAATAAGGAATCAGCAATCCTCGATGCCGAGGCGGAGAAACAGGCAGCGATCTTGAGAGCTGAAGCACAGAAAGAGAAGATGATTAAAGAGGCGGAAGGTCAGGCAGAGGCTATTCTGAAAGTACAGCAGGCGAATGCAGACGGTATCCGGTTCCTGAAAGAAGCGGGAGCAGATGAAGCGGTATTGACAATGAAGAGTCTGGAAGCATTTGCAAAAGCAGCGGACGGAAAAGCGACGAAAATTATTATTCCGTCAGAAATCCAAAGTGTTGCGGGATTGGTAAAATCCGTAACGGAAATCGGAGCAGATAAATAATCATATAAAGAGAAGGGGTATGTCTGACATATCCCTTTTGCCATGTATATGAGGAGGTGTGAAATGAGACCGGTAATTGACTTGGAAAAAGAATACGCAATTATGCTGGACGGCGGAGGTGCAAGAGGCGCTTATCAGATTGGAGCGTGGAAGGCGTTAAAGGAAGCGGGTGTGAAAATCAATGCGGTGGCAGGAACATCTGTGGGAGCGTTGAACGGAGCATTTATCTGCATGGACGATGTTGAGAAAGCGGAGAAAGTGTGGAGCGAAATTGCATTTTCCAAAGTGATGGACGTGGACGACACATGAATGGAAAAATTATTCAGAAAAGAAACCCCGCTGACGGAAGTGTTGAGAGAACTGTGGAAGACACTGGCGGACGGAGGGGTTGACGTGACGCCTCTTCGGAAACTCATTCATGAAAATGTCGACGAGAAAAAGATACGCGATTCGGGGATAGAGTTTTGCATTATGACATTCTCTGTGTCGGACATGAAGGAACTGGACTTAAGCATGGAGGATATTCCGGAGGGAATGTTGGAAGATTTTCTGCTGGCGAGTGCTTATCTTGTCGGATTTAAAAATGAAAAACTCCACGGTAAAACATATATTGATGGCGGTGTCATCAACAATGTGCCAATGGGTGCGCTTGTGGACAGAGGATATGAAAATATTATTCAGATTCGCATTTTCGGGCCGGGGAGAGAACCGAAAGTGCGCATTACGGACGAGATGAATGTGTACAGAATTGCACCGCATGTAAAACTGGGAAGCATTATCGAATTTCATCAGAGAAGAAGCAGACAAAATATGCGGATTGGATATTACGATGCACAGAGAATGCTTTACGGGTTAAAAGGGCGGATTTACTATATTGAACAAACAGAGGAAGAGTGCTATTATAAGACGAGGATTTCACGTCTGTCAGAGAAGGAACGCATAGAAACTGCGTTTGAACTTAGAATGGCAGTAGGTTACACGGAAGAAGAACTCTATTTGACGATGTTGGAAGCCTGTGCAAAATTACTCCATATACAAAAGTATAAAATATATACGGAACAGGAGTTGTACGCACAAATCTGCAGGCGGTATGAACGGGCAAAAGAGAAGGAAGAATTTCCGGGATTTGTTTCGTTGCTTGTGAGAATAGGAAGGGATTACGTGACGGATTTAATGGAAATGAATACGAGATGGGCGAGCGGCACCGTCTATTCATATGAGGAGATAGATTCCACCAATGCGGAGGCTTTGCGTCTGGCAAAAGCAGGAGAAAGCCACGGCACTCTTGTGGTTGCAAAAAAACAGTATGCCGGACGGGGGCGGAGAGGCAGAACATGGGAATCCGAAGATGAGGAAAATATTTATATGTCCCTTTTACTTCGGCCGGAGTTTTCTGCCGGGAAAGCGCCGATGCTTACGCTTGTAATGGCGTACAGCGTGGCAAAAGTATTGCGGGAACAGGAAAATTTGGATGTGATAATTAAATGGCCAAACGATTTGGTCATCGGGAAAAAGAAAATTTGCGGAATTCTCACCGAGATGAAAATGGAGGAAAACAAGATTTCTTCGGTGATAATCGGTGTGGGAATCAATGTAAATGTGGAAAGTTTTCCGAGAGAACTTCGGGATAAGGCGACTTCGCTCAGAAGAGAGGCGGGAAGAGAGTTTTGCTGTACCGATTTGATTGCGAAGATAATGGAATCCTTTGAACAAAACTATAATTATTTTTCTGAAGTGGAAGATTTGTCTTTCATACAGGAAGAATACAATGAGATATTGGTAAACTGTGGAAAACAGGTGCGGATTTTAGAACCGCACAATGAATATGAGGCGGTGGCGCTCGGCATTAATGAAGAAGGCGAACTGCTTGTGGAGAAAGAAACCGGAGAAATCGAGAGAGTTTTTGCGGGAGAAGTTTCAGTGAGAGGAATGTATGAATATGTATAACAAAGAAGAAAGAACAGTGCTGTGTGCGTCAAACGCATATGAAAAGAAATATTATTTTAACCCTGACTTTGATGCGCTGCCAGACAGTATTAAGGACGAATTGAAAATCATGTGCGTACTGTATACGGAAGAAATCGGCGGTATTCTTGCGTTGGAATTCGAGGAGGACGGAACACTTGTGTTTGAAGTGTCCTCAGAGGAAAATGATTTTCTCTACGATGATATCGGAAGCAGATTAAAGATTAAAGAATTACAGAGAACAAAAGAAGACATGCTTCGTTCTTTGGAACTGTACTATAGAGTGTTCTTCTTGGGAGAGGAAATCGGGGAATGATACTGAAAATAGGAAATGTAGAACTGGAAAATCGGTATATTTTAGCTCCGATGGCAGGCGTCACTGATTTGCCGTTCCGCTTATTATGTAAAGAACAGGGAGCAGGGCTTCTCTGTATGGAGATGGTCAGTGCGAAGGCGATTCAGTATAAAAACAAAAATACGCAGGCGCTTTTGAAAATTCACCCGGAAGAGTGTCCGGTTTCCCTTCAGTTATTCGGCTCAGATCCCGACGTGATGAGTGAAGTGGCAAAGAGTATTGAAGAGTTACCGTTTGCGATTTTAGATATTAACATGGGCTGTCCCGTTCCGAAAATTGTAAAGAATGGGGAAGGTTCTGCTCTTATGCAGAATCCGAAACTGGTGGAACAGATAGTGAAGAAAGTATCGGGAGCCATTCAAAAGCCGGTGACGGTGAAGATTCGCAAAGGGTTTAATGATGAATCTGTCAATGCGGTGGAAATTGCAAAAATCATTGAAGCGAGCGGCGGTGCAGCCGTTGCCGTTCACGGAAGAACAAGGGAACAGTATTATTCCGGCAAAGCGGATTGGGACATTATCCGTCAGGTGAAAGAGGCGGTTTCCATTCCGGTCATTGCAAACGGAGATGTGACTTGCGGACAGGACGCGATAGAGATTCAAAAGCAGACGAACTGTGACGGGATTATGATCGGGAGAGGAGCGCAGGGGAATCCGTGGATTTTCTCTGAACTGCTTTACTACGAAAAACACGGTGAGATGCCCGAGCGTCCCGATGTGCATGAAGTGAAAAAGACAATGCTAAGACATGCAAAACTGCAGATGCAGTATAAAGGTGACTATTTAGGAATCCGTGAAATGCGGAAACATATCGCATGGTACACTACCGGAATGAAAAATTCTGCGAAACTGAGAGACGATATCAACCGGGTGGAAAGTTTTGAGGAACTGGAAACGTTATTGGACGAAAGATTAACAGATTAGTGAAAGTGCATAAAAAATATCCTGTGAATAGAGTGAAACACTTTATTCACAGGATATTTTTTGTATAACTTTTATTATGGATAAATTTTCCTGCAAGCATTATAATAAAAAATAAGGCAAAAACAATAGAAGACCGGATATTTTGCATAAAAGGATTTTGCCATAAACAGGGAGGAAAAAGAATGAAAAAGAGAAGAAGAATTTTGGCATTACTGCTTGCGACTACTTTGACACTCAGCAGTATGCCTGCAGTTTTGGCAAAAGAGGGAACAAAACCTCAGGACAGTACGACAAAAGAACAGCCATTTTGGTCGGGAACAGGGGAGAGTGATAAGTTTCGTATTCCATGTTTGGTATCACTAGATGACGGAACCCTTGTAGCGGGCTGCGATGCCAGATGGACAACCCATATGGACGGCGGCGGCTTGGATACGATTGTGTCCTACTCTAAAGATAAGGGACAGACATGGCGCTATACATTTGCCAATTATCTTGGGGATAACGGAAATGAACATAATGTCAATTCTACAGCATTTATTGATCCTGCAATGGCAACGGACGGTGAGAGAGTGTACATGATTGCCGATTTGTATCCGGCAGGATACGCGTTGAACGGAGCGAAGAAACAGCCTGTTCCGGGAAAGAGCCATGATGATAAGGGAAATATCCTTTTGGCAGATGCGAGAAATTGGAATGACGTTTGGGGAAGTGAACGTACAAACTCTGCGAATTATACATACCGTTTAATAAAGAATGAAGGTGAAGACGGAAGGCCTACATACTCTATTCAAGATGCAAACGGAAAAATTATGGAAGGCTATACGGTTGATGCTTATTTCAATGTAAAAGGAGAAAACGTGAATGCCAATCTTTTTGAAGCCGATTCTCCATTTCAGGTATGGCCGACAGACTACCTTTATCTGACGACGTCGGAGGACGGAGGAAGAACATGGTCTGTTCCTTCCATCTTAAATTTAAGAAGAGACAGTGAACAGTCGCTTCTCGTTGGACCGGGGCGTGGAATGGTAACTTCAGAGGGCAGAATTGTATTTACCGCATATGAATTTACGAACGGAGATAAAAACAGTGCGGCAATCTACTCTGACGACGGAGGAAGAACGTGGAAGAGAGGAAAATCTGTATCCGGTCTTAGTTCTGAAGCGGTTGTAACGGAAGCGGACGGAAAATTATATATGTTTACCCGCCACGGAGGATACTATGTGTCAAATGATTGGGGAGAAACATGGTCCGGACGAAAAGATATGGGGATAAATTACAACTTAGGCTGCCAGTTGACAGCAGTAACTTATCCGGAGAAAATTGACGGGAAGACAGCAATTCTTTTTGCTGCACCATCTAATACAACAACACGTGCAGCAGGAAAAATTTTCGTAGGCTTAGTTCAGGAAGACGGTACATTAAAGTGGACATATGATTACAGCATTAACGGTTCGGATTATTATGCATATTCGTGTCTGACCGTATTGCCTGACGGAACAGTAGGATTATTATATGAAAATGGCGCAACAGAAATCAAATATATCGACTTGGATATCAAAGATATTGCGAAAGGTGCAACAATCGGAAACATTTGGTGTACGGACGATGCAGGGAAAACGGTATCGGCAGTTACAATGAAATCAAATGAGAGCAAAACCTTTACGGTAAACGGTTTAAAAGACAGCGCGGAAGTGACCGTGAACTCAGATAATGAGTCTGCAGTAGAAGCGACATACGAAAATGGCAAATTAAAATTGACTTCCTCAAAAGTAACAGGATTGAAACAGGCGGTTGTAACTGTAAAATGCGGGGAGGCAGACACAGAACTTCACGTAAATGTAACGGACAGCGAAAAGTATGAGATTGTAAATCTTCGTGTAGGAGATACAAAAACATATACGGATAAAACAGGAAATTACAGCGATAATAAACTGGAAGAGTTAGACAAAGATATTGCTGAAGTGATACTTGAAGGGGAAGACGCAAAAGACGAGGAAATCAAACCGGAAGCAGAAATTCAGTTGGGAACGAACGCACAGTTTGATGGAGAGAAGAAGAAAATCAGCAGCAGTCTGTTTACGTTTGATAAAAAGGATAACGGAAAATACGCCATTTCTGCAACGACGGCAAAAGGCGAGAAAGTATATCTCACTCCAAAGACAGCTGCAACGGCAAATACACCGCTCACAAAAACAAGTGCGGATATCACCGTGGCAAAAGGAGAGGACGGAACATTTAGTTTCACACAAGAGGCAGCCGGCGGAGCAGGAGGAATTTTATATTTCCATAAAGAAGCAGGTAAATTGTACTTTGACAGAAACGGAACAATGCATAATAACTGTAAATTTGATATTTACAAAGCCGCAGAAAACGCAAAAGACAGCGAAATTCCGGGATATATAAAAGTAAAGGATTTATCAGAAATTACAGATAACGGACAGTATGTAATTGCTTCAAAAGCAGAGGACAGAAGAAACTATCTGCTTAATCCTTCGCAGGAAACAGATAAATATAGTTATGTTGCAAAAGTAACCGGGAAAATGTACGAAGGACAGCCTACACCGGCAAAAACAGACATAACCATTAAGGGAAAAGCGGAAGGCGAAACAGAAGTAACCATCGGAAAAACCACATATTATATCATTGTAAAAAATGATGTAAAAGAAGTGAATTTAAAAGTAGGAGAAACGGTAAATATACCGGGAAAAATCGTACAGGCAAAAGGAGAGACAGACAGCATCTCGAAGGTAGAGCGCAACGACATGCCTCCTTATAAAGCGATTACGGAACTGAAAGAAGGAACATACCTGTTTGGAAGCGGAACTCACATTCTGTTAAATACACCAAGTAGCAAAGATAATCCTACAGGGTTGGCAATGCAGGCGGCAAATTTCAATGTAGGAGAGTACAACGAATCTCTTTGGACAATCGAAAAGTCAGAGAATGGTTATACGATGAAAGATGTCAACGGCAAATATGTAAATATTGATAACCAGAATGTGACATTAAAAGATACGCCGCAGACACTCACAATATCAAAGAGAAGTCAGGGTGGATTTGCAGTTTCCCGCAACGGATATTATTTAAACAACTGGGAAGGCGCGAACAACAAAGTGGCCGCTTACACAGGTGATGACAACGCATGGAGTTTCTATAAAGCGTCCGTGGGTAATGTTGTCACAGGAGAAAAGGCCGGAAAAGTAACTTTAGTTACGGAAGGAACAACATATAAGATTACAGTTGAGCAGGATCCTGTCACATGCAAACATACATGGGGAGACTGGGAAGTAATCAAAGAAGCAACCTGTACAGAGGGCGGCGAAGAAACAAAGACCTGTACAAAATGTCATGCGACAGAGACAAGACAGACAAAAGCACTCGGTCATAAGTTTAGTGACTGGGAAGTAGTAGAAGAACCTACAGCAACAGAGGACGGATACGAAGAGAGAGTGTGCGAACGCTGTAAAGCGAGACAGACAAAGGTACTTCCTGCAACCGGAGAAAATAATAACAACGGCGGAGATACAGGAAATCAAAATAATGGTGAAACTGCGGGTAACAGTGGAAATCATGATAACAGCGGCAACTCAGGAAACAGCGGAAATCAGAATCAGAAACCGGTAAAAACAGGCGATATGGCAGATCCGCTTACAACTGCTTTGGGAATGGCAGGCTGCCTCGGTGCAATCATTGCAATTCTTCGCAGAAAATCAGGAAAATAAAAATCTGGGGGATACTTAGGTATCCCCTATTTTATACGGTTTACAGAGTATGAACAACCTTGACAATCCCCTGTTTGTAAGGTATAATACTGAAATTGTCAAAGTATATTCAAATGAAGAAATGCATGAAAAAATTCATGAAAAAATAAAATGGTAAATCAAGGGAGGCAGTTAAGATGGCAGATAAAAAGACTATCCTTACTTATGCTGGATTAAAGAAACTTGAAGAGGAATTAGAAAATTTAAAAGTAGTAAAACGTAAAGAAGTAGCAGGAAAGATTAAAGAAGCAAGAGAGCAGGGCGATTTATCGGAAAACGCAGAGTACGATGCAGCAAAAGACGAACAGCGTGATATTGAAGCTCGTATCGAAGAGTTAGAGAAGATTTTGAAAAATGCGGAAGTTGTTGTAGAAGACGAAGTTGATTTGGATAAAATCAGCATTGGCTGTACAGTTACGGTATACGACAATGAATTTGAAGAAGAGATAGAATTTAAAATCGTAGGTTCCACAGAGGCAAACAGTCTTGAAGGGAAAATTTCAAATGAATCTCCAGTAGGAAAGGCGTTAATCGGAAGAAAAGTAGACGATGTCGTGGAAGTAGAAACACAGGCAGGCGTTATGGAATACAAAGTATTAAAAATTGAAAGGTCAATTTAATAAAGGAGTGGGAAAAGTGGCAGAACAAAAGAATGCACAGGAACAGGATATTAACCAGTTAAGAAAAGTACGCCGTGAAAAATTGGCAGACTTACAGGAAAACGGAAAAAATCCGTTCCTTATTACAAAATATGATGTGACTCATCATAGTATGGAAATCAAAGATAATTTTGAAGAAATGGAAGGAAAAGATGTTTCCATCGCCGGACGTATTATGTCTAAACGTGTTATGGGGAAAGCATCTTTCTGTAATGTTCAGGATTTACAGGGAAATATCCAGTCTTATGTTGCAAGAGATAACATAGGAGAAGAAGCGTACAAAGAATTCAAGAAAATGGATATCGGAGATATCGTAGGAATTAAGGGTGACGTATTCCGCACAAAAATGGGTGAAATTTCCATTCATGCACAGGAAGTGACTTTATTGTCAAAGAGTCTTCAGATTCTTCCTGAGAAATTCCACGGTTTAACAAACACAGATTTACGTTACCGTCAGAGATATGTAGACTTAATTATGAACCCTGATGTAAAAGATACGTTTATCAAGCGCTCTAAAATTATCAGTGCGATTAGAAAATATTTGGACGGACAGGGATTTATGGAAGTGGAAACTCCAATCTTAGTTTCAAATGCAGGTGGAGCAGCGGCAAGACCATTTGAAACACATTTCAACGCATTGAACGAAGACTTTAAACTTCGTATTTCTTTAGAGTTATACTTAAAGAGACTGATTGTCGGTGGAATGGAACGTGTTTATGAAATCGGACGTGTATTCCGTAACGAAGGATTAGATACAAGACATAACCCTGAATTTACATTGATGGAATTATACCAGGCATATACAGACTACAACGGAATGATGGATTTAACTGAAAATCTTTACCGTTATGTAGCACAGGAAGTTCTTGGTACAACAAAGATTACTTACAATGGTGTTGAGATGGATTTGGGCAAACCATTTGAGAGAATCACAATGGTAGACGCGGTTAAGAAATATGCAGGTGTTGACTGGAATGAAGTTCAGACATTAAAAGAAGCAAGAGCGCTTGCGAAAGAACATAAGGTTGAGTATGAAGAACGCCACAAGAAGGGTGATATTCTTGCGTTATTCTTTGAAGAATTCGCAGAAGAACATTTAATTCAGCCTACATTTGTTATGGATCACCCAATTGAAATTTCACCGTTGACAAAGAAAAAACCGGATAATCCGGAATATACAGAACGTTTTGAGTTCTTTATGAATGGTTGGGAAATGGCGAATGCTTATTCAGAGTTAAATGACCCGATTGACCAGAGAGAACGTTTTAAAGCACAGGAAGAGTTGCTTGCACAGGGTGACGAAGAAGCAAATACAACAGATGAAGACTTTATGAATGCGTTGGAAATTGCTATGCCGCCAACAGGTGGTATCGGATTTGGTATCGACAGAATGTGTATGCTCTTAACAGACAGCGCAGCAATTCGTGATGTATTGTTATTCCCGACAATGAAGTCACAGGGCGCTGCGAAGAACGAAGCAAACAACGCAACACAGGTAAAAACAGAAGAAAAATCGGCAGAAAAAATTGATTTTTCTAATGTAAAGATTGAACCGCTTTTTGAGGAAACGGTTGACTTTGACACTTTCAGCAAGTCAGATTTTCGTGCGGTAAAGATTGAAGCATGTGAGGCAGTTCCAAAAAGTAAGAAGTTATTGAAGTTCACTTTGAATGACGGAACAGACCGTAAACGCACGATTTTAAGCGGTATTCACGAATATTATGAACCGGAAACACTGGTCGGAAAAACAGCGATTGCTATTGTTAATTTACCACCAAGAAAGATGATGGGAATTGATTCTGAAGGTATGCTGATTTCAGCAGTACATGAGGAAGATGGTAGAGAGGGATTAAATTTACTGATGGTAGATGATAGAATTCCAGCAGGTGCAAAGCTGTATTAAAAATCTAATATAAGATTTAAAAATATGGACTTTTTGGTATGGAGTACGACAAGGGTACGACAAATTGAACCTCCTTAATGGGCTAAAATAAATGATTTTAAATAGTCCAATAAAGCCAAAGCAATATTTTTGTACTATGAGGACACTTTTCTAAGAGAAATTTTAGAGAAGTGTCCTTTTTGTTATGGTCAAGAATTTCAAAATGGAGGGAAAAACATGAATAACACAGCGTTAAGAGCAGAAACAGAAATTACAAACACAATTATCTTCAAAAATGAGAAACACAAAGAATTTTATCAAACATATATGAAAAAATGCCGTCGTCAAGATGTGTATCACAAAGCCTTGATTTATTGTCTTGGGATTAGTGAAGATACAAGAGTCAATATAGATCGTATTTACGATTTGAGAACAGGATATGTAAAGACAGAATGTCTTCAAGAAGGCTGGCAGACCAGTGGCAGCGTAAGGATTGTCCGTATGGCTTTTAATTTATACTGTAATGGTACGCCAAGCGTATATGATTATGAAAGTGAAGAAGGAAAATTACAGGAGTATGCAGGATATACACCAGAGGAGTTATTTTGCTGTGGGTATGCGAGATACTTTTGGGAGGCAATCAAAATTCGTTATCCGGAATATTGCTTTTAGAGGAGAAGAAGCATGTTAAAAGTCAGAGTTCAGGGAACAAAATCAGATATTCGATGGTTTCGGGAAAAGTTGGAGCAGCACCCTCAGATAGCGGTGCTGCAGGTATCTGACCTGCTTTCCAATAAAGGAACTACAAAATATTTTCGTATGTACGCAGAGATAGAAGAAAAGAAAGGCGGAAGATAAGTATGTGTAAAGTAATCGCAATCGCAAATCAAAAAGGTGGAGTTGGAAAGACAACAACTTGTGTCAATTTAGGGATTGGCTTAGCAAGAGAAGGAAAAAGAGTTCTTTTAATAGAAGCCGACGCACAGGGAAGTATGGCTGCAAGTTTAGGGATACAGGAGCCGGACGAGTTGGAAGTTACCTTAGTAACAATCATGGAAAAAGTAATCAATGATGAAGATGTTGAACCAAATGAGGGGATTATCTGGCATGATGAAGGCATTGCCTTTATTCCGGCAAATATTGAACTGGCAGGATTAGAAACTGCGCTGGTGAATGTGATGAGCAGAGAAATGATATTAAAACAATATCTTGATACGGTAAAGGCAGAGTATGACTATATTCTGATTGATTGTATGCCGTCACTGGGAATGATCACAATCAATGCGCTGGTAGCGTCGGATTATGTGTTGATCCCGGTAGAAGCAGCGTATCTTCCGGTAAAAGGACTTCAGCAGTTGATTAAAACGATTGGGAGAGTACACAGAAAATTAAATCCCCAGCTTTCTATTATGGGAATTTTATTTACAAAGGTTGACCGAAGGACAAATTTTGCAAGAGATATAGCCGAACAAATCCGGCAGGTATACGGAACAAGAGTACATATTTTTAAGAATTGTATTCCTCTGTCTGTTCGGGCTGCAGAAACAACAGCAGAAGGAAAGAGTATTTATCTGCATGATCCGAAAGGGATAGTAGCAAAAGGATATATTTCTCTGACAGAGGAGGTGCTTGCATATGAGGAGTAAGAGCGCAGAAAAAGTAAAACTTTCTTCTTTTGATGATTTGTTTGGTAAGGAAGAAACAGTAAGTGGTGAGGTAGTCACTTCTGTTCCGATTGATTTGCTGCACCCATTTAAAAATCACCCGTTTCATGTGCAGGACGATGAAAAAATGGAAGAAACCGTAGAGAGCGTCAAGCAATATGGGATTTTGATGCCGGGGATCGTCCGCCCTTATCCAGATGGCGGATATGAGGTAGTAGCGGGACACCGCAGGTGGAGAGCATGTGAACTTGCCGGGTTAGAGGAAATGCCTGTCATTATTCGGGATATAGATGATGATACTGCGACGGTGATTATGGTGGATACCAATATCCAAAGAGAGGATATTCTGCCAAGTGAAAAAGCCTTCGCTTATAAAATGAAGTATGAGGCACTGAAACATCAGGGAAGTAAAGGGGAAAAATATACTGCTGAAATGGTAGGAGAAACTGCAGGTGACAGCGGAAGAACCGTTCAGAGGTATATTCGTCTGGCAAATTTGATCAGCGGATTGTTAGACCTTGTTGATGTGAAGAAAGTTCCTATGATTGTAGGAGAAAAACTGTCTTATCTTACAAGGG
Source organism: Lachnospiraceae bacterium (assembly GCA_902381685.1). Lineage (GTDB taxonomy): Bacteria > Bacillota > Clostridia > Lachnospirales > Lachnospiraceae > Faecalimonas. The sequence goes on along the minus strand of LR698958.1, from coordinate 2,061,833 downwards.
AAGAACAGGAGCTTGTTTTGGAGGCAGTGAGAAATTGTGAAATCATGCCAACAGCGGCGCAGGCAGAAGCAATCAAGATGTTTAGTGAAGAGAAAAAACTGGACGGAAATGCCATATATGGACTGTTATTAAAAAAGAAAAATAGCGGGAATGGAGTGACGATTTCGGCGAAGAAAATCAGCAGTTATTTTCCACCTGCATATACAAAACAAGAGATAGAGAATGTAATTTATACCTTGCTGGAAGAATGGAAAAATGGCAGAGAGGAGGAATTGGAGCATGGAGAAGATACAATTTGATTATTATAGGGGAATGGAGGCAGAGCAGTACAGTTTTTACCGTGTTCCTAAAATTCTGTTCACTGCAGAATGCTTTAAAGAACTTTCCTGTGAAGCAAAAGTACTCTACGGTCTATTATTAGACCGTATGAGCCTCAGCATGAAAAATCATTGGCTGGACGAAGAAGAACGGGTATATATTATTTTTACCATAGAAGAAATTGCAGAGTTATTAAACTGTGGAACGCAAAAAGCGGTAAAACTTCTGAAAGAACTGGACAGTGAAAAAGGGATTGGGTTGATTGAAAAAAAGCGGTTGGGACTTGGCAGACCAAATGTAATTTATGTAAAGAATTTCTTGGTTCAGAAAAATGATGAAGAAAATAGTGATACATCAGATTTGCAGAATTGTGAAAATCACAATTCAGGAGTTGTGAAAACCACAATTCAAGAGTTTCCAAAATCACAATTCAAGAATGATGAAAATCACAATTCAGAAGATGCGGAACCCATAGACATAGAAACAGAATGGTTGGAAAAGGAGCCGTATTTGAGTGATGGGAAGGAAATTTTAGAAAATATGGAGATAAAAATGCAGGAAAATGAGGGGATTGGGGAAGAAAACTTCCAGAATTGTGAAAATCACAATTCAAGAGTTGTGAAAACCACAATTCAGGAATATCCAAAATCACAATTCAAGAATGATGAAAATCACAATTCAGGAGTTGTGAAAACCACAATTCAAGAATGTCCAAAATCACAATCTAATAATACTGATATTAACAAGACAGAGAATAATGAAACAGAGAGTAGTAGTATCCTATCAAATCTTATCTGTCCGGAAAAAGAAAAAACGATAGATGAGATTGAGCAGAGGAATACATACCGGGAAATAATTCGGGAAAACATTTCGTATGAGTGTTTCCGGAATGATACCCCACATGCAAGAGAAGAAGTTGATGAGTTGGTGGAATTGATGGTAGAAGTTATGGTAATGCCGGATCAGGGAAAAATTCGGATTGCCGGAGAAGATAAATTAGTATCACTGGTAAAAAGCCAGTTTATGAAATTGACACATGCCCATATTGAGTATGTCGGTCTTTGCCTGAATAAAAATACAACGAAAGTCGGGAACATTAAGTCCTATCTTTTAACAGCACTTTATAATTCCGTTTTGACAATCAATCATTACTATCAGGCAGAAGTAAACCATGATTTATACGGAGGAGGATGGGGAAAATGAGGCAGGAAATTTTTTGCCGTATGATTTTTGTGACAGAGGTGTTATTGTGGACAGTGATTTTTTATCCATTTTGTGTAGAAGGAGGAAACTGTGATTATTTAAAGTTATGGATACTGGTAGGGATTCCTTTTGGAATCCGTAAGATGCAGATATGGATTGTTCCACGAAAGAGAGATGTGGGAAGCACGATTGCCATGTTGGTGTTTCAAATGCTGATTGGAGGCATAATAGGGGGAGTTGTATTAGTGTGGAAACTTTTTTTATTGTTTGTTTTTATGGTATTACAACTTTATAAAGCAATAAAAAAGTTGATAAAGTAGAAGATGATAAGAGTTGAGCATGTTTGGCAGCCTGAAAATGGCTGCCTTTTTGCGTTTTGGAACTTTACGACATCATGGCGCAAGGTAAGATTTTGGAAAAGAAAGGAGGGACTATTTTGGGGAACCGGGCAGTATCACAGGAGTTAATCATCTTAGGAAATCGTATTCGGGAGTGTCGGAAGGAAAGGGAATTTTCACAGGAAATTCTTGCTGAGAAATCCGGTGTCAGTACCAATACGATCAGCCGTATTGAAGGGGGACAGATGGCAATGTCAGTGGGAATTTTGCAAAAAATTGTAAAGGCTCTTGGGGTAGATGCAAATACGCTGCTTGGAGTAAGCACAGAGGTAAATGAAACAAAGATATGGGTATCTGCATTTTCCAGCAGAGTACAGGAATTGAAGGAAAATGAGCAGGAGATTTTAAAGCATACCATGAATGCCTTGATCGAAAGTATGGAGAAAAACCGTTTAAAAATTTCTACGGATAAGAGTAGTCAGGTTCTACACACCCGTTGAGGAAAATAGTAAGCGAAACTGTTACACTAAGCGTAAGAAATCCAGTAAGTGAGAAACAGAGGGCTATGGAAGGTTCCAGTCCCGTTAAAAAAAACGGGTATGTCTGGGGCTGTTTTCTATTGCCTTAACACACATTCAATCTGGTATTTCTGGCTGCCCGTTGAAAGGTGGTCAGAATATGCTTACATTAGCGGAATTAAAACATTTCATGCCGGTTCCAGTTCTGGAAGAAAATTACCCAACTGCAAAGTATTTAAAAACACATGGCACAATATTTGTGTCAAAAAGCATTGCTACGAATGTAAAAATTTCCGTTTATCAAAATGGATATGCCCTTTATGAAATATCTGGTCTTGCAACGGTATTTCCTATTTGGGATTGTCAGAATTATCGCTATGAGATGGAACAAAATGAAATTTCAGAGCAATGGTTTGAAAAAGAGGCTTGGTATCTTCGCTTAATTTTAGAGGGTGAAGATCGTATCAATCGAAATCTGGAAACAAGGCAACAGAGAAAAAGCATTTCTTATAGTGCAGTTTCAGAAGAATGGGGAGTTTTGGGTTCTTTAGAAGCAACTGTTTTGGAAACAGCGATAAGGAAAGAAATGATACAGGAATTACTTGGATTACTGACAGAACGGCAGAAAGAAGTAGTTTTCGAGTATTTTTGGGAGCAGAAATCTCAAAGTGAAATTGCAGAAAAACTCGGTGTTTCTCATGCCGCCGTATCAAAAATCCTGACAAGAGCAGTCACACGGCTTCGTAAAAAATGTATGGAATGGAAAGAGGCTGTATAAGAGGAGGAAAAACTGAATGCGAGGGAAAAAGCCAAAAGAGAGAAAAAGCTATGTATTGAGAATGCCCGACGGTTCACTGATTGAAGTGACCAGAGAAGTATACTTAGAATGGTATCAGTCCAGACGAAAAGAAAGATACCAGATGGAAAGGCAGAAGAAACAAAGGGTGTGTAGTTTAGAGGCACTGAATGGATACGGAGATTTGGAAGAAGAAAAATATGATACAGAGGAAACGGTACTTTGTAAGTTGTATGAAGCAAAAGTACGGGAAGGAATAGCCCGGTTGGCAAAGGAAGATGCCCGTTTGATTTATTTGCTATTTTTTGAAGAAGTAACAATCAAAGATGCGGCTCAAATTATGGGGTGTAGCCGGAAGACTATTTATAATCGAAGAAAACGTATTTTGTCAGAACTGCGTTCTATTCTGCATGATTTGGGAATTGTAGGAGGTGCTTTTTAGAGCAAATAAGGGGAGACTATCCCCTTATTTATATGAGAGGTCTAATATACACCGTTACAAATCCATTATGTTGAGTATTTAGATCTTTCATAATACCGATTGGATTTCCAATTCTTGCTTCTGGGTCATAAACAAAACAAATAAGTTTTTGGCAATCTGCATGGGACTTATAGCGATCAATATCAACAATAAGTTGATCACCTATTTCTTTATCGGTTAAGCCTTTTCGAGTTTTTTTGACCTCAATGACGATTTTTTCATTTTTTAATAGAAAATCTACTCGTGCACATTTTCCGGCGTAAGAGGGAGTCCACTCTTCAGCACGAATATCATCGAAATATAATTGTAAAAGAGCATGAAGTAAGTCTTGAACATCATATTCATCATCGATAGTTAAAGTATCTCTGTGATTATATCTACTTTGTAATTGTCTTGCAATTTTGTGAAAACGTGTAAAAATCAAGTCTAAAATTTCGTCTATTTTTATATTATTTTTCTGCTCAATAGAGATATAATTTTTTTTGATATATTCTTTTATATTTTGAAGAGTCTGCACACATATATTGGCGTTAGAAAAAGAGGATTCTGATAATTCTGAAAATACATTTATATAGTCGCTTTCGATAGAGAGAAATAATTTTAAAAAGGATAATACTTTAGTTCGCCAACTATAGTAATTTTCTTCATCTACGTAAGTATAAATGCCCATTGATTCCGTCCATTTTGTAGATAGTATTGAGTTTCCTTCTATCAATAATTCGTCTAATTCATTTAAAATAGTCTCTTTTTCCATACTTTTACCTCATTGTTTCATATTGAATTGAAATAGATTTAAAATTTTTGCATTATAAAATTAAAAAAATATATTTTTAGAGTAAGGTGTTTTTATTATTATAAAATATTTTGCTTTAAATTACGAGGCATTTCTTTAAAAAAATGAAAAAGTTTTTCTCGAATAGTTAAAAAATCCCTTTTCTAATATGCGATTAGTGAAGGGATAACACAAATCTTAAAAAAATCCCTTTTTTGTACCTTGAAAATTGAATTGCCTGACCAAAGTGATACCTGATATTGAGTGGGCATTCTGCCTGCCTTATCAGAGAAAACGCTGCGAAAGGAAATTTGGAGTAGGAACGGATTTGGAAAGAGAACAGGCAGGATTTAGAGAAGGGAGTGAGTTGGAAAAAAGAAATAAAATACATCGTATCAGTAAAATATAGAAAAGAGGCAGAGAAAAGTATGAAAAAAACAGTAAAAAGAATTTTCTCAGGTGTACTTTCGGCACTTACAATCTTAACCTCTGTTGTGCAGCCGATGACAGCGTATGCAGGAGAAACAAATCCAAAATCTTATGAAATGCAATACCCTGCGCTGGAACAGGTAAAAGCTCAGCTTCAGGAAGATGAGATTGTAACTGTGCAGGATTATGAAGTGGAAAAAGGCAGTGACTTTGATATAAAGACAGATTTTTCCGGCATGAAGTTTCATTCTGACCAAGTAAAAGTGACATTTTATGAAGCGAAAAATCAGAAGGGGCAGGATTTTCATACAGACCATGCAGATACTTATCAGGCAGTGTATTTTGTAGAGCCGGTTCGGGAAGCGCCGAACTACCATGTGATTAGAAATATCACAGTTGCCGAGCATAAAGAAAAAGAAAATCCGTCACCGTCAAAAGAGCATGGAAAACAGGAGAAAAATTCAGAAGAGGAAGAAGATGCGTCACAAAAAGAGGAACAGATTTTAACAGAAGATGAATTTTCACAGGTACTTGAGGAAAGTAAGAAACAGGATACTTATGATGAAGAATCCGGGTTAGGTCTTTATGATGTGCTGTCACAGGCAGAAGAACAGGAGATTGATCTTTTTCAGATAAAAGAAGGAGAAACAGTTACTTTTGTAGCAAATGCTTCCGATCAGGCAGCAAGGGCAACACAGACAGTTACAATCACAAAAGGTCCGTTATATCGTTATCAGGATTATGATCTGGGTACTTATGTGACAGAGCCTTATTTTATTTCTTATGGGAATGTCCATGCCACCGCTTATTGTATCCAGCCGTCTTTACCGGGACCGGGAACAGGTACTTATACAATTACAAAAATTGAGGATAATCAAGCGCTTGCAAAGGTCTGCTATTATGGGACAGAAGCGGCAGGAAAAGAAAGCTATTTTGCAAAACACCACAGTGATTTTTCAGAGGGAAAGCAGTTCATTCTTACGCATATAGCTGCAGCTTATGCTTACGGAAGTGCGGATGCTTTTTACGGAGCAAATGAAACAGCAAAATCTTTGGCAATGGAAGTTTACAATTATTGTGTAGGAAAACCGGAAATTCCAGAGGTTTCCATGTCTTTTTCTAAAAATCATGTGAAAGCGTATCAGGAAGGGCAGGAACAGCGGACAGAGGATATTACATTTACTGCAGATTCCTTGCAGTCCATTACCATGCAGCTTCCGAAAGGGGTTGTGTTTCATAATCTTACAACTGGAAAAAACAGCGCTGCCGGAGCAAGGGTAACACTTTCGGGCGGAACGAAGTTTTATTTGAGTGCGCCGCTTACACAGACGGAAGATGTGGAAGGTTCTTGGTCAGCGACTATGCAGGGAAGTATTACAAAAGATTATTCCGCATATAAGCTGGTAACAAATGACAGTGTGCAGGACTTGGCATTTGTATTCGGAGAAGGAGTTGAACAGGAACAGTATGTTGAGTTTTCCGTAGAGTGGCTGAAAAATGCAAAGATAGAACTTATAAAAAAAGATCAGAGCAGCCAGAAAAAAATGGAAGGAGCGGTATATGGTGTATACCGTGATAAAGATTGCACAGATTTGATTGTGGAAATGCCTGCAACAGATAAAAATGGTGTTTCCAGCGTTACCATAGAAAAGACACAGGATACCGTTTACTTAAAAGAAATTTCTGCACCACAGGGATATGTGTTAGACACAAAATATTATGGTGTGAAATTGGAAGTAGGAAAGACGGTACAGATAGAAGTTGCGGATCAGGAACAGCTTGCTTCCTTAACCGTTTATAAAGAGGGAGAAGTTCTGACAGGAGCAGACGTTACGGAAGAAGGTGTAACCTTTTCCTATACAAAAGAGAAACAAAAAGGTGCTGTATATGATGTATATGCAGAAAAAGAGATTGTCCGAGCAGATGGAACAGTTGCTTATAAAAAAGGTGCTGTGGTGAAAAAAGGACTAAAAACAGGAGAAGATGGAAGTGTTACACTTTCGGAGCTTCCTCTTGGTACTTATAAAGTGGTGGAAGTAAAAGCACCTGAAAATTTCGTATGCAAGGGAGAATCCCAGACAGTTACGTTATCCTATGCAGGGCAGAATGAGGAAGTTGTTTTTAAAACCATAACATTTGTAAACGATAGGCAGAAAGCAAGCGTGTCCGTGAGAAAAGAGGATCAGGACACGAAAAATCCACTGGCGGGTGGTATTTATGGGTTATATACGGCAGAAGATATACATGGAAAGGCTGGAAATCTGCTGGTGAAAAAAGATACTTTGATTGAGAAAGTTACAACGGGAGAAAACGGAACTGCCAGTTATCAGGCAGACCTTCCTATTGGATATTCTTATTATATCAAAGAATTGCAGGCGCCTGCTCAGTATGTAAAAAAGGAAACCGAGAAGTTCTTCTTTGACTTTCAGTATGCAGAAGGAGAAGAGCATTGTTCTTTTTCTCATACGTTTCAAAATGAGAGGGTAAAGGCAGAAATTATTTTGGAAAAAGAAGACGCCGAAACAGGAAAAACACCACAGGGAGATGCGTCTTTAAAAGGAGCGGTGTATGGACTGTATGCCCGTGAAAATATCGTGCATCCAGATGGGAAAACTGGAGTCTTATATCAGAAGGACGAACAGGTAGCGACTTTAAAAACTGATGATAAAGGCAAAGCAGAAGTAAAGGATTTATATTTAGGAAGTTATTACATCAAGGAGATTACGCCTCCGGCGGGTTATCTCTTAGATGAAACTGAGCATGATGTGGTATGCGATGATGAAGGCGATACGGTTGCCATTGTAAAGAGAGTTTGCAATGTAAAGGAACAGGTGAAAAAACAGCCGTTTCAGTTAATTAAAGCCGGAAATAATGGGAATACAGACGCAGAACTCTTAAAAGGAGCAGGTTTTCAGGCATATTTGGAATCTTCTTTAAAGAAAAAAGAAGATGGAAGTTATGATTTTGCTTCTGCAACTCCCGTGGTAATTGGAGAGAATGGAGCAACAGAGTTATTTACAGATGAAAGAGGGTATGCTTGCAGTATCCCACTCCCGTATGGAACGTATGTGGTCAGGGAAACAACAACACCGCCAAACTATAAGCCTGTAAAAGACTTTATTGTCCGTATTACAGAGCATAAGCCGGATACACCGCAAATCTGGAGAGTTCTTCTGGATAAAGAGTTTGAGGCAAAGTTAAAAATCGTAAAAAAGGACGATGAAAGTAAAAAGCCTGTACTCAAAAAGGGGACAGAGTTTAAGGTATATGATTTGGACAGAAAAAAATATGTGGAACAGGTTACCACCTATCCTACAACGGTAGTGCATAAGTCTTATTTTACAGATGAAACTGGGTACTTAATTCTTCCTCAGAATTTGGATGCAGGACATTACCGTATTGAGGAAGTCACAGCACCAGACGGTTATACTTTGAATGAAAATTATTATGAGGTTTCCGTAGCTTCTGATACAGCATATCAGATGGACAGTATTTCAGGAGATGTCATTATTGAAATGGTATATGAAAATCACCCAGTAAAAGGCGAATTGCAGATTGTAAAAAAGGGAGAAATCTTAGAAGATTTTGATAAAGACTTTTCTTATCAGGAAATCAATCTTTCCGGTGCAGTCTTTGATTTGTATGCGGCAGAGGATATTTATACTGCAGATGCTCAGAAGGACGAGCAGGGAAACCGCATATTGGAGTACGCAGAGGGGACGAAAGTTGCTACCCTTACAACAGATCAAGAAGGAAAAGCAAGTGTGTCAGATTTACCACTTGGAACGTATGAGCTGGTAGAGATTACAGCACCTGAAGGATTTGTGAAAAATCCAGAGCCGCAGACAGTGATATTCAAATATGAAGATCAGAAAACTCCTGTAATTGAGCAGGAAGTCCTGTTAAAAAATGAACGTCAGAAAGCAAAAATTTCCGTAGTAAAGCGAGATGCAGAAACAAAAAAAGAAATAAAAGGTGCAGTCTTTGGATTGTATGCGAAAGAAGATATTCAGGTAGGAAATCAGACTTTAGTAAAAGCGGATACACTGATTGGGAAAGCTGAAACAGGGGAAAATGGAAAGGCAACATTTTCTTTTGATCTGCCATTTGGAAAATATTATGTGAAAGAACTGGAAGCACCAGCGGGCTATGTATCTTCGGAACAAGTGCTTGATGTCGATTTTTCCTATCAGGGACAAGAGATTGATGTGGTAGAACTTACATCAGAATTTTTAAATCAGCCGACAAAAGTTTCTATTACCAAAGTCGATGTTACAACAGGAGTAGAACTTTCCGGGGCAACCCTTATGGTACTTGATAAAGACGGGGAAGTTGTAGACAGTTGGAAATCTGTAAAAGGAGAAGCACATGTCATTCGTGGACTCAAAGTTGGAGAAACGTATACCTTAAGAGAAGAAACTGCCCCGTATGGTTATCTGAGGGCAGAGGAAGTTTCCTTTACCGTGGAAGATACAGAAGAAATTCAGAAAGTGGAAATGAAAGATGACGTGCCAACAGGAAGTATCCTGATTAATAAAAAGGGTGAATTTTTAGAAAAGGTATCTGTTTTTGAGCAGATTGGAGGCTGGATTTCCCATGTATTTGAATATCTGTCAGGCTCATTGAAAGAAGTTACTTTTGCAGTGTATGTGAGGGAAGATATTCAGGCGGCAGATGGAGAAAGCAAGGATTACTATAAAAAAGATGAATTGGTAGCGGAGATTACCACAGATCACACAGGTGTTGCAAGAATTTCCGGTTTGCCACTTGGAAAATACTATGTAAAGGAGAAAGAAACAGCACATGGATTTGTGCTGGATAAAGAAGCCAGAGAAATTGACTTGCTATATCGTGATCAGGAAACAGCAGAAATTACATATTCCACAGACTGGCAGAATAAACGTCAGAAAGCGGAAGTAATTGTGTGGAAGAAAGAAAAAGATGTAGACCGTATGCTTCAGGGTGCAGTATTTGCCCTCTGTGTCAAGGAAGATATAAAAAATGCACAGGGAAACGTAATCATGAAGGCAGATACTGTCATTGAGGAACAGGCAACAAATGCACAGGGAATGCTGCGTTTCGAGGCAGATTTACCAGTGGGATATACTTATTATATCAAAGAAACAGCTTCGGCACAGGGCTTTTCTATGACAGGAGAGAGAAAAGAATTTACTTTTGATCCGGAAAACAGTCAGGAAGCGTGTGTATCTTATGAGTTTACTTTTGAGAATGTACCGACAGTCGTAGAATTTACAAAAACGTCCCTGACAGACGGGAAAGAAGTAGAAGGTGCGAAACTTCAGGTAAAAGATGAGCAGGGAAAGGTCATTGACGAATGGATTTCTGCAAAAGAACCACATGTTATCAAAGAACTGGTGGCAGGGCATACTTATGTGTTGGAAGAAACACTTCCGGCAGATGGTTATGTAACAGCAGAAAGTATTTCTTTTACCGTAGCAGATACAGGAGAAGTCCAGAAAGTGGAGATGAAAGATGATATTACGAAAGTCGAAATTTCTAAAACGGACATTTCAGGAAAAGAACTTCCCGGTGCAAAATTAACGATTTTGGATCAGGAAGGCAATGAAGTAGAAAGCTGGACGTCTGGTGAGAAACCTCACTATATCGAGATGCTTCCGATTGGAAAGTATACGCTTCATGAAGTGTCTGCACCAGACGGGTATCTGGTAGCAGAGGATATTATCTTTGAAGTAAAAGATACTGGGGAAATCCAGAAGGTTGTGATGAAAGACGAAAGGAAGCCTTCTGAAAATGTGGAACAGCCACAGGAATCAAAACCGACAGGAAATGCCCCAAAAACAGGGGATACCAGCCAAGTAGAATTGTGGGTGCTGTTATCTGCAATGGCAGTGTTACTGGCAGGTTCTTCTTATTACTGGATTAAGAAAAGGAAAAAATAACATGGGAGATTCCCATAACTGGAAAGGCGGTCACGGAAAATCTGTGGCTGCCTCTTTTTAAAGGAGCAGAAAATATGGTAGGAAAAATAATTTTTGGAGTTGCTGTTATTTTGACATTTGGCTTATATTGTTGTGTCCGTGTAGGTGGTCAGGCGGATCGCCAGATGGAAGAAATGCTGCAAAAGAAAAGAAAGGATCAGGAAAATGGAGAAAGCGGATAAGAGAAAATACGCAGAGGACAAACCTTTGGTGTGTGAGGACTGCTATTTTTGGAGCAGACGAAAAAATGGCTGCACCAGAAAACAGTGCTATTATCTTCTCCCAAAACAGCCAGAGAAAGATACGAAAAAAGCAGGACAATGTGTGGGTTGCCCTTATGGAAAACATTCTCCTTGTATTGGATACTGTTTGCAGAAAATATTACAGAACATGAGAAAGAAGAAATCAGGAAAGGAAGAAACAGCCTATGCAGGACGAAGTCAATGAGAAAGTTGTGTCCCTGTGTATCCGTGGAGGAAAAATTTCTGCACAGATTTTAAAAAGTGCATTATTAAAAACTTTGACAAAGCTGGAACAGCAGAAATCCCAGAGGAAGCAAAAGAAAGGGGTATCTAAGGAAGAAAAAAATTTGGCAGTTTATAAAGGAAAACAAAGCATGGAGAAACTCAAGGAGCAGAACTGTGAACTTTCCAACATTGAGATTACAGACGGAAATATTAAATCCTTTGAAAAGTATGCCAGAAAATACAATGTTGACTATTGTCTGAAAAAAGACCGCTCTTCAGAACCGCCCCGTTATTATGTGTTTTTTAAAGCAAGAGATGTAGATTCTATGACAGCAGCATTTAAGGAATATACAGGCTGGAGTATGAAGCAAAGCAAAAAAGTATCCATACGGAAAAAACTCTCTCAGGTAAAGGAACGTCAGGCACAGCACCGAGAAAGACAGAAGACAAAGAGTAAGGAGAGAGATGCTGCACGATGAAAAAGAAAGAACAGAAAAAAGAAAAGCAGTTCAAAAAAGTATGGGAAAAGCTGTGGCAGAATGTTATAGGAAGGCTGCCAGAGGTAGACATAAAGAGATTGTTTCTGACAAACCTGCCCTATGTACTTGTATTTTATATAGTGAATAAATTGGCATGGCTTTATCAGTATTGCCAGGGAAATTCTTTACTGGAACGTCTGAGTGTTTTGACATTGAATGTATCGTTGGCATTTGAGAATATTTTGCCGAGTTTGCGGTTTTCTGATATAGGAGTGGGATTTACAGGTGCAGTTTTATTAAAAGGGATTGTCTATGTGAAAGGTAAGAATGCAAAGAAATTCCGTCAGGGAGTGGAATATGGTTCTGCCCGTTGGGGGACAGCAAAGGATATTGCACCTTTTATGGACTCTGCATTTGAAAACAATATCATTCTTACGCAAACGGAAAGGCTTACCATGAACAGCCGCCCGAAAAAACCGAAGTATGCCAGAAATAAAAATGTTATGATTATTGGTGGCTCCGGTTCAGGTAAGACGAGATTTTATGTGAAACCTAATTTAATGCAGATGACACCAAATGTCAGTTATGTAGTGACTGATCCGAAAGGGACTATTTTAGTAGAATGCGGAAAGATGCTGCAAAAAGGGACACCCAAAATAAAAGACGGAAAGCCGGTACTGGATAAGAATGGGAAGGTAATCTATGAACCTTATAAGATTAAGGTTTTAAATACAATCAACTTCAAAAAGAGTATGCACTATAACCCGTTTCGTTACATACGCAGTGAAAAAGATATTTTGAAACTGGTCAATACGATCATTGCCAATACAAAAGGTGATGGGGAAAAATCAGGAGAAGATTTCTGGATTAAAGCGGAACGATTGCTGTATTGTGCTTTAATTGGGTATATCTATTACGAAGCACCGGAAGAAGAACAGAACTTTTCCACACTTTTGGAATTTATCAATGCTTCTGAGGCAAGGGAAGATGATGAAGAATTTAAAAATGCAGTTGATGAACTGTTTGAGGAACTGGAAAAGGAAAAACCGGAACATTTTGCAGTCAGACAATACAAGAAATATAAACTGGCTGCCGGAAAGACTGCGAAATCTATTTTGATTTCCTGTGGGGCAAGGCTAGCACCGTTTGATATTGCAGAATTGCGGGAGCTGACTTCTTATGATGAGCTGGAATTGGATATGCTGGGAGATCAGAGAACTGCAATGTTTGTTATTATTTCTGATACGGACGATACGTTTAATTTCCTTGTAGCAATCATGTATACGCAGCTTTTCAATTTGTTGTGTGACAGAGCAGATGATGTGCATGGAGGGCGTTTACCTTACCATGTGAGATTGTTATTAGATGAGTTTGCCAATATCGGGCAAATTCCGAAATTTGATAAGTTGATTGCGACTATACGAAGCAGGGAAATTTCTGCTTCGATTATCTTGCAATCCCAGAGCCAGTTAAAAACGATTTATAAAGATGCCGCAGAAACCATTTTGGGGAATTGCGATACGATGCTGTTTTTGGGCGGAAAAGAAGGAAGCACATTAAAGGAAATATCAGAAACATTAGGCAAGGAAACCATAGACCTTTACAACACTTCGGATACCCGTGGGCAGAGTCGATCTTATGGGCTGAATTATCAGAAAACCGGAAAAGAGTTGATGAGTCGAGACGAATTGGCTGTCATGGACGGAGATAAATGTATTCTTCAGCTTCGAGGAGTACGTCCTTTTTACAGTAATAAGTTTGATATTACGAAGCATAGCAGATACCGGGAATTATCAGATTATGATAAAAAGAATACTTTTGATGTGGAAGCCTATTTAAAACATCAATTTGAAATCCGGAAAAAAGAGGAGTTTGAATTGTTTGAAGTAGAGGGAAAACAGATGGATACAGAAACTTCGGAGCAGGTATAAGTACATTGCTCTTTTTTATTGGATAAAACTTTGCGACATGATGGCGTAAAGTAGGAAGGAGTGTTTATTGCAAATTTTTTAAAGAGGTGGAGGCTGTTCAAAAAGAGGAAACACAGCCACCACGATATAAGGGCAGAACCATAAGGGAAAATGCCCGCAGCACAATCAAAATTTGAGAAAGGATAAAACGGATAAAAGGGAAAGGGCGGACTGTTGATGAAAATTCAGCAGTTTTTTATTTGTGCAAAAACAACTTTTATCTGTTTCAAGTGAATTATGGATTTTTTTAGCTCAGCGGTAGATATTTTACAGACGCTTGTGGTGGCAATCGGAGCCGGTCTGGCGGTATGGGGTGTAATCAACCTTTTAGAGGGATATGGAAATGATAATCCGGGTGCAAAATCACAGGGCATTAAACAGCTTATGGCTGGCGGTGGTGTCGTTTTGATTGGTACACAGCTTATTCCTCTTTTGAGTGGATTATTTTAAATAAACGAAAGGAGAACCGCCCATGTTCGATGGCATTTTTGAAGCAATCGAGGAGTGGATGAGGGGACTTCTGACGGGAATGGTGGAATCCAACCTGACAACAATGTTTACAGACGTTAATGAGAAAACAGGAGAGATTGCGGCTCAGGTTGGACAGACACCACAAGGCTGGAATGGAAGTATTTTCAGCCTGATACAGAATTTGTCCGATTCTGTCATTGTGCCGATTGCAGGCATGATTATCACATTTGTACTTTGTTATGAACTGATTTCCATGTTTACAGAAAAGAATAACATGAACGAGGTTGATACATGGATGTTCTTTAAATATTTTTTCAAAATGTGGGTAGCTGTGTATCTGGTCAGCCATACGTTTGACATTACTATGGCGGTTTTTGACGTAGGGCAACACATCGTCAATGCTGCCGGAGGTGTCATTGAGTCGGATACGGCAATCAATGTAGACACGATGTTGGAGCAAATGAAAACAGCAATGGAGTCTATGGAGATTGGGGAACTTGTGATATTAGCATTGGAAACCATGCTGGTCAGTTTATGTATGAAAATCATGTCTGTACTAATTACGGTAATTCTATATGGAAGAATGATAGAAATTTATCTTTATACCTCGGTTGCACCAATTCCGTTTTCCACGATGTCAAATCGGGAATGGGGACAGATTGGAAACAATTATTTCCGTGGGCTGTTTGCCCTTGGATTTCAGGGATTTTTTATGATGGTGTGTGTTGGCATTTATGCAGTGCTGATTGCGACCATTGAAATTTCAGATAACATGCACTCTGCATTGTTTGGAGTGGCAGCATATACCGTAATTTTATGTTTTAGTCTGATGAAAACAGCAAATTTAAGCAAATCAATTTTTAACGCACATTAAAGGGGGAATGAGAATGGGAAAATATCAAGTGATTTATGCAGATCCCCCGTGGGCATATCGGGTTTGGAGTAAAAAAGGAAACGGGCGATCAGCGGAAAGCCATTACCCAACCATGAGCATAGAAGAAATAGCAGATTTGCCAGTAAAAGAATTGGCAGATGAAAATTGTGCATTGTTTCTATGGGTTACATTTCCGCTTCTAAGAGAAATATGGAAGGTAATTGATGCGTGGGGATTTACCTATAAAAGTGTAGCATTTGTGTGGATCAAACAGAATAAAAGAGCAGATTCTTTGTTTTGGGGCATGGGGTACTGGACAAGAGCCAATGCAGAGATTTGTATTCTTGCAACAAAAGGAAGTCCAAAACGTTATTCCAAACGTGTGCATCAGGCTATTGTAAGCCATATTGAGGAACATAGTAAGAAACCAGAGGAGGCAAGAAGACGGATTGAGCAGTTAATGGGAGATGTACCACGTATTGAACTGTTTGCACGTAGAGAAACACCGGGGTGGGACGTGTGGGGAAATGAAGTTGCCTGTTCTCTAGGAACAGAAATATTACAGGAAAATAAAAGAAAGGAGACATCAGAGAAGAAGATGGGAGAGTTGTTAAACCTGTGACAGCCATTTTCACTCTGAGCGGAAAAAAAGATGGCATTTGTATCCGTACCAAAGGATTTGACAAAGGTAAAAAATAAAGTGGTCTTGAATTTGACAAAAAGGCAGCTTCTTTGCCTTTCGATTGCGGCGGCAATGGGATTACCGTTTTATTTTTTAACAAAAGACTGGATTGGGACGAGTAATGCAGCAACAGGTATGGTCATTCTTATGGTTCCAGCTTTTTTGTTTGCGATGTACGAGAAAGATGGAATGCCACTGGAAAAGATTTTGTTCCATATTATTCAAGTGAAACTGCAACGTCCGGCAGTCCGAAAATACGAAATAGAAAATTTTTATGAGAAGGAGGAAAATTTGCAGACGGAGAGAAAGAAAAAAGGAGGGAAGCCTGATGGTAGACAGAATGGATAAGAGAAAACCTATAAAACTTACAAGAAGTGAGAAAAAAGCCATGAGGCGTACAGAAAAACTGGCAGTAAAATTAGAAAAAGAACAGGAAAGAGCAGATAAAATCCGCAGGAAAAAGGAAGCAAAAAGAGCTGCCCGTGAGGAAAAGAGGAGAAAAAAAGGAAACAGAAAAAGTGGATCGCAGAGAAAGGATAAGAAACCTACACCGAATAAGAGAACAGAAAAGAAGCATTCCTATTCAGAACAGAAATCTTCTACCGGAAATGTGAGATGTACCAATGTGAAAAGAAAACAAGAACGGAACATATCAGCACAGAACTCCATTCCATACAGAGAGATGGCAAAAGACGGAATTTGCAGGGTTCAGGAAAAGTATTATTCCAAAACAATCCGTTTTTATGATATTAACTACCAGCTTGCCCAGAATGAGGATAAGAATGCTATTTTTGAAAACTGGTGTGATTTCTTAAATTATTTTGACAGCACCATACATTTTCAGATTTCCTTTATCAATCATCACAGTAATATGAAGGAATTTGAATCCGTAATACAAATTCAGCCGCAGAATGATGCTTTTGATGATGTGCGTATGGAATATGCACAAATGTTAAGGGATCAGCTTGCAAAAGGGAACAATGGTCTGGTACGGACAAAGTATATTACTTTCGGAATTGAAGCAGAGAATATCCGGGAGGCAAAACCAAAACTGGAGCGTATTGAAGCCGATATTTTAAATAATTTTAAGGTTCTTGGTGTGTCTGCATATCCATTGAATGGAGAAGAGAGGCTGCAAATCCTCTATGAAACTTTTAATCCGGAAGAAAAGGTGCCATTTCAGTTTTCTTATGACAGGATATTACGTTCTGGCATGGGAACAAAGGATTTTGTAGCGCCTACCAGTTTTGTTTTTAAAGAAGGGAAAACCTTTCAGATGGGAAATACCATAGGTGCAGCGTCTTATCTTCAGATTTTAGCACCAGAGTTGACAGATAAAATGCTGGCAGAATTTTTGGATATGAACAGAAACCTGATTGTGAATCTTCATATCCAGTCCATAGATCAGATGAAAGCCATTAAATTGGTAAAAAATAAGGTGACAGATATTAACCGTATGAAAATTGAGGAACAGAAGAAGGCAGTACGTGCAGGGTATGACATAGACATCATACCTTCTGACTTAAATACATACGGAGGAGAAGCCAAGCGGCTGTTGGAAGATTTACAGTCCAGAAATGAGCGAATGTTTTTGGTAACAGTTCTTTTTCTGAATACAGCAAAAACAAAGCAGGAATTGGATAATGCAGTATTCCAGACTGCCGGGATTGCACAGAAATATAATTGTTCTTTACGGCGTTTGGATTATATGCAGGAGCAGGGATTGATGAGCAGTATTCCGTTGGGAATGAATATGATTCCGATTAAACGGGCATTGACCACCACATCTACTGCTATTTTTGTGCCTTTTACCACGCAGGAGTTATTTATGGGAGGAGAATCCCTATATTATGGCTTAAATGCGTTATCCAATAACATGATTATGGTAGACAGGAAGAAGTTAAAAAATCCAAATGGTCTGATTCTTGGTACACCGGGGTGTTTTACCGGGGAAACAAAACTGCTTTTACCAGATGGAAGAAAAGTCAGCTTTTTAGAATTGCTGGCGAAGAAAGAAGAAGTTCTTGTCAATAGTTTTGATTTCCAGAAGCAGGAGCTTGTAAAAGCCAGAGGATATGACGTGCGCTGCACGAAAGAAGTTACGGAATTGGTAGAGGTAGAACTGGAAAATGGAGAAACAGTACGCTGTACTCCGGAGCACTGGTTTCTTACGCAGTCGGCAGGATATGTGGAAGCCTGTAACTTGAAAGTAGGGGCAAAGTTTATACCGGAACATGAAGTGAAGGCAGTCCGTTTCCTGAGTTTAGAGGAAGCAGTTCCTGTTTATGATATTTCCGTAGAAGGCTATCAGAATTTTCTTTTATCCTGTGGTGTAGTGGTACATAATTCAGGAAAATCTTTTGCGGCAAAGAGAGAGATTGCCAATGTGTTTTTTGCAACACAGGACGATATTATTATCGGAGATCCGGAAGGAGAATATTATCCGCTGGTACATGCACTGGGGGGACAGGTAATTCATATTTCCCCGACAAGCCACGATTATATCAATCCGATGGACATCAATCTGGATTATTCAGATGATGACAATCCTCTTGGGTTTAAGAGTGATTTTATCTTATCTCTTTGTGAGCTGATCATGGGTTCCAGGAATGGAATTGAAGCAGAGGAAAAATCAGTGATAGACCGTTGTCTGCCACTGGTATACCAGAAGTATTTTGAAAATCCAATACCGGAAAATATGCCGGTACTTGGAGATTTATATGACTGCCTGAGAAAACAGGAAGAAGTACAGGCACAGAGGATTGCCACAGCGCTTGAAATTTATGTCAATGGCTCCCTGAATGTATTCAATCATCATACCAACGTAGAACTGAATAATCGCATCGTTTGTTTCGATATTAAGGATTTGGGAAAGCAGTTAAAGAAGTTAGGAATGCTGATTGTGCAGGATCAGGTGTGGAACCGTGTCACCGTAAACCGTGTAGCCCATAAGTCTACCCGATATTATATAGACGAGTTCCATTTGCTTTTGAAAGAAGAACAGACTGCAGCTTATTCCGTAGAAATCTGGAAGCGATTCCGTAAATGGGGAGGTAAACAAAACA
Organism: Lachnospiraceae bacterium; assembly: GCA_902381685.1. Taxonomy (GTDB): domain Bacteria; phylum Bacillota; class Clostridia; order Lachnospirales; family Lachnospiraceae; genus Faecalimonas. The sequence goes on along the minus strand of LR698958.1, from coordinate 2,043,010 downwards.
TAATACTTAAAATATTGCAAAGGAGTATTGTGTATGCCGTCTTAATTGAAGCCGAAGGAAACAATTAAGAGTATAAGTGGAGAAGAAAACGGGAAGGGGGTTGCAACCCTAATCCGAGTGGAAGTTTCAGAATAATATTTGAAACACACGCAACGCATAGAGTCTGAACCCCATTCTGTGATGTTTGGGAATATAATGGCTCCACGAGGCTCCGCTGTCGTTTCGGCTTGTGTAAAAACACAGGACAAAAAGATATGCTATGCCGGGAATGAAAGGACATTCCGATGAAAATGAGTGAAAACTCCGGAGGGACAGATAAAAAACTGTCTGTTAATCACAAACAGATCCCAACAGGAATTACGCAGAACATTAAAGACCTTCTTGCCAGCCGTGAAATTGAAAATATTTTTGAAAACTCCGATTTCATTTATATGCTGAATCAGGCGGCGGGAGATAGACAGATTTTAGCAAAGCAACTGAATATTTCTCCGCATCAGCTTTCCTATGTGACAAATAGCGGGGAAGGAGAAGGATTGATTTTTTATGGAAATGTCATCATTCCTTTTAAAGACCGTTTTAATCATAATCTGCGCTTGTATTCGCTTATGACAACCAGACCTTCGGATTTGGAAAAACACGCAGGAAAAGGTGTTTAGGATACGAGAAAGCAGAGAAAAAGGAAGTGATATACGATGCAGGAACATAAATATCAGGCAAGAGAAAAGCCAGTCCGGGAGATAGAACGTGAGGAAAAAACAAAGATCAGACAGGAAGGAAGGGGGCAGGCACGAGATAGACCGATTGAAAAAGCATTATTGGAAAAAAATATGGCGGATAAAGAAACCGTGCCAGAAGAGAAAGAAAAGCAGGAAGTTTCAGCCGGACAAAGAAAAAAGAAGCAAAACACGTTGAGAAGATTTGCAAGCCATAGAGAAGAAGGCATAGATGGAAAGTTTACCAGAGAACCTGTTACCATTTCAGAGCCGGAGGAGAAATTGGAAGGAGAGAATGGAAAGGAAGAATTAGCAGAGCATTCTCTCCGTATGGGAAATCTTCGAGTAAAAGCAAAGAACCAATCTTTGGAGGGAGAAAGTTCACAACCGGGTAGCCGTAAGAAAAAGCTGGTACAGGAACATGCCCGTAGGAGAAAAACAGAGGAAGAGAATGCTGTCAGTCCAGAAGATGGAAAGGGAAGGAAACCGCAGGATAGCTCTTTAGAAAGTTTTCGGGAAAAGAAACAAAAGCAGAAGCGGTTGCAAGAAGAAGCAGGACGTTCCCAAAAGAAAATTTCTTTTTCCGATGAGGGAAATGGCATGATCCGTGGTGCAGGAATGGGGATTGCCAAAAAAGGAATTTCTGTAACAGCCAGTGCAATTGAAAATTCTCTGCAAACACAGGAAACAGATGAAAATGCGGCGACAGAAGGGGCAAAGCAATCCGGAATACTTAGCGAACAAGCCTTACGTTATGCCGTAAAAAAGTCAAGACGACAGGTACAGTATCATAAAGGAAGATATAAAGAGGAGGAATCGGTAAAGAATTCCTTGCATTTTGATCCTATGCAGGGAACTGCAGACGATATAAAAACAGAGAGAGCAGGAAAACAGGCACAGGAGAGAAAACATCTGTTAAACCGTTTCTGGCAAAAACAGCGTTATAAAAAAGCAAGGCAGGCAGCACAGCAGGGAGAAAAGACAACTGCGGAGGCAGCAAAGACAGCGCAGACTTTTTTAGAAAAAGCAAAAAGCATTGTGACTTCTTTTTTTAAGACACATAAGGGATTTTTTGGAATTGTGATTGCGATTCTTCTATTTGTCCTGATGATAGGTGTGGGAATGTCCAGTTGCAGTGCAGTATTTCAAGGGACTGTTTCGACAGTTGTAGGGACAACCTATGCCAGTGATGATGAAGATATTTATGCCGTAGAGGATGCCTACTCCAAATTAGAGGCAGAGTTGAATCAACAGATTAACAGTATGGAAGCACGACATGAGGGCTACGAGGAATACCGCTATCAGGTGGACGAGATTTCACACAATCCGTATCACCTGATTTCTTATTTTACAGCCTTATATGGGGACTTTACTTATGAACAGGTGGCAGGAGAAATAGAAGAAATCTTTCAACAGCAATACCATTTAACGACAGAAGCAACCAAAGAGGTTGTAACAGAAACAAAGAAAGTAAAAGTAGGAGAATCTCTTGGAAAGGTTGTAACCAGTGGATACTGTAACTGTTCTATTTGCTGTGGAAGCTGGTCAGGCGGTCCGACAGCAAGCGGTGTCTATCCAAAAGCAAACCATACCATTGCAGTAGATGCCAACAATCCGTTTGTGCCCATTGGAACAAAGGTTGTCATGAATGGTGTGGAGTATACGGTGGAGGATACGGGAGCATTTGCCCGTTACGGAGTTCAGTTTGACGTTTATTATGACAATCATGCGGCGGCTTCTGCACATGGACATCAGACTTGGGAGGCTTTTATTGCGGATAGTAATGGAAAAAATGAGATTGAAGTTACAACAACACAGGAAGTAAATCGTATGGACATTACCCTGACAAATAAAGGTTTGGACGCTGTTCTTCGCAGCCGCATGGACGAAAATGAAGAAAAACGTTATGACATTTATAACACCACTTATGGAAATCGGGACTATCTCTTTGATAAGAATACCATTCCAATGGGTGGAGGAAATGGCGGTTTTGGATATGAAATTCCACCGGAGGCTTTGACGGATGAACGCTTTGCCAATATGATACGGGAAGCAGAAAAATATTTGGGTTATCCCTATGTATGGGGCGGTGCATCTCCAAGCACCAGTTTTGACTGTTCCGGTTTTGTATCATGGGTAATCAATAATTGTGGCAATGGCTGGAATGTGGGGCGGCAGACTGCAGATGGGTTACGTTCCTGTTGTGCTTATGTTCCACCGGAACAGGCAAAGCCGGGAGATTTAATTTTCTTTCAAGGCACGTATGATACGCCGGGAGCAAGCCATGTGGGGATTTATGTAGGCAATCAAGTGATGATTCACTGTGGTGATCCCATTCAGTATGCAAATATCAGTACCCCATACTGGCAGCAACATTTTATGGCATTTGGCAGACTTCCTTAAAAAAGAGATGGAGGCAGGATATTGAATAAGAAGTTACAAAAAGTGTTAGATGAAATTGAAAAAACAGAAACAAAGATTGCACAATGGCAGGAACATTTGAAAATGCTGCTGGTTCAGAAGAAGCAGTTGGAAGATACGGAAATTTTAAAGAGTATCCGTTCCATGCGTCTTGAGAGCCGGGAGCTTTTGCAGGTTTTAGAAAAACTGCAGAAAGGCGAGTTTCAGTTTACTGGGAATCGTTACGAAAATCCACGCAAAAGTGATTTTTCAGAAAAAGAGGAAACGAAGGAGGAAACAAATGGTGAACGTGAAATTTAAAAAATGGCTGGCAGCCTGTATTGTAAGTATGGGAATTGTTTGCAGTACCGGTGCGACAGCATTTGCATATACAGGAGAAGGAACACCGACAGAACAGGGAACGGAAGCGCCTACTCCGATACCGGAGCAGACACCAGCACCACAGGAGGGACAGACGGAAGAAGGAACCCCGTTTTCTGTTCCGGGGAACGGGCAGATTCTGGACGATAAGAACAATGACAGCACAAAGCAGTTTTTGACAGTTCAGACAAAGAACGGGAATACTTTTTTTCTTGTTTTAGACCGATCCAGTTCTACGGAAAATGTATATATGCTTTCTATGGTAGATGAAAATGATCTGGCAGAATTTGTTCCAGAAAAGAAGCCGCAGACAGAAACCCCGTCTGTGGTCATTCCGGAAACAGAGAAAAAACCGGAGGCAGAAAAGCCAGAGAAAAAAGCAGATAAGGCAGAAAATCAGACGGGCGCACTGCTTGCAATCGGTTTACTTGCGGCAGGCGGCGCTGGAGCCTATTACTATTTTAAGGTTGCAAAACCGAAAAAGGCAGAAACAGATGCCGAAGATGAAGATTTGGAATTTTATAACGGTCCATATATCAATGAAGATGAAGATGCAGAGGATGCAGAAGAAACAGAAGAATAGAACAAAACAGGGACAGCTTATGAAAGGGCTGTCCTTTTTGAAAAGGAGAGGAACAATATGTTTTTAGTATTAGGAGAAAAGCCCAGTGTTGCACAGGCATTGGCAGAAGTGTTAGGGGCAAAGAAAAGAGCGGACGGTTATCTGGAAGGAGAGGACTGTATCGTAAGCTGGTGTCTGGGACATTTGGCAGAGTATGCAGCTCCGGAAGTATATGATGAAAGGTATAAGAAATGGGAGTTTACAGACCTTCCAATTCTTCCAAAGGCATGGGAGTTACGGATTGCTAAAGATAAAAAAGAGCAGTTTGATGTATTAAAAGAATTATTAAACCGAAAAGATTTGGAATATGTTGTAAATGCCTGTGATGCAGGTCGAGAAGGGGAACTGATCTTTAAAAGAGTGTATGATTTATCGAAAAGCAGCCTTCCAGTGAAACGATTATGGATCAGTTCTATGGAAGAACAGGCAATTTGTGATGGATTTTCCAATTTGAAAAATGGAAAAGAGTATGAAAGACTGTGTGAAGCTGCTGTTTGCAGGGCAAAAGCGGACTGGCTTGTTGGCATGAATGCCACCAGAGCATTTACAACTACTTATTATAAGAGAATGGTCGTAGGAAGAGTACAGACGCCCACTCTTGCTATGTTAGTGGAACGTCAGAAGAAAGTGGAAAATTTTGAGAAAGAAGCCTATTATCAGGTGGAACTTCCGGTGCTTGATTTTTTTGTTACATCAGAAAAAATGAAAAAAGAAGAAGAGGCAGATGCACTGGTAAAAATGTGCGAAGGAAACCCCATTCACATTTTAAAAGTGGAACGTAAACAGAAAAAAACAAATCCGCCAAAGCTATATGATCTTACTACGCTGCAAAGAGAAGCAAACCGATTTTTTGGATATACGGCACAGGAAACACTGACAGAGCTGCAGAAATTGTATGAAGAAAAATGGGTAACGTATCCCAGAACAGATAGCCAATATATTACAGAAGATATGGAACAGTCTGTACTGGAACTTTTGGATATTCTTTCAGATATGCTTCCCTTTTGTAGCAGGGAACTGGTAGGGAGAAATGTAGGGGCAATCATCAATAACCAGAAGGTTTCCGATCATCATGCGCTCCTTCCAACAAAAGAAGCATGGAAACAGGATATAGGGACTTTATCGAAAAAACAGAAGGATATTTTCTATCTGATTGGACAGAGATTAGCACAGGCAGTTTCAGAAGCGGCGGTTTTTGAAGAAACAGAAGTATCGGCAGAATGCGCAGAACACCTTTTTGCAACAAAAGGGAAGAGGGTGGTGGAACCGGGCTTTCAAAAAATTTTGAAAGCGTTTCAGGAAAAGGTGAGAAAAACAGAAGAAGCGGGAGAAAAAGAGGAAAAAGTTTCGATTTCGGAAAATATTTCAGATGGAATGGAAATAGCAGGAAGGATACCGGAAAAGAGAAAGCGCTTTACTGCACCGCCAAAACCGTATTCCGAAGATACGCTGCTTTCTGCAATGGAAACAGCCGGAAATCATTCTTTTGATGTGGAAACCGAGAAGAAGGGATTAGGAACTCCTGCAACAAGAGCGGGTATCATTGAGAAATTGGTGTCTTCCGGATATGCCGTAAGAAAGGGGAAACAGCTTCTTCCTACGAAAGAAGGAATTGCATTGATTTCTGTATTGCCAGAAGAATTAAAATCAGCGGCTTTAACAGCAGAATGGGAGAATGAATTACTTCGTATGGAGAGAGGGGAAGTTACCAGTGAAACATTTATGGAGGACATTACGGAATTTGTTCAGAAATTGATTGCAGGTTGCGGGGAAATCCCAAAAGAGGAACGATACCGTTTTTACGAAAAAGAAAGCATCGGGAAATGTCCGGTATGCGGAAGTCCTGTGTATGAAGGGAAAAGGAATTTTTATTGTTCTTCCCATGATTGCAATTTTGCCCTCTGGAAAGAGAGCCGTTATCTCGTTGGAATGAAAAAGACGTTGGATCAGAAAATGGCAAAGGAACTTTTAGAGCATGGGAAAACCCGTGTGACTGATTTTTATTCCCAGAGGACGGGAAAGAAATTTACAGCAGACTTATTGCTGGAACTGCAAGGGGACAGGACAAGCTTTAAAATGGAATTTCCAAAAAGAAAATAGAAAGAAGAGGAGGGATTGTTCATGGGAAAACTCTATGAGATTTTGGGGCTTGCCCAATATGAAGCGGAAAAAATCAGCAGTTCTCCAAGAGATTGGCTGCATTATCTGGATACTGCATCACAACTGTACCGTTACTCTTTTTCTGATACACTTTTAATTCATGCACAGAGTCCGGGGGTAACTGCCTGTGCAGAGCTGGAAACTTGGAATCACAAAATGAAACGGTGGGTAAATCGGGGAGCAAAAGGGATTGCTTTAATTGATGACAGATACCCGAAAAAAAGACTACGGTATGTATTTGATGTTTCTGATACACATAAAGTGCAGGGTGGAAAAACACCGTATTTATGGCAGTTGAAGGAACATCAAAAGGAGCCGCTTTTGGAGCATTTGTCTGAGGTATATGGTCTGTCAGGAGAAGATACCGTTGCCCTTACGTCGGCACTTTGGAAAATTGCACGAGATATGACGGAGGAAAATCTGGAAGAAGCAATGGAAGGTCTGGAATATGAAGTAGAAGGCACTTTTTTAGAAGATTTGGACGAACAGACCATACAGACAGAGTTTCGAGAGTTGCTGCAAAACAGTATCTTTTATTCTTTGTCACGCCGCTGCGGTCTTGATCCTATGGATGTTTTAGAAGAAGGAGATTTTACTGCAATTACAGATTTTCGTTCGATGTCAGTCCTTCCATTTTTAGGAAATGCAACCAATCAGATTGTAGAGCCGATTCTTCGGGATATTGGGCGGACAGTATGGAGAATGGACTGGGAAGAACAAAAGGAAAAATCTCAAAAAAGGGTTGAAAATTCTTCTCAGACACATTATAATGAGTTTAACACGTTAATGCGAGAAAGTAAAGAAAATGGAGGAAATGAGAATGGAACTGACATACTACCGCAAAGGGGATTACCTGTTTCCGAACCTGACAATAGAAAACGAACCAGTGAACATCGGGAAGTACGGAATGCTTCGGAAGACATTCCTGAAGGAAAACCGGAAGAACTGGTATCAGAGCATGCTGCTGACAGGAAAATTGGAGAAACATCTGATGGAAATCGAGAAAGCAGCACAGGAGAGAATGGAAGTTCTGATGAATGGACTTCTTATTCAATATCCGGCTCCGGACAAGGAGGCAGATCAGATGAAGTGGGTGGCACACATGAACAATCTCCAGAAGATGGCAGAGGAGAGCGTTTTGACGGAATTGGTATACAATTAAGCGAGGAACAAACAGAACAGGATTTCGATGGAGCAGAGGAAGAAATTGCCTCTGCTCTTTCTTTGCCCCAATTACCTCCCGTAGAAAAACAGATTCGTGAAATTGAAGAAAGGCAGGCTGCTCTTTATGCAAAAGAAGTGACAATTCCGGCAGAAATCGTAGATGAAGTATTGCGCTATGGAGGAAACCGGACTGGAAGCCATTTACGGATCATCTATAATTTTATGATTGAGCAGCCAGAAGAAGCGTATACAGAATTTGTCCAAAAAGAATATGGAAAAGGTGGCATTGGGTTACAGATTTCAGGCAGGGAGTATGCGGTCTGGTATGATGAATTAGGCATGCAGATTGCAGTGGGACATACGGTACATGATACTGTATTAGATAAAGTATTCTTATCTTGGGAGGAAGCCAGTGAAAGAATACACCAGTTGCTCAGACAGGGGGAGTATGCACCACAGGTTGTCTTAGATGCTGCGAGAGAAAATGCGCTGAAAGAACATGCAGACGCTTTAATCTATATGGAACGGGATATGGCAGAGGGCGTTGCAGAACTGGTATTTGAAGATACAGAAGTATTCCACAATACCTTTCCGACGGTTACAGAAAAGGTCTGTGTATTACTGGAGCAGCCGGGGTATTTGGCAGATTTGAATGAGCGATTGGAAGCACTGGCAGAGTATTACCAAGAGGATAAAGAAATCATGCGCTTTCATTTTTACGGCCCGGACAAAGTGTTAGAACAGTTTCAGAAATTTGCAAAAGAGGCAGTTCCTTATCAGGCAAGAGAAGGGTTTGCTTGGGAGGAACATCCCATTTTTATTACACAAGATGAGATTGATGCGTTTTTAGTGGGTGGCGGCGCTTATCGTGATGGAAGGCTTAGTATCTATGCTTTTTTTATTCAGGACAAAAGTGAAAGAGAGAAAGCGGATTTTGTAAAGGAAAGTTATGGGATTGGCGGAAGAAGCCATGCCCTTTCCGGTGCAGATCACTCTCATGCGGATTACGATAGCAAAGGATTAAAGCTGGAAAGAGGTTCTTATAGCCACCCGGAGGCTACCGTATTTTTGAAATGGACACAGGTGGCAAAGCGCATTGAGTTTTTGATTGATCAGGATTTTTATTTAAAAGCGGCAGATTATACAAGAATGCCCTCTTATGAGAGAGAACAACTGGCAAAGCGTATTGTTTCTTTTTATTATCGGCTGCCAGAGGAGATTGAACGCCCGTTTCCAGACAGTTTTTTGGGTGAAGAAGCAAGACGGGAGTTACCGCTTCTGCTGGAGCAGGAAGAAACAGCGGAAGAGCTGGTAAAAAAAATGGACGAAGCCCTTGCAGCCTTACCTTTAGAATTTGAGAACTATGAAAAGCGTGTGGAAACCCTTGCAATTCTTCATCAGTATATAGAAGGGACGTATACGCTGTTTCCAGAGCGGCAAAAAGAAATATCTATTGAGAGTGGAAATCAACAATTATCCCTGTTTGATTTTATGCAGGAAGAGCCATTTGACATGGAAAAATTAGAAGAACCAAACTTATCACAGCCTGATAACGAAGTTGCCGATACGATAGATGTGATAGGTACAGATGGGAAAATTATAACGGCTGTTCCAAAAAAGCAAAATCAAACAAAAGAAGATACCATTCCACAGCAGAAAGAACATGCAGAAGAACGGAATAACTTTCGGATTACAGATGATGCGCTGGGTATTGGAAGTCCAAAAGAGAAGTTTCGTGGAAATATAGAAGCAATTTCTTTATTAAAAAAGCTGGAAGCAGAAAATCATTTGGCAACAGCGGAAGAACAGGAAATTTTATCCAGATATGTTGGCTGGGGTGGTCTTTCAGCGGCATTTGATGACAGAAAAGAAGAGTGGAGTCAGGAATATCAGGAACTAAAAAGTTTGTTGAGTGAAAGTGAATATAAAGAGGCACGTTCTTCTACGTTAAATGCTTTTTATACACCGCCTACGGTGATCAAAGCCATGTATCAGATTTTAGAAAATATGGGCTTATCTACGGGAAATGTACTGGAGCCTTCCTGTGGTGTGGGAAACTTTATGGGGCTTGTGCCGGAGAGTATGCAGAATATTCAGATGTATGGTGTAGAATTAGATCCGATTTCTGGAAAGATTGCAGGTCAGCTCTATCAAAAGAACCGGATAAAGGTAAAAGGATTTGAAAAAACAGAATATCCGGAAAGTTTTTTTGACTGCGTGATTGGCAATGTGCCATTTGGAAATTATCAGGTATCAGACCGAAAATACGATAAGTATTCTTTGATGATTCATGACTATTTTATTGTGAAGTCTTTAGATTTGATACGTCCCGGAGGTGTAGTAGCAGTGATTACTTCCAGCAGGACGATGGATAAAGAAAGTGAAAAAGTGCGATTGCAGTTTGCAGAGAAAGCAGACTTATTAGGTGCAATCCGCTTGCCGGAAAATGCGTTTCGCAAAAATGCCGGAACAGATGTAGTATCCGATATTTTATTTTTCCAAAAACGGGATCGGGCAGTGCTGCAGAAGCCTTCTTGGGTGGAAGTGGGAGAAACCGAAGAGGGATATAAAATCAATTCTTATTTTGTAGAACATCCGGAAATGGTGCTGGGGGACTTTGCGCTTGAGAGCAATCAGTATGGAAGAATGGAAGTTACAGTAAAGCCGAGAAAAGAAAATTCTTTGGAAGAACAGTTAAAAGCGGTTATTCCTTTTATTCAAGGGCAAATTACGGTCAGAGAGTTTGACGAATTGGACTTAAATGAAACAGAAGACTCCATTCTGGCTGATCCGTCTGTGAAGAATTTCAGTTTTGCAAAGGTTGGAGAACAGGTGTATTATCGTGAAAATTCCAGAATGAACCGTATGGATTTACCTGCTGTGACAACAGAACGTGTCATAGGCATGATAGAGATTCGGGATATTACCAGAAAGTTGATTGACAGCCAGATGGAAGATGCCGGTGAGGAGGAAATCAAGAGTCTTCAAAAGGAATTAAACCAAACCTATGATACTTTTACAGAAAAATATGGACTGCTCAACAGCGCTGCAAACCGTCGGGCATTTTCACAGGATAGCAGCTATTGTCTGCTTGCTTCTCTGGAATTTTTAGACGAAGAGGGGAGGTTAAAAAGAAAAGCAGATATTTTTCATAAGCGTACAATCCGAAAAGCAGAACCGATAGAGCGTGTGGACACTGCAAGTGAAGCACTTGCTCTGTCTTTGGCAGAACGTGCAAAAATAGATTTGTCCTTTATGACAGAACTGACAGGAAAGCCGGAGGCAGAGATTATTGAAGAATTAACCGGAGTTATTTTCCAAAATCCATTGACGGAAAAGTGGGAAACTTCAGATGAATATTTATCAGGGAATGTACGGGTAAAGCTGGAAGTAGCAAAACAATTTGCTGAAAATCACGATCGCTATCAGGTGAATGTGCAGGCGCTTGAAAAAGTGCAGCCAAAAGAATTGGAAGCATCAGAAATTGAAATCCGACTTGGTGCAACGTGGGTGGACGCAGAGTATATCACCGAGTTTATGGGGGAACTATTTCAGACACCAGACTATTATCTTGGAAGCCGGATTGAAGTAAAATATGCCCCGGTAAACGGACAGTGGAATATTTCAGGGAAATCGCTGGATACGTATGGGAATACAAGGGTAACTGCTACTTATGGAACAGCCCGTGCAAATGCCTATCGTTTGCTGGAAGATGCGTTAAATCTGCGGGATACAAAGATTTATGATACCATACAGGACGCTGACGGAGAACACAGAGTATTAAATAAGAAAGAAACTATGCTGGCACAGCAAAAGCAGGATATGATTAAAGAAGCCTTTAAGGAATGGATTTTTCGTGATATAGACCGAAGGGAAGCCTTGTGTAAGAAATATAATGAGATTTTTAACAGTATCCGTCCCAGAGAATATGACGGAAGTCATATTCAATTTGTAGGAATGACACCGGAAATTACCTTGATGCCACATCAGAAAAATGCAGTAGCCCATGTATTGTATGGAGGAAACACATTGCTGGCACACTGTGTAGGGGCTGGAAAGACGTTCCAGATGATCGCAGCGGGAATGGAGAGTAAGCGGCTTGGTCTTTCGCAGAAAAATCTCTATGTTGTGCCGAATCATCTGACCGAACAGTGGGGGAGTGACTTTCTCCGGCTTTATCCGGGAGCCAATGTATTGGTAGCTACCAAGAAGGATTTTGAGCCGGCGAACCGAAAGAAGTTTTGTTCTCGGATTGCCACAGGAGATTACGATGCAATTATCATTGGACACAGCCAGTTTGAGCGTATTCCACTGTCAAAAGAACGTCAGATGGCAATGATTGAACAGCAGATAGAAGAAATCATGCTGGCAATCGAAGAAGCACAAAGTGATGACAGTCCACGTTACACCATAAAGCAGATGGAGAGAACGAGAAAAGGTCTGGAGAAAAAACTGGAAAAATTAAACGATGATACCAGAAAAGATGATGTGGTGACCTTTGAACAGTTAGGTGTAGACAGGCTGTTTGTAGACGAGAGCCATTTTTACAAAAATTTGTTCCTTTATACAAAAATGAGGAATATTGCAGGGATTGCACAGACTGACGCACAGAAAAGTTCAGATATGTTTATGAAATGCAGATATATGGACGAACTGACGGGAGGAAAGGGTGTTACTTTTGCCACAGGAACCCCCGTTTCGAATAGTATGACGGAACTATATACCATTATGCGGTATTTACAATATGATACTTTGAAAAAGTTACAGTTGGGACATTTTGACTCTTGGGCGGCAACTTTTGGAGAAACAGTGACAGCAGTAGAATTGTCACCGGAAGGAACGGGCTATCGTGCAAAAACACGGTTTGCCCGCTTTTTTAATCTTCCGGAGTTGATCTCTCTTTTTAAAGAAAGTGCGGATATTCAGACTGCAGATATGCTGCATTTACCTGTGCCGGAAGCAGAGTATATCAATGAAGTGTTAAAGCCAAGTGAAGAACAGCAGGAATTAGTAGCGGCGTTTGGGGAACGTGCGGAAATTGTAAGAAGTGGATGTGTGGACGCTTCCGTTGATAATATGCTTAAAATCACTAATGATGGACGAAAATGTGCGTTGGATCAGCGCCTGATCAATGACATGCTTCCAGATTATGAAGACAGCAAGATTAACCGTTGTGTGGAAAATACTTTTTCTATTTGGGAAGAAACAAAGGAGCAGCTTTCCACACAGCTTATTTTCTGTGATTTATCAACACCAAAAAGTGACGGTTCTTTTAATGTATATGATGATATTCGGGAAAAACTGGTAACAAAAGGGATACCAAAAGAGGAAATTGTGTTTATTCATGAAGCGGGAACGGAAACAAAAAAAGCAGAACTTTTTGCAAAAGTGCGTTCCGGTCAGGTCAGGGTTTTACTGGGTTCTACCCCGAAATTAGGGGCGGGTACGAACATTCAAGATCGCCTGATTGCCCTTCATCATTTAGATTGCCCCTGGAAGCCTGCAGATTTGGAACAACAGGAGGGAAGAATTTTGCGGCAGGGCAATCAAAATAAAAAGGTAAAGATTTTCCGGTATGTGACAGAGAATACCTTTGATGCGTATATGTGGCAGATTTTGGAGAATAAACAGAAATTTATTTCCCAGATTATGACAAGCAAATCCCCTGTTCGTGCCTGTGAAGATGTCGATGACACAGCATTGTCGTATGCAGAAATTAAGGCACTGGCAACGGGAAATCCTTATATCAAGGAAAAAATGGACTTGGATATACAGGTAAGTAAATTGAAATTATTAAAAGCAAACCATACCAGTCAGAAATATAAACTGGAAACGGATATTGCAAAGAATTATCCAATGCAGATTGCAGCACAGAAAGAACGCCTTGCGGGTCTTCGTTCCGATGCAGAAGCCGTCCGTCCTATTTTTGAGAACGAAGATTTTTCCATGATTGTTTCCAATAAAACCTTTACGGATAAAAAAGAAGCAGGAACCGCACTTTTGGCAGCATGTGAAGGATTAAAAGCCATTCATACAGAGGGAAAAATAGGAACGTTTCATGACTTTTCTTTGTACGCAAAATTTGATGCTTTTAATCAACGGTACATCATGACCATTAAGAGAAAGTGCAGTTATCTGATTGAGATGGGAAAGGATATTCTTGGAAATTTACAGCGTATCAGTAATGCGTTGGGTGGAATTGAAAAGAAAATGGAAGAAGCAGAGCAAAAATTGGAAACGCTGCAGAAGCAGTTGGAAACAGCACAGGAGGAAGCTGCGAAGCCTTTTCCCAAAGAAAAGGAATTGCAGGAGAAGATGGAAAGGCTTGCAGAACTGAACTCCCTTTTGAATATGGATGAAAAGGAAATGCCGCAAGATCAGGAGAAAGAAGTAGATCAGGTGGCAGATTTGTCGAGAAGGTCAGTCAATTATGCAGGCAGAGTGTCAGAAGGTCGAAAAGGGAAAATAGAAAAATCTTCAGTGCTTGGCAGATTGAAAACCACACAAAGAAATATGGAAAAAGGCTGGAAAAACAGAAATATGCAGAAGAAAAAGCCGGAACAGCAGTTATAAAGAGGAAGTCCCGTCAGGAAACTGGCGGGACATTTTTAAGAAGGAGGATTTGTCTATGGCAGGAAATAGAGAGCAGCAAATGTATGAAATTACGAAGCAGTTGGAAGAAGGTGTAAAAGCGTTATTTACCTCAGAACGGTATACAGAATATTTAAAAACCATGTCAAAATTTTATAATTACAGCTTTAATAATACGGTTTTGATTGCATTGCAAAGACCAGAAGCAACTTTGGTAGCGGGATATTCCGCATGGCAGAAAAATTTTCATCGTCAGGTGAAAAAGGGAGAGAAGGGAATTCAGATTATTGCTCCTTCACAGAGGAAAGAAAAGGAACTGGTGGAAAAATTTGATCCGGAAACAAATGAGCCGATTTTGGGACCGGACGGGCAGCCAGAAACAGAAGTAGTGGAGCATGTCGTTTCTGATTTTCGGGTAGTCCGTATATTTGATATATCACAAACGTATGGAGAGCCGTTACCGGAACTTGCAATACCGGATTTAACGGGGCAGGTACAAAATTTTCCCTTGTTTTTACAGGCAGTCAAAGAACTATCCCCTGTGCCTATCCGCTTTGGTGAAACAGAAGGAGAAGCAAAGGGGTATTACAGCAATAAAAAGAAAGAGATTGTTGTGAAAGAAGATATGAGTGAAAGCCAGACGATAAAAACACTCATTCACGAAATTGCTCATGCAAAGCTGCATGACAGGGAAGTATTGGAACAGACAGGAGAGGAAAAAGATCAGAGAACAAAGGAGATAGAGGCCGAAAGCATTGCCTATACGGTGTGCCAATATTTCGGACTGGATACTTCTGACTATTCTTTTCCTTATATTGCGGGGTGGAGTGACAATCTGAAGATGTGGGAATTGAGGACATTCATGGACGCAATACGAAGAACAGCAGGAGAGTTTATCAAGGAACTGGAAGAAAAAATGAAAGAATTAGAAACAGACAGAGGTGAAAGAGATGGTATTCAGAACGAAAAAGAAATAAAAATTGGTATGGATACCAAAGCAGTGGAATTAGAACAGCATGAAGGCTTATGGCATACGGTAGAAGAAGTGGAAATTGAGAAGGAACATTTCTATCTCATGGAGCATAACGAATACGGAGCTTCGGTTGCGCCAGTTCTGGTAAATGGAGATGGTAAAGTGGTCGCACAGGATTTGGAAAATGGTCTGGATCAGGAGGCTATGAAAGCAATCAGAGAGTATCTGGAAGAAAAAGAAACTGACAAAAAGCAGGAGAAGGTGGAAATTTCAAATGCAAGTTTATTCGACGAAGCAGAAAGAGAAGCAGCTTATCAGATAGAAGCAACGGGACAGTTTTTCTTTATTCAGGAAACAGAGGAAGGGTATGATTATACCTTTTACAATCAAGAGTTTCAAGAATTAGATGGAGGGGTATACGATACCTTTGATGTTACACTTCAAGAAGCAGCGAAAACATTGCTATTGGAGGAAGGGGCAGATTTGACTGCATGTAGAAAGATTGATAGTGAAATGCTTCAGGAACAGGTTGAACGGGCAGAATATTTTCCGCAGAAGTCGTATGAGGCATTAAAACCCCTGATGGAGAGTGAAGAAAATAACGTGGCTTTCCGATCCGGATATGGGTATGTGATGTTACAGAAAATTTTAGAAGGCTATGAATGTATGATCTATGACCAAGCGTTTCGTGAGATTGGCGGACAGTTTTATGAGAATATAACTGCCTCTAAAGAAGAAGTTTTTTCCCAGATATTTCAAGAGGAAGGAATAGGTGAATTGCCTTGTGAGCCATTTTCCTATGAAGAACTTAAAAAATCTGTAATAGAAGAGGAGAAAAAGAGATTCTATGAAGGAGAACTGACACCAACTTCACAGATTGGCATTCGGGAAGAAAAACTGTTGCGTGGTGAGAGCCGACAGAACATTGAAGAAGCTATACTTTGTTACGCACAGGCAGAACTGGAAGAGGCTGGATATGAAGAAATCACTTTATTGGCAGCAAGGGTATATGAAAGCCGTACAAGAGAAACTTTGTATAGGGAAGACTCCGATCTTGATGTGGCGCTTTCTTATACCGGGGACATCAGGGAAGATGCCTTTTTTAATCTGCTTCAGGAAAATGGAATGAGGATTGCCGGATTGAAAATTGACATAAATCCTATTTCGTTGGAAAAAACCGGGACACTGCAGGAATATATAAAGCGTGCAGAACAGTATCTTGACGAAAGAGAAGCAGAAAAGCAGGGACAGATACCACAGGAAACGCTGCAAGAACCCCAAATTTCTTTCTATGCTGCAGAATGTATGGAATTTCCTTCTATGGGGGAATATTATGAAAATCTGACATTGGAAGAAGCCGTAGAAAAATACAAAATGATTCCGTCAGACCGCATTCATGGAATAAAAGGAATTGGATTTTGCCTGAAAGACGGCAGCATTTATGACGGAGAATACGAATTGATGTCTGGAGGGAAAATCTCCAAAGACTTGATTGACTTAGTCCCCCATTATAAAGAAAGCCCGTTGGTACAAAAAGCAATGCAAGATTTAGAAAGAATCTTGGCAGAAAAACAACGAGAAAACACAGCGGAGCAGACAAAAGCAGAGGGAACAATGGGAAGAAAAGTTTCTGTGCTAAAAGCCTTAAAGGAGCGTAAAGAACTGTTAAAGAAACAGGAGAAAAAAGAAGAAACGTCCCATACTCGTAAGAAAGAAGCAGAATTGTAATGAAAAAATGGAAATACAGGAGAAACGGTTATGGCAGGTAATCAATTTGCAGTGTATCAGCTTAGAGAAATCCCCGAAAACAGAAAAAAGCGTTTTCGTTCTTATGCAGAATTACAAAAAGAACATATCCAGATACGCTATACAGATTATAAACAAGTATATAGAAGCTGGATGCGGTATGATGAAACACCGGATAATATCCGAAACCGTTTGGCAAAGCAGTTACCGAAAAATTTTTCTGGACATGCCCTAAGTATTGGGGACGTGCTGATTTTAGATAAGAATGGGGAAGCGGCAGCCTATTATTTGGAAAAAGAGGGCTTTACTGTTTTAGATGATTTTATTCGGAATGGTTCTTCCAATACGTTGATTTCTCTTGCCACTACTAATTTTCAGCTTGAAGGGAAAGAAGGAAGCTGGCTTGCCTTCGATAATCTGGTGGTGGAAGGAAAAGAATTTTTCTTGATGGAGCATACGACATATGGGAAAAATGCTGCTTGGGTAGTGGTAGATGGAACTGGAAAGTTAATCGTGGATCAGGTTACGGCAGGATTTGACGAAACCGTCAAAGAACAGATTGTTTCCTATCTGCACCCACAAGAAACGCAGGAAAAAAGAGGGAAACCTGTGTTGGAAAACTGGCAGAAATCCTATGAAAATGGAGAATATTTAAGAAGTGCAGAGATTACAGAAGAACAAAATTATAATATGATTGATGGAAGAATGAATAATCTGCCAACAAAGCCCCGTAAGATCGGAACACGAACTTCTGTGTTAGACCGTCTGCATTTAAAACAGGCAGCTTTAAATGCGAAGAACTTGCCACAATCGGTTATGGAGAATGAGATAGAGCGGAAAAGGAAATAAAAAGAAGGGGAAACTTGAATCTGTGTATTCAGGCTTCCCTCGTTCCCTTTATAGTTCTTTTAACATGGAGGCATATTTTGGGCGTTCTGCTTCTGGAATTTTCAGAGCTGCCATAGCCTCTTCGGTAGTCAAGTTTAGTGTTTCCATTAGATTGCGGATACTGTCTAAAGTATTTCGTTCAGTAGTGCTTTCAACAATTCCCTGACTTAAGTTACACATCAGCGACACCTCTCTTTTCAAATTCTGCGTCATTGCAATATCAAAATCATCATGGAGAATTCTTTCTTTTTCCTTCGGTGTTGTTTCTGAAGAAAGCAGAACATTTAATAATTTTAAAACTCCGTGATAATTCTCACTGTCCGGTTTGCCGAGGCAAATCATAACAGCAGACATCAAATCATAATTTTCCACTTTTTCGGTAACATGTCCCACAAGCGATTTTTCTGCAATGTAATATTGGGTAATAGTATTTTCTCTGGATTTTGGCGGGTTCATACAAATCCAGATGGAGTAGACTTTGCGAATTTTATCGTACTGTGCAGATGAAAATACAGTACCATATTGAGCAGAAATCATACGACTGCAATAGTATATGCTGCGTTTAAGCAACGGATAACCGGGATAAAAATTGTTTTGTGCTTCTACATTGATAATTAAACGGATGAACTCACCAGACTTTGGTGCAGTTGCTGTGAAACGAATATCGTAGGTAATCGTTCCTTCCGTAATGGTTTTATCTTCTGTGCGTTCTCCCTTGATTAAAGAGGGATTGGTCTGATCAGGCAGAACCGGAACTTCTGCGACTTGCGGTTCACCTTCAATATATTTTTCAATGATTTCTGAAATGCTGCATTCCCGATATTCTTCTAAACAATTCTTCATAATCCAAGCAAGAATGATTTTTTCAGAAAGCAGCCGTTTACAAGCAGAGTCATAATCTGAATTGCTTCCTGCAGTACGAATTGTTTGCGATAGCGTTGTTTCCAGTTCCACTAAATCACCACCTTTTCTATCTTGCCTTTAGTATAAGGCACATCACAAAAGAATACAACAAAAATAGAAAGAAATTTTGGAACATAAGGGTTAGCGTGGTGGTATATCCTTTTCAGAATTTTTTTCAAAATCAGACTTTCCATGAAGAATCATCTCTACATTTTTACATGCAGTCCGCAATTCTTTTTCGTATTGTTTTCTTTTTTGATATTCCTGACGCTGCATATTTTTTGTGGAAAGCAGTTTTTCTTTTTCAGATTTTAATAATTTCATAGAAAGCAATGTTTCATTTTCTGAGTGCTGCTTTAAGAAATTCCGGGCAGTTTCATAAAGTGTAATTTCTGACAGATGTTCTTGTCGGAATTGTTTCTTATTTTTTGCGTGTAAAAATTCCCTGTAAACAGATTTATTTGCAAGATATTGTCCGGTGTAATGAATTTGTTCATTGATCCTTTTCAATTCCTGTTGTGTGGAATGGAGGTTCTTTCGGCAGTTGGCAGTTTCCGACTGTGATGTGGTCAGTGCAGTCATCAAATCTTCTTCCGTAGAATAGCCACGTTCCTGTACATAAGCAATGGTTTTCGCCATTTGCTGTAAATTGGAAAGCTTTACTTTTCTGGCATAAACCGGATTATTCTGCGCTTTGACACGTTGCTGCAGATCTATGACAAGCCGCAAGTCTGATTTTATAAAACAGAAGGCTGTAGTTTCTTTTCCTTCCGTAACAGTAGAAGCAGAATGAGGAGTGAAAAGTTCTGAGCCAGTGTGAGATTGCGTTTGGGGTTCTTTCCTCTTTTCCCAAATGGAAAGCAGATAATCTTCTGTGTAATGGGAACCTAGTGTTCTTCCAGTAATGAACTTGCTTCGTTCCGGGTGCAGATAGCTGAAACGTCCTCTGCTTACTTTTAAAGTAATCTGATAGTTTTTCAAAAGCGTCGCTTGAAATTCTTCGATATTGCAGGAAGAAGCAGCGGCGTATTCAATAGCGGTTCTCAGATATTCCTTTTGCGTTTGAAAAACAGTTTTGCGTGGGGCAATTCCTTTGGATAACATTTCTTTATTCAGAGCATCCAGTTTTTTCTGTCCGGTGTGCTTCGCACGATACTCTCTGTCTGTGATTTTTTTCTCTGCAGGAGAAAGTAAATCCACCTGATGCAAATGTTCTCTATGGCAAATATCCATAAGTGAGCGTTTTAAATAAATAAGATAAGTCGGTGTTAGATGATGCTTGTATCCGGCACGGGCATCGCAGGGACGTTCCATAAATGTCTGGCGCTCTACATCATATTTTCTTAGGCTGTTGATTATAATATGTACATGAATGTTTCCACTTTCATTATTTCCGTCTGTATGGGTACATACAAGAGCCTGATGTCCCGGAAAATTTTTTTGAGCATATTCTAATCCGATTTGTTGTGCCTTTTCTCCGGTTAATCCATGATCTTCGGTATCTTTCGGATCAAAGCTTAGAATATAGTGATGAGATTTGATTTCATTAAAATTTTGGTTTTTATGATATTGTGCGTTTAACTCTTTACATTCCAAATCAAAAGAGAAGGGATCACAGTTGATACCGTCAATGTAATATTCCTTTCTTGGAATGAGTTCTCCATTTTCATCAAGGACTGGCTTTTTCGTATGTTCATCATGTTGAAACAGAAGATAACGTTGTGCTTCTCCGTAGTCCATATTTTTAATTGCAATATGCTTAAGAATTGCCATATTCATTACCTCTTGAATGAGTGGGAGCAGATATATTTTGGGCAGAAAAGTTTCCGGCAAGTTTTAAGACTTCGTATTTCATTTCATAGATTTTAGAAAGACTCTGTTGGAGTGATTTTTGTACTTCCTGTGAATGAATACCGCCGCTATTGAAGTACCGGGCAATCTGATTTAGATTACTTCCTATTTTTCCAAACTCGGAAATCAATTTTTTTAATTCCGGCAGATCAGCCACCAGTTCGTATTTTAGAATTGTTCTTTTGTTCATAATTTGTCTACGGGCAAATTCCGCCAAAGGCAGATTTGCGGCTTTTGCCTGAGAAGATATAATTTCGTATTCTGTATCAGTAAGACGCAGCATAATTTGATGTGTATGCCGTAATGCTTTTTCTTTTTTTGGTCTTGCCATAGTATAAAATCTCCTTTTATAAAAATTCTATTTATATATAAGCCGATAGAGGGAACTGTATTGGAAAATATAAAATCACTGTGAAAATAGTTTGAAAACATGATACAATAGAAAAAATAATTATATGGAGGTTGACTATGCCAAGAGGAAGAAAAAAACAGAATGTGCTTACTTTGGAGGAGCAGCTTGTAACAGTAAACGAAAGAATTCAGGAAGTAGAGAATGAATTGAAGCAGCTTCGTTCTCAAAGAAAAGAAATTCAGGCGAAAATTGAGGAGCAGGAAAAGGAAACATTGTTCCGGGCGGTAGTTGCTTCGGGAAGAACCGTAGAAGATGTTCTTGCAATATTAAAAGCCCAAGATCAGAAAGAAGAACAGTAATTTAGAAAAAAGATGTTTATTGCTATGAAAAGTGTAGCAGTAGACATCTTTTTTATTACCTTGATGGAACAATCACGCTGCGACTATCAAGATAGAAGCCAATATACATATTTGAAAAATATGATGTCGAGGGTATGGGGAGCGAAATCCCCATCAAGTTTGCCGAGTAGGAAAAAGTCACGAAGTGAGTTTTGAGTTACTCAGGCGAAACTTGCTTTTAAAAACTATTATGGTATACTTTGGAAGAACAGTGAAAATATAGTATGGATAGTTATTAGTAGTAATGGATGTAATTAAGTTTTAGGATGAAGGGAGATTTATATGAATATTCTAATATTGGAGGATGATAAAGATCTTGCGGTAGGAATTGAAATATCCTTGAAGCAAGAAAATTATAGATTTGTAATTAGTAATACTATTAAGGATGCAAAAAAACAGTTGAATTCATATGTATTTGATTTGTTAATATTAGATATAAATTTACCTGATGGTAGTGGATTTGACTTATGCAAAGAGATACGAAGTGTAAGTAAAATTCCGATATTATTATTGACAGCTAGAGATATGGATGTAGATATCGTAAGGGGGTTAGAATCCGGCGCAGATGATTATATAACCAAGCCCTTTAGTATGATGGTTTTGAGATCTAGAATTCGTTCGTTATTAAGAAGATCTAATTGGGAACAAATGGAAAGTAAATATGATAAGGGAGAATTTAAATTCGATTTTTTTAGAATGGAATTTTATAAAAATGGAGAATTAATTGAATTAAGTCGTACTGAACAAAGAATATTATACATACTTGTTACAAATGAGGGACACATATTAACAAGAGAACGTTTATTGGAATGGGTATGGTCTGGCGGTGGGGAATATGTTGAAGATAATGCGTTATCTGTAGGCATTAAAAGATTAAGAACAAAACTGGAAAGTATACCTTCAAAGCCAGAACATATAAAAACAATTTATGGAAAAGGATATATTTGGGAATGCTAAAAATGGATATGGAAATTATTATTATACTTGTATTATTTGTGTGTAATATCGTATTGCTTATATGTGGAATTCGACTTTGGTTGAATTGTAAGGATTATAGAACTACTTTAAATTTAGTATTAAACTATTTAGATATGGCGATGAGTGAGAAAGAATTGCCTATTATTTATGATGAAAAAATTGAGTCAGCAATTCAGGCGAAATTGAATGAAATAATAGAAATATCCAGAATTCATCGTGCTGAAGAAAACAGCAATCAAAAAATGGTTTTATCATTATTATCTAATATAGTGCATCAAGTAAGAACACCATTATCCAATATTATGTTATATACAGGAATACTGGAAGAAACATTACAAATAGAAGATAGCAAAAGAATAGTTGAAAAAATATATTTACAGTCTCGAAAGTTAGACTATTTTATGAAGGAATTGGTACGTTCATCGTATTTGGAAACAGAAATGATTTCTGTAAATATTCAAGAAGAAGAAGTTGATAAGTTGATTTTAGAATCTTGTCAAGAAGTTGAGTTATCGGCATTGAAGAAAAAAATTATTTTTGATATACGAGAATGCGGGAAAAAAGCAAAATTTGATTTGAAATGGACAAAAGAAGCGTTAATAAATCTTTTGGATAATTCTATTAAATATTCTTCTGAAAACTCATTAATTACAATAAGAGTGTTTTTTTATGAAAGTTTTTTCTGTATCCAAGTTACCGATCAAGGAATAGGAATAGATGAAAAAGAGCAAGGGGCTATTTTTAAACGGTTTTATCGCTCAGAAAAAGTAAAAAGTCAGGATGGACTAGGTATAGGATTATATTTAGTAAGAGAAATTTTAGAAAGGCAAGGGGGCTATGTAAAAGTTAAGTCAAGTTTAAACAATGGAAGTACGTTTTATATGTATTTGCCTAATGTACTATGAGGATGTGAAAGAAAAGCACATCCTTTTTGTGTATTTTTAAATATATTTATATAGAGCATATCTATTAAATATTCTAATGATTATGACAGAGCTGACATATTTTGGACAGATTTGAGTAAGAATTATATGTTACACTCAAAAAAAAGGAGGTTAGTTATGGAAATTTTAAGAGCAGAAAACGTAAAAAAATATTATATGATGGGAGAAAACATTGTGAAAGCGCTAGATGGCGTTTCATTAAATGTTGAAAGAGGAGAATTTGTTTCAATAGTAGGAAGTTCTGGGAGTGGAAAATCTACTTTATTGCACATTTTAGGGGGACTGGACGTGGCCACAGAAGGAAAAGTAGAGATATCCAATATAGATATTTCAAAAATGAGTTCAGATGAACTTACTATTTTTAGACGTAGAAAAATTGGATTTGTATTTCAAAATTACAATTTAGTTCCTTTGATGAATGTATATGAAAATATTGTTCTTCCAATACAATTAGATGGAATAAAACCAGATGAGATGTTTATTAGTGAAATTATAAGACTACTAGGTTTAGAAGAGAAAATGTATGCAATGCCGAATCAATTATCTGGAGGACAGCAACAACGAGTTGCTCTTGCGAGAGCGTTAGCTACAAAACCAGCCATAATTCTTGCAGATGAACCTACAGGAAATCTAGACAGTAAGACAAGTCAAGATGTATTAGGACTTATAAAAATGACAAGTAAGAAATTTTGTCAAACAGTAGTTATGATAACGCATAATGATGAAATTGCGCAAATGTCGGATAGAATTATAAGGATTGAAGATGGAAAAATATATGGAGATAACATGGTATGAAAAACAGATTTATTAATATAGTATTTGCGAATATGCGTAAGCAATAATAGACTGGAAACATGAATGAATATTGATAAATGGAGATTAATTGACATGATAAAAGTTGATAACAAACATATTATAAGAGATGTGTCAAAAAAAACCTATAATGCAAATAAGAAAAGAAACTTATTAACAATTTTTGCAATATTTTTAACGACTTTTTCTATTTTGACTATTATAGGAATAGGAATAGGATATTGGGAAATGATATCCGAGCGCCAAATGAAAATGAATGGAATGGATTATGATATTGAGGTAAGTGAACCTACTGAAGATCAGGTAAATATTGCTCGAAATTCTGATTTAATCAAATATGCCGGAATAAGTGTTAAATGTGCGGTAATTGAATCTGCAAATGATAGAATCTTATCTAAAATTCAGTTGTATTGGGTAGATGAAACGTGTTGGGAAAAACAATGCTTGCCTGCGATGGATTCTTTGGTTGGAGATTATCCGCAGAAAAAAAACGAGATTATGCTTTCTAAGGAAGCATTGCGAAACATGGGGATTAATAATCCTAATATAGGAATGAAGATTAAAGTGGAATACACTGCATTGAATCAAAATAGCACAGATGGAAATAGTCAGGAAATTAATTTTATATTAAGTGGCTATTATATTGATTTTAGTGGTGACAGCAGGGGATATGTATCAGATATTTTTTATAAAGATACAGGCGCTAAACAAACAGATTTCACTCAAGGAACAATGAAATTGACACTAAAGAATCCATTGTACAGTGAAAAGACAATTCAAACTTTGCAAAAGCAATTTCATTTAGAAAATGGACAGGTGATAAATGCAGACTATGAAAGTATTAATACTTTTATTAAAACAGTTTTTGTATTATTCGGAGTATTGATCATAATTTTTCTTAGTGGATATCTTTTTATTTATAACACATTATATATTTCAGTTTCAAAAGATATTCGCTATTATGGACAACTAAAAACATTAGGCATGACATTTGTACAACTAAAAACACTAGTGCTCAGTCAAGCCTTAAGGAATGCTTGTTTTGGAATTCCTATAGGTCTAATAGTAGGCTGTTTGGTTTCAATTAAGATTATTCCTACAATTTTAAAAGTTCAAAACCCAGATCTTGCCTCAAATTTAACATTTTCCTATTATCCTATATTAATAGGACTGACAACGGTTTTTTCTTTATTAACTGTTATAATTAGTTCTAGGCAACCGGCTACAGTTGCAGGGAAATGTTCTCCAATAGAAGCTATTCGGTATACTAATGAAAAAAGTAAAAGTTATAAGAGAACCAATGGGGTTCGCTGGATGGCATGGAGAAATATATTTAGGGATAAGAAAAAAACTATAATAGTGTTGTCTTCTTTTGTTATTTCAATAGTAATTTTTTTCACGATTAATGTAGTAATAAAGGAGAACGATGCTGAAAGTATTTTAAATAAAACATATTCTTATGATTTACAATTAGTTGATGAAACATATTTTGATGCTAATAGAGTTGATAGTATTACTCCTGAATGTATTAAAAAAATAGAAAATATAAATGGTGTATCAGACGTAAGGCCTATATACTCTACAGTGATAAAAGTACCTTATCAGGAAGAAGTATTTGGAGATTTTTATAAAGACTTATATGATTCCAGATATTCTCCGGGTGATTATGAAAAAGATATTCAAAAATACAAAGATGGAGATTCAGAAGGTCTTTTCGAATCGAAACTTATCGGCATTGATGATAAAGAGTTAGAATTATTATTGAAAGAATCGGGGATAGAAATAAACAAAGATGAATTTGAAAAGGGTAACATTGCATTGACAGCGGGATGGCTATCTATTATGCCTACTAATGTAGTCGGAAAAAAAGTTGAATTTTCATTACTCAATGAAGAGAAAGTTCAGTCACTTGATATAGAAGGAGTTGTAAAAGATCCAACATATTTTTCAGGTGGATATAACCCAACGCTGATTGTAAGTACATCAAAGTTTTTTGAGATTATAGATAATCCAATGGTTGAATTGGCATATGTGGACTATAAGACAAGTTTCGATAATAGCACAGAAAAGCAGATTAAAAAAATTTTTGAAGATTCCAAAACCGTCTCATTTGATTCTAAATTGGATTTATATACAGATATGTCAGATAGTGAAATGAAAATCAAAGTATGGGGAAATGGTATAGGCATTATTATAGCCATTATAGCTATAATGAATTATATAAATATGATGGCGGCTGGAGTAGAGAATCGACAAAAAGAATTTGCTATTTTAGAAAGTATCGGAATGACTAAAAAACAAACTAGAAAAACTCTGATATGTGAAGGCGCTGGTTACGCAATAATATCAAGTGTTTCGGCAATTATTATTGCGATACCAATAAGCTATATAGTATTTTCAAGTATGAATATTTATGGAATTGAATATTCGATACCTATCTTGCCAAATAGTATTTTACTTTGCATAATCTTAGTTATATGTGTTAGCGTTCCACCAATCATGTATAATATTTTTTGCAAAGGATCTGTTTTAGAAAGAATCAGACGCAGTGAAGAATAGGATTTGATTTTAAAAGATAGTATTTGCTTATTTGTAAGCAATAGGTAGTTGAAGAGTCAATTTTTGATATTTCATAAGGGAAGCCCAGAAGTATGGGAATCTATAATTAAAAGCGAAAAAGTAAATATTTTTTATTCTGATGAAGTACATAGATATATTACTATAAATGAGCAAATTTGAAAAATTGCACAAAACTACACTGCGAATTTCATAAATGAATCAAAATCATTACTTTCCTTTGCGCATTGAAAAAGATAACGATACTTTTCCAACTGAATGGTATCACAGATTTCGTGATATCCAGTTTCAAACGAGCAGAACCTACCAGTACCCACTGCACACATGAAATGTGCCAGTGACATAAGCAGCCAGTACCTTTTGATTCCCTGTGCAGAGCGTATCTGATAGCCGTCCAGTGCCAGTTTCTCCTTACACTGGCGGAAAAATACTTCAATAGGCCATCGACATGCATACCAGGAAAGAATCTCCTGTGTAGATAGGGCTGCGTTTGTACTGATGAAAGCACGCAATGCTTTGGGATTACCAAATGCTTTTTCCGGATAACTCAAAAGAACTACCGCATTCTCTATGCCGTTGAGGTTTCCCTCGTACCGGTACACATAATAGTTTCGTTTTTTGACTGTCACAAGGTCAAATTCACGAGGTGTAACAGACAATTCGGTGGCCAGTTCACGAAGTTTCTTTTTCATTCCCGATGGATACAGCAAACGGTTTGTTTTCAAAGCACCGATGGTATGGAACCCTCTCTGTGCAAAGGTATTGATTATCTTTTGAATATTCTTGTGCGATGAAATCACACTTCCGGAAATTTGGAAATCAGAGTTCCGGTACTCGGAAATCGCCTATTTTGTGCTTGATGACTTATCCATTTCTGTTTGGATATTGGTCAAGACCTTGCCGCATCTGCGGTGCGTAGCAGTCTTTACCAATGTCTCAACAGAAATTATGATTCGGTATGCACAAAAACGGATCTAAAAAGTGATTTCCATATCACCGGACAGCTGATGTAAAACCATCCGGAATATTCATCTTTTCAGAAACATACCAGCAGTCACAAAGAAAATAGGACATTACCGGTGGAACAGGCAGCTCCTTTGCAATGCTTTGTACAATGTCAATCTTGGAAATGGACTTATTGTACATTACAAAAGCATAGTTCAGAACAATGCCATTGCAGGAAAGCATAACAGCAACTGCCTGATGCCCGTAATCCTGTTTTCCCTTTAAATGGGATTGGTGAAAATACGCATCTTCAATCGGATGTAAAGCTTGTGACGAAGGCTTTGTCTTTGAAGCGATCGTATCGTCCACAATACAGAAAACAGGCTTTCCGGTGCGTGCTGCTTCCGAATAAATAATTTCAATGACAGAGCATTTTAACGTATCTGAAAGTAAGGAATCATCCCATTTTCCGGAATTGAGGAAATGGGCAATCGTAGTTCTGTGGCAGGAACTGTTTTTAGCAAAGTTCGTGGTTTTTCCATGATATCCTGAAATGAAAATACTGATTAGGATACTCATAAGATGGTTTATTACTCGGTTCGAATAAAATTTGCATAAGTTTAATTTTTTAAACTGGTTGTATATGAATGAGGAATGATGTATAGTATTTGCGAGAGACACCTTCTTTCGTAAATGTTGCAAATGTTTGTTTAGGCACTTTCATTATACAACACATGGAATCGAGGTGTCTTTCTTTTATGCAAAATCACGAACTTGCTCATTTATAGTATATTAAATATGTCGAACAGGAGTTTCTTGAGTATTTGGATGATTGTTTGCCAGAGAATCATACGATGAAAACCACCAATAACCGTTGACCTTTAGTTAAAAAGGTCAACGGTTATTTTTCTGTACATTCTAATGCTGGAAAGTAACTTTACCATAGTATCATCATAGATAAAATAAATTTTCAGCGAGTATTCTGGAACGCTTTCCACTCTGGTTATGACCAAAAAGGTATTTAGGTTTTTAAAAAACGATCAACAATTTCTTCTAAAATCTCCAAATCATTTTGTGAGAGTTTAGAGAGTTTAGAAGAGATTCTCTTTGCTGTTTGTGAATTACATTGTAATGAATCATCTGAAAAGAACTCTGAAGGAGTAATTTCAAAACAATCACATAAATCCAGAAAGACCTGCATTGAGGGCAGAGAACGCCCGGAAGTTATGGATTGAATATATCCCTTACTTTTTCCAAGTTCATAGCTTAGTTGGTATTCTGAATAATTATTATAATCTTTTAATTCACTAATACGATTTTGAATAAATTTTTTGTTCATGACTATTCTCCTGTACCTATTTTACAATTAGAAGTCCAAAAACAAACTAAATATACTAGTTATTATTCTTAAATAAGACTAATAAAAATAGTTATATTGAGACTGAGGAAAAATTGTATTGATTAATGAAAAATTATTAATTAAAGTTAGTTATTAGAGCCTAAAAATTTATATTATGATGGGCAAAAAGGAGCTAAAAAATGTATTATATTGCGATTTGTGATGATGAAACATTTACTTGTTCAGCAATAGAACAACAACTATTGGATTTATCCGAGAAGGCTAATATTCCAATGCAAGTCGATATTTTTTATTCAGGCAATGGTTTTATTAACTATTTGCGCAATAAAATTCAATATGACATATTGTTTTTGGATATTGAACTACAGGATATAAATGGAATAGAAATTGCAAGATATTTACGTAATTCTATGAATGACGAGCATATTCAAATAATTTATATTTCTTCAAAAACAGAATATGCATTAAAATTATTTAAAACGCGTCCTATGGATTTCTTGGTTAAACCATTTACCGTAGATGATATTGAAAACACATTTTTGCAAGCAAAAAAGTTGATTGATTGTGGAACTGGAAATTTTGAATGCTGTATAAAAAATATGTATTATAAAATTCCTCTTGACAAAATAATGTATTTTCAAAGCTATGAGAGAAAGATTTATATAAATATGGAAGATCAGCAACTTGAATTTTACGATAAATTGGATAATGTTCAAAAAAGTATACAAAGCTTAGAATTTTGGAGAATACATAAATCATACTTTATTAATTATAAATATGTTATTGAATATACATATGAATGGGTAAAAATGAAAAATGGAATACAATTACCTATAAGCCAGATTAATAGAAAAGAAATCCGTAATAAATTGCTGAAATTAAAAAAGGAGAAAAATTATGGGTATAAAGTATGTGAGTGAGTATTTAATTTTAAATATATTTTTCTTTTATATAATTATCCGTTTTATGGCTATTTTCTTTGTAGATGACAGAGAAGAGAAAAAGATAAAAATGCTCATACTTATATTTTCGTATCTAATTAATAGCATTTGTTATCTATTATTAAATAATCCAATAGTTAATATGATTACATCTATAATTGCAATTTTTCTTATATCTTGTTTATATAAATCTTCATGGTTGAAACGTGCTATAGTTACATTTATGATTTATTGTATTTGTTCAATTTCCGATATTTTTGTGGCAACAATTATCGGTCAGTATACATTAGGAGAACGGCTGGGGATTGTAAATAACATAACTTCATATTTCATGATATTTATATTTGAAGTTGTTATTGAAAAATATATACAGTTAAAATATGATTATTTTGGATCATACAGTACAGTGATTATAGCTGCAGGAGTACCTATTTCTAGTCTGTTGATAATATGTGTATTAGTGGTAAATAGAATTGACAATGAAGCAGTGATTGTTATAGTTTCTATGGGGTTGATATTTGTAAATATGTTAGTTTTTAAACTTTACGATATTCTATTTTCCACGTATGAACAAAAATATAAAAATGATGTCTTGGAAAGAGAGATTAATGAATATAGAGAACAACTTGTATTAATAAAAAAATCGCAAACTAAGATAAATGCATTGAAACATGATTTTAAACATCACATTTTAGCGTTGACTAAATTGAGTAGTACGCGAGATTATAATGGTATAATAGAATATCTTAATAACATAAAAACCTTTATTCAGGATGAAAAAACCTATGTTGATTCTGGGAACAATGATATAGATAGTATATTGAATTATTTTATTCAAAATGCAAAAAATAAAAATATAGAAGTGCTGGTCAATATTAAAATAGGTAAGGAAATGAAAATTAATTTTTTCGATCTAAATATAATTTTAGGAAATCTTATGGATAATGCGATTGAAGGCACATTAAATGCTGAGAAAAAAATAATTATGCTTAGTATGGAATTAGACAGAAAAGTATTATATATTAATATTAAAAATAGCTATGATCAAGTAGTACGGATTAAGGACAATAACTTAATGACTAGAAAAAGTGATAAAATTTCACATGGTATAGGGTTGGAAAATATTAGATTTATTGTAAATAAGTATAGTGGACAGTTAGATATAAATTATGATGAGAATTTTTTCGAGGTAGATATATTGTTGTATTTAAATATGAATAATGAATAAAGTTAGTATGAGGATGACTTCAATAGATGTAAAATACAAAATACTAGCCCATAGGAAAAAGCACCGATTTGAGGGTGCTTTTTCCTATGGGCTAGTATTTTGTGCGAAATATGTGGGGGGCGGTTTAGTAAGTACGTACATGTTGATGATTCTTCAGCGCAAATGGAGCACTGTAAATACTGATGAATTAGTGCCACTGCACGTTCAAGAACGTCTGAATTTTCAATCATATGTGCTGGAAGTGAACAGAAAATTATACCGATTGTCCAAAACCAAAGAAGCTAGGATATAGATGTGGCTTACTTCCTGACATCACTGGGTGGCTCAAAATTAAGTCAACGGCTTACTTTATAGTTGATGAAGATAATCATGATGAGTAAATGGAGGGGATATACGTTGATTTTCTATGTTATTAATCATGATTTCTTGAAATCGGAATACTCATTAGAGTAGTTTTATATAAAATTTTATGTCAGAAAAGGTGTCGTAAACTATTAATTATGACATTAACATGTAGTAATTATGTCGTTTGTAAAAAAAGTGGGAAATTTGTGATATTTTAAGTAGCGAATAAGGGTTCAATCCTTAATGGCAACATATTGAAAGGGATGAAATGGATATGATAAATAATATAATAAAAAAATATGGAAAGTATATAGTTGCTATTGCTTTATGCTTTACTAATTTAACAGTCAATTCGACTTGTCCATTTGTTACTTTTCAGCCTGAACTACCAGAAGATGCTGAAAAATTAAGAAAGTATAAATAATAAATGGACAAAAAGATCGTTGATGTATTAGTAAAAGCAGATGTGATAGATCCTGCAAATAAGGAAGTCGTTTCATTTGGAATACGCCAAGTAGAATACTTTTTTATCAATGTAATTACCATATTATTTTTGGGAAAAATTTTTAATGAGACAGTATCAAGTATCATTTTTCTCTTGGCATTCATTCCTTTGCGTACATATGCAGGAGGTTATCATGCTAAAACAATATTAAGATGTTATATCATAACAATAGTGCTAATGGTTTTTACCATATTTTCTTTCAAACAGTCAATGTGGAGTCAAGGAAATAGTTGTGTGATTCTTGGCTTTGCAGGTGCACTTTTATACAAATTAGTTCCTGTTGATAATTATAATCACAGACTTACGCTTCATGAAAGAAAAGTATTTCGAAGAAAAGCTTTATTAGTTATGTGCTTGGAAATTTTCATAAGTTTAATCGGAATATTGATGAATGACAAATTTCTTTATCAAGGAATTGTAGCGGCTATTGTTATGACGACAGTTTTAGTGTGCGTAGGAAATCAAAAAAATTATTATGTAGGGGGGCGCTGATATGGCTTACATGATATGGGTTACTGGAGCCTGTAATTTGAAATGTAAATACTGTTATGAAGGAATAGAAAAAATAAACAAACATATGTCTCCAGAGATTTCTAAGCAAACGATTCAGTTTATTATTGATGACTTTGATCCGTCTTCTCATAACGAACTTCTTATTAATTTTCATGGGGGAGAACCATTTTTACAAGTTGAGTTAATGGAGTACTTTATCCATAATATCAAAAAGCAATTTGATAACCAATGCAGTTTAATGTTTTCTGCAACAACAAATGCAACTTTGTTATCGCAACAAGTAATAGATTTTATAGTTGAAAATAACATGGATATTACTGTGAGTTTAGACGGTAAAAAAGAATCTCATGATAAACAGAGAGTATTTGGCGATGGACGTGGAAGTTTTGATTTGGCATTAAAGAACTCGTTAAAATTACTAAATTATAACAGAGATTTAAGAGTTAGAATGACGGTAAATACCAATAATGTTATGGAATTGTACGATAACATCGAATTTCTAATCCTTCAAGGATTTAGAGTCATTGTTCCAGGCATAGACATATTTGATAAAAGTTGGAATGAAGAATCTGTAGAGAAGTTGAGACTAGAAATTTTAAAAATAAAGAAAAAATATGGAAAGAGCAATGATTTGAAAATTAGTCTATGTGAACCTTTAAATTATTGCGGAACCTATTGCTCTGCAGGAATGAATACAAAACATATATATTATACAGGAGATTTATATCCGTGTACCGTTGTTTGCGGATATAAAGAGTTTTCTATAGGTAATGTTTATGAAGGAACAGATAGAAAAAAAATTCAAAATTTGCAAAAAAATATTTCTTCACTTTATGAGAGTTGCCAATATTGTGATGTCAAAAATTATTGTTCAGCAGCAAGATGCTCATTGATTAATAAACTGGCTACTGGTGACTTTCATAGACCAACAGAAATCGAATGTAATTTAACTAATATTCTATATGAAGTAAATGGAATTTGTTAATGTTTTTATCAGATACTAAAGCAAAAGCTTTTAGTATAAAGATTATTTAGAAAGGAGTGATACCATGTTAAAGATTAAGGCTATCAAGGACAAAAAACTTGCACAGGTAACTATGCAGAGCGATCCTTGCAAGTATGCTGGTCAGGAGGGTGCATATGATTGTACTTATGACTGCAAAACGAGTGGAAAACCCCGTTATTACAAAACATGGAAATATTAGTAAACATGTAATAACGCAAAAAAGGAGAAAGGCAGCTGGAGGCAGCTGCCTTTTTGAAAATATGAAAAATATAAAGATTGCCTTGGTGGATACAGGTGTAAATGTTAAACACAACTTTTTAAAAGATATAATTAAACAACAATATTATGTGAAAAATTATAATGGAAAATATGAAGTTTTAAAAAAGAAAGAACAAGTTAGCGATGATTTAATTGGACATGGTACAGGATGTGCATCAGTAATAAAAAAGGAATGTAAAAACATTGAGATATATTCGTTTTGTATCGTGAACAAAGACGGAAGTAGTAATTTATGTATTTTGGAAACAGTGTTGAACTATATTTTAAATTTACCAATAGATATAGTTAATTTGAGTTTATCAGTTAATCAATGGACAGATTTACGAAATTTGAAACATATTATTAAAGGTTTGAGCTTACAAGGGAAAATAGTAGTTGTATCTCTTGAAAATAATAAAAGAATTAGTTATCCTGCTGCATTCAGAGAGTGTATTGGCGTGCAGGGAGCAATACTAGATACTGTAGATGCTATTTGGTTTAATCCTTATCGAAGAATTCAAGGAGTTGTAGATAGCACACCGTATTTACACTGTAATATTGAAAATACATATTCTATGTTTGGGAAGAGCAATAGCTATGCCGCTGCTAGATTAACAGGAATAATTGCATTGCTTATGAAAATGTATGGCCTTAAAAATAAGGAGCTAATATTTGCTAAGTTACAACAAATGTCAGAAAAAAAAATATGGTGTAACTTGAATTTGAGAAAAAGTAGAAGATTACCTGAAAGAGAACCGCTATTAGACAAAGTAGATAAGAGATTATGTAGTTATGTTGTGCAAATATTAGAGAATTACTTGAATAACGATAAAGAAGAAATGCTAAAGGGAATGTTGCTATTATCAAATCGTGGTCGAATACATTACAGCAATTGTTTTGAGATCCTTAAATTACTAGAAAAAGAAATTGGATTTACAGTTCCTGATTATACAATGATTTCTCGAGAAAATTTTTATACTGTTTACCATATAACGGAATTAGTAGAAAGTTATATTAATAATTAGAAATTAAATAAGTGATAGACTATGCGCTGAATGTTTAGAGGTGACAAAATTTTAATTCTAAGATAAAAGAGCAATTCAAAGCGATATATTAGGGGGTAGTAAATGAAATGGAAAAATACTCAAATTAAAAGATATGTTAGGTTGGTAATAAAGAGTGGAGGATGGAAAATTCTATTGATGTTTATATTCATGATTTTGACATCTGCTTTAAATGTGATTCAACCTAAGATTCTATCATATTTAATAGATAAGGGGATCGGTGGGAAAAGTATAAATATACTATTTATTATGACAGGAAGCTATATTTTATGCAATATTATAGTTCGAATTTTAAATATACGTACGAATAATTATTTTGAGACATTAAAATTGGTTACTGCTACAAAATTAAAAAAAACTCTAATGGAAAAATTGGCCAGAGCACAAGGTACTTATATTTCTGGACAAGGTACCGGAGAGATATTATACATTTTGGATAATG
This sequence comes from Lachnospiraceae bacterium, assembly GCA_902381685.1. Classification (GTDB taxonomy): domain Bacteria; phylum Bacillota; class Clostridia; order Lachnospirales; family Lachnospiraceae; genus Faecalimonas. Next base: position 2,007,949 of record LR698958.1, on the reverse strand, counting down.
ATATCTATCAACTGGAGAGTTTTGGAATTGAATTTTTCTTAGAGTTAATAATGAATGTAATAACTGCTGTTGTTGTATTTGTTATTCTATTAAGATTGAATATAGAAATGTTATTTCTTGTGGGAATAATTCAAATATTGATGATAATATTTCAAAAATTTATGTCTGTTAAAATAACAACTGCAATTAGAAATGTAAGAGATGTTATAGGTGAATTATCCAATTTGCAAGAGCAATTTGTTTCTAACTTAAAGACAGTGATTTTGTCTGATGTAGCAGACTTTTTTTTGAGGATTTTCAATGCTGAGCAACAGAATTATTGTGAAAAATCAAAGAAAACAAATAAATTTATTTTATACCAGCGAGAAATTATCGGATTTTTGCAATCTTTTAGTTTAGTTGCTAGCTATCTGGTAGGGGGAATAATGATAATAAATGCAAGATTAACATTAGGAGAGTTAATTGCTTTTATTCAATATGTAAATATGTTAATTGCACCGTGCGTTTTGATTGCAAATTCAAATATAGAGATAAAACAAATCGAAGTTGCATTAAACCGAATATATGGCGAGTTAGATCGAATTGATACTATTGAGGATGACAAGAAAAAAGAAAGAATAGATAAAATTGATAAGATATCTTTTGAAAATGTCAGTTTTAGATATTCTGAAAAAGATGTTTTAAAAAATATTAACATTGAATTTGAGAAAAATAGTATCACAGCAATAGTAGGAGAAAGTGGATGCGGAAAATCTACTATATTGAACATATTGTATGGATTATGGAAACCGAAGTCTGGAAATATATATTTTAATTTTTGGCCATATGAAAAACTAAACATAAAGAGTGTGCGAAATAACATAACCATTGTGTGCCAAGAACCGTTTTTATTTAATTCTAGTATAATAGATAATATAAAAATGGGAAATGAGGGGAATGACCAAGAGAAGATAGATCAAGTAATTAAATGCGTCGGATTGGAAATGTTGATAGAAGAAAAGGAAGAAGAAAATGTTGGAGAAAAGGGTAATAATTTATCAGGAGGTCAAAAACAAAGAGTAGCGATAGCAAGAGCTCTTTTGAGAGATTCAGATGTGATAGTATTCGATGAGGCCACATCAAATTTGGATAATCTTTCTCAAAAAGAAATAATGAATAATATTAGTTCTTATTTCAAAGATAAAATAGTCATTATTATTGCACATAGATTGTCAACAATAAAATCTGCAGATCGCATTATAGTAATGCATAAAGGAGAAATTGTTGAAAGTGGTACAGAAGATTATTTGCTGAGTAAGAATGGGTTTTATAAAAAATTAGATAATACAGACGAAGGAGAGAAAATATGTTAATCGCAAAAAGCACAGAAATAATTGAGAACCAGAACAAGATAATCTTAGCTAATAGAATTAGCGGTGAGTGGATGCGAATGTCGAGAGAAGTTTATGAAGTTATTCAAGAGATAATAAAGAGTGGGAAAAAAATAGAAGAACTGGAGAACAGTTTTGAAGAAAAAGAAGATTATATTTTTGTGAAAAATACAATTCAAACGTTAGAAGATTGTGGTATTTTATGCGAATCGGATGAAGAAAAGCGTTTGGATAATAAAATAGTTTCTATTCAAATGACTAACAGGTGTAATTTGAGGTGTAAGCACTGTTGTGTTTCCGCCGGGGATAATGTTATTGAGGAGTTAACTACTCTGCAGATGAAGCGGGCTTTGGATACAGTTATTGAGTGGAATCCGTTAAATATTATGCTTAGCGGTGGTGAACCAATGATTAGAGATGATTTTTTTGAACTGTTAGAATATTTAGATCAAAGATATTCGGGAAATATTATTTTATCAACAAATGCATTATTAATAAATGAGAGAAATGTCGAGTCTTTAGTTAAGCATTGTGAACATTTTGAAATTAGTATTGATGGAGTAGATGAAGAATCTTGTGCCATAATTAGAGGGAAAGGCGTTTTTGAAAAAGTATGTTCCAAAATTAAATTGTTAAAAGAATACGGAGCAGAACATATTAATTTATCAATGGTCTTTTCAGATAAAAATGAGCACTTGAAAGAACGATTTTATGAATTAAATAAACAATTAAATACAACTCCGGTATGTAGAATATTTTCGCCGAAAGGAAGAGGGGCTGAAAATAGAAATATTATTTCTGAAACGAGTAAAACGGATTATTATATCCCAAATGATTATTTAGTAGAAGATTATAAAAAGACGTTCTCAATTGGGATATGTAGTGCCGGAAAAAGAGAACTATTTATCGGATGCAATGGAAATATATATCCTTGTCCCAATTTTATACTTGACACGTGTATTTTAGGTAATATTTTAAATGTTGAATCACTTTTTGATATAACAGATAAATCAGCAGATCAATATTTATGTGATTTTATCGCAGAAGTAGCGCCAATTAATTTGCCTAGATGTCAGAAATGTCCGGTTAAATTGTTTTGTTGGACTTGTCCAGGGGAATTGTTTGATATTAATACAGAAGCTGCATTTAATTCGCGATGTGAAAGGTTAAAACCAATTCTTATGCGACGTGTATGGGAAAAGGAAATAAACTATTAGTTTTGATAGAATATCTTTGTTTCTTTTCACGATTAGTAATATATATTTTGACATGATTTTATAAAATAATGATGTTATGAATTAAAAAATAGAGATTTATGTGAAGTTTTTTAATTATAACTTTAATAACTTGTGCCAGGAAGTTATGAAACTTCCTGGTTTTTTATTAATTATTATGGCTATTCTCATTGATTTATATTCATTCTTTAAATTCAATATTGTCCAAATACCACTACTGGAAGTCTTGTCTGAGACATGACTTTATTAGGGGAAAGACAGCATTAATAGTTACACTATGAAAAGATTAGAAGTAATTAAGGGCAAGAAGTATTTTTATACCATGGTTCATGATTAAGTTAAATGGTAAATCAATAATTACAATTGTAATGCATAATAATATAAAAGTAATGATGATAAAAATGGTAGAAGCCAGAAAAAGTTTTTCACTTAAATTTCACTTTTTTTCGATTTTTTTGTCGATATAATCTGTCCTCGCTGTGAAAGGGAGGATCAGACATTTTTTATTACGGCTTTATGCAGAGGGGAGGTGATCCCCTATGACACTTAACCGTCAGGACAAAGAAATCGTGCGGAGAAGATTTTGTGCTTATTGCATTAAAGTTATGCATGGTGAAGCACTGAACTATTTTGATGAGCTGGAGCGGCAGAGAACGCGGGAAGTGACCTTTTCTGAACTTCTGCAGAAAGATATGGATTCTCTGTATTACTGCGATGATTATAATATGGCAGATTATTTTACCGTTATGGGCAGGCAGATTCCTGTTCGTGATGAGTGGATCAGTAAAGCATTGAAAAAACTTCCATCAAAAAAGAGAGAAATTATTCTAATGCTTTATTTTTTGGATATGACAGAGAAAGAAATTGCCGCCTGCCTGAAATTGGTGCAGAGTACTGTACATTATCACAAAGATGATTCATTAAAGCTTTTGAGAAAATTGATGGAGTGAAATTACAGATGAATTCAAAGAAACATAGACAACTGCCAGAATTTGAAACTATCCAAGCGGCTATCAAAGGTGATGTCGATGCGATTAATCAGATATTGTGCTATTTTCAGCCGTTTATTCAAAGTGAGTGCAAGAGAGAATACAAGGATGAATTTGGAAGAACCTATTATGTAACCGATGAATATATGAAACGACGATTAGAGACAAAGCTGATTACAAAGATTCTGGATTTTGAGATCCAGCTATAGCTTAAGGGTGGATATATTCCCTTTCTATTTCTACGTTTGAGCGAATTGAACCTTGAAAATTGAATATTTTATCCTGCAGGACAAAAGAAAACAGTGGAGCCGGGGAGCAAATACGCCAGGATGATTCAGAATCAATTTTCACTTTCCGACATGATGTCGTAAAGTTTGTATATATAGATAAGAAATTTGAAGATGAATAGGAGCGAAGAAATATTATGCTGCGAGCAGAGTGTGGGAACTTTGTGGCGAAGATCCTGTTTTTGATAATGATACTTCCGGAGAGGCTGCTCCGGTCTGAAAAGATGGTGAGATACCAATGAGGCTATTCTCCGACAGCCGCCTGCAGGATGTTAGAAAAGTAATGGTAGTGAAGCTATATATGTTTACAAATACTTAAGGGAGAATGATGTAATGCAGAGGACGCCAAAAAAATTAGAAAGGAAAAGATTGGTCAGATATAAAGAAGGTGCAGAAATGTATAGCATGGGAATGAATAAGTTTCAGACGTTAGCAAAAGATGCCAGAGCTATTTTAAAGATAGATCGTATGGTACTGGTTGATTTGGATATATTTGATGAGTATCTGGAAACATTTCGAGTATAGAGGAGAAATGTATTTTATACAGGGGAAAGATTTTTCAAAATAAAGAAAATTGCACTTGACTTATGGTTAAACGAAAAATATAATAAAGGAGAAATGAATGGAGGTGCATAGAGTGGCGAAGATGGGGAGACCGAAGTCAGCAAATCCGAAAAATACTTTGATTGGATTAAAACTGACGGAAGAAGAAGCCACAAAATTAAAAGAATATGCGTCCAAACATGACATGACCATAACAGATGTGCTACAAAAAGGAATTGATTTGCAATACGCAATGGAAGATTCCGAAAGAAGCTGAATATGAGAACTCTTTCCTTGAGAAAGGAGAACAATGGCATATTCAAGGAAAGATAAGAAAGGTAGGGTATTAAGAAAAGGAGAAACACAACGTAAATGTGATGGGAAATATGTATATACATATACGGATACATTAGGTAGAAGGCGGAGCATTTATTCAAAAGATATTAAGATATTAAGAGAACGTGAAGAACAGTTAATCAAAGATCAATTGGATGGTTTGGATACTTATGTTGCAGGGAATGCAACGGTTAATTTTGTTTTTGATAGATATATTTCTACAAAATCAGAGTTAAGAGCCACAACGAGAACGAACTACAAATATATGTATGATCGTTTTGTGAGAAATGGCTTTGGTAAAAAGAAGATTGCTACTATCAAGTTCTCAGATGTTCTACAGTTCTATCATCATTTACTGAAAGATAAGAAAATACAAGTGAATACACTTGAGATTATTCAGACAGTGTTGCATCCAACCTTTCAATTAGCAGTAAGAGATAATATTATTAGAAATAATCCGAGTGATGGAGTAATGGCACAAATCAAGAAGTTGCCTGGAAGAAATCATGGTATAAGACATGCTTTAACCTTAGAGCAGCAAAGAGCTTTCATAAGATATGTTGAAGAGAATGAAAAATTTGAAAGCTGGGTGACATTATTCAAATTTTTGCTTGGAACTGGTTGCAGAATAGGCGAAGCAGTAGGAATCCGATGGGAAGACATAGATTTCAAAAAGAGGATCATTAGTATCAATCATAGCTTGGTTTATTACAGTAGAGAATATAAAGAACATTCTACGTGTTCATTTTCTATATCGTTACCAAAGACTGAGGCGGGTATACGGATTATCCCTATGATGGATACAGTTTATGAAGCTCTTAAAAAAGAATATGCTTTTCAAGAAGAAAATGGATTTAACGAAACAGAAATTGATGGTATGACTGGATTTGTTTTCTCAAATCGTTTTGGAAATGTACATAATCCGCAAGCTATCAATAGAGCCATTAAACGTATATATGAGGCGTATAATGCTGAAGAAGTAGTAAAAGCTGCTAAAGAAAAAAGAGAGCCAATTTTAATACCACATTTTTCATGTCATCATTTGAGGCATACTTTTTGTTCTAGGTTTTGTGAAAATGAAACAAATTTAAAGGTAATTCAGTCTATCATGGGACATGCAGATATTGAAACTACGATGGATATTTATGCAGAAGTTACCGAAACAAAAAAATATGAGTCGATACAAGAACTGGCAAGAAAATTAGATGTATTTTAGGAAAGAGTCTGATTTGGTTTTGTTGAGGAGGTACGACAAAATTTGTAAAGTACGACAGGAGTACGACAAACTAAGAAGTCTTAATCAGGTTTAAGGGTTCATAAAATAAGTGATAAAAGGCAATTAAGTGTTGCAATAAAGAAAAATAAATTGTATGCTTCTTGCTAGTAGTTGCAATCCCGACAATGAAGTCACAGGGCGCTGCTAAGAACGAAGCAAACAACGCTGCACAGGCAACATCAACAGTTGCAAAAGCTGTAGAAGAACCTACAGCGGCTAAGGTTGAAATTGATTTCTCTAACGTGGAAGTGGAACCACTGTTTGAGGATATGGTTGACTTCGATACATTCAGCAAATCTGATTTCCGTGCTGTAAAGGTAAAAGAATGTGAAGCAGTTCCGAAGAGCAAAAAACTTTTGAAATTTGTTCTTGATGACGGAAGCGGAGAGGATCGTGTAATCTTAAGTGGTATTCATGACTACTACGAGCCGGAAGATTTGGTAGGAAAGACATTAATTGCGATTGTCAACCTTCCTCCAAGAAAAATGATGGGAATTGATTCCTGCGGTATGATTATCTCTGCAACTCACCTTGAAGAGGGAAGAGGAGGACTGAATGTTCTTATGGTAGATGACAGAATTCCGGCAGGGGCGAAGTTGTACTAAAAGAGTAATAATCTTCAGAGTTTGACAATAGATTTGTATTCCAACAATATAGATTGTTGAGGGCACTTTTTGAAAGGAAAATCTTTCAAAGAGTGCCCTTTTTTGAGAATATTAGGATTAGTGATGCGTACACCAGTTGAGGAAGCCGACAAACGTAAAAAATGGTTGACATTCATCTCAATAAAGAAAAGTATGTTGATATTAATGTGGAATGGGTGATGTAAATGAAATTGAATGCAGTAATATTAGAAACACTAAAAAATAACAATAATATAATTACCACGTCGCAGGCTGTAGAACTAGGGTTCTCGCGCTATCTTCTTTCAAAATATGAGAAGGCAGGATTGTTGGAGAGAGAAAGACAAGGTGTGTATGTACTTCCGGATTCAATTCATGATGATATGTACACATTGACGTTGCGTTCAAAGAAAATCATTTTTTCTCATGATACATCATTATTTTTAAATGGTTTATCGGAAAGGACACCATTTGTTCATTCTATAACAATTCCAAATAATACGAGGGTATCAAAGGCTATACAGGCAGAATGCATATGTTATCATATAAAACCGGAATTATATCAGATAGGAATGACCACTCGAAAGACAACACTCGGAAATGAAGTACGTTATTATAATTTGGAACGTACGATTTGTGATTTGTTGCGTTCAAGGAGCAGAGGTGATGAAGAGACGATTCTAAGTGCAATAAAAAATTATGCTGAAACTTCAAATAAAGATTTGAATTTGCTGGCGGTGTATGCTTCAAAATTTGGCGTAGATAAAATATTAAAACGATATATGGAGGTTACTGTGTAAAACTGAATGCTTGTTATGATACGATTGTTACGCCATTGTCTATTGATATATCTATAGGAGATATTATTACACCATCTGCTGTGAAATATGAATTTGGTGGAATATTTGATGATGCACTAAAAACTACGGCATTGCATCGCGGTTCATTGGAAAAGATTGTAAATGTAAAAGAAATTTTCTTATGCAAAAGAAATATCATATGAAAATATTATTGACGTTTTAAGGAAAATACTTATAGATAACAAAGGAGAATAAATCTATTTTATATTTGCTATAGTTTATTATATATGATTTGTGGTATAATGGAATTCTAGTAAAAATATAAAGAGGGAGTAAATATGGACGCAAAAGAAAAACGAAAATTACACAGACAAAAAATGAAAGAAGAAGGAAAATATCAAAACAAACAAAAGAAAGGTAAAAAGAAAAATTCCATTTTTAGTACAATCGTTTTGATTGTTGCTATTTGTGTATTTTGTTTCTCTGCTTTTCAACTGTATCAGATTTTTTCTTCTTATAAAAAAGGAAACGATGAGTACGATAAAATCAAAAATCTTGCAATCTCTGTAGAGAAGAACGAGCAGGGTGAGGAGAAATTTAAAGTTGATTTCAATAAATTGTGGGAAATCAATCCGGATACAATAGGGTGGATTAGATTTGAAGAGCCGTCAAGAATTAACTATCCGGTTGTACACAGTAAAGATAACAAAGAGTATTTGACAAAACTTTTTGGTACAGGAAAAAACACATATGGTACTTTGTTTGTAGATAAAGATAATTCGGGAGATTTTCAAGATAAAAATACAATTATTTACGGACATCGTATGAAGAGCGGTTCTATGTTCGGACAGTTGGAAAAATATATGGAAGAGTCATTTTATAAAGAACATCCATATTTCTATATTTACACTCCTGACGGGAAAGAATCAAAATATCAGGTAATTTCGGCAGCGGTTGTAAAAGATACATCGAGAACATATACGAAAACTTTTCAAAATGATGAAGAATTTATGGATTATATAGATTATGTACGTTCTATTTCAAATTATCAGACGGATGCTGAAGTAACGAAAGATTCTCGTATCGTCAGTTTGTCTACTTGTACAATCGACAGTAATGAGGATAGATTTGTGTTACAGGCAGTAAAAATCAGTGAGAGATAGGAGGAAATATATTGGAAAAATTGGAATATGAGGTGGGCGATGTAGTTAGATTGAAGAAAAAGCATCCTTGCGGAAGTTTTGAGTGGGAGATACTGCGTGTAGGTGCGGATTTTCGTTTGAAATGTACGGGCTGCGGTCACCAAATTATGATAGCACGAAAAATTGTGGAGAAAAACACGAAAGAGTTAAAAAAAGGCTTGAAATAACCTTTTAGATATGGTAACATATCAAATTGTGATATATTATATAAAATCCTTGTTCTCGCAGACGAGGACCAAAAGACCATAAGGAGGTATAAGAGATGAACAAATATGAATTGGCCGTTGTTGTCAGTGCAAAAATCGAAGATGACGCTAGAACAGAAACAATCGAAAAAGTAAAAGAAATTATTGCTCGTTTCGGTGGTAATGTGACAGACGTTGATGAATGGGGTAAGAGAAGATTGGCTTACGAAATTCAGAAAATGAAAGAAGGATTTTACTACTTCATTCATTTTGAATCTGATTCAACTGTTCCGGCAGAAGTAGAAAGCAGACTTCGTATTATGGAAAACGTAATCAGATTTTTGTGCATCAGACAGGACGCATAGAAAGAAGAAAGAGGCAATCGTATGAATAAAGTAATTTTAATGGGACGTTTGACAAGAGATCCTGAAGTCAGATATTCGCAAGGTGCGAACGCAACTGCAGTTGCCAGATATTCATTGGCAGTTGATCGCCGTTTTAAACGTGACGGAGAACCGACAGCAGACTTTATTAACTGCGTTTCTTTTGGAAGAACAGCAGAATTTGCTGAGAAATATTTCCGTCAAGGATTAAAAGTAGTAGTAACAGGACGTATTCAGACTGGAAGTTACACTAATAAAGACGGAGTAAAAGTATATACAACAGATGTAGTTGTTGAAGAACAGGAATTTGCTGAAAGTAAAGCAGCAAGTGAGAATAGTGGTTATCAGGCAAGTCCTATGCCGTCGCCAAGTGCAGATATTGGAGATGGATTCATGAATATTCCTGACGGAATTGATGAGGAATTACCATTCAGTTAAACAGCGATTTATTAACGTAGATATTCATTACAGGGTAATGAGAAGAGAAGAAATTAGGAGGTAATTAAAATGGCTTACGATAAAGGTAACAAAGCAGATTCTCCAATGAAGAGAAGAGGCGGACGCAGAAGAAAAAAAGTTTGTGTATTCTGTGGTAAAGAAAACAACGAAATCGATTACAAAGATGTAGCAAAATTAAGAAAATACATCTCTGAAAGAGGAAAAATTCTTCCAAGAAGAATTACAGGAAACTGTGCAAAACATCAGAGAGCGCTTACAGTGGCAATTAAGAGAGCAAGACATTTAGCATTAATGCCATACGTTCAGGACTAATTTAAACATAAAGAGTTATGATGGAGAAATCTGTCATAACTCTTTTTTTAGAATTTAAAAAGACTCATCTTACCTTTTCCATAAAAAGTATTGTAGAAAGGGTACAGAAAAAGAAAGGAGAGGAAGTATAATGAAAAAAGCAGTATTGATTTGGGAAATGCCTCTGATACTGGGAACGCCGAGTAATCCTATATCACATATTCTGTATCACAAAACGGCGGAAAGGTATGTGGAGAGATTTACACGGTTCTGTAAAGAAAATAGTTTGGATTGGTGTATAATTTTAGATGAAACGCATGGAGATGTGGAGAAGTTACTTCAAAATGAAATAGATATGTTAGTTTTTGCACCGGGAAGAAGAAGCCGTTCTTTTGTATATAATAAGGAATTGAAGGAAACCTCTGTTCCTATTTATATGCTTACTGAAGAGGAATATCAGAATGGAAAGTTTGAGAAATGGTTAAATATTTAAAAAAGCGGAAACGAAAATACATTTTCATGCAAAGTATAGATAAAAATATAAAGTAGAAAAAATTTTCTCATAAAAATGATAGTTTTTCTGTTCAAATGTAGGAAACTATTGTATAATATAGCAAGGTATGACAACCTAACTTTAGGAGAGGAGAAAGAAAATGAACAAGTTTACAAAAGGAACAGCACGTTTCGGAGCAACTTTGCTCACAGCGGTGTTGACAATGTCTTGTTTCTCACCATTAGCTACAGCGAATGCAAGCATAGATGTGAGAACACAATCCCAGACGCAGATGAGTTCGGACAAAGAAGTTGTATATGTAAATACAGTTAACAATGCAACAGAACGTACACAGAACTTTGATGCAAACTGGAAATTTTATTTAGGTGATGCAGGAAATGCACAGACAAGTAACTTTGATGACTCTAAGTGGAGAAATATTTCTTTACCACATGATTACAGTATCGAGCAGGAATACTCAAAGCAAATGGAAGCAGAGAGTGGATATCTTCCGGGAGGAACTGGTTGGTACCGTAAACACTTCACTGTAGGCAATGAATTAAAAGGTAAAGAAATCCGCCTTGACTTTGACGGTGTTTATATGAATTCAACTGTTTATATTAACGGTGAAGAATTAGGAACACACCCATACGGATACACACCATTCTCATTCGATTTGACAGACCACATCAAATTCGGTGAAGAAAATGTTATCGCAGTTAAGGTTGACCACAAAACACCTTCAAGCCGTTGGTACTCAGGAAGTGGTATTTACAGGAGTGTAAACTTAACAGTTACAGATGCTGTAAATGTTGCTTTAAACGGAACAAAGGTAGAAACACCTGAACTTGCAACAAATCAGACAACAGTAAAAACAACAGTAAAAACAACAGTGGAAAATGACGGAAAAGAAGCAAAAGACGTTGTTTTAACACACAAAGTTTTTGAAAAAGGTAACTCTAAGAATGTTATCGGTGAAACAACAACACAGAAAACAACAATTCAGCCAAATGGCAAAGCAGACATTAACGCTGAATTTACTGTAAGTAACCCTAAATTATGGGATATTGAAAGCCCAAATCTTTACACTGTACGCACAGAAGTAAAAGTGGGAGATAAAGTTGTTGATACATATGACACAGAATATGGTTTCCGTTATACAAAATTTGACAAAGATACAGGATTTTACTTAAACGGAAAACCTGTAAAATTAAAAGGTGTTTGTATGCACCACGATCAAGGTGCTTTAGGTGCAGTGGCAAACCGCCGTGCAATTGAACGTCAGGTTGAAATATTACAGGAAATGGGTTGTAACTCTATCCGTGTAACACATAACCCGGCAGCACAGCACTTAATTGATATTTGTAATGAGAAAGGTATTTTAGTTGTAGAAGAAATCTTCGACGGTTGGCATCATGCTAAAAATGGAAATACAGAAGACTTTGCAAAATACTTTGAAAAACAAGTTGGTGAAAATAATAAACTTATTGGTGCTACACCTACAATGACATGGGCTGAATTTTCTTTAAAGGCTACTTTAAAGAGAGATTGTAATGCACCATCTGTGATTATGTGGTCTTTAGGAAATGAAATCCAAGAAGGAAACTATAAGAGTGGATTCTTGGAAAGAACACCAAATATGATTAAATGGGCACAGGCAGTTGATAAAACTAGAGAATTGACTATCGGAAGTAATGCAGTTAAAAATGAAGGTGTTAATGGAGAACACTCTAAGATTGCTGATAAGATTACAGAGGCAGGTGGAGTTTCAGGAACAAACTACTCTGATGGGAATAGTTATGATAGATTAAGAAACTTGCATCCGAATTGGAAAATTTATGGTTCAGAAACAGCATCTTCTGTAAACAGTCGTGGAGTGTACCATACAAAAGACAGAGATAACAATACGCAAGAATTAAGTTCCTATGACACTTCAAAAGTAAACTGGGGTGCATTTGCAAGTGATGCTTGGTATGATGTTATTACTCGTGACTTTGTGGCTGGAACATATGTGTGGACAGGATTTGACTATATCGGTGAACCAACACATTGGAATGGAACAAATCCGGGAGTAGTAGGTAAATGGCCTTCACCAAAGAACTCGTTCTTCGGTATTGTAGATACAGCCGGAATGCCAAAAGACTCTTATTATTTATATCAGAGTCAGTGGAATGATGATGTAAATACACTTCATGTATTACCTACTTGGAATAGAGATGAAATTATTTTAGACAATCAGAATAAAGCAGAAGTTGTTGTATATTCAGATGCTCCAAAAGTAGAATTATGGTTGACTCCAGCAGGAAGCAAAGAAGCAAAGAAAGTCGGAGAAGCACAGGAATTAGAAACAAGAACAACAGAAAAAGCAAAACATAGTTATCAGGTTGTTAAGGGAAGCAATAAACTTTATCGTACATGGAAAGTTCCATATGAAGCAGGAACATTAGAAGCAAGAGCTTTTGATGCAAATGGTAAGCCGATTACAGATACAAAAGGACGTTCTTCTGTAACAACAGCAGAAAAAGAAGCAAAATTACAGGTAAAAGCAGACCGGAATGAAATCAAGGCAAACGGTACAGATTTGTCTTACTTACAGATTGATGTAGTAGATGCAAAGGGTAACATTGTACCAAATGCAGATGATAAAGTGAAAGTTGAAGTAACAGGTAACGGAACTTTAGTTGGATTAGACAACGGCTGGCAGACAGACCATGACTCTTATAAGGGCAAAGAACGTAGAGTTTACAATGGTTCAGGTATTGCGATTGTACAGTCTACAAAGAATGCTGGAGAGATTAAGGTTAAAGTTTCAGCAGAAGGTTTAGGAGAAAAAACAGTTACTTTAAATACAACAGCAGATACAACAGGTGGAGAACAGCAGGTTGTAGTGGATAGTTTCTTTATGGAAAAGAACTATTATGTAAAAGTTGGAAATAAACCAAGTTTACCGAAAACAATCGAAGTCAGATATTCTAACGGAACAAAAGAACAGAAACCGGTTAAATGGAATACAATCTCAGATGAACAGACAAATAAAGCGGGTGCATTTACAGTCAAAGGTACTGTAGAGAATGCTGGAGAAGTATCTGTCAGAGTGAATATGATTGATGAAGTCGGTGGATTATTAAATTACTCTACAGCTGTACCTGTAGGAACGACACCTACATTACCAGAATCGAGAACAGCTTACTTAAGTAACGGAGAAGTGTTAGATGTTTCATTCCCTGTGAAATGGGAAGAAAAAGATGCCTCTGCTTATAATAAAGTTGGCACAGTTATCGTAAATGGAACAGCAAATGTATTAGGAAAAGAGGTAACAGTTACTGCAACAGTGCGTGTGGCAAAAGAAGATGTTGCTCTTGGAGATAGTATTTCAGGTGCAGCAGTTGTTCTTGAACAGGACATTCCTGAGAATATGCAATCAGACCACTTACCTGCAATTAAAGACGGCAATACAGGTAAAAATGCAAATAACGAGGGTGGAACGAATAAGAGTGTATGGACAAACTATAAAAACTCAAATGAGGGAAATGATAACAAAGCAGAAATTATAATGGGATATGATACACAGGTAGTTCTTGGAGAAATTGTTATTCATTTCTTTGAAGATAGTTATAGTGCGAGATTCCCAGATGCGAATAAAACAAAGATTTATGTAGCAGAAACAAAAAATGGTCCTTGGACTCAAGTACAGGCAAAAGAACAAATCGGTACAGCAAAAGATGGTATTAAGCCGTATACTTATAAATTAGATGCACCGGTTTCAGCAACATTTATTAAATTTGAATTGACAAATAAAGATGAACAGTTAGACGGTCGTAAACCATGTACCGGTATTACAGAAATTGAATTAAAGAAAGCAACAACTTCCTTTAAAACAAATACAACTGCAGAATTAGGCAAATTAACTGTAAATGGTGTAGAGTTGACAAAACAACAACTTGCATCAGGAAAATACACAACATCTGCACTTGTAGCAGACGTTACACCGGAAGCAAAAGATAATGCGGCAGTAACAGTTCTTCCAAAGAACGAAAACAATCAGATTAAAATTATCATTGAATCAGAAGATCACAAAACAACAAATACATTTACAATCTTCTTAAATGATAAAGATCCTGATGTATACTATCCAAACAAAGACATTACACCATCAGCGCCGTTCTCATTACCAAGTCCGGATGCTCATGAAGGTGATGTTAGATATGTGTTGGATGGAGATGTAAATACACATTGGCATACAAACTGGCGTAATGGTGCAACAGCAAGCGATATTGCGAAACGTGAAATTACATTAACATTAAAAGAAGCAGCGACAATTGATGCGATGAATTATCATCCTCGTGTATATGGTGGTGGAAATGGCCGTGTAACAAAATATAAAGTTTTATATAGTGTGGACGGCACAACATTTAATGAGTCAGACGTATGTGCAGAAGGAACTATTTCACAAGATAAAGCAGATTGGACATTGATTGAATTTACAAAACCGGTAAAAGCAAAAGCATTCAAACTGATTGGTGTACATACATATACTGATCAAGGTGCTGACAAACACATGGCAGTTGCTGAGTTACGTTTAAGAATGAACAGAGAAACAACAGATATTTCTGATGAAGCAAACAAAGTAACAATCGACCCTATTGCAAAACAGAAAGTAGATGTTGTAGATGAAAAACATCCTGTAGAACCACAGGTAACTGTAAAACAGAATGGAAAAGCCTTAACATACGGTATTGATTACAAAGTAAGTTACGCAGATAATACAAAAGAAGGTACTGCAAAAGCAATTGTAACAGGTATTGGAAAATACTCAGGAACATTGGAAACTACTTTTGCAATCGAAAAGAACCCTGTAGTTTTAACAAGCATTGCAGTAAAAACATCACCAAAAACAGATTACCATGTAGGTGATACATTCAATCCGGAAGGATTAGTATTAAGTGTATTCTATAGTGACAATACATCATCAGAAGTTGCTTACACAGCAGAGATAAAAGATAAATTTACATTTGCACCTTCTTTGGAAACAGCCTTAAAAGAAACTGACGAAGTTGTAACAGTAACTTATGAAGGTAAAACAACAGAAGTTAAAGTAAATGTAACAGAAAAACAGGAATCTACTGTAAGAAAAGCATTAGAAGAAAGAGTAAAATTTGCTCAGACAATTACTTCAAACGGATACACAGCAGATAGTTATAGTGCATTTAAAGCAGCATTAAAAGCAGCGGAAGAAACATTAGCGAATGAAAATGCTACAGACGCTCAGTTACAGTCAGCATTAGATAACTTAAATACCGGAATTAACGGATTAAAAGAGGAATCGGTAACACCAAATCCTAACCCAAATCCAAATCCAGATGAAAATGGTGACCGCGATGAACTTCGTGCAAAATTACAGAAATTCTATGATGAATGCTTAGCATACTACAAAGAAGGAAACTATTCTAAAGACAACTGGAAAGTTTACGAAGATGCAATGGCACAGGCTAAAGCAGTGCTAGATAACGAAAATGCAACAGAAAAAGAATTGAAAGATGCACTTTCAGACTTAATCAATGCAACAAAACGCTTAAACGATGAAGGAAAGGCTGAAGAACAGAATCCTCCAACACCACCGACAAGCATTGAAACAGGCGATCAGGCACCAATCACAATGATTGTTGTGTTAATGGTAGTTGCAGTTGTAGCAATCGTTGGTATCGTTGTTTACAAAAGAAAAAAGAGATAAGTTGTAAAAACTAGATAGGAAAATCCCGTTTCAGAAATGGAACGGGATTTTTTTAAACAGTATTTGAAAAACATATAATCCTATGTTATAATCAGAACGTTATTTTCGCAAAAAGGAGGGAAGGGAAAAAGTAACTTATTAATTCAAATTTAAAAGACAACAAAAGGAGAAAAGCAAAATGAAATTTATGAAAAAATTACTTGCGGTAACACTTGCTTTCGGTGTCGTTTTAAGCGGAGCAAGTCTTACTACTGGCGAGGCAGCAACAGTTAAGGCAGCAGAAGAACAGAAATTGAAAAGTGTTTTCTCAATCGATGCGGGAAGAAAATACTTTAGTAAAGACCAGTTAAAAACAATTATTAATAAAGCATACCAGAACGGTTACACAGATGTTCAGATTTTATTAGGAAATGATGCATTAAGATTTGTTTTAGATGATATGTCTATGGAGGTAGAAGGAGTTTCTTACAGCAGTGAAGAGGTTATCAATGCTATCAAAGTAGGGAATAATCTTTACCATAATGATCCGAATGGAAATGTTTTAACAGAATCTGAAATGAATGAAATTTTATCATATGCAAAAGAGTTGAATGTTGGAATTATTCCGGTTATTAACGGACCTGGGCATATGGACGGAATTTTAAATGCCATGAAAGAATTAGGAATCGAAAATCCTGAGTATAGTTACGGTGGGAAAACTTCTACAAGAACAATTGATTTAAACAATGAAACAGCAATGGCTTTCAATAAAACATTGTTAAGTAAATATGTTTCATATTTCTCAGGAAAATGTGAAATTTTCAACTTCGGTTGTGATGAATATGCAAATGACATCGATTCAAGTAAAGAAGGATACTATAATGGCTGGAGTCGTTTACAGGGAACAGGAGATTATCCTAAATTCGTAGAATATGTAAACGAAGTAGCAGGAATGATTAAAGATGCGGGAATGACACCATTATGTTTCAACGACGGTATTTACTACAACAACGATGACCAGTTCGGAACGTTTGATAAAGATATTATTATTTCTTACTGGACAGCAGGTTGGTGGGAATTTTATGTGGCAAAACCTTCATATCTTGCTTCTAAAGGACACAAAATTTTAAATACAAATGATGCTTGGTATTGGGTATTAGGAAATATCGATGGAAAAATTAATGGACAAGGTGTTCCGTATCCATACAATGGTGTTGTAGAGAAGATTCAAACAGTGTCGTTCAGACAGATTGCAGGCGATAAAGAAAATACACCAATTATCGGAAGTATGCAAGCTGTATGGTGCGATGTTCCAAGTGTAGAACATGATATGGACAGAGTTTTATCACTTATGGATCAGTTCTCTGAAAAACACAAAGATTATTTGATTCGTCCAGCAGATTATACAAAAGTAGATGCAGCAATCTCTAAAATCCCTTCTGATTTAAGTATATATACAGAAGAAACAGTAAATGCTCTTAACACAGCAAAAGATGCTGTTGTAAGAAATAAAAGAGTGACAGAACAGGAAGTTGTTGACGGATATGCAGATGCAATCTATGCAGCAATCGATGCTTTAGTTTACAAAACAGCAGATTATACAAAAGTAGATGAAGCAATCGCTAAAGCAGAAGCGTTAAACAAAGCAGATTACAAAGATTTCTCAGCAGTAGAGAAAGCAATCGAAGCAGTAAAACGTGATTTAGATATTACAAAACAGGAAGAAGTAGACGCTATGGCAAAAGCAATTGAAGATGCTATTGCAGCATTAGAGAAAAAAGCACCTACTACAAGCGGAACAACAAATGGGACAACAAACGGTGGAAATACAACAGATGGTACATCTGATACAATCAAAACAGGTGACACAACAAATATGACATTATGGTTTATGATGTTAGTTGTATCAGCAGGTCTAGCAGGAATGTTCTACGCAAGAAAACGCAAAGAAAATAGATAAATATTGAAAGGATGTAGTGAAAAATAACCAAACACTACGTCCTTTTTTTGTATATTTTATCATATATCATATAGCGGTGATGTTTGATATAATCCATAGATAGTGAAAAGTTATGTAAAATAGAAAGAGAAAGGGAAAAGTATATGAAAAAGAAACAAGTAGTAAGTGGATTGCTATCAGCTGCCATGATTATGAATGTAGCATTGGTTGATATGGGACCTGTACAGGCAGCCACACAGATGAATTTAGCATTAAACAGACCAACTTCTGCATCTAGTTATGAGAAGCCGGCAGGACAGCCGGAAAAAACAGCGCCTTCAAAGGCAGTTGACGGTAATCTTGAAACATGGTGGGGAACAGATCAGAACAAGGCAAAAAACGAACATATTGAAGTGACTTTAGACGGTGTTCAGACAGTAAAACAGATTAACGTACATTTCGAGAGAGATGATGCAGGACAGAATATTAAAAAGTTTAAAGTAGAAATTAAAAATGAACAAGACCAGTATGAAGAAGTATATAAAAACAGTACAGATAGAGCAAAACAATTAGAAACAATTACATTGCCGGAAGCTAAGAAAGCAAAAGCAGTAAAAGTGACTATTTTAGATGCTGATGGTGGCAAGATAAATTGGGTGAATGTAGGAATCCGTGAGATTGAAGTGTATGCTCAAGATATTGAAGCGACAGAAAATAAAAACCATATGCGTACAGCAAAAAGTGTAACAGCATCTTCAAAAGAAGTGGATAAGTTTGGTGCTGATAAATTGAATGACGGCAAATATGGAAAACCAAACCGCTGGGCAAGTCAGGCACATACATATCAGAACCAGTGGGTGAAAGCCGAGTTGGCGAAACCGACAGTGGTTAAACAGATGAAAGTGAAATTGTTTAACCGTGACGTAGCGCCGTCCCCTTCAAATGTAAAAGGATTTAATTTGAAATACACAGACATCAATGGCGAGGAAAAAACTGTTAAAGTAAACAATGTACAGGAAACAGGTAAAGAGGGGTACAAGACAGACTTAGTTTACACATTTGAAGAACCGATTTGCGCAACAAAGATTGAATTAAGTGATTTTGATGTGCTTGTTAAAGACTCTTCTAACAACGGTTACAACAACATTAGTATAGAAGAAATCGAATTATACTCTAACGAACAGGCACAACAGCCTACAGATGATACGTTGGACAGTGTCATTGCGGGATTAAAAGGTGGAACAGTAGAAAAAGATGCGAAAACATTTACCTTACCGACAGTGCCGCAAGGATTTACCATTAAAATCAACGGCGCAGACTTCGAGCAGATTATTGCAAAAGACGGAAAAGTACAGCATCCGTTGACAGATAAGTTAGTGAAAGTTTCTTTTGAAGTTTCCGATAGTAAAGGAAATAAAAAAGTTACAGGTGATTATGATTACACTGTAAAAGGGCTTCACGAAACGGTAGAAGGAAAGAATGCGAAACCGGTTGTGATTCCGGAAATTCAAGAATGGTATTCTAATTCAGACAAAAAAGTAAGCACAGATAAATTAACAAAAGTTGTTTACAATGATGAAAAGTTAAAACCGATTGTAGATGAGTTTGTAAAAGACTATAAAGATTTCTCGGGAAAAACATTGACAGTTTCTAAAGGGGAAGCACAGGCAAACGCATTTAACTTTACATTGAAAGCGCCTGATGAACTTCTTGGAGAAGAAGGATACACAATGGACATCAAGGAAGACCGCATCAATGTGGATTCTGTAAGTGTAACGGGAAATATGTACGGTATGCAGACTGTTTTACAGATGTACAAAGAGAATAGTAAAGAATACAAAGTAGGACAGATGCGTGATTATCCTCGTTTCCAGACTCGTGGTTTATTGCTTGACGTAGCAAGAAAACCGATTTCTTTAGAGATGATGAAAGAAATTACAAGGACAATGCGCTATTACAAAATGAATGACTTCCAAGCACATTTATCAGATAACTATATTTTCTTAGAAAATTATGGTAAACATAATAAGGAAAATGAAGCGTTTAAGGCGTATGAAGCATTCCGTTTGGAATCAAGTTTAACAAATGATAAAGGAGAATCTCCTACAGCGAAAGATTATTCTATTTCTAAGAGAGAGTTTAAGAAATTTATTCAGGAAGAACGTGAGTTGGGAATGAAAGTTGTTCCAGAGATTGACGTACCTGCTCATGCAACATCATTTACAAAAGTTTGGCCTGAATTAATGGTAAAAAATCAAGTTTCTTCATTAAATGCTAACCGTCCGTTAGTTGACCATTTTGATTTAACAAATCAAAAAGCAATAGATAAAATTGAAGAAATTTTTGATGATTATACAAAAGGGGCAAATCCGACATTTGATAAAGATACAACAGTACATATCGGTGCAGATGAGTTTTTATACAATTATAAATCTTACCGTGACTTTGTAAACAAATTGGTTCCTCATGTGAAAGAAACGAATCCGGTTCGTATGTGGGGAGGTTTGACATGGATTAAAGACAATCCTATAACACCGATTAAACAGGAAGCAATTGAAAATGTTGAGATGAATCTTTGGTCTAGTGATTGGGCGGACGGAATTGAAATGTATAACATGGGATATAAATTAATTAATACAATTGATAACTATGGTTATATGGTTCCGGACGGAAGTAAGACTAGAAAAGATGCTTACGGTGACTTACTAAATGTAAACAGAGTTTTTGACAGTTTTGAAGCGAGCAAAGTAAAAACAAAACGTAACGGTTATCAGTCTGTTCCTTCAGGGGATGACCAGATGTTAGGAGCGGTATTTGCAATTTGGAGTGATAACATTGATAAGAATGCTTCAGGTTTGACAGAGTCAGATTTATACTGGAGATTCTTTGACGCTTTACCATTCTATGCAGAAAAAACATGGGCAGCAACAGGTAAAGAAAAGGGAACTGCCGATAAATTAGCAAAACTTGCTCAGGATAAAGGAACAGGTCCTAATACAAATCCATATTATCAGGAAGATAAAAAAGGCGATAATTATGCAGAGTATAAATTTGAAGGAAATTTAAATGACTCTTCTGAAAACAAACGTAACCTTGAAAATGGTAAAAATGCGGAAGTAAAAGACGGAGCACTACATTTGAAAGATAAAGAAAGTTATGTAACATCTCCTATTGAACAGTTGGGAAATGGAAATGCACTTTCATTTGACATCAAATTAGATAAACCTTCAAAACCGGGCGATATTATTTTTGAAGAAACAGCGCCATACGGAACACATGATATTCGTGTGATGAACAATGGAAAACTTGGATTTACAAGAGAATTATATGATTACTACTTTGACTATGAACTTCCTGTTGGAAAACAGGTGAACATTCAGATTGTCGTTCGCCAGCAGAGTGCGAAATTGTATGTGGACGGACAATTTGTCAGCGATGCAAAAGGTAGATTCTTCCATAATAATATGGTAAAGAAAGATAATATTTCTCATGCAACATTTGCGCTTCCATTGGAAAGAATCGGTTCAAAATCTGATTCAATCGAAGCAGAAATCGACAATGTTGTTGTGACAACAGCGCCGGAAGTAAAAGATGAGTACAACAAATCAGCATGGACAGGTAAGACAAACTCAGAAACATTAAATGGTGGCGATAAAGAAGGAGAAATCACAAAGGCATTTGATAAAAAAGCAAATACACACTGGCACTCAAACTGGAAAGGCGTTGCAGATAAAGTAGAAAACATTGACGGTAAAAAAGGAAATAAAGATGAAATCTGGGCAGAAATTGATTTCCATAAAGGATATACAATTAATCAGTTTTCATTCACACCGAGAACAGATACAAATAGTGGATATGTAACAAGAGCGTCATTATATGTGAAAAATTCTGCTGACGGTGCATGGAAAGAAGTTGCAAAAGATCAGAAATTTGCAAATGATGCTTCAAAGAAAACGTTTACATTCGATGAACAGGAAGTATTTGCAGTAAAATTTGTAGCAACACAGTCAAGTGATGGTTGGGTAACTGTATCAGAATTTGATATGGCAAATGCACCACAGAGAACATACACTGTATTTGTACAGGCAGAAGAAGGCGGTAGAGTAGAAGGCGGTAAAGATGTTGCGGTAGGCGAAAATGTAACTGTAAAAGCAATTGCAAATGCAGGATATGAATTTGCGGGATGGTACAATTCTTTAGGAGCAAAAGTTTCTGATGCAGCAGAATATACATTCAAAGTAACAGGAAACACTGCTTTGACAGCAAAGTTTGAAAAAACAGATGCGCCTGTTGATCCTGTAGAAAAATATACAGTAACAGTACAGTCATCAGATGAAGCAATGGGAACAGTTTCCGGAGGCGGAGAATTTAACAAAGGCGAAAATGTAACTGTAACAGCAGAAGCAAAAGAAGGATACAAATTTGTAAATTGGACAGTAAACGGAGCGGAAGTAAGCACAGATGCAGCGTACACATTTGAAGTAACAGAAAAAGTGGTTTTAACTGCAAACTTTGAAAAGGTAGAAGAACAAAAACCGGAAAAACCTTCAAAAGATGCTTTAAGTGATGCTTTAGCAGCAGCAGGAAAACTGGAAGAAAAAGACTACACAGCGGATAGTTGGAAAGTATTTGCAGATGCATTAAAAGACGCACAGGAAGTATATCTTAATGAAAATGCAACAGAAAAAGAAATTGCAGATGCATTAAATGCGTTAAAAGACGCACAGGCTCAACTTGTAAAAGCAGATACAGAAGAACCACAAGATCCACAAGAACCACAAAAACCGGAAACACCTGATAATAAACCAAATCAGAAACCGAATACAAAACCAAATAAACCTGTAAAAACAGGAGATGAAGCGCCAATTCTACCATTGACAGCAACAATTGCAGGACTTGGAGCGGCAATAGCACTTCTGTTTAAGAAGAGAAGATAGTTTGAGGAGAAAAAATGAAAAGTAGAGCGTTAAAAACATTATTATGCTCAGCACTTGCGTTTGGGATGATTATCCCAAGCGCATTGCCGGCATATGCAAAAAATCCTGAAAGAATGGATTTGACAAATGGATTAAAAGATTATTGGAACTTTGACTCACTGAAAAGTAGCGAAGGAGATAAGACAACTGCAACATTACATGGAAAAGTGGAAATAGTAGAAAGTGGAGATGCAGTTTTCGGAAAGGTTCTTCGTTTCGGAGCCGGAACAGATAATTATTTGAGATTAAATGATTATATTAATACGGGAAGCGGTTCAACATCTTTCTCTATGTGGTATCGTTATGATACATCTGTTGTAGCAAATGAGGGGAATAAACCTACTGTATTATTGCAGCACGAAGGAGAGGGGCGTTCTATATTAACTCTTAAGGGTGATGGAAAATATAATACATATCTTAACGGCCAGGATGTTGCATCTACAAAAACTGTGGCAAAGGGACAGTGGCAGCATATTACTGTAACATTTGATCAGAATGCAAAAAAAGTTAAATATTATATTAACGGTGAGAAAGACAGTGAACAGGATTTAGGAAGCAATGTAATAAATGAAAAACTTGCGTTGCGATTAGGAGCACATAAAACATCGGGAAGTACAGATCCACATCCAATGCGTGGAGATGTAGACGAATTTTGTGTATACAATAAAGTCTTAACTGATGAGGAAGCAAAGGCGTTATACAATGAAAAGGCAGAAGAATTAAATCGAGTAAGTTTAACATTAAACTTAGATGAAGTAAATCGTACAATTGAGCCGGAATCTATTTTTGGTATTAACCACCGTTACGCTTTCAACGGATATGGAACATTTGACTCTAAGGCAATGAAAGTTAAAGAGGATTTCAAAGAGTTATATGAAAATGCAGGATTTGGTTCAATTCGTTATCCGGGAGGAACGATTTCAAACTTATTCAACTGGAAAACAACTTTAGGTCCAAAAGAAAATCGTAAAAAACAGATTCATGGATTTTACAATAATCGTAATCAAGGTGGTATTGAACCGAACTTTGGAATTAAAGAAATTGCAGACTTTGCAGATGACGTAGATTCAGAAATTGTATATGTATACAGTTTAGGCCGTGGAAGTAAAATGGATGCAGCTGATTTGGTAGAATACTTAAACGCTAAAGTAGGAACAAACCCAAATGGTGGTATCGACTGGGCGCAGGTTCGTGCGAATAACGGACATGAGAAACCGTACAATGTACGTTATTTTGAAATCGGAAACGAAATGCAGCAGGCATTTGGAAAAGCTGCTGATGGAACAAGTTCACAGGGTTACTGGACAGAATATGTGGAAGGTGGCGCAGAGAAAGCCTACACAGAAGGCGGAGTTGCTAAATTCATACAGAGATACGCTGTTGATGAAGAAAACTGGAATAAAGAGGCATCAAAAACAAATGGAAAGCCGAATTTAGTTAGATATTTAAGATATGCAAATGGAAACCCTGGAAAAATGGAAAACGGCAAAATTGTTGCTGACCCTGAATTTAGAGCAGTTAATGATGGAGTGGAAGTTTTTGTAGGTGTGGATGGAAATTTACAACCATGGAAAGTTGTAGATTCTTTTGCAAATTCAGGAGCAAATGATAAACACTGTGTTGTTGATTACAGTACAGGAGCAATTCACTTCGGTGATGGAAAACACGGTAAAATTCCGGATGCAAACCAGAATGTATATGCTACATATAGCGTGAAAAGAGATGGATTCCTTGATGTATCAAAGGCAATTAAAAATACAACAGATAAAATCAATGAAATCGAAGGTACATCACACGAGGCAAAAGTTTATACAAGTTTTGAATCTGAAGGATTTATTACTCGTATGAATAATTTAAATGCAAATGATTGGTATGACGGAATGACAATTCATCCATACTCAGGTACGGTTGGGGCAACAGGGACTCCTGAAGCATTCTATGATGAAGCGATGAAAAAGGCAGAAACAAAAGGTGTAGACCATGTGAAGAAATTTGCGAATTTAATGCCAAAAGGAAAAGTACCTGTTATTAGTGAATATGGTATTTATAACAATAGACAACTTCAAGTTCGTTCACAAACTCATGCCGTATACATTGCAAAAGTATTGATGGAATATGTGCGTTTAGGAAGCCCTTACATCCAGAAACATTGTCTGTCAGACTGGTACAGTGATGGTGGAGATTCACTTGGACCAACACAGCAGGCTGTTATTCAGGTTGTTCCTCAGAAAGGGGCAGATACAAAAACAGGAGAAGGAGAATTTAAGTTCTTCTCTACACCATCGGCTCATGTATTTGAAATGTTAAATGCAGGATTTGGAGAAAACATCGTAGATGCTCAGTTTAATCGTGTGCCAACAATGAACAATGGAGTAAAAACTTTATCTGCTCTTGCAAGTAAAGACGCTTCTGGAAATGTTTATGTGGCTATGGTAAACGTTGACCGTCAAAATGACAGAAAAGTTACTTTAAATATACCGAACTACGACTTAACAGGACGTAAAGTTGAGTTACAGACATTAAGTTCAAAAACAATTACAGACGAAAATTCATTGGAAAAACCAGACAATGTAAAAATTAACAAAACAGAAATGGTATTGGAAGAAAACCAGAGTATTACGTTACCAAAACATTCATTTGTTGTAGCAAAAATTTGTAACAATGTAGATAAAACAAATTTACAGAATAAAGTTGATGAAATTAATGGTCTGAATAAAAATAACTATACTAATTTTGAATCTATCGAAGAAACTTTAAATAAAGCAGAAACTATTTTAAATGATATGTTTGCTACTCAGACAGAAGTTGCTGAAGTTCTTAAAGAATTAACAGATGCTCAGAATAAACTTGTTTTGAAAAAAGCAGATTATACAAAGGTAGATGAAGCAATCAGCAAAGCGGATGCTTTGAATAAAGATGAGTATGTTGATTTCAGCGAGGTGGAAAAAGCGATTAAAGCGGTTGTCCGTGATTTAGATATTACAAAACAGGCAGAAGTAGATAAAATGGCAGAAGCAATTGAAACAGCCATTAAAAACTTGAAACGCAAACCGGAAAAACCGAATAATGATCCTGATAACAAACCGGATAATAAACCAGATGATAAACCGGATGGTAAACCTCAGCAAAAACCAAGCAACAAACCGAATACAAAACCAGATACAACTAATAAACCTGTGAAAACAGGAGATGAAGCACCGATTCTTCCGTTTGCAGTAACAATTGCGGGAGCAGGAGCAGTTATAGCACTTCTACTTAAGAAGAGGAAATAATTAATTGGGGACGTAGTGATTTTATAAATCACTACGTCCCCAATTACAATTTACCGTGTCCCTAATCTCTGGAAGCCCTGTCCCTTTTCTAGATTAAGTGGGAAAAGCCTGTAAAACTGTAGGTTTTCCGTTCTGCTTAAAAATAACATAAATAACTTGAATAATTTCTTCTGATTTAAAGCATATTCCAAGGTTTTTGTGTGGTTGGAGAAGAAGATATATAGATTTATAGATTTATAGTTAAAAAGGGACGGGGGATTTTTAGAAAAGGGACGGGGGTAATCGTGAAAGGGGACGTAGTAAAATCTGATTTTACTACGTCCCCTTTCACAGTTTCTACAAAAATCTTCTTATTGGCAGAACTACAATTCTAAGTACCCCATAGAAAATTTTCTTTCCAATTCCTAAATCTTTTTTCTTATAATTATCGCCATAAATATATTTGCCGTCATCTCCCATTGTTTTACTGTAAGTCTTATCTCTCTCAGCTTCCTTTCGGATAATTGCATTTAATTCAGGAGAATCAACAGCGAGCATCAATTCTGTATCCTGATAAGTGCTTCGCATATCAAAATTATATGAACCGACAATACTCATGCGGTCATCAAGCAAAAGCACTTTCGTATGACAGGAATATTCGCCCATAAATTCATAAACTTTCACTCCCGTTTTCCAAATTTTTTCTTTTTGATTTAGGTAGTCCGTACAGCCCCAAGGGTTTGCACCACTTGCGACATCGTTTGTGATGATTTCCACGGGAATATTTTTGGCTTTTAAATCTTCAAGCCCTTGATACATTTCTTTTCCGCAAATAATGTACGGAGTATAAATCGTAACATTTTTTGATTCAAGCATTAATTGTTGTAAAGAATACCAAAGAAGAGGTTCTTTGTTCTCTGTTTCAATTGGATTGCTTAGAAGAGTGATTTTATTAGTAGGCATAGTCAATTCTTCAAAGTCCCACTCACAATATGCTTTTTCATAAGTTTTTCGTAAATAATTATATCTGTCTTCCAAAACATTTTTTGCTTTTATTACATTGTCAGTTTCTTTCTGACAAAGGTAATCTTTGCTGTCCGGCAATACCCATACACTCTCGAAATAAGTGCGTAACTGGGAAAGAGAAGAATTTTTATCTTCCTTTGTATTGTAGACGAACAGTTCGCGGTCAATGTTTTTTGAAGAGGAGTAATCTCCTAAAAATAAGTTTGTTGTATTTCGTCCACCGAGCAGATACATTTTGTTATCAACAATTACATATTTGTCATGAAGCCGTGCCTGTATGTCGTATGGCTTCAATAGATTGATTGTGTTATAAATGCGAACGGAAATGTTTGGGTAAGAGGCAAGCGCCTGAAAATAGTCATTTCCATACATATCGATGAAACCATGACAGCCGTCAACGATTACCTTAACGGAAACACCGCGTTTTGATGCCTGAATAAGTGCAGCCATGACATTTTTTCCGGATTGGGAAGGGTTGAAGTCAAAAGTAGATAAAATGATTTCTTCTTTTGCATTTTCAATCATATGAAGTCGGTAGAGAAGAGCATCATTATTATCGTTGATGTAAGCAACCCGTTCGTTTCCCGTGATATCACTGTAAAAGGAATTTGGGTTGAAATTCTCGCGATAAGAAGTGGGAACTTTTTTGTGTGAAATGTAAGGGACGACTAAAAGTGCAACATAAATAAGAAATAAAAACAACAAAATTTTTCCGATAGACAAATGTTTAAATAGCATAAAATTTTTTTCTTCCATAAATATATTCATTCTCCTTTGTATTCCCAATTTTAAGTGATTAGAACATTATAAGTCTAATAGAATGGAAAGTAAACAAGGAGTTCTGAATTTTTTGTTGACAGGTGATGCACCTTGAGTTAGAATAAACTAATAAAAAATAGTCAAGAGTTACTCGGGGAGGCAGAAATGAAAATTATTTGGATTACTATCGGTTTTGTAACAATGGCAATCGGCGGTTTGGGCGTTATTCTTCCGGTTTTACCGACAACGCCATTTCTTCTCGTGTCATCTTTTTGTTTTGCAAAAGGTTCTAAACGTTTTCATAATTGGTTTACGGGAACACAATTGTATAAGAAACATTTGGATAGTTTTGTAAAAGACAGAAGCATGACATTGAAAACAAAGTGGTGTGTTTTACTTCCTGCATCTTTTATGCTTATTATCGCCATGATAATGATGCAGAATATATATGGGAGAATTTTTATCCTTATTTTAATCGGTTTTAAATATATTTATTTCTTTACAAAAATTCAGACAAAAAAAGAAAAAATATAGGGGATATGCCTATGAAAAACAAAGAATAAGACTTGACGAGCATTCGTCTGTGTGATAAACTAAACAGGCGAATGGAAGTAGGTCTTTTTTTTATGCCTAAAATTAGGTAGTCTCGCAAACTACCAGTAACTATGAAACAAGAATATAAAAAGCGAGGTGGAAGTTGTGCGCACAAGAATAACATTGGCATGTACAGAATGTAAACAACGTAACTACAATATGACAAAGGATAAGAAAACACATCCTGATCGTATGGAAACAAAGAAATACTGCAAGTTCTGTAGAACACACACATTACACAAAGAAACGAAATAATCGTTTGTGAAAGGACGTGACAGTATGGGCGAAAAGTCTAGTAAAGAAAAGGCTCAGAAGAAGAGCTGGTTCAAAGGTCTTAAAGCGGAATTTAAGAAAATTATTTGGCCAGACAAAAAAACACTTGCAAAAGAGACAACAGCGGTTGTTGCCGTTTCGGTATTGTTGGCAGCATTAATTTCAGTAATTGATGTAATCGTAAAATACGGAGTCGATTTCTTGATTAAATAATAACTGTTAATAATAATGAAAGGTGAGTTTTTATGTCAGAGGCAAAATGGTATGTAGTTCATACTTATTCAGGGTATGAAAACAAAGTAAAAGCAAACATTGATAAGACAATTGAAAACAGACACCTGGAAGACCAGATTTTAGAAGTAAGAGTCCCAATGCAAGATGTAGTGGAACTGAAGAACGGGGTACAGAAAGCGGTTTCCAAGAAAATGTTTCCGGGATACGTTATGATTCATATGATTATGAATGATGATACATGGTACGTTGTGAGAAACACACGAGGGGTAACAGGATTTGTTGGCCCGGGGTCAAAACCGGTTCCTCTTACAGACGAGGAGATGGCTCCGTTAGGTATCCAGAAAGAAGAGATTGTTGTTGACTTTGAAGAAGGCGATACAGTTACGGTTACCGCTGGAGCATGGGAAGGAACAGTCGGAGTCATTCAGGCAATGAATGCTCAGAAACAGAGTCTGACTATCAATGTTGAGTTATTTGGTCGTGAAACACCAGTTGAAATTAGTTTTAAAGAAGTTAAGAAAATGTAACAAGAATAAGTGGGAGGGAAATCCCCGCAAATACCACAAGGAGGTACACAAACATGGCAAAAAAAGTACAAGGTTATATTAAATTGCAGATTCCTGCTGGAAAGGCAACTCCAGCACCACCTGTTGGTCCTGCTTTAGGTCAGCACGGTGTAAATATCGTTGAATTTACAAAACAGTTCAATGCAAAAACAGCAGATCAGGGTGACTTAATTATCCCTGTTGTTATCACAGTTTACAATGACAGAAGTTTCAGTTTTGTAACAAAAACACCGCCTGCAGCAGTTCTTATCAAGAAAGCCTGCAACATTAAATCAGGTTCAGGTGTTCCAAATAAAAACAAAGTTGCTACAATTACAAAAGCGCAGGTACAGGAAATCGCTGAGATGAAAATGCCGGACTTAAACGCTGCTACAATTGAAGCGGCAATCAGTATGGTAGCAGGTACTTGTCGAAGCATGGGTGTAACAGTAACAGAATAATTGTAAACATAGAATGTGGGAGGGCTCGCTCCCGATATTACCACTAGGAGGTTATTTGAAATGAAAAGAGGAAAGAAATATACAGAAGCTGCTAAATTAATCGATAGAGGAAACCTTTACGACAAAGAAGAAGCTATCGCATTAGTAAAAAAATCAGCAGTTGCAAAATTCGATGAGACAATCGAGGCACACATCAGAACAGGTTGTGACGGACGTCACGCAGACCAGCAGATCCGTGGTGCTGTAGTATTACCACACGGAACAGGTAAAACAGTTCGTATCTTAGTATTTGCAAAAGACGCTAAAGCAGAAGAAGCAAAAGCAGCAGGAGCAGATTACGTAGGAGCAGAAGATTTAATTCCAAAAATTCAGAACGAAAACTGGTTTGAATTCGATGTAGTAGTTGCTACACCGGACATGATGGGTGTTGTAGGTCGTCTTGGACGTGTACTTGGACCAAAAGGTTTAATGCCAAACCCAAAAGCAGGTACAGTTACAATGGACGTTACAAAAGCAATCAACGACATCAAAGCAGGTAAGATTGAGTACAGATTGGACAAAACAAACATTATCCACGTGCCAGTTGGAAAAGCTTCTTTCACAGAAGAACAATTAGCGGACAACTTCCAGACGCTTATCGATGCAATCAACAAAGCAAAACCAGCGGCTGTTAAAGGACAGTACTTAAGAAGTGTAACTTTAACATCTACAATGGGACCTGGAGTAAAATTAAATCCGGTTAAACTGTAAGAAATTACATCGAGAATAAATAGAACGAACAGAGAGCTATTGCAAATACTCCGGTATGGCAATAGTTCTTTTTTGTGACGAAACTGTGAAAGGGGACGTAGTAAAGTTCGATTTTACTACGTCCCCTTTCACAGTTTTTTCACATTATTTCCAGCAATCCGTATTCTTCAGCCCGATATTCTCAGCCTTAAACACCGGATTCAATCCCTGTTTTTTCTGTCGCATATAATCGTCAAGTACTTTGAAGGAAATACCGCCAAGTACAAAGATGACGAGAATGTTTTCAATTGCCATGAATCCCATCAGCACATCTGCGAGATTCCAAACAGTGCCGAAGTCCGCCTGTGCACCGAGAAAGATTGCAACTAAGCAGGATACACGGAAAAGGTTTAACAAAATTTTGTTGTCTTTAATAAAAAGAATATTTGATTCTGCGTAATAATAATTTCCAATCAAACTTGTAAATGCAAAAGCGAAAATGGAAAAGGTAATAAAGTGTATACCGATTTCCCCTACATTTGCCTGAAGAGCCGCCTGCACATAAGGAATGCCGTCTAATTTCCCCGCTGCTCCCTCAACATTTGAGAGAAGTAAAATGAAAGCGGTTGTCGTACAGATTAGAAGTGTGTCGATGAACACGGAAATAACCTGCACCATTCCCTGTTTTACAGGGTGTGAAACCGATGCGGTGGCAGAGGCGTTTGGAGCGCTTCCCATACCGGCCTCGTTTGAGAAAAGTCCCCGTTTAATCCCGATTAGAATGGTACTTCCGGCAAATCCCCCGAAAATTGCCTTGAAATTAAATGCACCTTCCAAAATCTGAGAGAACATTTCCGGAATCTGATTAAAATTCATCAGTGTAATCACAATTCCCATAAGAATATAAATTCCTGCCATGATCGGCACGACAACGGAAGTGATAAAACTGATGCGGTGTACCCCGCCGAAAATAACAAAGGCAGTGGCAAGAGCGATTACCAATCCGACAACTGCGGGCAAAATGCTTTCGTTGTAATTTGGAATGTAATACTCTAAAGCAGAAGACATGTTGTATGTCTGCAGGCCGTTGAACCCGTAGGCAAAACATGCGATAAGCAGTATGGAAAATAATACGCCCAGCCATCGTTTTCCCAGCGCCTGTTCGATGTAATAAGAAGGGCCGCCTCGGAAATCCTTGCCGTCTTTTACCTTATAAACCTGTGCCAGCGTGCTTTCCACAAATGCGGACGCTCCGCCGATGAGTGCCATAACCCACATCCAGAATACGGCGCCCGGACCTCCCGCGACAATAGCGGTTGCGATTCCGGCAATATTCCCTGTTCCGACGCGGGAGGCGGTGGAAATCATAAGTGCCTGAAAAGACGATACAGACTTTTTACTTCCACTGTTTTCCGATTTTTCCTTAAGAGCGTGAAGAGCATCTTTGAATAATCGGAATTGTACAAATTTTGTACGAAAAGAAAAATAAAGACCTGCTATGACAAGCAGAAAAATTAAAATGTAACTGTAAAGAAAGTCATTCAGACTTGATAAAAATTGATTTAACATCATATTGTCCTCCTTAATTTTTGTTATCCAGAGCGATAGCATGATAAAGGGGGATATTCACTTAAGAAACATACTTTCTCTGAAAATATGTTCAAGTGTAATATAAAGCGAAAATAAAGTCAAGAAAATTATCTTCAGTGGTTGACATTGGTAAAAAAATATGTTAGATTACTATAGTAACTGCCGAAGACAGTAGGTGCCGTAAGGCATAAGTTGAGAACGCCTACCGAGGAGATATGAATTCTAACATTGAATTTACGCAATCTCTTTGTCTGAGGACGAAGAGATTTTTTTATTATCGGCGGTGCAAACAAAATCTATAAGGAGGTGCACCATTCGTGGCAAAAGTTGAATTAAAACAACCAATCGTACAGGCAATCGCAGAAGACATCGCAGGTGCTCAGTCAGCAGTATTAGTTGACTATCGTGGTTTAACTGTAGCAGAAGATACAGAATTACGTAAACAGTTGAGAGAAGCAGGTGTTATCTACAAAGTTTGCAAAAACACAATGATGAAAAGAGCTTTTGAAGGAACTGAATTTGCAGGTCTTGAAGAATACTTAGAAGGACCAAGTGCTTTAGCAATTTCTAAAGACGATGCAACAGCGCCGGCAAGAATTCTTTGCAAATTTGCAAAAGACGCTAAAGCGTTAGAAGTAAAAGGTGGGGTTGTTGAAGGAGCGGTTTATGATGTTGCCGGTATTCAGGAATTATCAAAGATCCCTTCAAGAGAAGAATTACTTTCAAAATTACTTGGAAGTATCCAGTCACCAATTACAAACTTTGCTCGTGTTATTAAACAAATCGCTGAACAGGACGGAGAGGCAGTAGAAACTCCGGCTGAAGAAGCAGCAGAGGCTCCGGTTGAGGAGTAATCAAAAATTTTAAAGAAAATAAGAATTAGTGGAGGAAAATCAAATGGCAAAATTAACAACAGCTGAAATGATTGAAGCAATCAAAGAATTATCAGTATTAGAATTAAATGAATTAGTAAAAGCATGTGAAGAAGAATTCGGTGTATCTGCAGCAGCAGGTGTAGTAGTTGCAGCAGCAGGTGGAGATGCAGCAGGAGCAGCAGAAGAAAAAGACGAATTTGACGTTGAATTAGTATCTGCAGGTGCTTCTAAAGTTAAAGTAATCAAAGTTGTTCGTGAAATCACAGGACTTGGATTAAAAGAAGCTAAAGAAGTTGTAGACGGAGCACCAAAAGTACTTAAAGAAGGTGTTACTAAAGCAGAGGCTGAAGAAATCAAAACAAAATTAGAAGCAGAAGGAGCAGAAGTTAACTTAAAATAATTTCTGTCTTAAAGAGGCGCTTGAGAAAATTATTTCTCAGGCGTCTTTTTTTGTGCGTGAAAAAATAAAAGCGAATTTTCACTCCTGAGTAGGTCTTTTCTAATTGATTTTATAAATATGAATATGAACTATTGACTTATCGTATATTATGTTATAAAATACATTAAAAATGAATAAAAATACATTACAGTTCACAAAGTGGTAAAAAAATAAAAAACTTTCACGATTTCACTTGACTTCTCGTTGAAGTTCTACTATAATGCCACTTTAAAGAGGTAAAGGAAAAAAGGAGGAGAAAATTATGAAAATGAAAAAACTCGTAGCACTATGCCTCGCAGGTGCAATGGCACTTTCAGTTGTTGCCTGTGGCGGTGGAAACAAAGGCGGAGACTCCAAAACAGCAGGAAGTTTTCCGGGAACAAAAGACAAAGACATGGTAACTGTTGATATTAGAACAGAACCAGCTGAGTTGAACTCAATTAAAACATCTGATGTACCTTCAGGAAACATCTTAAGAATGGTTATCTCAGGTTTATACAAACTTGACAAAGATGATAAACCGGTACCTGACCTTGCAGAAGATACAAAGGTAAGTGAAGACGGAAAAACTTACACAATGAAAATCAGACAAGATGCGAAATGGTCTAACGGAGAACCTGTAACAGCACACGATTTCGTGTTTGCATATCAGACAATTTCTAAAAAAGATACAGGTTCTGTTTATGGATTTATCGTATACCAGAACTTATTAAATGGTCAGGAAGTATTTGATGGCAAGAAAGACCCTTCAGAATTAGGTGTAAAAGCATTAGATGATTACACATTGGAAGTAACATTTGTTAATCCAATCCCATATGCATTACACTTATTCTCATTCTCATCTTTCTATCCAATGAACCAGAAAGGTTATGAAGAAATCGGCGCTGAAAACTACGCAAAAGATGCTGATAAGATCGTTACAAACGGTGCTTACAAAATCGAAGAGTGGGTACACGATGATCACATCACATTAGCAAAAAATGAAGAACACTATAATGCGAAGAATGTAAGTATTCCAAAAGTTAAATACTTAATGTTAAGAGATGGAAATGCTCGTATGAATGCTTTTAAAGCAGGACAGATTGACAGTATCAACATTGCTGGTGAACAGTTGGAACAGGCTAAAAAAGAAGGTATGAAATTAACAACATATGTTGATAACAGTAACTGGTACTTACAGTTCAATACACAGAAAAAAGAATTAAGCAATCCAAAGATTCGTCAGGCACTTGGAATGGCACTTGATACAGATTCTGTTTGTAAAAATGTAATTAAAACAGGCGCTGAACCTGCAACAGGCATTGTACCGACATCTATCGCAGGAGCAGATGGAAACAGTTACGCAAAAACACTTGGTGATATTACAGAATACAATCCTGAAAAAGCAAAACAGTTATTTGATGAAGGATTAAAAGAAATCGGAATGAAAGCAGAAGACTTCAAGATTTCATACACAACAGAAGATAGTGCAGGGGCTCAGAAAGAAGGCGCTTTCTATCAGGAACAGTGGAAAAAAGCGTTAGGAATTCAGGTAGAAATCAAACCAATGCCATTTAAAGCAAAATTGGCAGCAATGGATGCAGGTGAATTTGATATCGTATTTGCAGGTTGGTCACCGGACTACAATGACCCAATGACATACTTAGATATGTTTGCAACAGGAAACGGTAACAACTATGGTAAATATTCAAGCCCTGAATATGACAAATTAATTGCAGATGCAACTAAAGAAGTTGATAAAGTAAAACGTCAGGAAATGTTAATGGCTGCAGAAAAATTGGTATGCCAGACAGACGCGGCAGTATTCCCATTATACTTCCAGTCAGTAACATACACAGTATCTGATAAACTTGAAGGAATGACTCGTACAGGATTCCAGGAATTTGACTTTACAGATGGTGCTAAGATTAAATAATTTTTAATCTTACTAAAGTGAATATAGGATAGGAAAAAAGAGGGAGTTGTTCCCCGTTAAAAAGAGGGAACAACTCCTCTTTATTCCGAAAAGCCGTACCTGTACACTTATAACGGTTATTAAAGTGACATGAAGAACCATGCAAGTTCTTCCTGTTGCTTATGTAAAGTACAAAGAACGGCAATAGAAAGGTACAGGAAGATACTTTGTACCTTACATAAGCAATAAGAAAAAGAAATGAAGGAGATGAAACAGGTGTCGAATCGGGTTAAATTTATATTAAAAAGAATTGTATATTCGTTCATTACAATTGTTGTTCTGATTGGATTCACATTTACATTGATGCATATGTTACCGGGAGATCCTTTCTCAGGCGGTAAGGCTATTCCGGAGGCAACAAAAGCAGCGTTATTTGAAAAGTATGGTTTGGATAAACCGGTACTTGTTCAATTTTTTATTTACTTAGGGAATGTATTTAAAGGAGATTTAGGAGTTTCTCTTCCTGATGGACGTCAGGTTACAGATATTATTGCACAGGCGTTTCCGGTATCATTTGAACTTGGTATGCGTGCTTTAATTTTTGCATTTATTATGGGTATTTTATTAGGAGTAGTTGCAGCTGTAAAACGAGGAACATTTTGGGATAGTGCTTCAATGTTCTTTGCTCTTGTAGGTGTATCTGTTCCGTCATTTATTATTGGTTCGGTATTACAGTATTTCTTAGGGTTAAAGTTATATGAAGCTACAGGTGTAGAAGTATTTGCAATCTTAGGTTGGGGATCGGAAAATTCTAAAATTCTTCCGGCGTTTGCGTTGGCGTTTGGTTCAATGGCAACGATAAGCCGTTTGATGCGTACAAGTATGCTTGATGTATTGAATTCAGATTATATTAAGACAGCGAAAGCAAAAGGGTTAAGTCAGAAAGCAATTATTTGGAAACACGCAGTTCGTAATGCGATTATGCCTGTCATTACAGTAATGGGACCATTGGTTGCTTCTGTATTAACAGGTGCGTTCGTTGCAGAAAATATTTTTGCTATTCCGGGTCTTGGAAAATACTTCGTACAGTGTGTACAGACAAATAACTACCCAGTCATTGCCGGTACTACGATTTTCTATGGTACATTCTTAATTTTAGCAAACCTTGTCGTAGACTTAATTTACGGTTTCATTGACCCAAGAGTAAAATTGACTGGTGGAAAGGAGTAGTACAATGAGAGTGAAAAAAGAAAAGGCATTGGAAGTAGCACAGATGCCACGTAAAGCATATGATGTCAGCGGGAAAATTCCTGCAGAAGCGTTTGAACATATCGGAACAGATGCAGAGAGCATGGAATCCATTGCACGTCCGTCTGTTAGTTTTTGGAAAGATGCGTTTAATCGTGTAAAGAAAAGTAAAGTGGCTGTTGTCTGTCTTATACTTTTATTATTGTTATTACTTGGATCTATTTTTATTCCAATGATTAGCCCGTTTGATTATTCATCACAGAATGTTGCATTTGCAAATCAACCGATAATGAGCGAAGACCCTGTAACAGGGCAGACACACATTTTCGGAACAGACGCTCTTGGTCGTGATGTATTTGTCCGTGTTTGGATGGGTGCGAGAGTTTCGCTTACAGTTGCGATTGTCGTAGCGTTGATTGACTGTTTTATCGGTGTTATTTATGGTGGTATTTCAGGTTACTTCGGAGGAGCAGTTGATAATGTGATGATGCGTATTGTGGAAATCATCAGTGGTATTCCATATTTGATTATCGTTATTCTCTTGATGACGGTATTACCTCGAGGAATCGGAACGATTATCGTTGCCTACTCTCTGACGGGGTGGACCGGTATGGCAAGACTTGTTCGTGGGCAGGTAGTGAGCCTTGGAGAACAGGAATTTGTTATCGCTGCCAAATCAATGGGAGCAAAACCGGCTAGAATTATTTCTAAACATTTAGTACCGAATATTTTAAGTGTTATTATCGTAAACATTACATTGGATATTCCGGCAGTTATCTTTACAGAAGCCTTCTTGTCTATGTTAGGTCTTGGTATTGCACCGCCGAAAGCTTCATGGGGAATTATGGCGAATGATGGTATTTTGACATTCCAGATGTATCCGAGTCTTTTGATAGTTCCTGCGATATTCATCTGTATTACGATGCTTTCGTTCAACTTGTTGGGTGACCAGTTAAGAGATGCATTTGACCCTAAATTAAGGAGGTAACTAGAAATGGAACATATTTTAAATATAGAAGATTTGCACGTTTCCTTTGATACATATGCAGGAGAAGTTCATGCAGTCAGAGGTGTTTCCCTTCATGTAGATGAAGGGGAAGTGCTTGCAGTCGTTGGAGAAAGTGGTTGCGGTAAGAGTGTAACTGCTCAGACAATTATGAAATTAAATCCAATGCCACCTGCAAGAATTAAAGAAGGAAGCATTGATTTATGCGGAAAAGATATTGTTGCAATGAGCGACAAAGAAATGCAGGAAATTCGCGGACAGTTAGTCAGCATGATTTTCCAGGATCCGATGACTTGTTTAAATCCGACAATGAAAGTTGGAAAACAGTTGACGGAAACATTGAAGAAACATAAAAAAATTTCTAAAGAAGAAGAAAAGGCGGAAGCAATTAAACTGTTGAACATGGTACAGATTCCGAATGCGGAAGAACGTGTAAATCAGTATCCGCATGAATTTTCAGGTGGTATGCGTCAGCGTGCTATGATTGCAATGGCTTTAGCTTGTAAACCGAAGTTATTGATTGCTGATGAGCCGACAACTGCGTTGGACGTAACAATTCAGGCTCAGATTATGAAATTACTTGCAGAGTTAGGAAAAGAAACAAAGACAGCAGTTATTTTGATTACGCATGACTTAGGTGTTGTGGCTAATCTTGCTGACCGTGTATCTGTTATGTATGCAGGTAAAGTTGTGGAAGAAGGAACAGTGGGTGATATTTTCTATCGCTATGCTCATCCATATACAGAAGCATTGTTAAAGAGTCTTCCTACGGTAGATACAAAGAAAGATGAAGAACTTGTTTCTATTCCGGGAACACCACCGGATTTATATGCTCCGCCACAGGGGTGTGCTTTTGCAAGCCGTTGTGAAAAATGTATGAAGATTTGTAAGAAAAACCAGCCTCCTGTATTTGACTTGGGAGAAGGTCATAAGGCTTCATGCTGGCGTTTGCATCCGGATTTTCCAGATAAAAAGGAGGAAAATTAGCAATGGAGAAATTAATCACACTAGAAAACGTATCAAAACATTTCCATGTGGGACGTAAACAGACATTGGTTGCGGTAAATAACGTAAGCATGGATATTTATAAAGGAGAAACTCTCGGTGTCGTAGGTGAATCGGGGTGTGGAAAATCTACACTTGGACGTACGGTAATGGGGATATATAGTGCAACTTCAGGAAAAATTACTTATAACGGTGAGGAAGTAAGCGTAAAAAGAACAAAAGACCGTTATGAATATTCTAAGAAAGCACAGATTATTTTCCAAGACCCATATGCTTCATTAAATCCTCGTATGACAGTAGGAAGCATTATTGAAGAGGGTATGGAAATTCATAATATGTATACGAAGGAGAAACGACGTGAACGTGTATACGAATTACTTGAAACAGTTGGACTGAACAGAGAACACGCTAACCGTTTCCCTCATGAATTCTCAGGTGGACAAAGACAACGTATCGGGATTGCCCGTGCATTAGCGGTAGAACCTGAATTTATCGTTTGTGATGAACCGATTTCCGCTCTCGATGTTTCTATTCAGAGCCAGATTATTAACCTGTTAAAAAATCTTCAGGAAGAACATGGGTTTACATATATGTTTATTGCCCACGACCTGAACATTGTAAAATATATTTCGGACAGAATTGCCGTTATGTATTTAGGCAACCTCGTGGAACTCGCGGATAGTGATGAAATCTACGAGCACACGTTGCACCCATATAGTCAGGCGTTATTGGACGCGGTACCGATACCGGATCCTGAAAAAGAATCTTTAAAAGAAAGAAAACTTTTATCGGGGGACGTACCGAGTCCAATCAACCCTAAACCAGGCTGTCCGTTTGCCGGACGTTGTCCGAAAGCGACAGAAGCCTGCAGAACGACATCGCCGGAGTTGAAAGAGGTAAGACCAAATCATTTTGTGGCATGTCATTTATACTAAAGGAATAGAGTGATAGACAAAAACGGAGTTACAAGTGTTGTAACTCTGTTTTTTGTCGAAAAAAACGGAAAAAAATTTAAAATCATGAAATTTATTATAAAAATTTCATAATACTATAGAAATTTTCAAGGAAAAGTATTAGAATTACTAAAAAGGTTTGTGTTTGGTTTGAAAAAGTGTACATTATTAACAAAAAGGAGGAGAAGGAAATGAAGAAAAGGAATCGGCTCGTGTCATTACTTTTGTCAGGCGCGTTAGTTGTTACTCCGGTGCTTGGTATGGACGGACTGGAATTAGAGGCAAAAGCAGCGGATAAGCAATTTGCAGGTGAAGAGTGGTACGACCAAATTGAAACGGTGGAAGTCAACCGTGAAGCCGCAAGAGCGACATTTACACCTTATGAATCTGCAGAGAAGGCTTTGAAAAATGAAAAATCTGCCTTGGACAATGTAGATGAGACAGGTTCTAAGTGGTACAAGACACTGAACGGTGAATGGAACTTTAAGTATGCGGAGAAACCTGCCGACAGGTTAAATACAAAGAGAGGGGAAGACGCAAAGAATTATAAGGAAGATTGGAACACGGAAGGCTGGGATAAGATTCAGGTTCCAAGCAATATCCAGACTCAAAAAGATGAGAAAGGCAATTTTAAATACGACAAACCAATTTATGTAAACCAAACATATCCGTGGGCAAACTATGAGAAAGTTGAATATAACACAAACGGAAAGAACAAACCTGTTGCGCCGACAGTGAAAAACAGTGTCGGACAGTACAAAAGAACATTTGAGATTCCGGCAGATTGGGACGGACGTGAAGTTTTCGTATCCTTCCAGGGTGTGGAATCCGCATTCTATCTCTATGTAAATGGAGAGAGAGTGGGATATGCCGAGGACAGTTATACGGCAGATGAATTTAACATCACAGATTACCTGAAAGAGGGAGAAAACACAATCGCAGTGGAAGTATACCGCTGGTCAACGGGAAGTTATCTTGAAAATCAGGACTTCATTCGTCTGAGCGGTATTTTCAGAGATGTGTATTTATATTCTAAAGACAAAGTAGAAATCCGTGATTACTTTGTAAAGACAGACCTTGATGAGAACTATGAAAATGCAACATTGACATTGGACGCTGATATTAGAAGTCTCGATAAAAATGTTTCGGGTAAATATACCGTTAAGGCAGATTTGTACGAGATGGACAGTGATAAGAAAGTTTGGGATTCTCCACTTTCTTTCGATGTGGACGTAAAAGCGGGAAAAGCGACAGTTGAGGAAAGCGCTGACGATAAAGGTCAGAGAGGTTCCGGTTCTAAAGAAGTGGTAAATCCAAAGAAATGGTTTGCAGATACACCTAATTTATACCGTCTCTTAATTCAACTTGTAGATGAAGACGGAAAAGTAATTGAAACTACATGTCAGAGAGTTGGTTTCCGTGAAATCGACAAGGTGGACATCAACGAAGAAGGACAGGAACAGGCACAGATTAACGGCAAGAAAATTATGTTCCGAGGAACAAACCGTCACGAGACAGATAACGTGGACGGACGTGCACTTACAAAAGAGGACATTCGCACAGACTTAATGACGATGAAACAGTTTAACGTAAATGCAATCCGTACTTCGCATTATCCGAATCACCCGTATACTTATGCGCTGGCAGATGAACTCGGACTGATGATGTGTGATGAGGCGAACATTGAATCCCACAAGGGTTCTTTTGAAAACGGTGCGGATATACCGTCTGGTGCACCGGTATGGAATGCGTCTGTCATGGACAGAACAATAAACATGGTAGAGCGTGATAAAAACCATGCTTCAGTTGTAATCTGGTCACTTGGAAACGAATCCACATATAAAGACCACACAATGGACGAAAACTATTGTTTCAATAATTCAACAAAATGGATTTTAAAGAGAGACCCGTCCAGACTGAGAAAATATGAACGTGATAACCGTTATACAAAAGGCGACCGTGAAAATTCTATGGTAGATATCTACTCTTCACAGTACTGGGGTGTATCTTCTGTGGAAGGACATGTTACAAATACAAATAACAAAACGCCGTACATTCAATCTGAGTACGCACATTCCATGGGAAACGGACTTGGTAATTTCAAAGAATACTGGGACGTATTCAGAAAATATGACAACGCACAGGGCGGATTTATTTGGGATTGGATGGACCAGTCTATTTTGACAAATGCAGTCAACAAGACAGACTACTATGTAAAAAATGATGATGGAACGAAATCTGCAATTAAAGGAACATTGACAGACGGACAGAAAGACAAAGCGCTTGACGGCTATGTACTTGTTCCGAATAAATCAGCGAACAGCAAAGCAATCACACTGGGTGCATGGGTAAAATACAACGGCGGAACAGGAAGTGATCAGGCGATTATAGCCAAAGGCGACTCCGGTTATAATTTGAAGATTACGAGAGCAGATGACAAAATTGAATTTTTCGTTGACGGCTGGAGCGCAGGAACACTGACAGCGCCATTCCCGAAAGATAAGATTGGCAAGTGGACATACGTTGCTGGAACATACGAGAATGGAAAATATACCTTATATGTAGACGGCACAAAAATTGGTGAAAAAGATGTTACCAAGGGAGAAAAAGTAGATACCGAACCATTTAAAATCGGTATCGGAGAAGACCCTGAATATTCAGGAAGACAGTTTAACGGTCTGATTGACGGCGTTCGCGTTTTAAACGTGGCAAATCCAAATCCGGATTATCAGCCGAAAGACAGTGAAGTTGTATATTCTATGGACTTCAAAGATGATCAGATTGTCGCAGAGGGAACTGACTATCCGGAAGGAACTACTTTCTTCGGATATGGCGGAGACTGGGGCGAGAAAGTAACAGACAGAGATTTCTGCTGTAACGGTCTGATAAATGCGGACAGAACTCCTTCACCTGAGTTGTACGAAGTAAAGAAAGTACATCAGGAAATTTCTTTCTATGATGATGGAGAAGCAAAAGACGGAAAAGTTCGTATTGTAAATGAATTTTTAAATACAAACTTAAAGAAATATGATATTACATGGAAGTTATTGAAAGATAACGGTATTGTAAAAGAAGGCACACTCTCTGACGAAGAGAAAGACGTCGAAGCCGGAGCAGAGAAAGTTATCGAATTAAAAGATTTCCCTGAAATTAAAGCGGTGGAAGGCTCTGACTATATTTTGGAATTTAACGCAACACTAAAAGAAAATCAGGATTGGGCAGGAGCATACGGCGGAAAGAAGGGAAGCGAGATTGCATTCGAGCAGTTACAGCTTTCTTATGAAAACGAAACGGCACGTCCTACCATCGATGTGGAAGATGCAGATAACATTAAAGTAGAAGACGGTGAGAAAAACCTTGTTCTTAGCGGAAGTGAAAAAGACGGAGATAAATTCTCTGTAACAATCGACAAGACAACGGGATACATCACAAACTATATGGTAAACGACGAGGTTCTGTTGAAAGACGGACCGAAACCGGACTACTGGAGAGCAAGAATAAGCAATGACCCTAACTTTACAGATGCAATGAAAAATGCAGCGGCAAACTTCAAAGTAACAGACTGTAAAGTTGAAACAAAGGATAAAGTAGTCAATGTTCATGTGGAAGGAACAATTGAAGGCATTGATTCTCCGAATGTAATCGACTATCAGATTTATGCTAACGGAGATATTGTTGTGACAAACAGTTTCACTCCTTCAAACAGCAGTGCGATAGGCGATATTGCTCAGGTAGGTATGAGAATGGTTGTGCCGGAAGGATATGAAAATGTTACTTATTACGGAAGAGGACCACAGGAAAACTATGTGGACAGAAAGACCGGAGCAAGAGTAAGCATTTACAAAGATACTGTTGAAAACATGTTTGAAGACAAATATGTAAGACCGCAGGAAAACGGCAACAGAAGTGACGTAAGATGGGCTACACTGACAAAAGGTGAAAACGGCAAAGGTATTATGGTTGCCGCAGAAGATACAATGAACATGAGTGCATTGCACTATACTTCAGAAGACATTCACAAAGTATGGAATGATTTTGGACACCCATATCAGGTTCCTAAGACAAAAGATGTTGTTCTGAGCGTAGGTACGGCACAGAGAGGACTTGGAAATGCAAGTTGCGGTCCTGGACCTTTAGGACAGTACATTTTGCAGAAAGGCCAGACATATACACAGACATTCAGAATTACACCGATTACAAAAGCAGCGGCAGATGCAAACGCATTTGTAAAAGAAAGAATGGAAAACAGCAAACTTGATGTGAATTCTACAATGCCTGTTAAAAACATTACTTTAGACGGAAAAGCATTAGAAGGATTTGAAGTATCTAAGACAGAATATACACATCAACTCTTTAATAAAGAAGATGTGAAACTTCCTAAAGTAGATGTTGTGAAAAACGCAGAAGACGTAAAAGTTGAGATTACACAGCCTACATTGGAAAAACCTGTAGCGACAATCCGTGCAACTTCAGGATACGGAATTGAAAAAGTTTACACAATTAACTTTGAACTTGTAGACCAAATGTACATCAGCGATATGAACTGGACGGTTGATAAAGCAGGATACAGCGCAAATATGCGTGATACATGTACTTGTGGCGGTGAACTCGGTGTATGGGTTGACGGTAAAGCAACTAAATTTGACAAAGGTGTGGGTTCTCATGCGCCTTCAGAAGTAACCGTGAACGTAGAGGGA
The DNA here is from genome assembly GCA_902381685.1 of Lachnospiraceae bacterium. Taxonomy (GTDB): domain Bacteria; phylum Bacillota; class Clostridia; order Lachnospirales; family Lachnospiraceae; genus Faecalimonas. The sequence continues at coordinate 1,963,273 of LR698958.1, read as the reverse complement.
CTGGACGCAACAATGTTTAAGGCAGTTGCGGGTATTGGAAAAGAGCAGGGCGGCAACGGAGAAGTAAACTTTGTTGTCAAAGTGGACGGAAAAGAAGTGTTCCGCAAAGACGCTGTTAAATTCAAGACATCTGTTCCTGTAAATGTGGCCATCAGAGGAGCAAAAACAGTTTCTCTTATCGCAGAGACAAACGGTTCAGACGGAAATGACCATGCAGTATGGGCAGACGCAAAACTTGTCAATGAAGTCGTTTTCACGGAATTGGAAAAAGCAATTCAGGAATACGAAAAAATTGCAGAAAACAGTGCGGACTACTCTAAAAAGACTTTCGCTGACTACACAACAGCATATGAAAGCGGAAAAGCGGTTCTTGAGAAAGAAAGTGCAAAACAGGACGAAGTTGACAAAGCGGTATTGGCATTGAACGAAGCAAAATCTGCACTTGCAAATGTGGCAGAGTTACGTGCAAAAGCAGAAGAGTATAAAAAATTAGATGCCAACCTCTATGTAAAAGACAGTTATGACGCACTTCAAAAAGTTGTGGAAGAGGCGCTTACACTTGCAAATGATGACAATGCAACGAAAGATCAGGTAAATGAAATGATGGAATCTTTGAAAGACGCATTTGCAAAACTGATTCCATTAGATGAAAACAGAAAGAGCCTGATTGATGCAATCAAAGAGTATGAAGAACTTGCCGAGAAACAAAAAGAAGAAAACTGTTATACAGAAGGCAGTTGGAATGCATACAAAGATTTGATTGATGATGCAAAAGAAATGTTAAACAATCCGGACGCAACCGGAGAAGATATTACAAATCTTGTTGACAAAATCAACAAAGAAAAAGATGCGCTTGTTGACATCAGTGCATTGAGAAAAGCAATTGCTGATTTGAACTACGATGAAGTAAACTATACGGCAAAATCTTATGAAGAATATGAAGCGCTTGTAAAAGTTGCGGAAGACGTTCTTAAAAAAGCGGACGCAACAAAGAATGAAGTGGAAAAGGCTATCGAAAGCCTTAGCAAAGAAAATGTAAAAAAAGTACTTGTAGATATTTCTGAATTGAAGACTTTAGTGTCTGAGGCAGAGAAACTTGACAAGGACGATTATAAAGAGGACGCATGGAAGACACTTCAAGACGAGATTGCAAAAGCGAAAGATTTATATAAGGAAGCAACGAAAGAACAGATTGCTGAGCAAATCAAGACATTGCGTGCTGCAATGGACGATGTAAAAGAACCTGACAAACCGACTGATCCTGATCCGCAGCCTCCAATTCCACCGACAGATGACGGAAACGGAAGTGGAAATGGAAACGGAAACGGAAGTGGAAATGGAAACGGTTCGGGCGCAGGCGGATCACACGGAGCAGCGAAGACTGGAGATACAGCCCCAATCGCTCTTTGGGGTGCATTATTCGCAGCAGCGGCAGCAGGCATCGGCGGTATTTTCGTTAAGAGAAGAAGAAAAGACAGATAAAATAAAAGGCGGTCGGGTTATATACCGGCCGTCTTATTTTGCAAACTTTTTTATAGTTGTAAAAAAACCTCTTGACAAGCCCGAAACCGTATGATACAGTTAAAAATGCACTATTGTGGAAAATCATGCCCACATAATGCGATGGAAATCGGCAGAAAAGCCGTTTTTCATTGTATATTACGAGGAAAATAACATGAGAGCCAAATAAATATACAAGGAGTGAAACGTCAATGGAGAAAAACAGAATTCGTCCCATCACAAATGGAAAAAGTTCTCGCATGAGCTATTCTAGACAAAAAGAAGTGCTTCAGATGCCTAACTTAATCGAAGTTCAGAAAGATTCATATCAATGGTTTCTTGATGCCGGATTAAAAGAAGTATTTGAAGATATTTCTCCGATTGCTGATTACAGCGGTCACTTAAGTCTGGAATTTGTTGATTTTACATTATGCGAAGATGATGTAAAGTACACAATTGAGGAATGCAAAGAACGTGATGCAACATATGCGGCACCGCTTAAGGTGAAAGTAAGACTTTATAATAAAGAAACAGATGAGATTAACGAGCATGAGATTTTCATGGGAGATTTACCGCTGATGACAAAGACAGGTACATTCGTTATCAACGGAGCAGAACGTGTTATCGTAAGTCAGTTAGTGCGTTCACCGGGAATTTACTATGCGATTGCTCATGATAAGATTGGGAAAGAATTATATTCTTCCACAGTAATTCCAAACCGTGGAGCGTGGTTAGAATATGAAACAGACTCCAATGACGTTTTCTATGTACGTGTAGATAGAACGAGAAAAGTACCGATTACAGTGCTGATTCGTGCATTGGGATTTGGTACAAATGCGGAAATCTTAGATTTGTTCGGTGAAGAACCTAAGATTTTGGCAAGTTTTGGAAAAGATACGGCAGAGAGTTATCAGGAAGGTCTTTTGGAGTTATATAAGAAGATTCGTCCGGGCGAGCCTCTTGCGGTGGACAGTGCGGAAAGTTTAATTACAAGCATGTTCTTTGATGCAAGACGCTACGATTTAGCGAAAGTAGGCCGTTATAAATTCAATAAGAAATTAGCGTTGAAAAACCGTATTACGGGTCAGGTCGCAGCAGAGGATATTGTGAGCGCAATTACAGGCGAAGTGATTGTGGAAGAAGGCCAGGTAATCACAAGAGAGTTAGCGGAAGCAATTCAGAACGGAGCCGTTCCATTTGTATGGGTGAAAGGCGAAGAACGCAACATCAAAATTCTTTCTAACATGATGGTAGATTTAGAGAGCGTAGTAGATGTAGATGCGAAAGAATTGGGAATTGCAGAATTAGTATACTATCCTGTATTGGCAGACCTCTTAGAAGAGACAGGCGGCGACATTGACGAATTAAAAGAAGAAATCCGCAGAAATATTCACGAACTGATTCCGAAACATATTACAAAAGAAGATATTTTAGCGTCAATCAACTACAATATCCACTTGGAATATGGTATCGGAACAGATGATGATATTGACCACTTAGGAAACAGACGTATCCGTGCGGTTGGTGAATTATTACAGAACCAGTACAGAATTGGTTTGTCCAGATTGGAAAGAGTTGTTCGTGAGAGAATGACAACTCAGGATTTGGAAGGAATTTCTCCTCAATCACTCATTAACATTAAACCGGTAACGGCAGCGGTGAAAGAATTCTTCGGTTCTTCTCAGTTGTCACAGTTTATGGATCAGAACAACCCACTTGGTGAGTTGACACATAAGAGACGTTTATCAGCACTTGGACCTGGTGGTCTTTCACGAGACAGAGCCGGATTCGAGGTTCGAGACGTTCACTACTCACACTATGGAAGAATGTGTCCGATCGAGACTCCTGAAGGTCCTAACATCGGATTGATCAACTCTCTTGCCTGCTACGCAAGAATTAATGAGTACGGATTTGTGGAAGCGCCATACCGTAAGATTGATAAAACAGATCCGAAAAACCCTGTTGTAACAGAAGAAGTTGTTTATATGACGGCAGATGAGGAAGATAACTACCATGTAGCGCAGGCGAATGAGCCTCTTGATGCAGAAGGACACTTCATTCACAAGAATGTATCAGGTCGTTATCGTGAAGAGACACAGGAATACGAAAAAACAGCATTTGACTACATGGACGTATCACCTAAGATGGTATTCTCCGTAGCGACTGCGCTGATTCCTTTCCTTGAAAACGATGACCCGACTCGTGCGCTTATGGGTTCAAACATGCAGCGTCAGGCAGTACCTCTTCTTATGACGGAAGCGCCGGTTGTCGGAACAGGTATGGAGACAAAAGCCGCTGTCGATTCAGGGGTTTGTATCGTTGCCGAACAGGCAGGTGTGGTAGACCGTTCTACATCAAAAGAAATTACTGTTAAACACGATGACGGAACAAGAAAAACATATAAATTAACAAAATTCCTTCGCAGTAACCAGAGTAACTGCTACAATCAGAGACCGATCGTTGTCAAAGGTGAGAGAGTGGAAGCAGGTCAGGTAATCGCAGACGGACCTTCTACATCAAACGGTGAAATGGCACTTGGTAAAAACCCATTGATCGGATTTATGACATGGGAAGGTTACAACTACGAAGATGCCGTTTTATTAAGCGAAAGATTAGTACAGGACGATGTATATACATCAATCCACATTGAAGAATATGAAGCAGAAGCGCGTGATACAAAACTCGGACCTGAAGAAATCACAAGAGATATTCCGGGTGTCGGTGACGATGCGTTGAAAGACCTTGACGACAGAGGTATTATCCGTATCGGTGCTGAAGTTCGCGCAGGTGATATTTTAGTCGGTAAAGTAACTCCTAAGGGAGAGACGGAACTGACGGCAGAGGAAAGATTACTTCGTGCAATCTTCGGCGAGAAGGCGAGAGAAGTAAGAGATACTTCACTGAAAGTGCCACACGGAGAGTACGGTATCGTTGTAGATGCGAAAGTATTTACAAGAGAAAACGGTGACGAATTATCACCTGGTGTAAATCAGGCAGTTCGCATTTACATTGCACAGAAGAGAAAGATTTCCGTAGGAGATAAGATGGCCGGACGTCACGGTAACAAGGGTGTTGTTTCCCGTGTATTACCTGTAGAAGATATGCCGTTCCTGCCAAACGGTCGTCCTTTGGACATCGTATTGAACCCACTTGGTGTGCCTTCACGTATGAACATCGGACAGGTGCTTGAAATCCACTTAAGTCTTGCTGCAAAAGCATTAGGATTTAATATTGCAACACCTGTATTTGACGGTGCAAACGAGGTTGACATTATGGATACACTCGACCTGGCAAATGACTATGTCAACTTAGAGTGGGAAGAGTTTGAAGCAAAACATAAAGAAGAATTATTACCGGAAGTTTTGGAATATCTGTCAGAGAACAGAGAACATAGAAAATTATGGAAAGGTGTTCCTCTTTCAAGAGACGGTAAAGTAAGACTCCGTGACGGTAGAACGGGAGAATATTTTGACAGCCCTGTAACTATCGGACACATGCACTACCTGAAACTGCATCACTTAGTTGATGACAAGATCCATGCACGTTCAACAGGTCCTTACTCATTGGTAACTCAGCAGCCGCTCGGTGGTAAAGCGCAGTTCGGTGGACAGAGATTCGGTGAGATGGAAGTTTGGGCATTGGAGGCTTATGGTGCATCTTACACATTACAGGAAATCCTGACAGTGAAATCCGATGATGTTGTCGGACGTGTGAAGACATACGAAGCAATCATCAAAGGTGAAAATATTCCTGAACCGGGTATCCCTGAATCCTTCAAGGTACTTCTGAAAGAGTTACAGTCACTCGGACTTGATGTGAGAGTACTTCGTGACGACAATACAGAAGTAGAAATTATGGAGACAATAGATTACGGTGAAACCGATTTACACTCAATTATTGAGGGAGATAGAACTTATGCTCCGGAAGATGAATCTTACGGAGAACACGGCTTTAGCCAGAAAGAATTTGAAGGCGACGAGTTGATAGATATTGAAGAAGAACCTGAAGATATCGAATTTGATGAAATTCTTGACGAAGAATAGAAGGGAGTGCCTATATGTCAGCAACAAATAATGAAGCAACATACCAGCCAATGACTTTTGATGCTATTAAGATTGGTTTGGCATCACCTGAGAAGATTTTAGAATGGTCAAGAGGTGAAGTAACAAAACCGGAAACAATTAACTATAGAACATTGAAACCGGAAAAAGACGGTCTTTTCTGCGAGAGAATTTTCGGACCAAGCAAGGACTGGGAATGCCACTGTGGAAAATATAAGAAAATCCGCTATAAAGGGGTTGTCTGCGACCGTTGTGGAGTAGAAGTAACAAAAGCAAGTGTTCGCCGTGAGCGTATGGGTCATATCGACCTTGCCGCTCCGGTATCACATATCTGGTACTTCAAAGGAATCCCAAGCCGTATGGGCTTAATCCTTGATATTTCTCCAAGAACATTGGAAAAAGTATTGTACTTCGCATCTTACATTGTATTAGATAAAGGTGAAACAGATTTACAGTATAAACAGGTATTATCTGAGCAGGAATATCAGGAAGCAAGAGAAAAATGGGGAAGCGCTTTCCGTGTAGGTATGGGCGCTGAATCCATTCAGGAATTGTTACAGGAAATTGATTTAGATAAAGAATACAATGAATTGCAGGGCGGATTAAAAGGAGCAACAGGACAGAAACGTGCAAGAATCGTAAAACGTCTGGAAGTTGTTGAGGCATTCCGTGAGTCAGGAAACAAACCGGAATGGATGATTCTGAATGCAATTCCGGTTATCCCACCGGATTTACGTCCGATGGTACAGTTGGACGGTGGACGTTTTGCCACATCTGACTTAAATGATTTATACAGAAGAATTATTAACAGAAATAACCGTCTGAAAAGACTTTTAGAATTAGGCGCACCGGACATTATCGTTCGCAATGAGAAGAGAATGTTGCAGGAAGCAGTAGATGCCTTGATTGATAACGGAAGACGCGGACGTCCGGTAACAGGACCTGGTAACAGAGCGTTAAAATCCTTATCAGATATGTTAAAAGGTAAATCAGGACGTTTCCGTCAGAACTTACTTGGAAAACGTGTTGACTATTCAGGACGTTCCGTTATCGTAGTAGGACCGGAACTTAAGATTTACCAGTGTGGTCTTCCAAAAGAAATGGCTATTGAGTTATTCAAACCTTTCGTTATGAAAGAACTTGTGGCAAATGGAACGGCACACAACATTAAAAATGCCAAGAAAATGGTTGAGAGACTTCAGACAGAAGTTTGGGACGTATTAGAAGACGTTATCAAAGAGCACCCGGTTATGCTGAACCGTGCCCCTACTCTTCACAGACTTGGTATTCAGGCATTTGAGCCGATTCTTGTAGAAGGTAAAGCAATCAAACTTCACCCGCTTGTATGTACTGCATACAACGCTGACTTCGACGGTGACCAGATGGCTGTCCATCTTCCTCTTTCCGTAGAAGCGCAGGCTGAGTGTCGTTTCCTGTTATTATCACCAAACAACCTTTTGAAACCTTCTGACGGTGGTCCGGTAGCCGTTCCTTCACAGGATATGGTACTTGGTATTTACTACTTAACTCAGGAGAGACCGGGAGTAAAAGGGGAAGGTAAATTTTTCAAGAACTTAAATGAAGCAATTTTAGCGTATGAAAACGAAGTTATCACACTTCATTCACGCATCACTGTCCGCGTGACGAAGAAACTTCCTGACGGAAGAACATTGACAGGTAACGTAGAATCTACATTGGGACGTTTCTTATTTAACGAAATCATTCCACAGGACTTAGGATTCGTTGACAGAAGCATTCCGGGAAATGAATTGTTATTGGAAGTTGACTTCCTTGTAGGAAAGAAACAGAACAAACAGATTCTTGAAAAAGTTATCAATACACACGGTGCAACAGTGACAGCGGAAGTATTAGATAAAATTAAAGCGACAGGATATAAATATTCCACAAGAGCAGCGATGACGGTATCTATTTCCGAGATGACCGTGCCGCCTCAGAAACCGGAACTTATCCAGAACGCACAGGATACTGTAGACAGAATTACAAAGAACTTCAAACGTGGTTTGATCACAGAGGAAGAACGTTATAAAGAGGTTGTAGAAACATGGAAAAACACTGACGATGCCCTGACAAAAGCGCTGTTAGACGGTTTGGATAAATACAACAATATCTTTATGATGGCTGACTCGGGAGCCCGTGGTTCTGACAAACAGATTAAGCAGTTGGCAGGTATGCGTGGTTTGATGGCTGATACAACAGGTCGTACAATCGAACTTCCTATCAAATCAAACTTCCGTGAAGGTCTTGACGTATTGGAATACTTCATGTCTGCCCACGGTGCAAGAAAAGGTCTTTCCGATACTGCTCTTCGTACAGCCGATTCAGGATACTTAACAAGACGTCTTGTTGACGTATCACAGGATTTGATTATCCGTGAAGTTGACTGTGTGGAAAAAGGTGCAGAAATTCCGGGTATGTATGTAAAAGCATTCATGGACGGGAACGAAGAGATTGAGAGTTTACAGGAACGTATCACAGGACGTTATGTATGTGAGACGATTTATGATAAAGACGGAAACATTATTGTAAAAGCAAACCACATGGTTACACCAAAACGTGCCGAACAGGTTATGAAATACGGTGTAAACAAAGACGGCGGTCCGATTACAGAAGTAAAAATCCGTACAATCTTAACTTGTAAATCACACATCGGTGTTTGTGCAAAATGTTATGGTGCAAACATGGCAACAGGAGAACCTGTTCAGGTTGGTGAGGCTGTTGGTATCATTGCCGCACAGTCTATCGGTGAACCGGGTACACAGTTGACCATGCGTACATTCCATACAGGTGGTGTAGCCGGTGGAGATATTACACAGGGTCTTCCTCGTGTCGAAGAACTTTTCGAGGCAAGAAAGCCAAAAGGACTTGCAATTATTACAGAGTTCGGCGGAACTGCCACAATTAATGATACAAAGAAAAAACGTGAGATTATTGTTACAAACAATGAGACAGGTGAATCAAAAGCATATTTAATCCCTTACGGTTCAAGAATTAAAATTCAGGACGGAGCAGTATTGGGAGCAGGTGATGAACTGACGGAAGGTAGTGTAAATCCTCACGATATTCTGAAGATTAAAGGTTTACGCGCAGTACAGGATTACATGATTCAGGAAGTGCAGAGAGTATATCGTCTTCAGGGTGTAGAAATCAATGATAAACATATCGAAGTCGTTGTTCGTCAGATGCTGAAGAAAATCCGTATTGAAGAAAACGGAGATTCTGAATTCTTACCGGGAACAATGGTAGATGTACTTGATTTTGATGATGTGAATGAACAATTAATTGCAGAAGGTAAAGAGCCGGCAACAGGAGAACCTGTTATGCTCGGTATCACAAAAGCTTCTCTTGCAACTAACTCATTCCTGTCAGCCGCTTCTTTCCAGGAGACAACAAAAGTTCTTACGGAAGCAGCAATCAAAGGTAAAGTCGATCCACTGATTGGTCTGAAGGAAAATGTTATTATCGGTAAACTGATTCCGGCAGGTACGGGTATGAGAAAATACCGTGACGTAACATTAGACACAGGAAAGAAACAGGAAATCGAGTTTGATGACGCAGAAGACTTTGAAGATTCTAATCTTGCAGATAATGTAGAAGAATTGACAGAGGAATTTGAAACAATAGAGGAATAAAAAACAGGGCCAAGTGATTCACTTGGCTCTTTTTAAAGGGAGGAAACAGATGAAAGAACAACAGAAAAAAGAAGTCTGTGTGGAAAATATTTATAAATTGGACGGGCGTGTTCCCGTTGCGAAAGCCATTCCGTTTGGTTTACAGCACATTTTGGCTATGTTTGTGGCAAACTTAACGCCGATTATATTGATTGCGGCAGCGTCGGGAGTGAGTGAGAAACAACAGGCGCTTTTATTACAGAATGCCATGTTTATGGCGGGAATTGCGACGCTGATTCAGTTATATCCCCTCGGCAGAGTGGGAGCAAGGCTTCCTATCGTAATGGGAGTCAGTTTTACTTTTGTTACTTTGTTATCTTACATTGGTACGGAATACGGATATGCGACAGTGGTAGGCTCAGTTATTGTGGGCGGTATTTTGGAAGGAACGTTGGGACTTCTTGCAAAATATTGGAGAAAAATCATTACTCCTCTTGTTGCCGGAATTGTCGTGACAACCATTGGTTATTCTCTTTTATCTGTAGGAGTACGCTCTTTTGGGGGAGGGTACACGGAAGACTTTGGTTCGGCAAAAAATCTTCTGATAGGAACAGTGACATTAGTTGCCTGTCTGCTGTTTAACATTGTTGCAAAATCATTTTGGAAACAACTGTCAGTTTTATTTGGACTGGCAGTCGGATATATTTTATCGCTCGCCCTCGGTGTTGTAGATTTATCGGGAGTTTTTGACGGAGGAATGGTTGCGATTCCGAGAATACTTCCGGTGACGCCTGAATTTAATCTGAATGCTATTATAGCGGTATTTATTATATTTATGGTATCTGCTGCGGAAACAATCGGGGACACATCGGCAGTAGTGGCGACAGGTCTTGGAAGAGAAGTAACGGAAAAGGAAATCTCAGGTTCACTTGCCTGTGACGGTTTCCTAAGTTCAGTGACAGGACTTTTTGGCTGTCCGCCGATTACGTCTTTCAGTCAGAACGTAGGACTTGTTGCAATGACAAAAGTAGTCAACAGATTTACGATTATGATGGGAGCGCTCTGCATGATTCTTGCAGGATTTTTCCCGCCGATTGCAAACTTTTTCTCTTCACTGCCTGAATCTGTTTTGGGTGGCTGTACAATTATGATGTTTGGTACTATCATGGTAAGTGGTGTGCAGATGCTTGCGAGAGCAGGATTTTCACAGAGAAATGTAATTATTACCGCAATTTCCCTCGCTATTGGAATTGGTTTTACGACAGCGAGCGAGGCGGATATTTGGAGAATTTTCCCTCAGATTGTGAGAGATATTTTTGGTGGAAACTGCGTAGCCATCGTATTTGTCGTTTCTATTTTGTTAAGTATTTTACTTCCGCAAAATATGGAGGTAGAGAAACTGGGACAGTAGTGAAGAAGGAAGTGTAAAAATGAAAAAGCAGATGTCGGAATCAATCAGACTGGGCGTGGTTCTCGCCATTGCCGGAGGATTTATGGACGCTTATTCCTATATGTGCAGAGGGAAAGTGTTCGCAAATGCGCAGACAGGGAATATTTTGTTGCTCGGTATTCATCTGTCGGAAAAAAACTGGAGCGTCGCCCTGAGATATGCCGTTCCCGTTGTGGCGTTTGTTGTGGGGATAGCCCTTTCGGATATGATTCGGCTCAAGTTAAAAGAAAAAAGTCTTCTGCATTGGAGACAGATTTCTATCTTAATCGAGGCGTTTGTGCTGGTGGGGGTATGTTTTATCCCGCAGGAATATAATCTTCCTGCTAACAGCCTGACTTCCTTTGCCTGCGGGATACAGGTGGAAAGTTTTCGCAAAATACACGGAAACGGAATTGCGACAACAATGTGTATCGGTAATTTGAGAAGTGCTACACAAAATATGTGTGAGTATTGGCACACAAAAGAAAAGAAAAAATTAAAAAAAGGTTTTCTCTATTACGGAGTGATTCTATGCTTTGTTCTTGGGGCAATACTGGGAAATGTATTCGTTGAGGTGCTGCGGGAAAAGGCGATAGTGATATGTTCGGGGATTTTGTTTATCGGATTTATTATGATGTTCGTGGATTGGGAGAAAAGAAGATAAAAAATATAAAGGCTGTTGGACGATGTTCCAATGGTCTTTTTTTGACTATTCTTAATCTTGTGGAAACGAAGAGAAAAATATGGCATTATAAGAAAAGAAGAATTAAAAGTTGTGTAAATTGAATAATCGAAAAAAACAGAATATAAATTTTAAAAGCAGATAATGTAAATAAAAAGGTTGTATTTAATAAAAATAAGTAATAAAATTAAAACTGAAATAAAAAGAAAAATATAGAATAGTAAAATGCGAAAAAATACAAAAAAGCATTAAAAAACTATAAAAAAACTATAAAAAATAACATTTTTGTCGAATGAAGTTGAAAAATAAATAAAATAGTCGTAATATATATATATAGCAGAAAAAACTGATAATCAAATTTTTTAGAGAGAAAAGAAGTATAACAAGACTCTCATAAGGAATCGTACAGAAGAAACATTTCTGTTATTTATCATGTGGAAGTGAAGGAGAGAGTCGAAATGAAAACGCAAAAAAGCAACATATTTAATCACATCTTCAAGTATATTTCTCAATTCTTTTTTATTATTTGTATAGTTCTCATCTTTGCATTAGGCGGAGTAAGGCTCATCGGTTTAAATCCCTATGTAATTACAAGTGGCAGTATGGTGCCAAAATATAAAGTTGGCTCTATTGTATATATTCAAAAAGTGAATCCGGAAGAATTAAAGGTCGGAGATGACATTAGTTTTTATTTAGATGACAAGGTTGTAGCGACTCATCGAATACGTGAAATTGATGAACCAAATCGGCAGGTAAAGACATACGGCATTCACAATAAAGATTCTAACGGTAATCAAATCAACGATGCAAACCCCGTTGATTTTGATCATATTATAGGAAAGGTAAAATTTTCCCTTCCTATACTAGGCTATATTTACTTATTCGCAAGAACAACAACCGGTAAGGCAATTATTATTACGCTTCTTGCAATGGTATTGATTAGCTCAACAATTCATTATATTTACAAAAGGAGAAGAGATTATGGAGAGAAAACAGACAAGTCGTAAGACAAAACGAACAGCAATTATTGCAACATTATTGGCATGTGTATTATTAATAGGGGGAACTGTTGCATGGTTAACAACTCACGATTCATTATCAAACCAATTTACAGTTGGTAATATCAACCCAATTGACCCTACAGAGCCGGACGGTGGTCCTGATGACAAACCGATTGATAAGGACGAGTCAAAATTAAACGGAAATTTATATGAACCAGACTGGGTAGCAAATTCTAAAATCTTCCCGGGAGAAACAGTTGTAAAAAATCCATATGTTGGTGTTGGAGCAGGAAGCGAAAAATGCTATGTTTATGTGTACGTTAACAATACAATGAAAAACGACAACAAGGTATATTTCACAATTAACGATGGCTGGGAAGCAGTAGAAGCAACTACAACAGGAACAGACGGAGAATATGTAGGCGGAATCTTCAAATATACAGCAGGTTTAGATGGAAGCCAGGCAACAAAAAATGTATGGACAACTACACCGTTATTTAGCGATGTAGTAGCGAAAGATACTGCAACCGGAGATGATTTCATGACAGCAGATGGAACAAAGGCCGGAGCAATCGAAGTACATTCATTCCAACATCAGATGTTTGATGGAGAAGGACAAGTAATTGACGAAGCAAACGTAGTTATTCCGGCAGCTAAAGCAGCATTTGGAATCAAATAGTAATTAAGCATACAAGAATAAGACAATAATAATGAAATAATAATCAACGAGGAGGAAGAAATGACAAAGAATAGGAAAAGAGTTGTGATGGGTTTGTTCTTAATTTTATGCTTGGGAATTTTTTCTTCCTCGGCATTTTTAATAAGAAAAATTAAGACAGATAATGTAATCACATTTGGTAATGTGAAAGTACAATTAATCAATCACACATTAGATGAAAATGGTAAAGAAGTAGAAGTAAAAGATGGTAAAGAAGAATTATTAAAATATGAAGATGTATCCCGGATTATTAAAGTGAAAAATGTTTGTAATCACCCGGTATACGTCAGAGTGAAATTGAACACAACAGGGAAAAAGAATCAAGAGATATTTCCGGCAGAAGATTATGTAAATTACAAATTTGCAGATGAGAAGTGGCGGGAGAAAGATGGCTGGATTTATTATACAGACGTCTTAGAGCCGAATAAAACGACAGAAGATTTAATGCGGGGAATAGAGTTTGATGTGAATAGATTGACCAGCGAATATGCGGGAAGCGATATTGAATTTAAAGCGGAAGTGCAGGCGGTACAAAGTGAAAATAACAGCAAAAATGTATTCGCGGTTGAAGGCTGGCCCGAGGAGGTGGCAAAATAGTGGACAAGCAAAAAAGTAGTGTGCGCAAGTATATAGCAGGTATATTGGTTTTGGCGATGCTGTTGCCGATTTTTTCCGGATTTGCCACAACGGTAAAAGCAGAAGAGCCGGTGAGAAAGATTAGCAGTTTTGATGAGTTGCTTGTATTTGCGGCGGCAAGTCAAAGTTTTGATTTTAAAGATCAAACTATCGTTTTAACGGAAGATATTGAGATTGGTGAGATAGAACAGAGCATTTTGGATCACTATGGAATTAAACATCTGACAATCGGTACAAAAGATTTGCCGTTTCAGGGAACTTTTGATGGTCAGGGGCATACAATCAAAGGTTTAAAATATGATCCAAACATTATTAAAGATGCTAACAGTGGGCTGTTTTCTTTTATAGAAAATGCTACAATTAAAAATCTGATTGTAGAAAATGCGGATTTAGACTGTATTTTCCAGGGTGGAGTTATTGTAGGTTATGCGGAAAACTCAAAATTGGAAAATATTACGGTGTTAAACAGTAAACTGAAAATATCACCTGCGAATAACGTTATTTCTCTTGTGACAAACGGTGGGTTTTCAGGTGGCGGTATTGCCGGAATTGTGGAAAATTCCCTGCTATATAACTGTGAAGTAAGTGGAACGGAAGTAGTTAATAACTCCACTTCAGGCGTTACCGGTGTCGGTGGAGAAGGTCTTTATATGGGAGGTCTTGTCGGTTGGGCATCAAGTTCCACAATAGAATATTGCCGTGCCCGCGCCAACTATGAAGGGGAAGGCGATAGCAGAGAGCTACGCAACACGGTTGTCAGAAATGATTATAAAATTGCGGTAGGTGCATTAGGCGGAAAATCTGTATATGCAGGGGGAATTATTGGCGGAGTGAATAATGGATGTCATATTATTGACTGTTTTAGCACAGCTAAAGTTTCCTTTGATGTGGCAAACTATGTGGCAGTTGGTTCAGGTATTGCCGGATATGCCGGAGGAATTACCGGTGCGTTGCGTGGAAATTCTGAAATTGTGAGATGCCATTATGCAGGGGATATTTCTTCACAACAGTACAATGCAGTTTTGGTTATACCGATTATACAGCATAATGTTAATCTGAGTGGGATTGCACGAATAGTGGATAGCGATTGTGAAGTGAGTTATTCTTACTTTAAGCCAAGCGCAATTGCCAGTGGTGTATCTATCAGGGCAGTGGGTGATAATGATGATAATGAGGTACATGGTCCAAGAGATGACGCCACATATGAGGATATAGACTTTTGGGAATCCAAATTCTATGATTTTATAGGTGATGAGCCGCGCCAGACATATTTAAACTTAAAAACACACTATAATAAATGGGTAATGGATTATGACTTGGGTATTCCTGTTCATGGAAAATCAGTAATGGCAACCTTTGATTTTCCGGGAGCAGGCAAAGTGAAAATTGACAAGACGGCGTTGGTAAATGTTCCTGCAGAAACAAGTGACCCGTTAAGTTTTGCCATTCAAGGCGTACACCCAAGAGAAGAACAGGCGGTTACTTTAACAATGGAATTAAATGACCGTTACAGATTAACGAATTGGTATAAAAAAGCAAACATGGAGAAACACGAAGTTTCCGACATGAAAGAGATTCTTGCGCTTACACAGAATGACGGAGCGAAATTGGAAGGAGTTGAAAATCCTAAGAAAGTTTCAATTCAGGACAGGGATTTATTTGCAGCCGGAGTGGAAGCGGAAGTAACATTCTATGAGTTAGATGGTAAGACAACAGTAGCAGATGAGTGGTATAAATATGATGCAGCTCTGAAAGAACATATGCCAAATCCAATAGAGGGAAGTAAATTCTATGGTTGGACAACTATTCCAAATCCTTCTGAGGAGGAAAAAGGATACTCGGCTATTACTTCTACACAATTAAAAGATATTAAACAACAGGGGGAATTTTACCCGAATGGTGCAGCAGTAAAGAAAGAGATGAAGTTGTACCCAATCTATATTAACTCATTGGCTAATGTTCTGACGGAATTTGAAGGAAATGAACAAGATGAAAATCCAGATGTGACGCTAAGAGAGGGTGTTGGAAGAACACTCGTAGAATCAGATAAAAATAATGTCTATATTGACGTTGAAGCGGAAGGCGGAACGAAAGAATTCCCGAAGGGATACCAATTCCGTGGCTGGTATAAAAAACAGGCTGATGGAACGGAAGTATGTGTTAGCAGAGAGTACAGGTATAAAGTGCCGGACTTGACGGAAAAGGTTACATATGTGGCAAGGTTTAATTATGAAGTAGAGTATTGGGCGAAAGCATTTGAACAGGATAATGGAGATGAATTTGCAGAGTCTAAATTTTATACAAAGGTTATACACACTTACGGAGAAGGCTTCCAAAATATTGCCGGACCGGCTTATTGTATGGAAGAGGTTATTGGCTGGGGAAAAGAGCATATTGAACATGCAGATCAGGGTGATTGCAATGAGAGTTACAAAGAGGACATGAAGATTACTGAGCCGATAAAGGTCTATTCGCACAATTTACCTTTCGGAAATAGTGTAAATAATGACTATGCCATTTCAGTAAATTCAGATTTCCCGAATGCAGGCGAGATAAAAAATGTGCCTACAGGCAGTTCCATACATTATCAGTTTCAATATGTGCCGATTGATGATGCAAGATACCATTTTCAGTTTTGGACTTTAGAGAGAGTAAAATCAAAAGATGGTTGGACATATAAGAATAATCCGATGGATACGGGAAACCTTTGGGAAGCGGTTATAGATGTATATAAAGGGTGTGCAATGATTAGTACAGATGTTGTTTTCCATGACGAAATGGGAAATGTAAAAACAACTGTACAGAGACGCTATGACGACGCGATATTTATGTCGCCGGATAATGAACATCAATATAAGTATCCGCTTTCCGGAACTGATGTTTCTGTTGATACGGAGGACGGCGGAAAAATTTCAGGGAAATTGGAACGCAAGGCATCTCCGACAGATGAACAGATGAAACGGAACGGCTACCAATTTCTTGGGTGGATTTCAGGAAACGAAGTCGCAAAAGACAGCGCAGAGTGGAATTATATTTACGATGCGAAAGAGGAATATTGTACATCGAATGTTGAAAAAGCAGAGCCGTATTTGCTGAAAGAATATGATGGGGAACATTCTTCTTATCTGGACGAACGTTTAAAAGTAAAAGAAACAATGGATTTATATCCGGTATATGCAAAATATGATGTGACAACAACAACGAATATTCATCAGATTGAAAATCTTCCGAGCGGAATCAATTTGCCGAACAAACCAAGTTATACGGTTGAGGAATTACCGGACGAATTTGGAAAGGCAAAAGTGACGGTAACCGCAGAAAGCGGAAAAGTATCCGTACTTTCATCAGAGCCAGATGGTAAGAAATATGAATTGATGTCTCTGATTTGTGAAACAGATGGAGAGCAGCAGATACTGAAAACTGTATCAAACGGTTCGGAATATGTATACACCGGTGAGATTGTCGCAGGAAAATCATATAAGTTTATTGCAGTTTATAGCCCTGTATTAGTTCTTTATCACATGAATGATAATGACACTATAAATCCTGTTGTCAAAGATATGGGTGAACGACTTGGTGTATCACCGAATCCGGACTTTGACAAAATTGCAGATGTAGAACAGTCGTACTTTGCGGGCTGGACACAACAAAAACCACAGGCAGGGCATGTTTGGAAATTCGCTTCAAAAGAAGCGTTAGACGCTTCAAAAATTTCATTTGTTTCCAAAGATGCTGTTGTTAAACAGTTTATGGATTTGTGGCCGGTATTTGTAAAAACTTCGATTAAGGTAAACAGTAATATTGATACCGTTATCGCGGGAGAGGGTGGTAAGCCTGAGCAATATCGTAAGTTAGTAAGAAACACTGACGGTTCTATGCAGTTGGAAGCATATGAATACGACGGATATGTGTTCAAAGGCTGGTATACAGATTATAAAGACGACGGCAGCATGGGAACTAAGGTGTCGGATAAAATGGTTGTGAAGTTAAAACCGGAGCAGTTGTTTGAAGAAAAAACATACACGGCGGTATTTAATAGCGCTAATGTCGTAACTTACCACGATATGGAAGGAAATCCAATCTGTAAAGTAAATGTGGAAGAGGGAACAAGAAGTTTTGTCAATGAAAATGGAGATGTACTTGATACAGAGCCGATTTTGAAAATGAACGAACTGCTGGGGAACAGCGGAACGTTTATAGAATGGCAGTGGAAATCCGATGACAAGATGATAACATGGGATACATTTAAAAATACGCTAATTACAGCGGATATGGAACTTTACCCGTGTATTGTAAAGACAACAGCAAAGGATTCCCAGCATAGTGATTATACGGACAAAGTGGAATTCCATGTTTCAAGTCTTCCGGAAGAAAATCCTTTGGCACAGAAGGGGGCGTATATGCTGAACGGATTGTTTAAAGAAGAGTATACCCAGCCGAATTTAACGCTGCATACAGAACGACAGGTTTGGAATCCGGCGGAGGATAAGAAACAATCTATTCCAATCACAGAACTGCCTACAAAGATGTATACAACAATCACTGAAGACGGAAACAGTACATATGTCGAGGCGAGTCAGGGACCTGTATACACAGATACTTATGGAGATGCATTGCATGAATTCTTTGGAAAATTAAAACTGACAAAAGAATATGTAAATGCAGACGAAGACGGTGTTGTATATATTGATGTTGTGAAAAAAGATTCCAAAGAAACAAGAAGAATACCGATAGACGTAAGTGGCGGTAAAGGAACAACAACGGTACATCTTCCGGTAGGAGAATATCAGATAGCAGAAAACTTAGACTGGAACTGGCGAGACAATATAAAATCAACCTCCAACGTGGACGGGCAGGGCAATATTGCAATTCGCATCGGTGCAGAGGAAGAGGTTGTTATTCGGAACGAGCGCGTAAATGAGAAATGGCTTGACGGTGCGGACAGAAAGAAAAATATTTATCAGAAATAAAGGAGTGATACGCTATGAAAGAAAAGAAAATAGGGAAAAAAATATCGATTGCGTTACTCCTTTTGACTGTCATAATAGCAGGTGTTACCATCGCATATTTACAGAGTAAAGGTAATTTGACTAACCAATTTGACGTAGGGAAAGTAAGCGCCAAGATTGAAGAAAATTTTGACGGACAGGTCAAAAGTAATGTAAGAGTTACAAATACGGGAAATATGCCGGTATATGTCAGATGTAATCTTTCTGTTTACTATGAAACATCGAAGGGGAAAGAACAAGATTCGGAAGCAGAAACAAAAACAGATAATATATCAATAAATGTTCCGGAACAAGGCGAAGATTATACTTTAGAATTTCCAGATGGGTTTAAGGATAACTGGCTGGAGATAGACGGAATTTACTATTACCGCAAACCTCTTCAAAATGGTGAATCCGTACAATTTATCAAAAATTGTAAAGAAGTAAAGAAGAAAGATGGAGAGAAACTGGTTGTGGATATTTCCACACAGTCCATTCAGGCGGAGCCGGAAAGAGCGGTGTCTGATGCATGGAAAAAGGTAGTAGTCGATTCTGAAACAAAAGAATTAAAGGAGGCAGTGAGAAATGAAAATAAATAAGTGGAAAACTGCATTCCTTGTATGCATTCTTGCGTTATTGTTTGTTCCGAGAGAAGCATATGCGAAAGAAACGCCGACCATTATTTATAATGGACAGAAGAAAACATTTGATTTAAAGAACATATCAGAGAATGATTTGTTTAAAGAATTAAAAGGATTAATGCCGGGTGATAGTGTGGAACAGGAAATTATCATTCAGACAAAAGATTTAACAAAAGAAACCAGTTTATTTCTGGAGGCAGATTGCAAAGACGAACAGGAACTGTTAAAAGATATGCAATTTTCTGTAAAGCAGGACGGAAGAGAAATCAGTCAGAGTGCAGTGTCATTTAATCAAATAAGATTAGGACAATTTAAAGGTAACTCGACAGTTAAAGTGACGGTTACATTGGAAGTGCCTGTGACGGTTGGCAATGAAATTGCAGAAAAAGAATACAATACAGAATGGACAGTGATTGCACAGGAAGATGGGAAAGATATTAATTCAAAACCTATAAAAACGGGAGATGATTTCCCGATAGCGATGAGTATGGGAATCCTTGTGCTTTGTGCAGCAACGATTGTATATGTTTTAAAAAGAAAGAATCATCATAATCCATAATAAAAAGTGTTGCAAACTGAAAAAACAGTTGCAACACTTTTTTGTTTAGAAATATCTTCAATGGATATATATTTTCTCTCAAGATTATGGCTGTAGAAGTCGGTGGTATATATCTCTTTTTGTGCATATGAAACGGTTATTTTACCTTGTATAGATGTTTTCTCATTTTGAAAAGGATATGTTCCTATTTCAAAATCAATAGTTGCTGTTACGGGTAAGCGTTCTTGATTTTTATCTGTTAGCAAAAAGCCATATAAGGTATGTGATTTCTTCTCAATCTTCGGAGTTTTAAAAGAATGATACATGAATTGTACAATACACAAAACTCCAGTAATCAAAAGAATAGAAAAGAAAATAATGATAAAATTTTTTGAAAGATTTTTTCATATGCATTCTCCATTCTTTGAAGGTATTCCCTTTTTAATGCACGTGTCGTTTAATTGCCTCAAAACTCTCTTTACTGATAACGTGTTCCATCTTGCAGGCGTCCTCCGATGCAATTTCTTCCGGTACGCCAAGTCTGATAAGCCATGCGGTAAGTAATTCATGTCGCTCATAAATCATCTCCGCAATCTCCCGCCCGGCATCTGTAAGATAAATAAATCCCGCATCAGTAACTGTAATCTGATTTTTTTCACGAAGATTTTTCATTGCCACACTTACGCTGGACTTTTTGAATCCCAGTTCATTTGCTATATCTACAGAACGGACAACAGGAAGGGTTTTACTTAACACTAATATTGTTTCAAGATAGTTTTCAGCAGATTCATTAATTGCTGTTTTCATCAATAAATTCTCCTTTGTCTATAAAATTTTGTGTTCGATTTCGTCTTTGTAAGTATAACATATAAAGAAGAAAAAAACAAATTCGGATAAAGTTATTGACAGTGTACTGTGGTTAGAGTATACTAACGATAGATGAAAATGTTTATCAATATCAGAAAGAAGAGGGTGTAATGATGCCATTATCAATGATGAGTACAGGACAGGAAACGATAATTAAAAAAGTGGGCGGTAAAGAAGAGACAAGAAGATTTCTTGAAAATCTCGGATTTGTCACGGGAGGAACAGTTACGGTTGTATCGGAAATAGGTGGAAATCTGATTGTAAATGTGAAAAATTCCAGAGTTGCCATCGGAAGAGACATGGCAAATAAAATTATGGTATAGGAAGGGACGAGAGTATGAAAACATTAAAACAAATACCTTGCAAGGCAACTGCCAAGGTGAAGAAATTACATGGGGAAGGCCCGGTAAAGAGAAGAATTATGGATATGGGAATTACAAAAGGGGTGGAAGTTCTCGTAAGAAAAGTAGCGCCGCTTGGTGATCCGATTGAAGTTACAGTCAGAGGATATGAATTGTCCATACGAAAAGCAGATGCAGAAATGATAGAAGTAGAGTAATTTTTTTTAACTACGGGTTAGTTAAAACTAATAAAAACAAGAAAAAACAAACTTAAAGGAGAAACGATATGGCAATAAAGATAGCACTTGCGGGAAACCCCAACTGTGGTAAGACAACGCTGTTCAATGCGTTGACCGGGGCGAATCAGTTTGTGGGAAACTGGCCGGGGGTAACGGTAGAGAAGAAAGAAGGAAAACTAAAAGGGCATAAAGATGTGATCATTATGGATTTACCGGGAATTTATTCCCTCTCTCCATACACACTGGAAGAAGTTGTGGCGAGAAACTATTTGGTAGGGGAACGTCCTGATGCCATTTTAAATATCATAGACGGAACAAACATGGAGAGAAACTTATATCTCTCCACGCAGTTAATGGAACTTGGAATTCCGGTAATCATGGCGGTAAATATGATGGATATTGTGGAAAAAAATGGCGACAAAATCCATATTGATAAATTAAGCAGGAAACTTGGCTGTGAAGTTGTGGAAATCTCAGCGCTGAAAGGTAAGGGGATTACAAAGGCGGCTGAAAAAGCGGTCGGCATCGCGCAGAAAAAGAAAAGCGCTGAAAGAATACACGAGTTTTCAAAAGAGGCGGAAGACATTATTGAAAAGGTAGAAAATAAACTGTCGGGAATTGTTCCAAAGGAACAGGAAAGATTTTTTGCAATCAAATTGTTAGAAAAAGATGATAAGATTGCGGGCGTGATGAAGAAAAATGTTGACGTATCAGCAGAGATTAAAGAGATGGAAGACGCGTTTGATGACGATACGGAAAGCATTATCACAAATGAGAGGTATATTTATATTTCTTCTATTATAGAGGAATGTCTGACAAAATCGAAAAAAGAAAAAATGACTACGTCAGATAAAATCGACCATTTTGTTACAAATCGTTGGCTTGCTCTACCGATTTTTGCGGTAGTTATGTTCTTGGTTTACTATGTTTCGGTCACGACGGTAGGAGACTGGGCGACAGCATGGGCGAATGACGGAGTGTTTGGAGAAGGTTGGCATCTGTTCGGAATAAAATCAATTACTGTACCTAGTATTCCTGCTTTAGTAGAAAGCGGATTAAATGCCATCGGCTGCGCAGACTGGTTACAGGGACTTATTTTGGACGGTATTGTTGCAGGTGTAGGAGCGGTTCTCGGATTTGTTCCACAGATGCTTGTACTTTTCTTCTTCCTTGCATTTTTGGAAGCGTGTGGCTACATGGCGAGAGTTGCATTTATTATGGATAGAATTTTCCGCAAATTCGGTCTTTCGGGAAAATCATTTATTCCGATGTTAATCGGAAGCGGTTGCGGTGTTCCGGGGATTATGG
Source organism: Lachnospiraceae bacterium (assembly GCA_902381685.1). Classification (GTDB taxonomy): domain Bacteria; phylum Bacillota; class Clostridia; order Lachnospirales; family Lachnospiraceae; genus Faecalimonas. The sequence goes on along the minus strand of LR698958.1, from coordinate 1,940,695 downwards.
CATCGAGAACAATTGAAAATGACCGTGACCGTAAAATGACAATTATGACAACAACATTTATACCGTGCGGGGCGAAACTTCCGATTATCGCACTGATTGCCGGAGCGTTATTTGACGGAGCATGGTGGGTGGCGCCAAGCGCTTACTTTGTAGGTATTGCTGCAATTATCTGCTCGGGAATTATTTTAAAGAAAACAAAAATGTTTGCGGGAGATCCGGCGCCGTTTGTTATGGAACTTCCTGCATACCATATGCCGACAGTGCGAAATGTATTGAGAAGCATGTGGGAGAGAGGCTGGTCATTCATTAAAAAAGCGGGAACGATTATTCTTCTCTCAACAATTGTGCTCTGGTTCTTAATGAACTTCGGCTGGATAGACGGAACATTCAAAATGCTTGAGCCGGAACAGTTGGACAGCAGTATTTTATCTGCAATCGGCGGCGTGATTGCTCCGATTTTCGCACCGCTTGGCTGGGGTGACTGGAAAATGGCAGTGGCAGCAGTTACAGGATTAATCGCCAAAGAAAACGTTGTAGGTACATTTGGTATCCTGTTTGGATTTGCGGAAGTAAATGCGGATAACGGTATTGAAATCTGGGGGCAGCTTGCAGCGAGCATGACAGCGCTGGCGGCGTATTCTTTCCTTATTTTTAATCTTCTCTGCGCACCTTGTTTTGCCGCAATGGGGGCGATTAAAAGGGAAATGAATAATGCAAAATGGTTTTGGTTTGCAATCATATACCAGACATTACTTGCATACGTAGTTTCTCTTTGCGTATATCAGGTTGGAATGCTTGTCACAAACGGAGTATTTGGAATTGGAACGGTAGCAGCGTTTATCTTAATAGCAGGATTCCTATATTTACTGTTCAGGCCACAGCGTGAAATGAAAAAATAAGAGGAGGCATATTTATGGGAACAATGATAGCGGGACTGATTGTATTGGCAGTGGTCGGCCTATCTGTAAGAAGTATGATTCATGATAAAAAGAACGGCAAATCACTACAGTGTGGTGGAAATTGCAAAAATTGTGGAGGACATTGTCACTAGAAAATAAAATAAATCGAAACTGATTGTCGGAAAGTTTATAAATCTTTAATTGCTTTTTCTTCTCAATATGATATATTTATTCGTTGTTATACGGATAGACGGTTGTAGGAGGAGAAGAAATATGATGATTATTACGGACTCGGCTTCTGATATTACTTTACAGGAAGCGCGGGAGATGGGCGTTGAAATGGTATCTCTGCAGATTAAGTTTTCGGACGGAGATTTTATTCAGGAGAAAGAAGAAGACTTTTGCAGATTTTTTGAGAAACTGGCTAAGGAGAAAGATTTGCCTGTGACGAGCCAGCCATCACCGGAAGATTTTCTGAAGTTATATCGTGAAGCAAAGGAGAAAGAGGAGGACGTATTAGTCATCACCCTTTCCGGTGGATTAAGCGGAACGGTAAATGCCGCGAATCTTGCCAAACAAATCAGTGAATACGACAGAGTTTGGATTGTAGATTCGGAGCAGGCGATTATTACACAGCGTTTTCTTGTTCAGCGTGCGGTATCCATGCGCGCGGAGGGAAAAAGCGTTGAGGAGATTGTTGCCTGTCTGGATAACCTGAAAAAACGCTTAGTCGTATGTGGTATGTTGGATACGCTGACATATTTGAAAAAGGGCGGAAGAATTCCTGCGCCTTTGGCAGTTATCGGTAATATGCTTCAGATCAAACCGATTATTGAACTGAAAGATAAGGTTTTAGTCATGCTGGGCAAGGCGAGAGGAAGAAACGGCGGAAAGAAGTGTCTTTGGAAAGAATTTGAATCGTACGAGATAGATGAAAAAGAACCGGTTTATTTCGGATACACTTCAAATAAAGAGATTGTGCAGCAATTTATGGAAGAAACCGTTGAGAAATATGGAATTAAGCAGTATGCGATGTATGCGGTGGGAGGAATTATCGGTACACATGTGGGACCGTCCTGCATTGCAATCAGTTTTGTGAAAAAGAAATAAAGAATGTGCGAAAAGCCTGTGTAAATTTGTTTATGCAGGCTTTTTCTTTATGTTGACAACTTACCCTCTTTCTCATATACTTTTAAATGAAAATGATTATCATTACATAATATATAAAAGGAGAAAAGAAATGCGAAAGAATAAAAGAGTGGATATATTGCTTATTGCAACAATGATACTTATGGCGGTGAGCGGATTTCTGATTCCGGTGTTACAGACATGGGTATGGATAAGCGCAGTACATAAAATATCTTCTGTGCTGTTTTGCATTTTATGTGTACTGCATATTTCACAGTATAAGAGAGGAAGGAGAGCAAAGAAAAATGTTTCATAAACGATTACTTTCAGAATTTAAAGATACAAAGAAAAAGGTTGTGCAAATGGTTTTCAGTCAGTGGATTATGCTTATTGCGAACATTCTTTTTCTGTTTACTATAGCAGGATTTATACAGTCGATGGTTTCCGGTGAAGATTTGCGGGAAAAAAGGTTGGCGCTGCTTGTCACACTTGGGATTGTAGTTCTTATCCGCAGCGTGATGTCGCTTTGGAACACAAAACTATCTTTTGAAGCGTCGAAAGAAGTGAAGAAGAAACTTAGAACGATGGTATATGAGAAACTGATGCGTATGGGAAATCAATATAAAAAATATTTTCAGACATCAGAAATTGTACAGATAAGTACCGAAGGTGTGGAGCAGTTGGAAATTTACTTCGGGAAATATGTTCCGCAGTTTTTTTACAGTATGCTTGCACCGATTACACTGTTTCTTGTTGTCGGAACGATGAGTATTAAAGTCGCCATTGTACTTCTCGTCTGTGTTCCTTTAATTCCCCTTTCTATTGTGGCAGTTCAGAAATTTGCAAAAAAAATGCTGGCAAAATATTGGGGAACATACACGGAGATGGGAGATTCTTTTTTGGAGTGTCTGCAGGGGCTGACTACGTTGAAAATTTATGAGGCAGACGGGCGTTATGCAAAGAAGATGGACGAGGAAGCGGAAAAATTCCGAAAAGTGACGATGCGTGTTCTTATTATGCAGTTAAATTCTATCAGTATTATGGATTTAATCGCATACGGCGGCGCGGGTGTTGGAATGATTTTAAGCGTGTTGGAGTATCGCTCGGGTAACGTATCGCTGGTACAGTGCTTCTTTATGATTATGGTGTCGGCAGAATTTTTCCTGCCGCTTCGACTTCTCGGTTCGTTTTTCCATATTGCGATGAACGGAAATGCGGCGGCGGATAAAATTTTCCGGCTTGTTGATTTGACGGAGGAAGAGAAAGAAGAACAGGCAGAAGAAATTTCCGGAGATGAAATTGCATTTGCGGGAGTAGATTTTTCTTATGATGAAGAGAAACAGATATTGTCAGGCATTGCATTACGGGCAGGGCATGGACTGACGGCGTTGGTCGGTGAATCCGGTTGTGGAAAAAGTACGATTACTTCTATCATTATGGGGGATTATTTGGCGGACAGCGGAGAAGTTACGATAGACGGGATTGATTTGCAGATGATTTCACCGAAAGCGCTTCGGAAAAAAGTGACACGAATCCGTCATGACAGTTATCTGTTTGCGGGAACAATCCGTGAAAATCTTCTTATGGGGAAAGAAAACGCCACGGAAGAAGAAATGAGAAATGCTTTGAAAAAAGTACATTTGTTAGACTTTGTGGAAAAAAGCGGAGGCTTAGACTACATTTTGCAGGAGAAAGCGTCAAACTTATCGGGAGGGCAAAAGCAGAGACTTGCCCTTGCGAGAGCAATCTTACATGACAGTGCCATTTACATTTTTGATGAAGCAACATCAAATGTAGATGTGGAAAGTGAAAATCAGATTATGGAAGTGGTAAGAGAACTGGCAAAAACAAAAACAGTGTTGCTTATCTCCCACAGGTTGGCGAATGTAGTATCGGCAGATAAAATCTACGTTTTAAAAGACGGCAGAATTGTAGAACAGGGAAAACACGAGGAACTCTGTGAGAAAAACGGTTACTATTATAAAATTTTCAATCAGCAGAGTGCATTAGAACAATTCGGAAAGGGGGCGGTTTCCTATGAATAAATCAAGAAGTGGAAGTCAGGTAATGCTCGGGCTTATCGGAATGATACGTCCGCTTATTACGGTGATGCTCGTTGCAATTTTTATGGGCTGCATCGGTAATCTTATGGCGATTTTCATTACGGTACTTGGCGGAATGGGAATTGGAAATGTTTTGGGGATAGATAGGACAATGTCGCTGACAACGATTTTTGTGCTGGCGATTATCTGTGCCGTACTGCGGGGGATATTGCGTTATGCGGAACAGGCAAGCAACCATTATATCGCTTTTAAATTGCTGGCAAGTATCCGCCACCAGATTTTTTCAGCTCTTCGCAAATTAGCCCCTGCTAAATTGGACGGCAAAGAAAAAGGAAATTTGATTTCCATTATTACAAGCGATATAGAATTGTTGGAAGTATTTTACGCACATACAATCTCACCGATTGCCATTGCGGTGCTGACTTCTATCGTTATGGTTATCTTTATCGGTCGCTATCACTGGCTTTTAGGGGCAATCGCATTGTTCTTCTATATTATAGTGGGAGCGGTTATTCCGATTATCAACAGCAAAGCGGGGCAAAAATACGGGCAGAAGTACCGTAAATTATACGGAAACTTAAACACGACGGTTTTGGATAATCTGTATGGATTAGATGAAATCTTGCAGTACGGAAAAGAGAACGACAGAAAAGAAAAAATGGATAAGTTTACCGACGAACTGGAAGAGGTAAATGATAAACTGAAGCAGCAGGAAGGACGTCAGAGAGTGAGTACGGATATTGTTATTTTACTTGCGGGTGTTGTGATGCTTCTTGCAAGCGCCGCACTTGTTCCGGCGGGGGAAACCATTATCTGTACAATTGCGATGATGAGTTCTTTCGGACCTACGGGAGCATTATCGGCATTATCGAACAATCTGAACCAGACGCTGGCAAGCGGAAACCGTGTGTTAAATCTGTTGGAGGAAGAGCCGGTTGTAGCGGAAGTGGAAAGCAATGTATCTGTTCCTAAGGGAGAACTCAAACTTTCGGATGTGACATTTGGATATCCGAATGCGGAAAAAAATATTTTGGAAAACTTCTCATTGCAGATAGAAGAAAATACAATACATGGAATCTTAGGGGAAAGCGGCTGCGGAAAATCAACTATCTTAAAACTGCTTATGCGTTTTTATGAAACAAAAGAAGGTCAGGTATTGTTTGGAAACCAAAATGTAAATGAAATTGACACAAAGCAACTGCGAAAACAGATTGCTTATGTGACGCAGGAAACATTCCTGTTTGAAGATACGATTGAAAACAATATTAAGATAGCAAAAGCCGATGCGACAAGGGAAGAAGTGATTGAGGCAGCGAAAAAAGCGTCTCTTCATGAATTTATTCTTTCATTACCGCTCGGATATGACACAAAACTTGCAGAATTGGGAGATTCCGTTTCGGGTGGAGAAAGACAGCGTATCGGAATTGCGAGAGCATTTTTGCATGACGCCCCGATTATCCTTTTGGACGAGCCGACAAGTAATATCGACAGTTTAAATGAAGGAATTATTTTAAAGACGTTGCTGGAAGAAAAAGAGAATAAAACAATCATACTTGTATCCCACAGAAAATCGACGATGTCGATTGCAGATAAAGTGAGCAGAATGTAGGAAAGATTTAAAATAATACCAGAGTAAAAGTGAATAATAATTATAAAATGATGAAAAAAATACGAAAAATACTGATAATCTCAAAAAAGTAGTGAAAGAATTGTTTAGTCCTATCAGCGATGAGGAATATCAGGAGTTTGAAAATGATTCTTCGATTTTTTCATCGTCCGGTTGGCTGGGAGAAAGATTTAAGGACTCGATGACAGAAGAGGCGTATAATACTTTTTTGGAAACGGGTACATATCAAATTATGATGCTGTCCTATGAAAACGGCTGTAATATTGAGATGGAGAAAATGAAAATAAATGAAAAAAAGGATTATGATGAGTTTAATGCAAAACTTCATGTGAGTCATAAAAACGGAGATGATGAAAAGTTTGAAGTAAATGGAACGGCACAGTTTGATGAGAATGGAAAGGTTCGCTATTTTAATTTAAACAATATGGATAAACTTGTTGAAATATTGAAAAAGTAAACTATAACAAAAATTAGAGACAGGAGGACATGGACTTAGATAGAGTTCATGTCCTCTTTAGTTTATACAGCATATGTCTTTGAGTGTAATTGGATATATTAGTAAGAGTTTTTATGAAGTAGTATAGAGTTTTCGGGACATAATAAATAAAAATAAGTATTTATATCTTGACGTAACACTAAAAATTAGTTAAAATGAATTAAAGTTAGAAAAGACTAACAGAAAGGAGATAAGATGAGCAGAGAGATATTTGAACTTGTAAGGGAGATGGATTTAAAAAATATAGAGATACAATTGGCGCTGCAGTGCGCTCCGTTAATTACCGGGTTAAAAGTTTCCAATCTGCTCATCGTATCATTAGAAAATGCAGGGCAGGTTACGGCAATAATAGAAAAGAGTGGTCTTTCCTACTATAAAATGTTACAGACAAAAGAGAAAGTTACGTTTCTTCTTTATAGAAGAAAGCAGTTGGAAGAGTTTCTTTGCCGAAGAGAGATCAGACAATTTTTTCGGCAGGAAGGGTATCAGGTATTTCAGTTTGGAAGAATTTTAAGAACATTTCAGATGCGTTATGCAACTTATATGGAAGAGCGGGGAGAATTCCCGCACGAAATGGGACTGCTTTTAGGGTATCCGCTTGAGGACGTGAGAGGATTTATGGAAAACGAAGGAAAATATTTTCTCTACGCAGGCTACTGGAAAGTATATGAGAACATGACGGAAAAATTAAAACTCTTTCGCAAGTTTGAAGTGGCAAAAGAAACATTGCTGTCCCTTATTTATAATGGGGTTTGCATGGAAGAAATTATGACAAGTTATGCAGGATAGGAGGATTTGACATGAGTGTAGTTATTGTTGGCGGACATGACCGAATGGTTGGACAGTATAAGAAACTTTGTAAATCATATAAATGTAAGGCAAAAATCTTTACGCAGATGACGGCAAATTTAAGTGAACAGATTGGTAGTCCGGATTTAGTTATTTTATTTACCAATACCGTTTCGCATAAGATGGTGCGCTGCGCCGTGTCGGAAGCGCAGAAATGTAATGCAAATATTGTTCGATGTCATACAAGCAGCAAAAATGCGTTGAACGAAATTCTGCAAAACGAGTGTGCTTCATAAAATCTTTGTGCTATGATATAAAGAAAACGGTGGTGTAAAAATGAGTTTGGCAGATATTATTCTTATCGGGTTGATTGCAGTTGTTGTTGTGCTGGTGATAAGAAATCAAATTAAAAAACATAAAAACGGTGAGAGTACATGAGGTTGTGGAAGCAACTGTAAAAGTTGTATGGGAAGTTGTTTTGACGACGGAGAAAAGAAATAATTGCTTTGTTGACACAATGTAAAAATGATACTATAATTACTTTATAGTGCAAGTAAAGAAGCACAATAAAACATAGGAGGCATACATAATGGATGCAGGAAAAGTAGGTAGAATTTTAAAAGCAATGGAAGAACAGGGAATGCCACAGATGATTATTTCCGACCCTCCAAGTATTTATTATTTGACAGGAAAATGGATTCACCCAGGAGAAAGACTTTTAGCTCTTTACTTAAACGTGAATGGTAATCACAAATTAGTTATCAATAAATTGTTCCCACAGGAAAAAGATCTTGGGGTAGATTTAGTATGGTACGATGACATTGAAGACGGAGTAGAAATCTTAAGCAGATTTGTAGAGAAAGACAAACCAATCGGTATTGATAAAGTTTGGCCGGCAAAATTCTTATTAAGATTACAGGAATTGGGTGCAGGAAGTGAATTCCGCAACGGTTCTATGATTGTTGACTATGTTAGAATGATCAAAGATGAGAATGAAAAACAGTTAATGCGTGAAGCATCAGCAGCTAACGATAAGATTATGGAAGAATTAGTTCCATTAGTTGTTAAAGGATACACAGAGAAAGAATTAAATGCAATCGTTCGTGAAAAATATGCTCAGACAGGACACTCAGGTGTTTCTTTCGATCCAATTACAGCATATGGTAAATCAGGTGCAGATCCACACCACGTAACAGATGATACAAAAGGAAAACGTGGAGATTCAGTTGTACTTGACATCGGTGGTATTTTAAATGACTACTGCTCAGATATGACAAGAACAGTATTCATCGGTGAAGTATCTGACAGAGCAAGAGAAGTATACGAAGTAGTTAAAGAAGCACAGGCAAGAGGTATCGCAGCATCTAAACCTGGTAACAGAATGTGCGATGTAGACTTAGCTTGTAGAAACTACATTGAAGAAAAAGGTTTCGGACAGTACTTTACACATAGAACAGGTCACTCTATCGGTATGGAAGACCACGAATACGGAGATGTTTCTTCTGTAAATGAAGACATCATCAAAGTGGGACAGTGCTTCTCTATCGAACCGGGTATTTACTTACCGGACGAAGGAATCGGTGTTCGTATCGAAGACCTTGTAATCATCACAGAAGATGGTTGTGAAGTATTAAATAGTTTCACAAAAGATTTAATTGTAGTTCCTGAAGAATAAGAAGGAATAAAATAAAACGTCTTGTTAAAAAGTGAGAACTTTTAACAAGACGTTTTTTTTATTTGTCTGGAATTAATGCAGTGAAACATGTTCGTCCTGATTTTTTAAACGAATGTAATCAGCAACGAGAGCAATAAATTCTGAATTGGTAGGACGTCCGGAGTCGGCGCTTACGGTATAACCGAAGAAATGGTTTAATACGTCCATATTTCCTCGTGACCATGCAACTTCAATGGCATGGCGTATGGCACGTTCCACCCGACTTGGTGTAGTGTGATTTTTTGAAGCAACTTCCGGATAAATTATCTTTGTTATGGCTGTTATACTGTCCGGATCCGTAATTGCTAAAGAGATGGCGTCTTTCAAGTAACGGTATCCCATAATATGTGCGGGAACACCTATTTCATGAATGACAGATGTAATTTGAGAAGTCAGGGTATTATCATTTGTCTGTTGAACCTCATTTGTATCTGAAGATTTTCCTTTGCCTAATCTGCCTAAAAGTTCCATAATGCTATCTTTAGAAATTTCAAGATTTAATTGAATAATGCACGGTTCATTACTCTGCAGTTGTCCGTTTACCGCTGTGGCAACTGCGGTGTTTAGTTTTAACATAATACGCTCCTTTTCTGTTGGAAACGAAGTTCCAAGCCTGTTTTCTTTCATTATTTATTATAGAACAAAAAAAGACAACATACCATGACGATTCTTGGCATTATTTGTTAAAATATTGGGATAAATGAAAATATATGGAATTTCTCGACAAATAAGGGTATAATACAAGAAAAATAAGAAAAAACATGGAAGGAGAGAGTTTTTAAAGTTTTACAGAGAGAAAAGTGATTGTTGCAGGGAATAGAAATGAAACTTGCAAGATCAAACAGAATACAGGGGGAAAAAGAATGGAGACAGAGAAAATTATTTCATATTTTAAGGAAATCTCATCTATTCCAAGACAGTCGGGAGATGAGAAAGCGGTCAGTGATTATCTTACAGCGTTTGCAAAAGAGTTAGGACTTTGGGTAAAACAGGATAAAGATTATAATGTGCTGGTGAAAAAGCCGGCAACAAAGGGAATGGAAAAGCGGGACACAATCATTCTGCAAGGGCATATGGATATGGTCTATGTGGTTGCACAGGGAATGGAGCATTGTTATCAAAATGGAATTGAAGTGATTGATGACGGTGTATTTCTTCATGCAAATGGAACGACATTAGGAGCGGATAACGGAATTGCACTTGCTTATGCGATGATGCTTATGGCTGAAAAAGACATTCCACTTCCGCCTCTGGAATTTATTTTCACTTCCAAAGAAGAGATTGGTCTGCTTGGAGGAGCGTCGGCAGACATATCGGAACTTGAGGGGAAAATGATAATCAACCTTGACTCTGAGGAGGAAGGAATGTTTTGCAGCGGGTGTGCCGGAGGAATAGGAGCGTGTATTAAACTTCCTATAGAAAAGGAAAAAGCAGAAATTCCTCTTGTTCCTCTTCATATCTCTATAGGAGGCTTGAAAGGCGGACATTCCGGCATGGAAATTCAGTTGGAAAGAGGAAATGCAATTCAACTGATTGGCAGGGTGCTTCAGCGTCTGGAAAAATATGATGCCCGAATAGGTGAAACGGAATCCATCGGAAAATTCAATGCAATTGCAAACACGGGAGAGATACTCTGCTATGTCAAAGAGGAAGCGCTTTCCAAAGTGAAAGAAGAGATTGCGGAATTGGAAAGAGAATTAAAAAATGAATTATCGCCAGCCGACGATGTACAATTTATCGTTCGGGAGGAAGAGATAGTGTCAGATTGCGAAGTGTTTACCAAGAAGACGGCGGAAACATTGAAAAACTTCTTAGTGTTGATGCTGCAGGGAGTTATGAATATGTCTGCCGCAGTGGAAGGGCTTGTACAGACTTCCATAAACACAGGGTGTATGGAGGAAAAAGAAGGCTGTCTGTTATTTCATTCGGCTCTCAGAAGTTCGGTGGAAACGCAGAAACAGTTTTTAATCAGCCGTATACAGACAATAGTAGATGTTTTAGGAATGGAATGTAAGTGGTCAGGAGAATATCCGGGCTGGCAGTACAGGGAGAATTCAAAACTCCGTGAGATTGCCACGGAAAAGTATCGGGAATTGTTCGGAAAAGAACCGAAAATAGAGGCGGTACACGCAGGATTGGAATGCGGGTACTGGGCGGAAAAAATAAAAGATGCAGATATTTTGTCCATAGGTCCGGACATGATTGATGTACATACGCCGAATGAAAAGGTTTCAAAACAATCTATTGAGAATGTATGGGAATTGCTAAAAGCAATATTATCCTAGAAAAATAGAGTCTTTCTGATGTTGTGATAACGGAGGAAGGCTCTATTTTTGTGTAAATTTAAAAACTGAAGGAAGAGAGAAATGGGAAAGAAACGAAAGCGAAAAGCTTCCATAAGAAATCGCATTTTATTTTTGGTTATTATGTGTTGGGTAGTGCCGGTGGTTGCCGTATTTGTATTTACGGCATTTTCCTACCGCATAGAAATTACGAAAAGAACAGACTCGATGATAGAGAATGAGATGCAGAATATTTCTTCACTTGTAGCAGGAAGGCTTGATGATTTAATAGAAAGTTGTTTACAAATTTCTTATGAGAGAAGTTGTGAGGAGGTGTGGAGAGAGTACCGGAAAGGAGTAAAAACAAAAACAGAACTGATTGATACGATTACTATTTTATCCAAGCAGCAGTTCAACTTAGACAGAAGATTTTCGATGTTTGCTTTTTATGAAGTGGAAACTCCGTATGTCATTTCATACAATACGAAAATAAAACACCAATTTGATGAATATGTTCGCGATATAGAGCCGGAAATAAGCGAAATCCGTCAGGAAGATACATCTAATGTTCAATTAAAAGTAATTGAAAGGAGGCTGTTTATCGTCCGCAATTTATATACGGTATTTGATTATGAGAAATTTGGAACATTGGTTGCGGAAGTGGACATTAAAAGATTATTTCATGGATTGGAGATAAGGGAAAAAGAAAATGTGGCATTGAGCATAGGAGAAGAATTAGATTTGGTACAGGTGCATGGCTGTGTGGGAGAAAAAAGTCAGCGTTATGTTATAGATAAACTTTTTAATCAGTATCAAAAATCTCAAAGAAAAAATTTGTTTTTAGTGAAAGACTTAAATTATAACGCCTATATGAATATGAAAGAATACAACTATTATGATATGGGCGTGCTGTTTTTAGTGAATGCGACGGAAGTGTATTCGGGACTATATGAGTTTTACCGTGTGATCAGCATTATATTTATAGCAATTCTCCCGATTATAATAGGAATATTTTATTTTCTGGAAAAACAGATAGGAACACCGATTCATGAGTTGGTGAATGTGTCAAAATCTATTGAGCGAGGGGAACTGGGAGCGGTTCTCGAAATCGAAAATATGCCGAATAAAGAATTTGATTATCTTGTGGATTCCTTCAACAATATGTCAAAGAAAGTGAAATATTTATTTGATTGTGTTTACGATGAAAAAATGGCGAGAAAAGATGCGAAAATTTTGGCATTGCAGACGCAGATTAATCCGCACTTTATTAACAATACATTGGAAATGATGAATTGGCAGGCGAGAATGACGGGGGATAGTACCGTGTCGGAGATGATAGAGGCATTGGGTACGGTCATTGACTATCGAATGAACAGGGAAAATCAAAAATTGACGGCGTTAAAAGAAGAATTAAAATGTTCGGAAGCATATCTGTTTATTACGAAAAAGAGATTTGGACAAAGGCTTACATTTGAAAAAGAAATTGATGAGTCTGTATTGGAAGTAAAAGTTCCACGTCTTGTATTACAGCCTATTCTGGAAAATGCAGTTGTGCATGGAATTGAAAGAGTAAAGAAGGGTATTATTAAAATTCGTATTTACCGTGAAGAAGATAAAGTTTTTCTTGAAGTTATTAATACTTCCGGCAGAGTGAGTGAAGAAGAAAAAGAGAGAATTCATGAAATTCTATATGGTCCTCCTGAAAACATACAGGGCGTAGGAAAACATACTTCTTTGGGACTGCGCAATGTAAATGAGAGAATTCAACTGATTTATGGACAGGAGTACGGTCTGCATATAGAGATAGATGAAGAGCATACAAGTTTTAAAATTGTAATTCCTTATGAGTGGAAGCCGGAGGACGAAGAAGAAAAGAAACATCAGGTGGAAATTGAATTAAGGGAAAAGAGGGAAATGATATGGGAAGAAAAAAAGGATTAATTCTTGCTGTTTTTTGTACACTTATCCTTCTGTTAATCGTAGGCTGCGACGGAAAAGTGGAGGAAGAAGAGGTGCAGGAAGAAATTGTTTTGAAAACAGTTTCCATGTTTGGTGGAACAACGCCGAGTGCAAAGGTGTATCAGGACATTAATGAAGAGTTTATGAAAGAATATGAAAATGTTACGATTGAGGACGACTCGCAAATTTGTGATGAGGAATGGAAAACGAAAGTGGCAGCCAATTTTGCAGTGGGAAATGAGCCGGATATTATCCAGTTTTTTACGGACTCGGCGGCGGAATCTATTTTGGCGACAGGTAAATTAGTTTCTTTGGAAGAAATACAGAAGGAGTATCCGGAATACGCAAAGGATTCACGGAAAACAGCGCTGGAGGCTGTCAGAAATAATGACGGGGTGATAAGAGCGGTTCCGACCACCGGATATTGGGAGGGACTTTTCTGTAATAAAGAGTTATTTGAGAAATATCATGTGAAGATACCTACAGACTGGGACTCGCTTGTGAAAGCCATTCGTACATTTAGAAAGAAAGGAATTACGCCTATATCCGTATCCTTGAATCATATGCCTCATTATTGGATTGAGCATCTGCTGTTATATACAGCAGGGGAAGAAGAGTATACTTCGATTCCGGAAACAGCGCCGGAAACATGGATAAAAGCATTTGAAACGTTAAAAGAGTTGAGAGATATGGGAGCATTTCCTGAAAATATAGATGCCTGCGCAGATAATTTTGCCATACAGTTGTTTCAGGAAGGAAAGGCAGCAATGCAACTGGAAGGTTCGTGGTATGTGAGCAGCCTTATTGAAGCGGGAATAGCGGATAAAGTAACGGTAGTTGCATTTCCGGGAGTGCGGGAGCAGAAAGCAAAACAAGGTGCTTTGGTTACCAGGATTTCTTCCGGATTCTATATTACAAGACGGGCGTGGGATAACCCGGAAAAAAGAGAGTTGGCAGTCCGCTTTGTGGAGGCACATACGAAAAGAGAATCTCTTATAAAATATTGGGGTGGAAATGGAATTGCCACCTTTAAAGGAAATGTGCAGACAAAAATAACTCCTCTTATAAAAGACGGGAGGAAGTTGCTTGACAATGCCCCCTCGTTAAACCAATCTACGGATTCACGTATTTGTCCGGAAGCATATAAGTTGATAATAGAGGGAACTGCAGAAGTGTCAGAGGGAAAAAAAGATGCAGAAACTTTGCTGAATGAAGCGCTGACATTAGAGAAAGATAGAAGATGATAAAGTTTTGACAAAACCGGAAGGTGTCTATATAATAAAGAGGTAAAGACATGGGAAGGTAAGACTGAACCAGAGGTGTGAGAAGTGTACAAAGTGATGATAATCGACGACGAGCCTATCATAGTAGAAGGGCTATCCAGAAGCATTCCGTGGGAAAAATGGAATTGTGAAGTGGTGGCAACTGCTAATGACGGGTATGAGGGAAGAGAATTGATTCAGAAGTATAAACCTAACATGATATTCTGTGATATTTCCATGCCGGAGTTGGACGGACTGACAATGATTGCGGGATTGAAATCAGAGTTTGAGGATATGGAAATCAGTATATTGACCGGATATAGAGATTTTGACTATGCGCAGCAGGCGGTAAACTTAGGTGTGACAAGATTTTTACTGAAACCGTCGAACATGAAAGAGTTAGAAGAAGCGGTAGAAACGATGACGGAAAATTTAAAGAAAAAGAATATTTTAGTGGAACCGCACGAGACAGCAAATTCTTTTATTGTAAAAAATGCCATGAAATATATTGATGAACACTATAGTGAAAAACTGACTTTGCCGGAAGTTGCGGAGAAGACCTATGTCAGCCAGTGGCATCTGAGCAAACTGTTGAATAAAGAGATGAAGAAAAGTTTTTCGGAAATTTTAAATGAGATAAGAATTAAACGGGCAAAAAAAACTGTTGGAAGATTCTTCACTTCGCATAGGCGACGTGGCGAGAGAAGTTGGTTTTCTTGATTTTGCTCATTTTTCAAGAGTGTTTAAAAAAGTGGAAGGAATTTCAGCCAACGAGTATAGGAATCATATGGATTAGTAAAAAAGTAGGAGAAACCCTACTTTTTTGCGTATATGGGGTTGACTTTTAGGAAAGTTAGTAATAAACTGATTAAGTACGCATAAAAACGTAGTTTTTTTAGTGCGTATAAATGAAAGAGTAACTAATACTCGGCAACCAAAACAGTATTCATAGGAGGTGAAAGGAATGCCAACATTCAATCAGTTAGTAAGAAAAGGACGTCAGACAGCTGTTAAAAAATCTACAGCACCAGCTTTACAGAAGGGATACAACTCTTTAAGAAAGAAAGCAACTGACGCTTCTGCACCACAGAAAAGAGGTGTTTGTACTGCAGTTAAGACAGCAACACCTAAAAAACCTAACTCAGCGCTTAGAAAGATCGCCAGAGTTCGTCTTTCTAATGGTATCGAAGTAACAAGTTACATTCCGGGAGAAGGACACAATCTTCAGGAACATAGCGTTGTTCTTATCCGTGGTGGTAGGGTAAAAGACTTACCAGGTACAAGATACCACATCGTACGTGGAACACTTGATACAGCAGGTGTTGCAAAAAGACGTCAGGCTCGTTCTAAATACGGTGCTAAGAGACCAAAAGACGCAAAATAAAACAAAGTAACTAAAATCGTTATCACAAACAGAACTATGATTCCTGTAGGTTGCGGGTTAGGAATACAGTCCCCGCACGATAACACATGCCAATGAATAAGGCGTTTCATATTTCATAGAGAGACACATGTGAGTACCGATGAATTAATTTAACGGAAACGAAAGTTTCAAGAACATGATTAAGGAGGGAAGGACCGTGCCACGTAAAGGACATACACAAAAAAGAGACGTATTAGCGGATCCAATGTACAATAATAAAGTGGTTACAAAACTTATCAACAACATTATGTTAGACGGTAAGAAAGGTGTAGCACAGAAAATTGTATACGGAGCATTTGAAAGAATTGCTGAAAAATCTGACAAACCAGCTATCGAAGTATTTGAAGAAGCGATGAACAATATCATGCCAGTACTTGAAGTAAAAGCAAGACGTATCGGTGGAGCAACATATCAGGTTCCTATCGAAGTAAGAGCGGACAGAAGACAGGCATTAGCACTTCGTTGGATTACATTGTATTCTCGTAAAAGAGGAGAGAAAACAATGGAAGAAAGATTAGCAAACGAACTTCTTGATGCAGCAAACAATACAGGTGCATCTGTGAAGAAGAAAGAAGACATGCACAAAATGGCAGAAGCAAATAAAGCATTTGCTCACTACCGTTTCTAATATAGGAGGAAAAAGTCTTGGCTGGAAGAGAATATCCATTAGAGAGAACAAGAAACATTGGTATTATGGCACATATTGATGCCGGTAAGACTACAACTACAGAACGTATTCTTTACTATACTGGTGTTAACCATAAAATTGGTGATACTCACGAAGGTACTGCTACAATGGACTGGATGGCTCAGGAGCAGGAAAGAGGTATCACAATCACTTCAGCGGCTACAACTTGTCACTGGACATTACAGGAAAACTGTAAACCAAAAGCAGGTGCATTAGAGCACCGTATCAATATCATTGATACTCCGGGACACGTTGACTTTACTGTAGAAGTTGAACGTTCACTCCGTGTACTTGACGGTGCAGTAGGTGTATTCTGTGCTAAAGGTGGAGTTGAACCACAGTCAGAAAACGTATGGCGTCAGGCTGACACATACAACGTACCAAGAATGGCTTTCATCAACAAAATGGACATTTTAGGTGCAAACTTCTATGGAGCAGTAGAACAGATTAAATCAAGATTAGGTAAAAATGCAATCTGCATTCAGTTACCAATCGGAAAAGAAGATGAATTCAAAGGAATCATCGACTTATTTGAAATGAAAGCATACATCTACAATGATGACAAGGGTGATGATATTTCTATCACAGATATCCCGGAAGACATGAAAGATGATGCTGAATTATATCGTACAGAATTAGTAGAAAAAATCTGCGAATTAGACGATGAATTAATGATGGAATACTTAGAAGGAGAAGAACCATCAACAGAAGCATTAAAAGCAGCGTTAAGAAAAGGAACTTGTACTTGTGAAGCTGTTCCTGTATGCTGTGGTACTGCTTACAGAAACAAAGGTGTTCAGAAACTTCTTGATGCAGTTATCGAATTCATGCCTTCACCAGTTGACGTTCCTGCAATTCAGGGTGTTGACGAAGACGGAAACGATGTTGTAAGAGAATCTTCTGATGAAGGACCTTTCTCAGCATTAGTATTCAAAATTATGACAGACCCATTCGTAGGTAAATTAGCATACTTCAGAGTTTATTCTGGAACAATGAACTCAGGTTCTTATGTATTAAATGCGACAAAAGGCAAAAAGGAACGTGTTGGACGTATCTTACAGATGCACGCAAATAAGAGAGAAGAACTTGACAAAGTATATTCAGGAGATATCGCTGCGGCAATCGGATTCAAATTCTCTACAACAGGAGATACAATCTGTGACGAACAGCACCCGGTAATTCTTGAATCTATGGAATTCCCAGAACCTGTTATTGAGTTAGCTATTGAACCAAAAACAAAAGCATCTCAGGGTAAACTTGGTGAATCTTTAGCAAAACTTGCAGAAGAAGACCCTACTTTCCGTGCTCATACAGATCAGGAAACAGGTCAGACAATCATCGCCGGTATGGGTGAACTTCACCTTGAAATCATCGTA
This sequence comes from Lachnospiraceae bacterium, assembly GCA_902381685.1. Lineage (GTDB taxonomy): Bacteria > Bacillota > Clostridia > Lachnospirales > Lachnospiraceae > Faecalimonas. The sequence goes on along the minus strand of LR698958.1, from coordinate 1,922,989 downwards.
GACAGACTTCTTCGTGAATTTAAGGTAGAAGCAAATGTAGGTGCACCACAGGTTGCTTACAAAGAATCATTCACAAAAGCAGTTGATGTTGACAGCAAATATGCAAAACAGTCAGGTGGACGTGGACAGTACGGACACTGTAAAGTTAAATTTGAACCAACAGACGTTAATGGTGAAGAAACATTCTTCTTTGAATCTACAGTAGTAGGTGGAGCTATTCCTAAAGAATATATTCCAAAAGTAGGAGAAGGTATTGAAGAAGCTATGAAATCCGGTATGCTTGGAGGATTCCCGGTAGTAGGTATCAAAGCAACAGTTTATGATGGTTCTTACCATGAAGTCGATTCAAGTGAAATGGCATTCCACATTGCCGGTTCTTTAGCATTTAAAGACGCTATGGCAAAAGCCGCTCCGGTACTTCTTGAACCAATCATGAAAGTAGAAGTAACAATGCCGGAAGAATACATGGGAGATGTTATCGGTGATATCAACTCTCGTCGTGGACGTATCGAAGGTATGGACGATTTAGGCGGTGGGAAAATCGTACGTGCATACGTTCCATTATCAGAAATGTTTGGATACTCTACAGACTTACGTTCAAGAACTCAGGGACGTGGTAACTATTCAATGTTCTTCGAGAAATACGAACCAGTTCCAAAGAACGTACAGGAAAAAGTATTAGCAAACAAAGCAAAATAGGAAAAACTCCCGTTTTGTCATAGGAAAAACAATAAAAACACTTGAAAATCTGCATGATTTGAAATATAATCAGAGATAACCGAGTAAACAAAAAAATAAATAATACGCCCCTTAAAAAAGGGGCGATAGAATTAAGGAGGATTATTCAAAATGGCTAAAGCTAAATTTGAAAGAAGTAAACCACATGCTAACATTGGTACAATCGGACACGTTGACCATGGTAAAACAACTTTAACAGCTGCTATCACAAAAACTCTTGCAGCAAGAGTAGAAGGTAACACAGCAACAGATTTCGAAAACATCGATAAAGCTCCAGAAGAAAGAGAACGTGGTATCACAATTTCTACTTCACACGTTGAGTATGAAACAGAAAACCGTCACTACGCTCACGTAGACTGCCCAGGTCATGCTGACTACGTTAAAAACATGATCACAGGTGCTGCTCAGATGGACGGTGCTATCCTTGTAGTTGCTGCTACAGACGGTGTTATGGCTCAGACAAGAGAACATATCTTACTTTCTCGTCAGGTAGGTGTTCCTTACATCGTAGTATTCATGAACAAATGTGACATGGTAGACGATGAAGAATTATTAGAATTAGTAGAAATGGAAATTCGTGAATTATTAGACGAATATGAATTCCCAGGAGATGACACTCCAATTATCCAGGGATCTGCTCTTAAAGCTCTTGAAGATCCTAACGGAGAATGGGGAGATAAAATCATGGAACTTATGGCTGCAGTAGACAGTTACATTCCAGACCCAGAACGTGCTACAGACAAACCATTCTTAATGCCAGTAGAAGACGTATTCTCTATCACAGGACGTGGTACAGTTGCAACTGGTAGAGTTGAACGTGGTACACTTCACGTATCTGACGAAGTTGAAATCGTTGGTATCAAAGAAGAAACACGTAAAGTTGTAGTAACAGGTATCGAAATGTTCCGTAAACTTCTTGACGAAGCTCAGGCTGGTGACAACATCGGTGCATTACTTCGTGGTGTTCAGAGAACAGAAATCGAAAGAGGACAGGTTCTTGTTAAACCAGGTAGTGTTACATGTCACACAAAATTCACAGCTCAGGTTTACGTATTAACAAAAGATGAAGGTGGACGTCATACACCATTCTTCAACAACTACAGACCACAGTTCTACTTCAGAACAACTGACGTAACAGGTGTTTGCCACTTACCAGAAGGTACAGAAATGTGCATGCCTGGAGATAACGTAGAAATGTCAATCGAACTTATTCACCCAGTAGCTATGGAACAGGGATTACGTTTCGCTATTCGTGAAGGTGGACGTACTGTAGGATCAGGACGTGTTGCTTCTATCATCGAGTAATCACTGATTAGCAGATAAAATTATATATATCGTTATCGTAAGATAACATTGTGTCCAAACGTAAGATACCCGTAGAACTTCGGTTCTACGGGTTTTTCTGTTGCCTGGAAATGTACAAAAGAGTGGAAAAGAATAACGAACAGTATAGAAAAACGGTTGCCGGGAGATTATCCTGACAACCGCTTGTGATAACAGAATGATAACCAAAATATGTAGTTAATCAGCTTGATTTGAAGATTCATTCTGCGAATTAGTACAAATTTCGATGGTTTGTTTACAAATTTTGTCTTCATTAATTCCAGCAAGATGTAATGAAAGCTTTACAAGTAGTTGATCTCTTACATCAGAATTGGAAATTTCTTTCGTCATATGCATTGCGTGTGTTGTATTTGAATCTAAAGTGAGTTTGTCGAAAAACTCAGATATTTTTTCATTTGCTTTATTAGACAATGTGAAAAATAGAGCAGATGTTGCTTCAATAATAATACCAGAAATATATCCAACAGCAGAAGGATTATCTGAAGCAATATATATAAAAGTTGTAATGATTAAAACAGCAAATCCGGCAATAGCACCCCAAAAGCTAAGCCAAAATGCCCACTTTGACTGTTTGAGTCTTTGAGTGTGATAATTGTTTTTGGCTTTGTCTGGTAGCCATGTATCGTCAGCAATAGTTATTTGTGATTTTTTCTCTTTTGAGTGTAAAAATGTATTATTGGTTTCAGAAATTATTTTTGAATCATTAGTATGAATTTCGGACATTGACTACTCCTTTAACAATCCAGTTGATAAAACATTGATAAAAATTGTATTGCCACAATTCGAACAGGTGACAGGCACAACGGGAGTGATAGCACTTGAAGAACCGCCAATAACCAAATCTCCATTGTTAAATTCACGAAGTTCAAAAACTTTATTGCTGACATTCCAATTTCCAGCATGACACATTGGACAAGTACTTCCTTGCCATTTAGAATTTAAAAAGTTTATAATTTCATTGCTATCTATTTTTTTCATGGTATTCGTTCCTTTCAAACATTTTATATTAAGTTAAAGAATATGCCTTGATAGTATTGCCCTCGGTACCTTTTTTAACGATAGTATGACAACCTATCGTAGTTCCCATAGCACGCAGTTTCCATTCTTCCTGGGTAACGTTCAGCTTATCCATTTCTTCCTGTCTTTTATCTTCATCTTCAATAGCTAATATTTCAGCTTTTTCCTTTTCATAGATATTTTTAAATTGACACCATTTCCTGAAAAAGTCCTGCATTGTAGGATTATCGAACGTCAGTGAAACCTTCTGATCAGGTGTTTCTGCAAGTGAGAGGTTCACTGAATTATCAATAGAAAACAACAGGGAGAGTACATCTCCGACTGTTTCAATATTAAAATCCAGAAAAACACTTACATTTAATCCCAATGCAGTTGCTATCTTTTCTAACTGATCCGGTTTTGGATTCCGGATTCCAAGTTCATATTTTCTGATCGTACCTACGTTAATGCCGGACAGCTCGGCTAACTGTATCTGACTGTACCCTCTGAATTCCCGGTATGCCCGGATTTTTTTACCTACCATAATGCTGCCTCCTTAATAATATTTGTGCTTTTATTCTAGCACAAAAGTGAATGATGCGAAAGAGGTTGATTTTTACATAGCCTGAAAATGTAGAATGGAATATAAAAATAAAATTCGCAAAAGGTTATTGACAAAGTCACAAAAGTGAATTATAGTAAAAAACATCAAAAGAGTCACAAAAGTGACTGGAAAGGAGGACACTATGAGAACTAATTATATGATGACCGTTGATGATGTCATGGAAGAATTAGGTGTGAAACGCAGTAAAGCATATTCTATTCTGAAGCAGCTCAATGATGAACTGGCAAAGGAAGGATATGTAGCAGTTCGTGGAAAGATTCCACGTCCCTACTGGGAAACAAAATTTTATGGATGCTCTCAGAGAGCAGTATGAAGGAGGTTTTAAGATGTCAGCTTACAAAGACAAAACACAGGGAACCTGGTATGTGAGCTTCCGCTATATTGACTGGACAGGAAAGAAAACACAGAAGCTGAAAAGAGGGTTCAAGACAAAGAAAGAAGCATTAAATTATGAAAAGGAATTCATAAGAAAAACTGCAGCGGATATGAAAATGGAGATGAACAGTTTTATTCAAGTCTATTTTGAAGATAAAAAGAATGAACTGAAAGAAAATTCAATCCGTAATAAGCAGCACATGATGAACAAGCACATTGTTCCGTATTTTGGAACAAGAAAAATGAATGAGATTACACCGGCAGAGATTATCCAGTGGCAGAACATCATTCAGGAAAAAGGATACAGCAAGACTTATGAGCGTATGATCCAGAATCAGTTAAATGCACTGTTTAATCATGCACAGAAAATTTACAATCTGAAGGAAAATCCATGTAAGAAAGTAAAAAAGATGGGGAAATCGGATGCAAATAAGCTGGAGTTCTGGACGAAAGCAGAATATGACAGATTTATCGCTGGGATTGAGCCGGGGAGTGAAGATTATCTGATATTTGAAATTCTGTTCTGGACAGGAATTAGGGAAGGAGAGCTTCTGGCATTGAGTCTTTCGGATTTTGATATGAGTGGAAATCTCCTGCATATCAATAAGACCTATAACCGGATCAAGAAAAGAGATGTGATTGATACTCCAAAAACAGAAAATTCGGTCCGTACTATTGACATTCCAAATTTTCTTAAGGAAGAGGTACAGGAGTATGCAAAGAAGCATTATGGATTTCCGGAAGATCAGCGGTTGTTCCCGATTGTGGCGAGAACACTGCAGAAACGTCTTAAGAAATATGAAGCACTGACCGGTGTAAAACCAATCAGAGTGCACGATATCCGTCACAGCCATGTGGCATATCTGATCTACCAGGGCGTAGAACCACTGATTATCAAGGAAAGGCTGGGGCACAAAGACATTCAGATGACATTGAACACTTATGGGCATCTGTACCCGTCACAGCAGAAAAAAGTTGCTGAGATGCTGGACAATAAACGTTAATACGGAGGAAAAGAAGCAAATGAAAACAAAGAAAGTAGTCGGAAAAATATTTGATGCAATTAACTACAGTAAGAAGCTGAAAATAAGTTCCATTTTACCGGATCGGGATTCAGATTATGTGATTCTTCTTGAATTAGAGGACGGAAGCAAATTTGAAATCATTATTATTCCTACAAGGAGATTTGTGTAAGGAGCAAAAGCTATGACTACTGACAGACAAAAAGAAAAAGCCCAGATAAAATATCTGAGCAAGTTCTCTGATAATCAGATTCACTGATATACCATCTTGGCAGATTAAGTATATCACGAATTGAAAGATACAACAATTCCCGAATATCTGTTCATCGGAGACTTGCTCAGAGGGGCAGGAGGTAAAAGTGACATTATTTGAACAGGTAAAAGAATGTGTGACAGCCAGACAGGCTGCGGAGCATTACGGGATTAAAGTAAAAAGAAATGGAATGGCGTGTTGTCCGTTTCATAAAGACCGACACCCAAGTATGAAGGCAGATAAAATATATCACTGCTTTGCATGTGGAGTGGGCGGTGATGCGATAGATTTTACAGCAAGGTTATTTGGAATATCACAGTATGAAGCCGCAAAAAAGCTGGTAGAAGATTTTGGACTGGATATTAAGGTCGGAAACAGAAGCAAATACGAGAGGACGCCCCGAAGCAGGGCTTCCTTAAAGCAAAAGCAATCTAAAGTTGTGATGATCAGAGAAAAACTGGAGCAGTGGTTGAAACATACAACAGACGTGCTGATCAGATATCTGAAATGGATTCAGTTCTGGAAAGAGTTTTACAGACCAGAACCGGATGAAGAGTGGCACGAATTATTTACGGAGGCATTGGCAAATGAAAGAAAGATAAATGACTATCTGGACGTGCTGATGTTTGGAACAGGAGAAGAAATTGTAGAGTTTTTCAAGATGAAGAGAAGGGAGGTTGAAAAAATTGAAGAAAGAATTAACGAATATCAGCGAGAAGTCCTTGATGGAATTAGAAGATATTGTGAACGAGGAAAGGCTTACAACAGAAAATGTCAATAATATGTTGGAGCATACGGATAAAGGAAGAACAAAGCAGACAATTAGAAATTGTGTAACCGTACTTCAAAATGATCCGGTATTGAAAAAAGCGATTAAACGAAATGAACTTTCTGGAAGAATGGACATTGTAAAAGAGGTTCCCTGGGAGCGGAGGAATAACAGTCCTACGGTTACAGATACTGATGAAAATAATCTGAAGATGTATCTGGAAGAAAATTATGAACTAACAAGTGAGCGTGTGATCAAAGCAGGAATAGATATTGTTTCCAATGAAAATAAATATCACCCAATCAGAGATTATCTGGAGAGTCTGGTCTGGGACGGAATTCCAAGAATAGAAAATATGCTTCCGCATTTCCTGGGAGCAGAAAAGAGCAAATACACAAACGGAGTAATGAAAATGCACATGCTGGCAGCGATTTCAAGAATTTATGAACCAGGAATAAAATATGACATTATGCTGTGCCTGGTTGGAAGTCAGGGAGCCGGAAAGTCTACGTTTTTCAAATATCTGGCGATAAAAGAAGAATGGTTCAGCGACAATCTGGATCATCTGGACGATGAAAATATTTACAGAAAACTGCAGAACCACTGGATTATCGAAATGGGAGAAATGAAGGCAACTATCACAGCAAAGAATATTGAACAGATAAAATCGTTTCTGAGCAGACAGAAAGAAACTTATAAAGTGCCTTATGAAGTTCACCCGGAAGACAGACCGAGACAGTGTGTATTTTGCGGAACATCAAATGATCTGAATTTTCTTCCTCTGGACAGAACCGGAAACAGACGATTTGCTCCGGTGATGACAGATATGTCGAAAGCAGAAGTTCATATTCTGGACAATGAGGCAGAGAGCAAAGCCTATATCGAACAGGCCTGGGCGGAAGCAATGGTGCTGTATCGACAGGGAAATGTGTTCTTAGGATTCACAAAGGAAATTGAAGAAGAGGCAAAGCGTCTGCAGAAGGAATTCATGCCGGAAGATACCAATGCCGGAATCATACAGGCATTTCTTGATGATTACGATGACGATTATGTATGTACCAGAATTCTGTTCGATGATGCATTACATCGAACTGGAGAAATGAAACAGTGGGAAGGCAAAGAGATTGCAAATATTATGAACAATGCGATTGAAGGCTGGAAACCACATGGTACACATCGGTTCGGAAAGGAGTATGGAATACAGCGTTCATGGAAACGGATGGAAGATTCTGTGAAGAAAGATAAAGACGGATTTATGGAAGTGCCGGAACAGTTAGAAATACCGTTTGAGTAAAGATTATTGTAAACGATGTAAACGGAACTTGAAGGAAAAACTTAAAAAGTTAACTTTTAAAATCTTTTGAGCCCCGTTTACAAATTCCGTTTACAAATTGGAAAGGAGCAGAAAATGATGAAACAGGGAAGATTAGGATACAACAGTAGTAATAGAAGATATGGATTATTATCATCAGACTTATGGATTGATACAGGATTTCACTGTGGAGAAGGACTGGAAGTGCTGGTAGGTGATGAATGGGTACAGACCAGAATGGAGATGAATCTGGCAAGAGAATGGTATCTGGTGGGGACACCTTATTGTGGAGATCTGGAATATGTGCAGGCAAGGATACCTGGATAAATAGGTCTATGATCCGCTTCGGCTGGTGTAAAGCAGACGTCCACCGGACGTTATGCCCCCGGCAGGGCGCAAGGGGACTTTTGATGGACGGTACGGCTGTCGAAAGTGCTTTTGCGTTACTTTTGACAAAAGTAACAAAACCGCCGTATCCGGCGAAAGTTTCTTAAATATCGCCATGTCTGGAGTAAATAAAAATTATGTGTCATATCTGGCACTCAAACAGAAAAGAGGTGAGAAAATTTATGATGAAAAGAACAATCAGTGGCATGATCGGAGCCGGCTCACTGGCTCATAACAGACGGGATTTTGTAGCAGAAAATGTAAATCCAGACAGAGTACAACTGAACATTTGTTATAAGAATGAGAATCTGAAAGAAGTCTATAAAGAACTGTTTGATGATGCGGTGGAGAGATACAATGTCGGGAAAAGAAAGGATCGGCAAATTGCAAATTATTATGAAAAAATCCGACAGGGCAAACAGGAGAAGTTGTTCCATGAAGTGATCTTCCAGATAGGAAATCGTGAGGATATGGCAGTGGGAACATCAGAAGGAAATCTGGCTGTAAAGATACTGGACGAATATGTGAAAGACTTCCAGAAGCGGAATCCGACACTTCGGGTATTTAGCTGCTATCTGCATCAGGACGAAGCTACTCCGCATCTGCATATTGACTTTGTTCCTTATGTGACCAACTGGAAGGGAAAAGGAATGGATACCAGAGTTTCACTGAAACAGGCATTGAAAAGTCTTGGATTTCAAGGTGGAAATAAGCATGATACAGAACTGAACCAGTGGATAAACCATGAAAAGGAAGTGTTGGCAGAAATTGCAAAGCAACATGGAATTGAATGGGAACAGAAAGGGACACATGAAGAGCACCTGGATGTTTATAATTTTAAGAAGAAAGAGCGTAAGAAGGAAGTGCAGGAACTGGAACAGGAAAAAGAAAATCTGATAGCGGAGAATGAAGAGCTGACTTCTCAGATTGCAGATGCAAGGGCAGATATTAAGCTTTTGGAAGAAGAAAAAATTCAGTTCCAGAAAGATAAAGAAACAGCGGAAAAACGTGCGGAGAAAGCAGAAACGGAATTGAAAAAACTGGAGGATAGAAGAGAATTCCTGCAACCGGTGCTGGATAATGTCAGCAAGGAAATAAAAGAATATGGAATGATTAAAACATTTTTGCCGGAAGCTACTACGTTAGAACGTGCGGTAACTTACCGGGACAAGAAAATCAAACCATTGTTCATTGAAATGAAAAATAAAATTGGTGCGATGGCTGCACAGGTGAAAGAACTCACAAGAGAAAGAGATAGTTGGAAAAGTAAGTTTCAGAAGAAAAAGCAAGAGCATGAAAAAACAAAAAAGGAACTGGCAGAAGTTCAGAAAGATTATCAGAAATTGTCTGGTGAGAAAGAAATACTGCAGGGAATTGCAGACAGGTATAACCGACTTTTACGCATGTTGGGGAAAGATATGGTAGAACGACTGGTGCAGGACGATATCCGGATGCAGACGGAACTTGAAGCGAAAAAACAGAAAGAGCAGATGCCGAAAAAAATAGGTGACCGTATACAATGGGCAAGAGAACGAAGTGAAGAACACAATGCAAAAATTAAGAAGAATAAAGCAAAGTACAGAGGAATGGAGTTGTAAGAATATGAAGAAACAGATTTATGATGAAAAGAACGGACTGAACTATACACTGCATGGAGATTATTATCTGCCGGATCTGGAAATCAATGAGGAAGAACCCACATATGGGAAATATGGAATAATGCGAAAACAGTTTTTGAAGGAACACAGGAGTGCCAGGTATCAGTATTTGGTACTGATTGGGAAACTGACGGAGCATTTGAATCAGGTCGATAAAGAAGCAAGAGAAAAAGTCGAGATGCTGGTGGAACAGATGGCTGAACAGTGGGGCGTGACGGAAGAACTGAAGATGCAGAATCAGATGGAATGGGTGAGGAGGATGAATAATATCAAAGCAACTGCTGAAGAAATAGTATATAAAAATATGATCTTTATGTAGAAAAGAGGCTGTCTGCAGGCGTTGTGGACAGCCTCCTGTATAGGCGGGGTTATTCTTCAGATATATCATAGTCGGTGGCTGTATCAGAAAATTTTGTATCCCAAATGGCTTCTTCAATGGCTTGTAAACACTCATCTGTATGTTTGGAAATGTCTTGTCCCCAGAAGTGAAGGACAGTATAGCCTAGGAATAAAAGCTTTTTATCATTTTCATAATCACGATTACGATTTCGTTCGATTTTTTTGATCCAAAAATCTGGATTTTTTCCTTTTTCAAGCCGAAGTTTGAGAATCTCCCAATCCTTTCCGTGAAAAAATTCACTATCGCAAAAAATAGCAATTTTATATTTGGTAAGAACAATATCAGGAGAACCAGGGAGAGCTTTATAATTTTTTCGATAGCGATAACCTTTGTGCCATAGAGCTTTTCGGAGCAATAGTTCTATGGAAGTATCTTTACTGTGGATCTTACGCATATTGTTTGAAACAGTAGCGGAATCACGTGACATATAGGTACCTTCTTTCTGCCTGAACTGATGAAAATATATTATCAAAAAACAGAAGAAATAGCAAAGGGGTTAAGAAACATACAAGAGGAAATCTAACGATATAGTGAGAAAATTGCTTGTTGCTAATTGTGATATATGGTAAAATATGAGTTGTACTATTTTTGATTTTGGAGGAATTTTAATGGCGATTTGTTATGACAAATTATGGAAATTACTGATAGATAAAAAAATGAACCGCACAGAATTGAAGGAAGCGTCAGGAATAAGTTTTAATGTATTAGCTCGATTAGGAAAGAATGAGCCAGTTTCATTTGAATCAATAGAAAAAATATGTTTTACATTAAATTGCAAGATAGAAGATGTTGTAGAGATACAAAAAGAAGAACCACTACAAATCGATAGTGATGCCTTTACAACCATAGAACTGTTTGCTGGAGCTGGCGGTTTGGCTTTAGGGATAGAAAAAGCTGGATTTGAACCAGTGGGACTAATAGAGTTTGATAAAGATGCTGCAGAATCTTTGAAAACCAATAGACCGAACTGGAGAGTTATTCATGATGATATAGCTAATATATCTTGCTTAGATTTGGAAGATTATTTTGGTATAAAAAAAGGAGAACTAGATTTATTATCAGGAGGGGCACCGTGTCAGGCTTTTTCTTATGCTGGAAAAAGATTAGGACTTGAAGATGCAAGAGGAACACTTTTTTATCACTATGCAACTTTTTTACAGAAATTACAGCCAAAGATGTTTTTATTTGAAAATGTGCGAGGATTGCTGACTCACGATAAGGGAAGAACATATGCAACGATAACAAATATTTTTGAACAGGCGGGATATACCATTCAGAAAAAGGTTTTAAATGCGTGGGATTTTGGCGTGCCTCAGAAAAGAGAGAGATTAATTACTGTTGGAATTAGAAATGATTTAGTGGGAAAAGTTTCATTCTCATTTCCCAAAGAACATGATTATAAGCCTGTTTTGAGAGATGTTTTATTGGATTGTCCAGAAGGACCAGGAGTACCATATGGAGAAAATAAAAGAAAAATATTTGAATTAGTTCCACCTGGAGGATATTGGAGAGATATTGATCCGGAGATTGCAAAAGCATATATGAAAAGTTGCTGGGATATGGAAGGTGGAAGAACAGGAATTCTTAGGAGAATGAGTCTGGATGAACCATCATTGACGGTATTGACATCACCATCCCAGAAACAAACAGAAAGATGTCATCCATTGGAAGCAAGACCGTTTACAGTACGTGAGAATGCAAGATGCCAAACATTTCCAGATGAATGGCAGTTTTGTGGAAGTGTTCAATCTCAGTATAAACAGGTTGGCAATGCTGTTCCTGTTAACTTAGCATATGAAATTGGGTTGGAGATACATAAATCATTAGAGGGGGTAAAATAAATGGCGTGGAATTTAGATTTTATATCAGAAGAAGATTTTAAGAAGCATGTGCGTGCAACAATTATGAAATATGGAGAAAAATTAGAATCGTATGATTTGAAGCGATTCAACAGTAATCTGATTGATCCAATCAAGCTGATTTTTGATAAGTCGGTGTATCGTACAAGCTGGGAAGAAATTGTAAATAATGAAATTTTCCGGCAGAGAGATAAGTCTAACAATAATGATATAGGATATTTTCATCAGAATATTTTTTCCTATTTCAAAGGCTGCGAAGTCCCGCAGGCAGGCTGGGATGTTATTTACAGAAATCCCGATGGAATACAAATGCCAGATGGAGATATTGTACATACAATATATGTGGAAATGAAAAACAAACATAATACTATGAATTCTGCATCTTCTGCAAAAACATATATAAAAATGCAAGGACAGATTCTGGAAGACGATGATTGTGCGTGTCTGTTAGTTGAAGCAATTGCAAAGAAATCACAGAATATAAAATGGTCAACAAAAGTTGATGGGAAAAATGTACAGCATAGATTGATTCGTCGTGTGAGTATGGATCAGTTTTATGCAATTCTCACTGGTGAAGAAGATGCATTTTATAAGATGTGTATGGCATTGCCGGAGGTAATCAATTCTGTTGTAAATGAAGAAGGCGGTGTTGAAGTACCACATGATACGGTTATTGATGAATTGAGAAAAGTGGCATCATTATATGGTGATGAAAACGACGAGCTGTCTATGGCAATGGCTGTATATATGCTTGGATTCAATACATATATGGGATTTGGTGATAAAATCCGTGGAGAATTAGGAGAAGATAAAGACGGAATGCTGAAACGGATTTATGAATATGTGAAACGGTTAAAATAGGCATATAAAGAATGGTGGGGAATGAACATGAGCACTTCGACACATGATTTATTTGATTTTTTTAAAAAGGCAAATAGTAATATTTCGGATGAATACACAAGAATTTGTAGAAGAGTGAATGAAGATCCAGGAACTGCAGGGGATCAAGGAGAAGAAAACTGGAAAGAACTTTTGGAATCTTGGATTCCACCTTATTTTCAAATAGTTACAAAGGGAAGAATATTAAGTGATTCAGGGGAAACAAGTCCGCAAGTGGATGTGATTGTTTTATCACCAGATTATCCTAAAAGTTTGTTGAATTGCAAGGAATATTTATCTGGAGGAGTAGTGGCTGCATTTGAATGTAAAACTACATTAAGACGTAAACATATTGGCGAATTTATAGAGCATTCAAAGAAGATAGAAAAATTAGCTATTAATGAGAATGGAACGCCGAGAAAAGACTTACAAAGCAAAATTTACTACGGATTATTAGCGCATTCACACGAATGGAAAAAGGAAAATTCGAATCCGAAAGAAAATATTGAAAAGGCCATTTGGGAATATGATGAAAAATATGTTACACATCCTAGAGAGATTCCAGATATTATATGTGTTGCTGATTTAGGGGTATGGAAATCTCAAAAGATGATAGTGCCAAATTATGATAACGGAAAAGGTCTAAAGGGAAATTATGTTATGAGTGGGTACATAGCATCGGATAATAAAGAAGAATTTTTTACTCCTGTAGGTTCATGTGTTTTTGATCTGCTTCAAAATATTGCGTGGCGATATCCAAGTGTAAGAGATATTGTAACTTACATGAGAAAATTAAATATTTCTGGTAGCGGTAGCGGACATTCTAGACCATGGGAATGGAGTATATTGTCTGAAGAAACACAAGAAAATATATATAGATTAAAAAATGGTGGATTTTGGAATGAATGGGGTATGGTTATAGATTAACCCACCTTTACAACTGAGATGGGGAGGCAATTATGAGAATCGATTTACATTGTCATACGAAGAAGGTAAAAACAGGCGATGCTTATACAAGAAATGTTACCAAGGATAAATTTTTTCAGAAGGTTATTGAAGCAGAGGTTAAAATTATTGCAATAACAAATCATAATCAATTTGATTATATGCAATACAAAGAATTTAAAGATGTCACAGAAGGATATTGTGATATTTGGCCAGGGGTAGAACTTGATATTATAGGAAAGGCAGATCAAAAGGGAAATTGTAAAAGAGGACACTTGATTGTAATCGCTAATCCTAAAAATGTTGAACTGTTTAATACTCAAGTACAGGAATTGGTTAACGATGAAGATGTAAATACATTTCAAATTGGTGTGAAAAAAGTATATGAAACGTTAGGAAAATGTGATTGCATTTATATACCACATTTTCATAAAGAACCTAAACTGTCAGATGAGGATATTCAGGAATTAGGGGAATTATTACCCGATTCTAGCCGACTATTTAAGGAAACGTCTGATTATCGAAGCCTTGGCGTTTTTTCCAATTTTGATTATAGTGTTATTATAGGAAGTGATGTGCAGGATTGGAATAAGTATGAAACCAGCAAGTTTGCAGATATAAGACTGCCAGTACAAACATTTGAACAATTTTGCTTGTTAGCAAAAAAAGATGTACAAATCATAGATACCTTGCTCAATCAAAAACGAAAAAAAGAGATTCCTGTATCACCATATAAAAAAGTAAACTTTAAATTACCTTTTTATGAAGATATTAATATTATTTTCGGGCAGAAGGGAACGGGAAAAACAGAAATCCTTGAATCTTTGAAAAAATATTATATTGAAAATGGAATTGCAATGGAAAGTTACAAAGGCAATGAGAAAGATTCAGATTTTTCGAAAATGTTAAAAGTTAATGATATAATAGCCACGCCTGATAAGCTTCAATTGGATAGTATGAGGCAACAGTTTATTGATGTTTATAACTGGAAAGAAGAATTACCAACGTCTTTTGAAAAATATATAAGTTGGATGGAAACAAAAGATAACAATAAAAATAAAGGGAGAATGAAAATAACAGAGTGTGTACATATAGAGGAGGGAGTGCGTGACCGAAAACTTGAATCTGACTATAAATATTTGAAAGAATTTACAGAGTCTACATTTGAAAAAATTGATATAGAAAAATATTTGGATGAGCAAGAACGTACAACTTTAATGCTGTTATTGGGAAAATTATGTGAAAATATCAATGATGCAAAAATGCAAAAGTGGAACAGTGATAAAAGTATTAAGCTTACAAATTGGAGCATTGATAAGATAAAAGCAATAGCGGACAAATGTTCTGATACGATATCAAAACCTAGCAGTGTAGGGTTTTATGATTTCGCTATGGGACGTTTTAAGTTGTTTGAAAATGTCGAGGAAATATGTAGTACGTTTTCTGTAGAGGATAAGGTTGAAAAAGAATATTTGGGAAACCTTGAGGAAAAAGGTGATATATATATTCAAACACGATACAGAATGTTAACCAAAGAATCACGTACAGATGAATTTAAACAGGGAATAACTGTATTAAGAAATTGTAAACTTGTAATAGATGGGATAAAGAAAGCTGTCCTAGCAGAGAATATATCGGAAGAAGTATCAAAGTTTCAAGAATTCTATGATGATGGAATTAAAGATATAGGAGCTTTTATAGGGGTATCTAAAGAAACGGCATTAGAAAATGGAGAAATTTACAGACCATCTAATGGAGAACGAGGAATTCTACTGATGCAAAAGTTATTGGATTCAGAAAGTGATGTATATATTTTGGATGAACCAGAACTGGGAATGGGAAATTCATATATAACTTCTAATATACTTCCGAAGTTAACTGATCTTGCAAAACGGAGAAAAACAGTAATTATAGCAACACATAATGCTAATATTGCTGTTGGTACGCTTCCGTATATTAGTATACTAAGAACTCATGAGAATGGAATATATAAAACGTATGTTGGTAATCCTTTTTATGATGAACTTAGAAATATAGATGATGAAACAGACACTAAAAACTGGACTCAAGAAAGTATGCATACTCTTGAGGGCGGTAAAACTGCATTTTATGATAGGAAGGATATTTATGAATCAGGAAAGCAAAGCGATTAATGTACATTTGGAGAAAAGAGAAAATAAAGATTATTTAGTATTTGGCTTTGAAGAAGTTGCAGAAGTATGCCTTAATGATGATGAAAGCCAAAATAATTTGAAAAGCATATTTGTAAAGTTACTTACGGAGATTACAAAATATCCCGTTGAATTACAGTTTTTGGAAAATCCAGAATATAAAACAGGATTATATATAGATGTGTGTAAAGAATATATAAAAGATTTAAATAAAGAGATTACGAATGTGAGAAAAAATATGCCAGAAAAACTAAAAATTCAATGATAACACCATGATAACAAAATCCCCAAAAACCACACGGACACAACGGAAAATCTGGATTTTCCCCCACAAATCACACGAAAAATCACCATTTGCACACCGCAATACATCGGTCTGATATCGTGAAGGTGGACGTACAGTAGGTTCAGGACGTGTTGCTACAATTATTGAATAATTAGAAATGCGTATAAATTAAGGGATTGCTTAGGCAGTCCCTTTTTTTGTGATACTATTTTAAATTTTTCTATATTCCGCAATAAAAAATAGTGGCAAATCTTTAGTTTTGGTTTTGCCGTCGTAGGATACAGGCTCTTCTGTATGTATAAGCATAAATCCATTTTTAGATGCTGTATTCAAATATTCAGATAAGGGACGATGAAAATGTGTTGTTTCACCCCAAAATGTATTTTTAAATTGATAAGGTTCAATATAATTAGAGATTACTTTTGCATATTTGAAATGGTTTTCATCTTCAAGCCACTCTGCGTCATAGAACGCAGGGTGGACAATTGCGTAGAAGAAAATCCCATTTTTCTTTAATATCCGTTGGCATTCTGAGAAAATAAGGTCTATATTTTCGATGTCCATTAAAACTTGATTGCAGAGAATTATATCAAAACTATTATCTGAAAAAGGAAGCGGCTGATTAAAATCAGCAAGTTCAAAATGACAGTCGGGATATTGTTCTTTGGCGAGTCTTAACATTTCTTTAGACCCGTCTATCCCTATAGCATTTGCATTAACGGTTCTAAAATAATTTGTATAAACTCCATATCCACAACCTAAATCTAAAACATTTTCATTATTTAATTTTGGAAAGCGTTTCATAATAATCTGTTTATTGATTGAAACAAAAGAGGACTGTTCTTGCTGTTTCATATAATTATCAGCGGCAAAATTCCATTCAGTTATGATATTATCTTTTCTACTCTTCATACTCCTTCAACTCCTCAAAAATCCTTTCATACTCCGTAGAAAAAACACTGTCCTTATTCCACAGAAATGTAAAATCATGTTTAATCATAAAATCAGATAAAGGTATCTGCATTAAAGTTCCGTTGGCAATCTCTTCCTCCACAGCCGCCTTATATAGGAAGGAAATACCACAATCCTGCCGAAGCAGATTAACGATTGTGTGAATATTTTCCACTTCGACAATATGACGGAAATCGTTGACGGACATATTTTTCATGGCGAGCGTTTTTGTCAAAATGGCTCTCGTACCGGAGCCGTGTTCCCTTATAATTAACCGTTCGGAAGTTAAATCTGTGAGTGTCCGTATTGGATTTTGAAAGATATGTTTCGTGGAAGCAACGGCAATATATTCTTCTGTCTTATAAATACGGGTATTATAGTTGTCAGGTTTAAAATAACCTTCCACAATGGCGAAATCAATACTTCCCTCGTAAAGATAACTGAGAAGGGATTGAGTATTTCCGTAGCGGACATGAAAATCGGTATTCTCGTGGGATTTAATTAATTTTGTAAGAGCAGGAACGAGAGCGTATTCTCCGATAGTCATTGTAACACCAAACGTGAGAATGTTTTTTCCTGCCAGACTTTCTTTCATGCGTTTTTTTAATGTGTTTTCATCGTTTCGCATTGTTTCTAGAGCAGAACGCAAGATTTCCCCTGCCGGTGTGAGAAGAAGACGTTTTTTATCACGAATAAACAGAGGGGAATCATATTTTTTCTCCAAATATTTAATGTGTTGGGAAACAGCGGGCTGGGTTAGATTTAAGGCTTCACCGGCATGGGTAAAATTCATATATTCACATACTTTTAAAAAAGTTTCCATTCTAAAATCAAGCATAATTTCCTCCGTAAAAGTTTAATAAAATAACAATAACATATATTTATGGTAGTATCAATAATTATAATTTTACAAAATGCTTATACGGGTATATAGTATGAGCAAGAGGAACACATTAAAGATAAAAAAGAAAAGAGGAAATAGTTATGATGTATGATGTTGTGATTATCGGTGCAGGTCCGGCAGGAATCAGTGCAGGAATTTACGCAGTGAGCAGAGGGAAAAAAGTGTTGATTGTGGAGAAAAATATTGTAGGCGGATTGATTGGAAAAGTTTCTACGGTTACGCATTATGCAGGGATTATGTCAGAAGAAACAGGAGTCACTTTTGCGAATCGCTTGAAAGAGCAGGCAGAAAGTGCAGGAATTGAAATCGCATATGGTGAAGTAAAACGAGTTGAACTTACGGGAGAAGTGAAGAAAATCTATACAGAGGATAAGGCTTATTCAGCGAAAAAAATTGTTTTGGCAAATGGAACAACTCCTAGAAAACTTGGTATTATCGGAGAAAAGGAACTTGCTGGAAAGGGAATGGGAATGAATGCACAGAGAGATGGAGAAAGATATCAGGGAAAACATGTTTACGTTGTAGGTGGTGCAGACGGAGCGGTAAAAGAGGCATTATATTTGTCAAAATATGCTGAACAGGTAACGATTATCCATTTTGAAGAAACGCTTGGATGCATTGCAGAATTTAGAGAGAAGGTGGCAAGAACACCAAATATGAAACTTCGTTTAGGTTCAAGACTTCATGCGGTGTACGGAGTGGATAAAGTGGAATCGTTGGAAATTTCTGATGAAAAGACCGGTGCAATAGAAACGATTTCTGATTCGGGATGTGGTATTTTCGTTTATGCAGGAACGACACCAAACACGGAATTATATACAGAGTTGAAGTTGGAAAATGGATTTATTCCGGTTGATGAAAATATGGAAACAGAGATTGAAGGGGTTTATGCGGCAGGAGATATTCGAGTGAAACAGGTGCGTCAGGTATCTACGGCTGTTGCAGATGGAACAGTAGCGGGAGTACATTTAGCGAAATAGGAGGGAACAGATGAAGTTTATAGAAAAGAATTGGAAAGGCTTATTGCTTTGTCTTGCAATAGCAGTGCCGTCCAGTATGTTAGGAAAAAAATTTGCCATTATCGGCGGTCCGGTGTTTGCTATTATTATCGGAATGATTTTGGCTCTTTTAGTAAAAAATAAAACAGCATTTGAATCGGGAGTGAAATTTACATCGAAGAAAATTTTGCAGTATGCAGTTGTTCTTCTCGGATTTGGAATGAATTTAAAAGTTGTGATGCAGACGGGAAAACAGTCGTTACCGATTATTATTTGTACAATCAGTACTTCACTGATTATCGCATACATTATGCACAGGGTAATGCGTGTGCCGACTAAGATTTCTACATTAATCGGTGTAGGCTCATCTATATGTGGAGGTTCTGCCATTGCGGCGACAGCGCCGGTTATTGATGCGGAAGAGGAGGAAGTTGCACAGGCAATTTCGGTTATCTTTCTATTTAATGTATTAGCAGCATTGATTTTTCCGATGCTTGGAACAGGACTTGGATTTTCAACAACATCAGGTGAGGCGTTCGGTATATTTGCGGGGACAGCGGTAAATGATACTTCTTCAGTTACTGCGGCGGCGTCCACATGGGACAGTATGTATCAATTGGGAAGTCAGACGTTGGATAAAGCGGTAACGGTAAAACTAACAAGAACATTGGCAATTATTCCGATTACACTTGTGTTGGCATTTATGAGAGCAAGAAAAGCAGAAAATGAAAGTGGAGAGAAAGTATCACTGAAGAAAGTTTTCCCATTTTTTATTCTTTTCTTTATCGGGGCAAGTTTGATTACAACGGTTGCTACATCTATGGGTGTGCCTGCGACAATGTTTAATCCGCTGAAAGAGTTATCAAAATTCTTTATTGTTATGGCTATGGCTGCCATTGGATTTAATACGGATATTGTAAAACTGGTTAAAAGCGGCGGACGACCGATTTTACTCGGAATGTCATGCTGGGTTGGCATTACGGCAGTGACACTTGGAATGCAGCATTTTATGCATATATGGTAATTACATACAAAAACGCATGAGGTTTTAAAGTGAAAGTCTCATGCGTTTTGTATTATTTTTTTCTTGCTTGGAAAATCAATATAAAAATAAGGATAATAGTAAATATACATCCTAATATGGTGAAGATATCAAATACATATATATTTTTTAGTTTTGCAGAGCCAAACAGAAAAAACACTTCTACAATATTTGCACTCATATTATAACAGGATAAAATGGTCGCCCGATGTTGTCCGTATCCCCGATAGTCGATATAGTTGTTTTGATATTTTTCAAAATAAACATTTAAAAGTGATAAAAGGGTTGGAAGTATCAGCATCGGAAAAAATATAGCACGGCTGCGGCAAAGAGAAATAGAAAAAATACAAAAAATGCACATCCCTGAGCAGACGTAAATTTTTTTGAATAAATTATTTTCACCAAATTTTTGTGTAAGTTTCGATACACTTAACTGTATTGTCGTATAGAGTAAAATCAGTATGCTCATATAACGTTCATCCATATGGAATTGAGTTAAAATTCCGATATAGAAAAAGTTAATAATAAGAAAACTAATATTAATAATTCCAATAAAAAGGCTGATAGGAATATCTGTCAAATGAAAAGAAAACGAAATTTTCTTTTTGACAGGATGTCTTTTTTCATTTGGAAGGTGAAAAGCCAGTAAAAATCCGATGAAAGAACAAAGTGCAGTTAGTACGAGTAATCCGTCAATTCCCCATGCGGAATAAATGTAAGGGAATGTAAGTGTAGATAAAATAAATCCTAAGTTAGAATAGTTATCTACGACAGAAAGCGAAAAGGCAAAATGTTCTTCGGACAGTTGATACAGATAACCGGACATTGTTCCGGAATAGAATGCAATAGAAATTCCTTCCAATACAGCCTCTATAAAGAACAGTGGAAAGTTTCCGGCAAAGACCATACATATTCTTGCAAGAAACGTAAAAAGGCTATTCAAGATAAGTGTTTTTTGATAGCCGATTTTATCGGTGATATATCCGCAAGGTATTTCAAAAACAAAAATACTGATTGATAACACTGCTTGTAACACAAAAAACTGAGAATAGGTCATTCCCGTTCTTGTACGGACAAGCAATGCAACAGGTGCGTAAAAAATTAATCCTCCAAACAAAGAAATATATTTTAGTGTAGTTATATTTCTATGCTTCATTTTCATTACCTTTCGTATTTAATTGTATGCATTGAAATAATAAAAATCTAATGCGGACTTCTCATCACAAATTCTCCTTTGGTAAATATCGCAAGTATAATTATAACATATGGGAACTTTTTTGTGCAAGATAGGAAAAAGGAGTGTACATTTACCGGAAAATTTGCTATTATTTTAACAAGCAGGCATTTAATGGAAACCTTGCTAAAAAATAAGAAGGAAGGAAAAAGAAAATGAAAAAGTGGAAGAAAAAGGTACTTGCCCTAGCGTTAAGTATGTCATTGGCTGTTACGGGGAATGTGACAATTTTCGCCGAAACAAAAGCGCCAAAAGCAAATGATAATTTAGCGTTAGGTAAAACGGTAACAGCAAGTTCAGACCATGCAAATTTCCCAAAATCTAATTTGACAGATGAGAATCAAGAAAGCCGTTGGTCAGCAGAGGCAGCACCGGAACAGTGGGCGTATGTTGATTTAGGAGCAAAGAAAAGCATGAATTACTTCTCGATGCTCTGGGAAAGTGATACGGAATATGGAACAGATTTCAAAATCTATGTTTCAGACAGTACAACAGACTGGGGTAAACCTGTAGCAGAGAAAACAGGAAACACAACAAGAAAAACAGAAGTAAAATTGGATCATACTGTGGAAGGTCGTTACGTTAAATTAAGCGTAACAAAAGTAAGCAAGTACCCAAATGTAAGTTGCTGTGATTTTCAGGTAAAACTTGTAGATGATACAACAGAGCCTGAAGAACCGGAAAAACCACAGAAACCACAGAACCCACAGGAAAACGTGGCACAGGGGAAAACAGCGGTAGCTGATTCTGTAGAAGCAAATAATTTAACAGTAGATAAAGCATTTGACGGCAATACAAAAGATACAAGATGGGCAAGTGCAATGAATTCTAACCCACACTGGATTTATGTAGACTTAGGTGCAGTAAAAGACGTAAAAACAATCCGACTTTTCTGGGAAACAAGAAAGGCTACAAATTACCGTATTCAAACAGCAACGACATTAAGCAGTCAAATGAAAGATAGTGATTGGACAGATGCAAAAGTAATGAATACACGTCCGGCAAGTAAAACAGAAAAAATCGTATTGGACAATAAGGTGCAGGCACGTTATGTTCGTCTTATGATTGATAAGTTCACAGCTGAAGATGTTGACGGCGGTGCAACATGGAATACAATTTCCGTTTATGAAATGGAAGTGTACGGCGGAGAGCCAAAAGCGGGCATGGACGATTTGGCAAGAGAAATTCAGATTAAAACACCTGAAAGAACAGATAAAAAATTGCAGGTAACATTACCTACATCTGAAGATTATACAATCAAATATAACGGAACAGATTACGAACAGGTAGTCGGACCAAACTTAGAAATTTACCAGCCACTTGTAGATACTGTAGTAAAAGTTTCTTTCAAACTTACAGATAAGAAAAATGATAAAAATTATATGTTTGAAGAAAGAAATGTTGTTATCCCTGGTAGATTAGCAAAAGAAGAGGGAGATAATAAAGCACCGAAAGTACTTCCGGAATTACGTGAATGGAAAGGTTCTACAGGAAACTTTACTCCTTCTGCAAGCAGCCGTATTGTTATTCAGAGTGATGCTTTAAAAGATATGGCAAATGCTTTTGCAAAAGACTATAAAGAAATTACAGGTAAAGAAATCAGCGTTGTTAAAGGTGAAGCGAAGCCGGGAGATTTCTACTTTACATTGACAACCGATAAAACAAAAGGTCTTCAAAAAGAAGGCTACTCAATGGAGATTGCAGATAAAGTAACTGTTGAGGCAGAAACAACAACAGGTGCTTTCTGGGCAACAAGAACAATTTTACAGAGTTTAAAATTAACAAACAATATTCCAAAAGGACAGACAAGGGATTATCCATTATATGAAGTGCGTGGATTTATTTTGGACGTAGGAAGAAAAACATTTACAATGGATTACCTGCAGCAAGTTGTAAAGGAAATGTCATGGTACAAAATGAATGACTTCCAAGTACACTTAAATGATAACTTGATCGGATTAGAAAACGTAAAAGATCCGATGAAAGCATATTCAGGTTTCCGTTTGGAATCTGATATTAAAGAAGGCGGTAACGGCGGAAAGAACAAAGCCGATTTAACAAGTAAAGATGTATTCTATACAAAAAATGAGTTTAGAGATTTTATCGAAGAATCAAGAACATACGGTGTAAATATTGTTCCGGAAATTGACGTACCGGCACACTCACTTGCATTGACAAAAGTAAGACCTGACCTTAGACACGGTACAAGCGGAAGACAGAACGACCACTTGAATTTAATCGGGGACAAATATAACGACAGTTTAGAATTTGTTAAGAGTATTTTCGGTGAGTACATGACAGGAGCAAACCCTGTATTTGACAAACAAACAACCGTACATGTAGGTGCAGATGAATATACTGCTGACGGAAACGCTTATAGAAAATTTGCAAATGATATGCTTGGTTATGTGAAAGAAAGCGGACGTAAAGCACGTATTTGGGGAAGTCTTTCTACTATCAAAGGAAATGTAGATGTTCAGAGTGAAAATGTTGAGATGAACTTATGGAACTTTGGATGGGCTAACATGGACAAAATGTACGAAGAAGGATTCGACTTAATTAACTGTAATGACGGTAATTATTACATCGTTCCAAATGCAGGATATTATTATGATTACTTAAGTAATGAAACTTGCTATAATCTTGCAATCAATACAATTGGTGGCGTAACGATTCCAGCAGGTGATGAACAGATGATTGGTGGAGCATTTGCAGTATGGAATGATATGACTGACTATTTAAATAACGGTATAAGTGAATATGATGTATATGATCGTATCAAAGAACCAATTGCACTATTTGGTGCAAAACTTTGGGGCAAAGGTGATATGAATACAAACCAAGCACTTGACTTATCTAAACAACTTAATGACGCTCCACAGACAAACTTTGGATATGAAACAGCAAAAGATAAAGAGGGTGCTATTGCAAATTATCCAATGGATGATAAGTCTGACTATTCAGCAAACAAACATAATCTTGTGGACGGTAAAAATGTAGAGATTACAAATGTTGATGGTAAGAGTGCATTAAAATTAAATGGAAAAGAAAGTTACATAAACACAGGGGTCGGAACAGTTGGACTTGGAAATGATCTTCGTGTGAAAGTAAAACGTACTTCTGAAAGTGTGGATGAACAAGTTTTATTTGAAAGCAGTTACGGAAGTATTAAAGCAGTACAGAAAGAAACAGGAAAAGTTGGTATTTCCAGAGAGAACTTTGACTATTCATTTAACTATGAATTACCGGTAAATGAATGGGTAGAATTAGAAATCAAGAATGTAAATAATATGAAAAATAATCGTATACAAACTCGTATAGAATTATATGTGAACGGCGAGTTGAAAGATGTTCTTGGTGATGATGAACAGGTTGAAGGTAAGTCAATGATTGCAACAACAATGTTCCCAGTTGATACAATCGGAAGCAAAACAAAAGCATTTGAAGGTTATGTAGATGATGTTCGTGTTGGAACAGCGGTAGAAGGTACATACACATCTACAATCACTTTAGACCGTGCAGTTTGGACAGCAACAGAAGTAGCGAAAGATAATGAAGCATTAAAACCATTATTAGAAGAAGCAAAACAATTGTTGACAAAATTCAACCCAACAAAAGCAGAAGTGGAAAACTTGACAAACAGAATTAACGAAGTGATTTCTTCTACACAATTTAAAAAGGCTGATTATAGCAGAGTAGATAAGTACTTAGCTTTAGTACCGGAAGATTTATCTGCATTTACAAAAGAATCGGTAGATAATCTTAAATATGTAATCGGTTCTATTCGTCGTGACCTTCCGGCATCTATGCAGGATGTTGTAGACGGATATGAAAAAGCATTAGCAAAAGCATTAAAAGAATTAAAGATTTATGAGGCAGCTAATGTAAATTATGTAGACAATAGAACAGTAAAGGCGACTGCTTGTTCAAAAAATGGCAGTGAAGGACCGGATAAAGCTATTGACGGAAACAAAAATACAATCTGGCATACTAACTACAGTGGCGAAGATAAATGTGCAAGTAATCAACACTGGATTAATTTTGAGATGAAAGAGCCTACGGCAGTAAGTGGATTAACATATACTCCTCGTGCAAATGGCGGCAACGGAAATCTTACAAGTTACGAAATCAAAGCAAGTGATGACGGAAAGAACTATACAACAGTTAAAACAGGAACACTTGCAGATGATGCGAAAGAGAAAGTAATCGACTTCGGTAAGACAGTAACAACAAAACATATCCGTGTTATTTACAAAGCATCTCATGGCGGATTTGGTTCGGCAGCAGAATTCTTAATTCATCGTGCCGGTGTAAAAGCAGATGTAGAAGGATTAAATGCATTAATCAATGAAGCAAAAGCAATGAAAAACGAAGGTTATACAGAAGACTCATGGAAAGCATTACAGGATAAAATTGCAGACGCAGAAGAACTTGCCAAAGCAGAAAATCCGGATGCCAACGATGTAGAAGTAATGAAAAAACAATTAAGAAAAGCAATGATGTCTGTTGTTCTTGAAGAAAAAGGTGATGAGCCTACAGATGATGAAAAGGCAGCATTAAGAGATGCGGTTAAGAAGTATAGTAAATATGATGAAAAAGACTATACAGCAGAATCTTGGAAAGCATTTGCAAAAGCATTGGCTGATGCCAAAAAAGTTTTAGATAACAAGAATGCAACAAAAGAACAGATTGACAATGCTCTTAACACATTAGAAGAAGCGGCAGATGCACTTGTTCCGGCTGACAACGGAAACGGAAACGACAACGGAAACAATAACGGAAACGGAAACAATAACGGAAACGGAAACAATAACGGAAACGGAAACAACAACGGAAACGGAAACAACAACGGAAACGGAAACAATAACGGAAACGGAAACAACAGCGGAAACGGAAACAATAACGGAAACAGCAATAATAAGCCGACAGGAACAAAACCACCGAAAACAGCAGATGCAACACCAATCGGTTTATGGTTAGCATTGTTAGTTGTAGCAGGAGGAAGTATTTTCTTTTCAAAAAAAAGAAAACATTCATAAGATAAGAGAAAGTGGGAATCCTAAATAAAAAAGTAGGAGGAACGCTGATGAAAGCAAAAGTGAATGAAGGTTGTATTGCCTGCGGAATGTGTGTAAGCCTTTGCCCGGAAGTCTTTCGATTTAACGATGAAGGGCTGGCAGAGGCATACACTGATATAACTGAAGAAACACGGGAAACGGCAGAAGAAGCAAGGGAAAGTTGTCCGGTTTCTGTAATTGATTTGAATTAGACAAGATATGGCATTTGATTTTTCAGGTGCCATATCTTTTTTCATGCATAAAAATTCATAGAGGAAGATTGACTTTTGTTATTTAAAGCGATATAATGACAGAGAATTAAATTGAAGTAAGGAGAATACGCTATGGAAAGAAAAAATATGTGGAAACAGTATACTGTAGAACAGTTAAACGAAGTAGAAGAAGTTAGCAAAAGATATAAAGATTGTCTTGATGCGGGAAAAACAGAAAGAGAATGTGTAAGTCTTGCTGTTTCTATGGCAGAAGAACATGGCTATCGTAATCTGGAAGAGTGTATTGCTGAAAATACAGAATTAAAAGCAGGAGATAAAGTATATGTAAACCAAATGGGTAAAGCATTAGTTTTATTCCAAATCGGACAGAAACCGTTAGAAGAGGGAATGAATATTCTTGGAGCTCATGTAGACTCACCAAGAATTGACATTAAACAAAATCCACTTTATGAAGATACAGACTTAGCATACTTGGATACACATTATTATGGCGGTATCAAAAAATATCAGTGGGTTTCTATTCCGTTGGCAATTCACGGAACAGTTGCTAAGAAAGACGGAACAACAGTTGATATTGTTGTAGGAGAAAAGGAAGAAGACCCTGTACTTGTTATTTCAGACCTTTTGATTCATCTTGCAGGAGAACAGATGGATAAGAAAGCAAGTGTTGTAATCGAAGGGGAAGGATTGGATGTTTTAGTTGGTTCAAAACCACTTTCGACAGAAGATAAAGAAGAAAAAGAATTAGTAAAGGCAACTATCCTTTCTTTCTTAAAAGAT
This sequence comes from Lachnospiraceae bacterium, assembly GCA_902381685.1. Taxonomy (GTDB): domain Bacteria; phylum Bacillota; class Clostridia; order Lachnospirales; family Lachnospiraceae; genus Faecalimonas. The sequence goes on along the minus strand of LR698958.1, from coordinate 1,895,771 downwards.
AACTACGGAATTGAAGAAGAAGATTTCTTGTCGGCAGAATTAGAAATCGTACCTGCCGGAAAAGCAAGAGATTGTGGATTTGACAGAAGCATGATTATGGGATATGGACATGATGATAGAATTTGTGCATTTACATCATTATTTGCTATGTTAGAAGTAGAAAATCCTGAAAGAACAAGTTGCTGTTTATTAGTAGATAAAGAAGAAATCGGAAGTGTCGGAGCAACCGGTATGGAATCAAAATTCTTTGAAAATGCAGTTGCAGAATTAGTTGCCCTCACAGTAGGAGAATCTTCATTGAAAGTAAGACGTGCTCTTCAGAACTCATATATGCTTTCTTCAGATGTTAGTGCAGCGTATGACCCTATGTTTGCAAATGCGTTTGAGAAGAAAAACACAGCATATTTTGGACGTGGGCTTTGCTTAAACAAATATACGGGAGCAAGAGGAAAGAGCGGTTCAAGTGATGCAAATGCAGAATATATTGCAAAAATCCGTAAAGTATTTGATGATAATGAAATCGGTTTCCAGACAGCAGAATTAGGTAAAGTTGATTTTGGCGGCGGCGGAACAATCGCTTACATCATGGCAGATTACGGAATGAATGTTATTGACAGCGGTATGGCAGTATTATCTATGCACGCTCCATGGGAAATCGCAAGTAAAGCAGATATTTACGAAGGATATAAAGGATATAAAGCATTCTTAAGAGAAATGAAATAAAAAATGACGAAAAAGCTACAACACGAAAGTGTAGTGGCTTTTTCTATAATAATTATGTGTTTATAGGAGGAGAGAAAATGAGTATACAGGAAAGAATTTCTATGTTGCGTGAACAGATGAAAAGTCACGGTGTAGATATGTATATTGTACCGACAGCAGATTTTCATCAGAGCGAATATGTAGGAGAGTATTTTAAGGCAAGAAAATTTATTACGGGATTTAGCGGTTCAGCGGGAACAGCGGTAATTACTTTAGAGGAAGCACGCCTTTGGGTAGACGGAAGATATTTTATTCAGGCTGCGGAGCAGTTACAGGGTACGGAAATTCAGATGATGAAAATGGGTCAGCCTAACGTACCGACATTGGATAAATATATAGAAGAAACATTACAGAATGGTCAGACACTCGGTTTTGACGGAAGAGTTGTTTCTATGGGAAATGGACAGAAATATGCTAAAATTGTAGAAGAAAAACAGGGAAAAATCGTGTATGATATGGACTTAATCGGAGAAATTTGGGAAGACAGACCGTCACTTTCCAAAGAGCCTGTATTTGCTTTAGAGGAAAAATATACCGGAGAATCTACTGAGAGTAAATTAAGCAGAATTAGAGAAGTGATGAAAGAAAACGGTGCAACCGTACATATTTTAACGACATTGGATGATATTTGCTGGACATTGAATATACGAGGAAATGATATTGAGTTTTTCCCTCTTGTTCTTTCTTATGCGATTATCACAATGGACAAAATGCATTTATACATTGATGAAACAAAATTAAGTGATGAGATAAGAGTAAATATGGAAGCGGACGGCGTTATTTTACATAAATATAATGCCATTTATGAGGATGTAAAACAAATCGGTGAAGAAGAAGTTCTTCTGATTGACCCGATGTGCTTGAATTATGCGATTTACAGTAATATTTCTGCCGATGTGAAAAAAGTGGAAAAAAGAAATCCGGAAGTGTTGTTTAAAGCGATGAAAAATCCGTCAGAAGTAGAAAATATGCGTCAGGCACAAATTAAAGACAGTGTTGCCCATGTTAAATTTATGAAATGGTTAAAAGAAAATGTTGGAAAAATAACGATTACGGAAATGAGTGCGTCTGATAAATTAGATGAGTTCCGTGCAGAGATGGGTAACTTCATCAGACCAAGTTTTGAGCCGATTTCTTCTTATGGGGAACACGCCGCACTATGCCATTACACATCTTCACCGGAAACAGATGTGGAATTGAAAGAAGGAAATATTTTCCTAACAGACACAGGCGCCGGTTTCTATGAAGGTTCAACAGATATTACAAGGGCTTACGCTTTGGGAGAAATACCGGAGAATATGAAAGAAGACTTTACTGTTGTTGCCATGTGTAATTTAGAATTGTCAAATGCAAAATTTATGGAAGGATGCACAGGAGTAAACTTAGATATTTTGGCGAGAAAACCATTGTGGGAAAGAAACAAAGATTATAATCACGGAACAGGTCATGGTATAGGATATTTATTGAATATTCACGAAGACCCTGCAAATTTCCAATTAAGATATCGTGAAGGAAATACGGCAGTTTTACAGGAAGGTATGATACTTACGGTTGAGCCGGGAATTTATATTGAAGGTTCACACGGAGTACGTCTGGAGAACGAGGTTCTTGTATGCAAAGGCGAAAAAAATGAGTACGGACAGTTTATGTATTTAGAAACAATCACATATGTTCCATTCGATTTAGATGCGATTAAGCCAGAGATGCTGACAGAAGAATACAGACGGTATCTGAATACTTATCACAAAACGGTATACGAAAAAGTTTCTCCATACTTAAATGAAGAAGAAAAAGAATGGCTTAAAAAATATACGAGAGAAATATAGGAGTGAAAATGCAGATAGAAAGTATTATTTTAGATGTGGACGGAACATTGTGGGATTCCACGGAGTTAGTGGCAAAGTCATGGAACAGAGCGATTCGTGATATAGGTATTACGCATATTGATGTGACAGCAGACCGGCTGAAAACATTGTTCGGCAGAACGATGAAAGAGATTGCAGACGTTGTTTTAGCGGGGTGTTCCGAGGAAGAAAAAGCACAGGTCATGGACTTATGCTGTCAGTACGAACATGAAGATTTGGAAAATGATGAGTGCGATATGTTGTATCCCAATGTAAGGGAAACCATTATCGAATTATCAAAAACACATCGGGTTTTTATTGTAAGCAACTGTCAATCCGGATACATTGAAATGTTTTTAAAGAAAACAAATCTGGAAAAATATGTTACAGACATAGAATGTTTTGGAAATACCGGAAGAGGAAAAGGGGAAAACATTCGTTTGATTATGGAGAGAAATCATTCAGAAAGCGCCTGCTATGTAGGTGATATCCGAGGCGATTATGAGGCGTCAAAACAGGCGGGAGTTCCGTTTGTCTTTGCAGAGTATGGTTTTGGAGACGTCCCTGAAAGTGAATGGAAAATTAAAGAATTTTCAGAACTGCTGAAGTTAGAGTAGAGAAAAGGTATCGCATATCAGACTGGTGCGATACCTTTTTCTTGGTTATTCTAATAACTCTTTTAATGTTTCAATTACGGAATCCGTAACATATGTCGAGTGTGAAGCCACACCCGGAGCAGCGTCTGACATGGCATATCCTTCGCCTGCAAGATGAAGCATTTCAATATCGTTATGCTGGTCACCAAATGCCATACACTCTTCAGGAAGAATGTTGAAGTAATCAAGGAAAACCTGCAGGGCAGTTCCTTTGTTTGCTTCAGGGGAGATAAAGTCAACCCATTCATTTCCTGAAGTGACGACTTTGATATCCGACTTGAACTCTTCGCGGAAATGCACAAAAGTCTCCTCAGGAGTTACGTTGTCAAAAATAGCGATTTTTAAAAATGGGGAGGCAACGGTAGACAAATCATCTACACGAATAACTTTATTTGCCATATCTTCCACAAGATGTCGGAAAAATTCCTTATCGGCAGTCTCAATATAACATGCCTCTTCGCAGGAAAGAACGGCATCGCAGTGTTCCCGTTTCCTGATTTCTTCAAAAATGCGGATTCCTAATTCGCGGTCAATCGTTCCGCGACTGAGAACTTCACCGTTGTGAATACAGAGTGAACCGTTTTCCGTAATGTAGGAAATCTCATCTTTCACAGGTTCAAAAAGATTGACGATACTTGCATACTGTCTTCCGCTTGCCGCAATAAAATGAATTCCTTTCTTTTTCAATTGGCGGATAATATCAAATAATTCAGGATTTAATTTCTGCTCCCCGTATCTTAATAATGTTCCGTCAATATCACTTGCCACTAATTTTATCATAATCAATTACCTCATACTATTTTTCTTATTCCCTCATTATTATATTACCGGAACGGTGTGTAGACAAGGGAAAGATGCCGGATTGACAAATAAATGGGAATTTGTTATCTTTTAGGAAGTTAGTTGCGACTAATAATGATGTGAAGATAACGCTTTCAGGGGAAGAATGATATGGACGTATTAAGAGTAAAAATATTAATCTGTTTTCAAAATCCAAAAGAGCAGTGGAATGTGACAAATCTTGCGATAACGCTTGGGGTAGAGAAATATGTAGTCAGCCGCATATTATCTGCTTTGGAAAAAGAAGGGCTGCTTGATAAAAGTGACCGGAGAAATCCGGTGCTGACAAGAAAGGGCAGGGCAGTTGCAAAGGAATACAGCCAAAAAGTGGAATTGGTTATCGGGCATCTTCTGGGAACAGGGGTTTCTCAGGAGACAGCGCGGGAAGACGCAGTTATCATTGCGTCATACTGTAAGGAGGAGACTCTGGAAGTATTGAAAAAAGAGGAAATTGCAAAACGGGTAAAATATAGTTTCAGAGAGGGAATGGAATTTGGCGGAGAGCGTCTGAGTGGGAGGTATCCCGATGGGAATTACCCGATTCCGTTTGCGATTTTTCAAAAAGAGCTGGATTTGGAAAAAGAAGTCTCAACGTGGAATGAACGATTTGAAAATCCATGTATTTTAAATGTGCAGAATAAAAATGGAAAGGTGTTTCTTCAGATGCTCGGCGAGTACAGGGAATATCAGTTTGCGTATTGGGACGGGGAAGCATGGTGCGATATGGAACGGCAGGGGCGTCTGCTTTCATTCAGGGCGGATTGGATTCGTTTTCAAAGTATGGCAGACGACAGAGGAAGAATACTGTTAGGAAAGATTTGGATAAAGATTTATCGGGGAAGAGATATGAAAAAACTTTTATTTACGATGTATATTGCATAAAAAGTTGCCGTTTGCAACAAAGAAAAAATTGTGGTGTAAAATAAAAAAAGTGATGAAAACATAAAAAAAGTTGCCAAGATGCAACAAAAAAAGATTTTCATTTTCAAAAAAATTATGATACAGTCTAATCAGCAATTTCAGTTGCTTTTTTTAATGCTCGTGGGTTAGACGAAACTAATAAAAAATAGTTTAAAGCAACCATTTAAAAGAGGAGGATATGAAAATGAAGAATAGGACTATAAAATCAATGGCAAAAAGATTGGCTGCACTTGCGATGGCAGCAGTTTGCACATTTAGTTTGACGCAGGTACCTGCGGTAAAGGCTGCCGAAGTGTTAGAAGCGGGAGATTATGTCGTGCCGATTACATCACTGAAGAGTAAAGCGCCGATTCCTGCCGTAAACGAAGCGTTCAACAAAGCGTTTGGGGAAAATGCAAATGTAAGTGTAGATGAAAAAGGCAATATGACAGCCACCGTTGAGAACAGACACATGGTTATCAATATGATGGGAGAATATCACGCAAATGTTTTAACTGTGGAAGGGGCAGAATATTTATCTTACAAAACAGAACAGTCTTCCACTTTATTTGGAAAACCGACAGAGATTACCCAAATTGAAGTGCCGGAGAAAATGAAGTTTCCAATCACACCTTCCGGTAACGGAGAATGCTCATTAACGATTACGGTGGACTTTATGAACAATATGATGGGCGGAGGGAAACCATATCCTACAACTGTGACATTGACATTAGATTTTTCAAAAGCACAGGCGGATACAAGCGGATTAAACGCGCTCTTACAATCTTATGACGGATTGAAAAAAGAAGATTACACGGAAGAGTCATGGAAAGCGTTTGAATTGAAAAAGAAAGAGGCAAAAGAATTGCTTGCAGGCGGAAAGGCCTCCGCATCAGAAATCAGCGGAATGATAGCTTCTTTAAAAGATTTAAAAGGAAAATTACAGTTGGTAAGCGAGTTGCCGGAAGCGGATTACAGTAAAGTAGATGCGGCGATTGCGACGGTTCCAAAAGATTTAACAAAATACACAGATGGAACGGTAAAGACGCTTGAAAATGCATTACAGGCAGTTATTCGCGGTTTGAAACAAAATGAACAGGACAAAGTAAATCAGATGGCGGCAAATATCGAGGCAGCAGTAAAAGGGCTGAAAAAGAAACCGACATCTGATAACAATACGAATAATGGAACCAATAACGACACAAACAGCCAGCCGAATCTAAATACAGGAAACACAACATTAGATAAAAATAATTTAAAAGACGGAATTTATGAAGTTCCGGTATGGTTATGGCATGCAACAAAAAATCAGGCTTCTATGGCTGCACAGTCTTTAAACAACACAGCGAGAATTGTTGTAAAAAATGGTGTGAAAACAATGTACATTTACACAAAATCCATGAAATATGGAAACATTGAAGCAAGCCTTCAGGAACTGAAAGTGGAGGGCGCTGACGGAAAATATATCAGTGCAAAAGTAGAAGAAAGAGATGCGGCAGGGAATCCGGTGTGTTTCTCCTTTACACTTCCTCACACAAAGGAATACTTAAATGTAAAAGTAAATCCACATGTGGCTATTATGGGAAATCAGGACATCGACGCAAGATTTCGTATCAATTATTCTTCGCTGAAACAGGTTTCTTCTGTTCAGGTGACAAAGCCGTCAGCCCAGAGCAGTTATGGGGCATCAAATGCGCCGAAGACAGCAGACTATAGTAATTATTCAGCGCTTTTACTTGCTATGCTTTTGTCGGCAGCAGCGAGTGTGGCGACGTTAGTTTATAGAAAGAGACAGGCAAGATAAATATGAAACGATGGAAAGAAGTTGTTTTGGGATTGGGAATGGCTGCCATGCTTGCAGTTTTCCATATTCCGGTTCACGCGATGGAAGACGGAGCCTACACAGTGGGCAGAACGACGTCCTACGCAAATCCGGAGACGAATAAAACTGTGGACGGAGGAACGAATATTGCTCTCGGAGACAGTATGGCTGACAGTATCGTGGAGGATAGCGTGCTGGTGGAACAGTCTCAGGGAAAGACATATGTCACGCTTGGAATTGGTTTAATGTCCAACGTAAACAATGTCCGTATGCAGATAAAAGGTAATGACGGAAACTATAGAAATGTAGAACTTACACAGACAGGAACTTGTGAGAGAGATGGAGACACTTGCAATCACTATCGGTTTGAGGTAGATTCGGCAGAGAATTATATCAGTCCTATTTTGTTTGTAGAACCGATGGGAAGAGACGTACAGTTTTTTATAAAACTGGATATGACATCGGCAAAAAAGGGAAACGGAAATTTTGTGAGTGAGATGATTAAGACGGAAGATGAGCAGCCGGTAAAAGAAGAATCAGTGAAAAAAACTTCAAAAGAAACTTCTAAGGAAACGCCAAAAGAATCTAAAAAGAAAGTTCCGGTTGGTGAGATTGCAGTTGGAGCGGCTGTTGTACTTGTCATTGGTTCATTAGTTGTGTTTGTAAAGAAAAGGAAATAAGAGATGAAAAAGAAACCGTTAATTGCCGTAATTCTTTCCGCATTATTCCTGACGGGGTGTGTAAACCAGTCGGGCGAACAGAATGTAAATAACAGTGCAAAAGAAAAACGGATTGTGGCAACATCTGTGGCAACCTGCGAGATTTTAGACAGGCTGGAATGGGATAACGTTGTGGGAGTTCCCAAGACAGACAGTTATTCCATTCCGAAACGCTATGAGAAGGCGAAAAACGTCGGTTCACCTATGGCGCCGGATATGGAAATTGTAAAATCACTGAAGCCGGACATCGTTTTAAGTCCGAATTCTCTGGAAGGAGAACTGAAATCTCAGTATGAAAATATAGGAGTGGAGAGTTATTTTTTGGATTTAAAGAGTACGGAAGGAATGTACGAATCAATTTTAACACTTGGAAAGATGCTGGGAAAAGAAGCGAGGGCAGAAGAACTTTATAAGGAATTTGAAGACTTTAAAACTGATTTTGCAAAAAAACATACCGGAGAGGAAGCGCCTACCGTTCTTTTGCTGATGGGAATCCCGGGGTCTTATGTGGTGGCAACGGAAAGCAGTTATGCGGGAAGTCTTGTAAAACTTGCCGGAGGCATCAATGTGTACGGTGATGGAGCCGGACAGGATTTTCTGAATATCAATCCCGAGGATATGGTAAAGAAAAAGCCGGATATTATTCTGCGTACTTCACACGCTCTTCCGGAACAGGTTAAGAAAATGTTTGCGGAGGAATTTAAGACAAATGATATTTGGAAACATTTCGAGGCGGTGCAACAAGGCTATGTGTATGATTTGAACAATGAGAAATTTGGAATGAGTGCAAATTTCCGTTATAAAGAGGCACTGCAAGAGTTGGAAACATATTTATATCAGGAGGGAACAAATTGATTGGCAGAAGAAGAAAAATCATTTCATTTCTTGTTACGGGAGCAGCATTAATCGTGCTGTTCCTTGTTGCTGTGAATACGGGAAGTTTAAAGGCGTCCCCGGGACAGATTATAAAAGGTCTGTTTGTAGAATACGATGAGACGGTGGCGACAATATATTCGCTGCGCTTTCCGAGAATTTTGATTGCCATGCTCGCCGGAGCAGCGGTTGCCGTATCTGGAGTTATGCTGCAGGCGGTAATGAAAAATCCGTTGGCAGATCCGGGAATTATGGGGATTAGTTCAGGGGCGGGAATGGCGGCGGTACTTGTGACCGTCTTTGCACCGTCATTGTATCTTGCAGTTCCTGTTTTTGCGTTTTTGGGAGGAATTATTGCCTGTTTAATTGTATATCTTCTCTCGTGGAAAGGAGAACTGAGTCCTCTTCGTGTTATTTTGACCGGGGTGGCGGTGAATGCCTTTTTCTCAGGGCTTATGTCAGCAGGAGAAAGTATGATGGGAACGGACTACAGCGGGGCGGCAAGTATAGTAAATGGAAATATTACAATGAAAACATGGGGCGATTTTCAGATGCTTTCTGTGTATACGGTGATTGGACTTATATTAGCGTTTATATTTGCGGTAAAATGTGACATTCTGGGACTGGAAGATAAGACGATACTTTCTCTCGGAATCAGGGTAAATACAGTGCGTCTTCTCGTATCCGGGGTGGCGGTGCTTTTGGCAGCTGTCAGCACGGCAGTGGTGGGAAGTATCAGTTTTCTCGGACTGTTGGTACCACATATCGCAAGGCTGCTTGTTGGAAACAGCCACAAAGTGCTGATTCCGTACACAATGCTTCTGGGGGCATTTACCCTGCTGCTTGCAGACACGGTAGGCCGTACTATTGCCTATCCATATGAAATTAATGCGGCAGTGATTATGGCGGTTATTGGAGGCCCGAGTTTTATTTTACTGTTAAGGAGGGCGAAGACAGAACTATGAGTGAACAGAAATATGTTTATGAGGTACGGGATTTATATTTCGCTTACGGGGAACATAAGGTACTTCAGGAAGTATCCTTTTCACTGCAAAAAGGGAAAATTACTACCTTGATTGGCGCCAACGGTTGTGGGAAATCTACATTATTTCAACTGCTGACAAGAAACCAAAAACCGGAGTCGGGAGAGATAAAACTGTACGGAGAAAATCTCCGTGACATCAAATTAAAAGATTTAGCAAAAAAATCCGCCATTGTACACCAGTATCATACTGTTTTGGAGGATTTGAGTGTGGAAAAACTGGTGAGTTATGGGAGAATTCCTCACAGAAAAGCGGGAAGTTTCAGGCTCAGTGAGAAAGACAGAGAAAAAGTGGAATGGGCGATGAAAGTGACACGAATAACGAAATACCGCAACCGTCCGGTCTCAAAACTGTCGGGAGGACAAAGACAGAGAGTTTGGATTGCCATGGCGCTTGCACAGGATACAGAACTGTTGCTTTTAGATGAACCGACAACATATTTGGACGTAAGATACCAGATACAGATACTGCAGTTGGTAAGCAAACTAAATCAAGAGTATGGTTTGACTATTGTCATGGTACTGCACGATATTAATCAGGCATTATATTACAGTGACGAGATACTGGCAATGAAAAATGGAAAAATCATCGGGCAGGGAATGCCGAAAGAAGTTTTGACAGAAGAACTGTTGGAAGAAGTATATGGCGTGCGGCTTCATGTTTTCACGGTAGGAGAAAAATCGTTTATATCGGCAGTATAAAAGGGAAAATTCATCTCATTGAAAATCTTTTGTGAAAATGCTATAATCTAACTGTTTAAAAAGGATTATAGATTTCGGAATGAAGGAGAACTAAAAAATGAGAATTGGAATTGGTAATGACCATGCAGCAGTAGAAATGAAAGAGCAGATTGTCGCATTTTTGGAAGAACTGGGACATGAAGTGGTAAACTATGGAACAGATACAAACGACAGTTGCGACTATCCTGTTTATGGTGAAAAAGTGGGACGCGCAGTTGTGGACGGAGACGTAGAATGTGGAATTTTGATTTGCGGAACAGGCGTAGGAATTTCCATTGCAGCCAACAAAGTAAAAGGTGTACGTGCAGTCGTTTGCAGCGAGCCATATTCGGCAAAACTTTCAAAACAGCACAATAACACAAATATTCTTGCGTTCGGCGCCAGAGTTATCGGTATTGAATTGGCAAAAATGATTGTGGAAGAATGGTTAAACACAGAATTTGAGGGTGACAGACATCAGAGACGTGTAGATATGATTTCAGATATTGAGAATAGATAAAAATAAAGTGGAGTTGAAAAAGACTCCACTTTATTTTTTATGTGATTGACAAAGTCTAAGAAATTTTCTGTAAAAATAAATCAGGGTTGTTCTTAAAACAGATAGCCTCTTTTCACGATTCCTTTTCTTTGACATATTGTATTATAGAAAAGAAAGAAAACGGAGTAAACATATGCCAATTTCAATTATGCTTGACGCAGGGCATGGGGGAACAGATCCCGGTGCCGTTTACAAAGGAAGAAGAGAGGCAGATGACGCACTGCAACTGACATTGGCCGTCGGTGAGATTTTACAAAATCACGGTTTTGATGTAGAATATACAAGAACAACAGACGTATATGAGTCGCCATATCAGAAGGCGATGGAGGCAAATGAGGCAGGAGTGGACTATTTTGTGTCCATTCATCGAAATTCCTATCCGACGGATAACGAAGTTTCGGGAGTGGAGAGCCTTGTCTATGATTTGTCGGGAATTAAATATGAGATGGCGAAGAATATCAATGCCCAATTGGAAGACATAGGGTTTGTAAACTTAGGTGTTCATGCCAGACCGAATTTAGTTGTGTTAAAAAGGACAAAGATGCCCGCTGTGTTAGTGGAAGCGGGATTTATCAATTCCGATACGGATAACCAGCTGTTTGATGAGTCTTTCGATGATATAGCAAATGCAATCGCAGATGGAATTATGGATACAGTGATGAAACCGGGTATGAATCAGGTGATGCAGTACAGGGTACAGGTCGGCGCATATCGGCAGAGAAGATATGCGGAAGCGCTGCTAAATGAATTGCAGGCACAGGAATATCCGGCGTTTATCGAACAGGGAAATGGATTCTGGAGAGTGCAGGTGGGAGAGTATCCTACGCTGAAAGAGGCAGTCGTCATGGAAAGACGTTTGAAACAGGCGGGGTATCCGACAATTATTGTAAGTTAAAAGAACAGGAGAAGAAAAATGAGCGGTAAATTACAGTTTCGTGAAAAGTTAAATGGTATTTTAGAGTTAGGAAAAGAAAAACATCGTGTATTGACAATGGAAGATGTGGAAAAATATTTTGAGGAGGACACACTTTCAGAAGAACAAATGGAACTGGTATACGACTATCTTTTATCTCAAAAGATAGCCGTAACCGGCTATGTGAAAAAAGGGGGAACGGTTGTAGAGGAAGAGGAGGAAAAGAATTTCCCCAAGGAGGACGAGTTATATTTAGAAACATATTTGGAAGAAATGTCCTCGTTGGTACCTTTGAATGAAAGAGAGGAAAAATTAAAACAATATTTTCCGAAAGTTGTAGAGATTGCAAAAGAATTACATACTCCTGAATTTTTCATCGGCGATTTAATTCAGGAGGGAAATGTGGGACTGATGCTTGCACTGGAAAAAGAAGAGGCGGAAGAACAGGAAATTTTAGAGGGCATTCGTCAGATGATGCAACTGCTTGTGGAGGAGCAGGAGGAAGTGAAACATCAGGATAATAAAATGGTGGAGAAGGTAATCTTTTTGGACGAGAGTTTAAAAAATCTCACAGAAGATTTGAACAGAAAACCGACTTTGGAAGAACTGGCAGACTATATGGAGATGACGGAAGAGGAAGTCAATGATATTTTGCGTCTGACAGGGGAAGAAGATGATGAGGAAGAGGAATAATAAAACAGGCTGTATAGAAAATCTCTATAGTGCTACAACAAAAAACAATAGGAAAAAACTGTAACAGAATTGAAACTGAGGAAAAATTTGAGTATACTACTAGAGATTAAAAAAGGAGGAAAACAGATGAGAAAGAAAATCGTAAGTATTCTTTTGTGTATGGCTTTAGTGGGAACTATGGCAGCAGGCTGTGGAAAGAAGGAAACATCAAAAGACAAAGCAGATGGTAAAAAAGAAATTACATTCATGATTCCTGACTGGGGAAATCCGGGGGAAGAACTTTTAAAAGAGTTTGAGGAAGAATCAGGAATTAAGGTAAATGTGGAAGAAGTAAGTTGGGACGACATTCGCGATAAAGTCTCCATTGCGGCAGCAGGTGGGGAAGCCGCTGCGGACGTAGTGGAAGTAGACTGGTCATGGGTTGGTGAGATGAACAGTGCGGGCTGGCTTGAACCGATTGAAATGAGCGAAGAAGATAAAAAGGACATGCCTACACTGGAGACATTTACAATAGATGATAAGGTATTGGCAGTTCCATATGCGAACGATTACCGAATCGCATATTATAATGAGGAACATTTCAAAAAGGCCGGAATTGAGAAAGCGCCGGAAACATGGGACGAAGTTTATGCCGCATTAAAGAAATTGAAAGAGTCCGGAGTGACAAAATATCCGTTCACTCTTCCGGTAAATGCGGATGAATCGGCAACAACTTCAATGATTTGGTTTGCGTTTGCAAGAAATGGTGTAGCGTTTAACGAGGACGGAACATTAAATAAAGAAGCAGTGTTGGACGCATTGAAATTTGAACAAAAATTAGTAGATGAAGAATTGATTGATCCTGCGGCAAAAACATTTTCAGGTATGGACTGTTACCGCAAACTTACTTCAGGAGAGGCAAGTTTTATGGTCGGACCGACAAAATTTGTTGGAATCAGCAATAATCCTGAGGAGAGCAGCGTAGTCGGACAGATTAAACCGATTTTATTGCCGGGAAAAGAAGGAACTTCACAGGTGACAATGCCGCTTCCAGAAGCGATTGGAATTACTGCATTTTCTAAAAACAAAGAAGAAGCAAAAGAGTTTGTAAAATGGTATTCCTCTCCGGAAGTACAGAAAAAACTGTACGCACAAAACAGTTCCATTCCGACAAGAAACTCGGTTATCGAAGAATTAATCAATGACGGCACAATTAAAAATGCAGGAGCAATGCTTGATCAGGCGAAATTAATTAAATCTCCATTCCCTAAAGGAGTGCCGGACTACTATTCAGAAATGTCAAACACAATTTATAATAACGTAAACAAAATGGTTCTTGGAGAAATCTCTCCTGAGAAAGCGTTTGATACGATGGATAAGAAGATAAAAGAATTGGTAAAATAGTATGTTGAAAAGAAACAAGGAAAAATTACTGGCGTATGTTACTCTTACGCCAGTAATTCTTATTATGTGTACATTGGTGCTGTACCCGATTGTCATGACATTTTCCTACAGTCTTCACAAAATGAAACTGACGGCGCCGAATGATATTAAGTTAATTGGATTAGAAAACTACATATCTATATTGAAATCGGACACATTTTGGTACAGTCTGCAAAACACGCTGTTTCTGCTCGTGATTGTTATGGCTGTGACAACGGTATGTGGGTTTGCGGTAGCGCTTATTTTAAATGTGGATACGAAGATTTCGGGTATTTTGACTGCGATTGCCATTTTGCCGTGGGCGATGCCGCCGATTGTGAACGGAATTATCTGGAAGTTCGTTTTTCATTCGGGATATGGCTTTATGAACAAATTGCTTATTTCTCTAAAGATGATAGACAAACCGATAGAGTGGCTGACGGACAGGTGGCTTTTACTTCTTGTCGTTGCGCTTGTTGTCGCATGGAGAAGTGTACCGTTCTGTGCAATCGTTACGGTTTCGGGGCTACGTGCTATACCGGAGGAATTATATGAGGCGGCAAAAATAGACGGGGCAGACAGAAAATCAAGATTTTTTCATATCACACTCCCCCTTGTGAAACCGTTTCTGATTATTGGAATGACATCGGCGTCCATAACTGCAATCAATATTTTTGATGAGATTGTGGCAATTTCGGGGTACAAAGATTTAGGCAAAAACTTGTTAATTGAGAACTATCTGACGACGTTTTCTTTTTTAGACTTTGGAAAAGGAAGTGCATTGACTTATATCATTATGCTTCTGTCGGCAATTCTCGGATTTTTCTATTTGAGAAGTCTGAATAAGGAGGTGGAATACTAATGAAAAGGCGCAAAAAAGTTTCCCTTCTCTATATTGCTGCGGTGATTCTTTTTCTTATTTTAACGTTGGGACCATTTGTGTGGGCGTTTATTGTGTCGGTAACTCCTGAGTATGAGATGTTTAAGAATACAGTGGGAATGCTGCCGAAAGAAATGACATGGAACAACTATGAAATGCTGCTTGATGTGAACAGTTCCCAGCATATCCGTCTCTTTACCGGACTGGCAAATTCAATGAAGGCGGTAGGCTGTACGATTTTATTCGGTGTACCGATTGCCCTTGTCAGTGGATATGTTTTGACAAGAATGGAATTTCCGGGGAAAAAGTTTATCCGAAACAGTCTGCTTATTACAATGGTCATTCCGATTTTTGCGACAATTATTCCGTTGTTCCGTATTTTTGTGGATAAAGGATTATTGAATAATACATTTTGGCTCAGTATGGTGTATGTGAGTTCGTTTCTTCCGATGAATGTGTGGCTGATATCGAATTATTTTGCCACAATTCCGAAAGAATTGGAGGAAGCGGCGAGGGTGGACGGCTGTGGGAGGATTCATACTTTTTTTAAAATCATTCTCCCAATATCCTACCCGGTTATCTTTTCATCAATTTTAATTATGTTTTTGAGTGGTTGGAGTCAATTTCAAATACCGCTTATTCTTGCTTCGTCGGCAGAGACAAAACCTGTCGCAATCGTGACATCGGAGTTTATGACGAAAGATATGGTGCAGTACGGAGTGACGGCGGCAGCCGGGCTTTTGGCAGTTATTCCTCCGGCGATAGTGGCACTGATTTTCAGGAAATTCCTCGTGGCAGGAATGACGAAAGGTTCAACAAAAGGATAAATATAAAAATGGAAGAAACCATTACGGCAGTCTTCCATTTTTTCTGCTTATTATGATATTTGTGATAAATTATTCTTCTTCCTCGTCTTTTTCTTCCCGAAAATTCTCAGGAAGGTAAATATGAACATCTTCTACACGGTTCTTGTCCAATGTTTCTACGACAAGACGGATACCTGAATCCGTAACGACTTCATCATGTAATTCAGGCAGTCGGTCCAACTGCTCAATGATAAATCCACCGAGGGAATCATAATCTTCAGAAGTCAAACCTAAATCTAAACGGTCGTTTAAATCGTCTAAGTTCATAGAACCTTCTACGATAAATTCATGCTCATTAATCTCTTTAAAGAACTCTTCTTCATTTTCGTCATATTCATCATGAATTTCACCGACAATCTCTTCGAGCAAATCTTCTAAAGTGATAAGACCTGCCGTCTCACCATACTCATCAAGTACGATAACGATATTCAGAGAAGCTTCTCTCATCTCTACGAGCAGTTCGGAAATACTCTTATACTCATACGTAAAGTATGCTTCACGGAGAATATCACGGACATGAAATTCTTTTCGGTTATCAAAAAGAAGTAAATCTTTCATGTTAATGGTTCCGATAACGTTGTCTGTCGTATTCTCATAGACAGGCAGTCGGGTAAATTTGTCCTCACGGAAGATTTCGATTAACTCTTCGTAAGTACTTTCCACATCGGCAAAGGTAACGTGTACTCTAGGTACCATAACATCTTTTGCCTTTGCGTCTCCCATATCGAACACGTTATAAATCATCTCTTTTTCTTCAGATTCGATGACACCGTCCTCGTGGCTGACATCTACGATTGTACGCAGTTCGCTCTCGGTCATGGAGTCATTCTTTGCATTAGGGTCTACTCTCAGAATAAATAAGATTACTTTTGATAAACTATTTACGATAAAAATAAATGGTGTAGCAATCTTCATAAGGAAACTGATAGGGTAAGCATAAACCAATGCAAGTTTTTCTGAATGGATTGTTGCCACCGTCTTTGGAGAAATCTCCCCAAATAAGAGAATTAACAGTGTAATAATACCTGTAGCAATAGCAACTGCCGAACCACCAAACACATAAGCAATACTTGTT
Organism: Lachnospiraceae bacterium; assembly: GCA_902381685.1. Taxonomy (GTDB): domain Bacteria; phylum Bacillota; class Clostridia; order Lachnospirales; family Lachnospiraceae; genus Faecalimonas. The sequence continues at coordinate 1,879,206 of LR698958.1, read as the reverse complement.
GTGATGGAAGAGGCGGAAAGGTTTACAAGGTTGTTACCGATAAGAATGGCGCTTAACATCTTGCCGGAATCTTCGGTAATCCTAATAACCATCTTGGCACGCTTATTTCCTTCCTCTGCCAACGAACGCATTCGTATTCGGTTAACGGTAGTAAGCGATGTTTCTGCTGATGAAAAAAATGCAGAAAGCGCAAGTAAAATAATTAAAACAATACTTTGGGTGACGACACTCGAGTCCAATTGTTTTTCACTCCTTCTTAAATTAAAAATAAATAGTATTTTTAATATAACGTATTTTTTACGAATTTGCAAGAGTTCATTGAATTTAGAAGAGGATTAGTGTATCATGAAAAGAAATGTTTTGATAACAGATAGGGTATAAATAACAGGAGACAGGTATGGATAGAAAATTTTTAGATAGAGTAACAGAAATTATAGATAAAGAAAGAGTTTTTACAGATGAGCCGATGAGCAGACACACTACATTTCGCATCGGCGGACCGGCAGACTGTTTTGTCTGCCCTGAGACGGTTGATGAAGTACAGAAAGTTGTTCGTTTGTGCAATGAAATGGATATGCCGTTTTATCTGCTCGGAAACGGAAGCAATCTTTTGGTGGGAGATAAAGGTTTTCGAGGTGTGATTGTCCGCCTGTATAAGCAGATGGATAAAATCGAAGTGTCGGGAACTAAGATAAGAGCGCAGGCAGGCGCTTTGCTTGTGAAAGTGGCAAGTGAAGCGTGCAGGAACGGGCTGACGGGTCTTGAATTTGCCGGAGGAATCCCGGGAACCTTAGGCGGTGCGGTTGTGATGAACGCAGGTGCTTATGGCGGCGAGATGAAAAACGTTCTGGAAGAAGTGACCGTATTGACAAGAGAAGGAGAACTTCTCACGTTAAGTAAAGAAGAATTAGAGTTGGGATACAGGACAAGTATTGTTGGAAGAAGAGGTTACATTGCGTTGGAAGCTGTTTTACAGTTGGAAAAGAAAGATGCAAAAGAAATTAGAGAATATATGAATGAACTCAGAGAGAAGAGAACGACAAAACAACCGCTTGAATATGCCAGCGCGGGAAGTACATTCAAAAGACCGGAGGGGCATTTTGCGGGACAGTTGATTGAGCAGGCAGGACTTAGAGGTTTCCGTGTCGGAGATGCGCAGGTGTCCGAAAAGCATTGTGGTTTTCTTATTAACAGAGGGAATGCAACTGCAGAAGATGTGGTGGAATTAATGAGAGAGGTGACGGTAAAAGTGGAAGAAAAATTTGGTGTTACGCTTGAGCCGGAAGTGAAAAAACTGGGAGAATTTTAAGATGAGAGTAGTAATTGTAACGGGAATGTCGGGAGCAGGTAAAAGTACGGCATTAAAAGTTTTGGAAGATGTAGGATATTTTTGTGTAGATAATCTGCCGATTCCTCTGTTTCCTAAACTGTCGGAATTATTAAAAGTGCCGGGACCGGAGTTCAACAAAATTGCGCTGGGGCTTGATATCCGCGGGGGGCAGGAATTTTCGGAGTTGGAGGAGATGTTAAAAGAAATTTCCTGCGAGATTTTGTTTTTAGATGCAAGCGACTCGGTGTTGATTAAAAGATATAAGGAAACGAGGCGAAACCACCCGCTGACAGCACAGGGAAGCATCGGGGACGGTTTATTGCAGGAAAGAGAGATTCTTGAGCCGATTAAGAAGAGGGCAGACTACATTATTGACACGAGTCTTCTTCTGACAAGAGAGTTAAAACAGGCATTACAAAATATTTTTGTGAATAATCAGGAATACAAAAATTTATATCTCACCGTCGTATCTTTTGGGTTTAAATATGGTATTCCAAACGATGCTGATTTAGTGTTCGATGTCCGCTTTTTGCCAAATCCGTATTATATAGACGAACTCCGCCCAAGAACAGGGAATGAAAAAGAAGTGCAGGATTATGTGATGAGTAATGGAAAAGCAGATATATTTCTACAGAAATTGAAAGATATGGTCGAATTTTTGATACCGAATTATATATCTGAAGGGAAACATCAGCTGGTTATCGGAATAGGCTGTACAGGAGGGAAACATCGTTCCGTTACTTTGGCAAATGCTTTATACGATTATTTTAAAGAGAAAAATCAGTATGGGGTGAGAATTGAGCATCGCGATATTGAAAAAGATGCTCTCAGAAAAATGTAAGTAGAGGTGGCAAATGTCGTTTTCGGGAGAAATTAAAGAGGAATTAGGCGGACAGATAAGCACGGCAAGACATTGTCAGATTGCGGAAATTTCTGCATTAATCAGCATGTGTGGCAGCGTCATGATTGACAGCAATAATCGTTATGCAATAAAAATACATACAGAAAATCTGATTGTTGCAAGAAAGTGCTTTACATTACTGGAAAAAACATTTAATATAAGAACTGAAATTTCCATACGAAAAAATCTCATCAGGCAGAGTGTTTCGTATTGGATTATTGTGAAAAAGCATGAAGAAGCAATAAAGGTGCTTCAGGCAACGAAGTTGATTAATAAAGATGGAGAAGTTTTTGAGGAACTTTCCATTGTAAAAAACGTAATTGTTCAACAGTATTGTTGTAAAAGAGCGTTTATCAGAGGTGCTTTTTTAGCATCGGGATCTATCAGTGACCCGGAGAAATCCTATCACTTTGAAATTGTCTGTGCCGTTCGTGCGAAAGCCGAGCAATTGCAGAAGATAATGAATAGTTTTGGGATAGATGCAAAAGTGATACTTCGGAAGAAATCTTATGTTGTATACGTCAAGGAAGGTGCGCAGATTGCAGACCTTCTTAATATCATAGAAGCACACGTTGCATTGATGAAATTTGAAAACGTGCGTATCATAAAAGATATGCGTAACACAGTAAATAGAAAAGTAAACTGTGAAACAGCGAATATTAATAAAACTGTTTCCGCAGCGGTAAAACAAGTGGAAGATATTGTGTATATTCGCGACACAATCGGGTTGGAAAACCTGTCTGATGCCTTGCGAGATGTGGCATTGACAAGGTTGGAATATCCGGAAGCAACATTAAAGGAATTAGGGGATTTACTCACTACACCAATAGGAAAATCGGGAGTGAATCACCGTCTGAGGAAATTGGGCGAAATGGCCGATAAACTCAGAGAAAACAAGGAGGTACGTTATGATTAAGCAACCGGTGACGATTCAGGCAGAAGATGGTATTTGTGCAAGAGTGACAGCAAAGGCAGTTCAGGTGGCGAACGAATTTAAAAGTCAGGTCTTTATTGAAGTAGGAACAAAAAAAATTAATGCTAAAAGTATTATGGGTATGATGAGTCTTCAACTTTCAACAGGAGATGAATTAACAGTAGTTGCAGATGGCGATGATGAGACTATGGCAACGGAGAAGATGAAAGAACTTTTAGTATCAGGAAAATAGATAAAAAGATTGCGTCTCGACGCAATCTTTTTTGAAATATATGGAGGGTAACATGAAAAAGTTATTGTTTATTTATAACCCTAATGCAGGAAAAGGATTATTAAAACCAAGATTATCTGATATTTTTGATATTTTTGTGAAGGCGGGATACGAAGTGACTGTATATCCGACACAAAAATATAGAGACGGTTACAGAAAAGTGGCAGATTTTACGGGAGATTATGATTTGCTTGTATGCAGCGGTGGAGACGGAACGCTGGACGAAGTTGTGACAGGAATGATGCAGAGAGAAAATAAAATTCCAATCGGATATATTCCTACCGGGACGACGAATGATTTTGCCAAAAGTCTTCATATTCCGAGAGAACTGTTAAAAGCGGCTGACGTTGCGGTCAACGGAGAGATATTTTCATGTGATGTGGGACGTTTCAATAAAGATATCTTTGTTTATATTGCTGCATTTGGTCTGTTTACGGACGTTTCCTACCAGACAAAACAGGAAATAAAAAATGTTCTCGGTCATTTGGCATATGTTTTGGAGGGAACAAAGAGATTGTTTAATATACCGTCATATAATATTCGGGTGACTCACGATGGCGAAGTTATTGAAGATGAGTTTATTTTTGGTATGGTAACAAATTCCCGGTCAGTGGGCGGATTTAAAAATATGGTAGGGAAAAAGGTCGTGTTTGATGACGGGGAATTTGAGGCGACTTTGATAAAGAAACCGAAAAACCCACTGGAACTGCAGGGGATTATTCTTGCCCTTGTTTCGGAGCAGCAGGATTCAAAATATATGTATTCCTTCAAGACAAAAGAGGTTACATTTGAATCGCTGGAAGAAATCTCCTGGACACTTGACGGAGAATTTGGGGGAGAGCATGATAAGGTAGTTATTAGAAATGCTCAAAAAGAGTTACAGATTATGGTAGATGCGGAATGTAAATCGTCATTGATGGAATATCCGCAGGAAAAAGAAGAGGAATAGAGGGAAAATTACAGATGGAAAAGAGAGAAAAGTTTTCTTCGAGATTAGGTTTTATTTTGATCTCGGCGGGGTGCGCAATCGGTTTGGGGAACGTGTGGAGATTCCCATATATTACGGGACAGTATGGCGGCGGAGCATTTGTGCTGATTTATCTGTTCTTTCTGCTTGTGTTAGGTTTGCCGATTGTTATTATGGAGTTTGCGGTGGGAAGAGCCAGCCAAAAAAGTGTCGCCAAGTCTTATGAGGTGCTTGAACCGAAAGGAACGAAGTGGCATATACATAAATATTTTGCCATCGCAGGAAATTATTTGCTGATGATGTTCTATACAACCGTAGGCGGCTGGATGGTAGCCTATTTTGTAAAGATGGCAAAAGGAGAATTTGCGGGAGCGGGTGCGGAAAAAATTTCGGAAATTTTTACGGCGTTGACTTCCAACAGAAATGAAATGTTATTTTGGATGTTGGTGATTTCTGTTATCGGTTTGATTGTATGCTCTTTAGGTTTAGAAAAAGGGGTGGAAAAGATTACGAAAGCAATGATGGTCAGTCTGTTTTTGATTATGATCGTTCTTGTTGTTCGCGCGGTGACATTGCCAAATGCGATGGAAGGTCTTTCATTCTATTTAAAACCGGACTTGAGTAAGATGAAAGAAGTTGGGATTGGAACAACCGTATTTGCGGCTATGGGACAGTCATTCTTTACGCTCAGTATCGGTATCGGCGCTTTGGCAATTTTCGGAAGTTACATTGGAAAAGAGAGAACACTTGCGGGAGAGGCAATAAGTGTTACACTGCTGGATACGTGTGTGGCGATAATGGCAGGATTAATTATTTTTCCGGCATGTTTTGCCTTCGGCATCAATCCGGGGGAAGGACCGGGACTTGTTTTCGTGACGCTGCCGAATGTATTTAATGAAATGGCAGGCGGGCGTTTGTGGGGAGCGTTGTTCTTCCTGTTTATGACGTTTGCGGCGCTATCCACAATTATTGCAGTATTTCAAAATGTTATTACCTGCGCAAGAGAATTGTGGGGGTGGTCTCTGAAGAAATCTACATGGATTAACGGAATTTTACTTATTGTTTTGGGAATCCCGTGCGTACTTGGAATGACGGACTGGGCGGGATTTACAGTCGCAGGAAAGAATATCATGGATTTGGAAGACTTTATTGTCAGCAATAACCTTCTTCCGCTCGGTTCACTGGTCTACCTGTTGTTCTGTGTGACAAGATACGGCTGGGGCTGGGATAATTTCTTAAAAGAAGCAAATGCCGGAACGGGATTGAAGTTTCCGAAAAATAAGGCAGTGAAATTTTATCTGACATTTATTTTGCCGGTTGTTGTGCTGTTTATCTTCGTTCAGGGATATTGGACGATGATGAAATAAGAAAAGAGTGGAAATCTTTTGGAATATTTATCATTACACTGCTTGCCTACATAGACAAGCATAAAAAATAACTGCCCCTGTTTTTGACCGAACGTGTGGACAGTTACTTTTTAATCTCAAAGGTCAACCACTTGTGGCGGTTGTTCTCTCTTATTATTATTATTATTATAAAATGGAAATAAGAAAAGTGCAATATATTTTCTTTTGTCTCAGAAAAAATAATGATTTCAAAATTTGTACTTGCATATTAGGAAAAGATGTTTTATAATATACAAGTACGAAAAACGGCTCCATGGTCAAGCGGTTAAGACGCTAGCCTCTCACGCTGGAATCAGGGGTTCGATTCCCCTTGGAGTCATTATACAAATGAGAAAGAAATGCCAAGCATCTGAATATTTTCAGGGGTTGGCATTTTTAGCATATAAAAACTGTCAAGTTCCTTGAAAAAGGGATTTGGGCAGTTTTTTGTTGTACACAATTTTCCGATACAATAAAAAATATATTTTGTGAAAGCATACATAATCTTTTCTATTCTTTACAGTTCATTATATTTCCCCCTAATAGTAAAAGTATACAAAAAACAAAAGAAATTTTTAGTATAAAAGGGAGTAACATGTATAAAACAACGAAAAACATAAAAAGAAGATAAAAACATTGAAAAAATTATTAAAAACATACAAAATGAAAAGTAAAGAAAAGGAGGAATATTATGAAAAAGAACAGAAAACGAAGTAGAATTATGAGTTTGCTGCTTATATTCGCTTTATTACTTCAGCCGACAGTCAGTTTGGCAAAGGACGGAGAAGAAAGTGCGAAGAAAAATAACGGTGTTGTAATTGACGTACGTGATTTTGGTGCAGATCCAACCGGAGTCAACGATAGTGCTGAGGCAATTTGGAAAGCGTTAGAAGAAGCAAAAAAGGTATCAGACGGAGGAAAGAAAGAGGTTACATTGAACTTTCCAAAAGGAGAATACCATATTTACAAAGACAAGGCACAGAAAAGGGAGTATCATACCTCTAATACAAACAGTATTGAAAATCCGGTAAAAACAATCGGAATTTTAATCGAAGAGCAAAAGAACCTTACCATTGAGGGAAATGGTTCTTTATTTATGATGCACGGAAATATGATGGCTTTAGCGGTGGCAAAGTCAGAAAATATTACTTTGCATAATTTTTCGTGGGATTTTGCAGTTCCTACTGTATCTGAGATGACGGTTACAAATATGGGCAAAAGTGGAGGAAGAGATTACACAGATTTTTATATTCCGAATTGTTTCCCATATGAAATTCAAGGAAATACGATTCTTTGGAAGAGTGAAAACAGCCCGTATACAAATCAACCGTATTGGACGGAAAAAGGAATACATAATTCCTATGCAGTAGTTGCATACCAGCCTGATGATGAGATGACAAGAAATTATTATACTAATCAGGGACCGTTTCAAAATGCAATTAAAATTGAAAAGTTAGAAAATAATCAAGTGAGAGTTCACTATGCTGTAACACGTCCTGCCATGCAGGAAAAAGGAATGGTTTTTGAACTGGCAAGCAGTGCTGTAAGAGAAACGGCAGGTGCATTTACTTGGGAGAGTAAAAATGTCCGTGCAGAAAAAGTAAATGTTCATTTTATGCATGGATTTGGCTGGCTCATTCAGATGAGTGAAAATGTATATTACAAGGATTGTAATCTTATGCCGAGAGAAAATTCAGGACATTTGACAGTGAGTTATGCTGATGGTATTCATGCATCAGGTGCTTCAGGAGAAATTGTAATTGAAAATTGTAATTTTGCCAATACACATGATGACCCGATTAATTTGCATGGAACGTTTACAAGGGTAGAGAAAAGAATAGATTCTCACACATTAGAGTTAAAGTATATTCACAATCAGCAGGGAGGATTTCCACAGTATCATGTAGGAGATAAGGTTCAGTTCTTCACAAGAGATTTGCTGTCTTCAACAGACGGAGAAAAACAGTATGAAGTAGCGGAGGTTATTTCCAATCCGGGTGAAAATGGAAACGATCTTCGTACAATGAAAATTAAATTTAAAGAAGATTTACCGGAAAATCTATCGGATAAAATTGGTGGTCAACCTAAATATGTGGCAGAAAATGTAACATATGCACCGAAAGTTACTATTAGAAATTGTACATTCAGAAATGTGCCTACAAGAGGTATACTGTGTACAACAAGAAAGGAAGTCATTATTGAAAACAATGTTTTTCACAATATGTCTATGGCAACCATTTTCCTTTCCAATGACTCGAATGATTGGTATGAGTCAGGACCTATCCGTGATATGAAAATCAGAAACAACACTTTTTATATAAAGGATATAGGAAGAACAAGTTGGGAATATGCACCGGCAATATATATTCACCCGGTAACAAAAGGAGGACAATTCCCTGATGCATCAAATCCGATTCATAAGAATATCAGTATTGAGGGAAATACATTCTATATGGACGAGGATACGGTAGTAAAAGCAGAAAGTGTAGAAAATCTGACATTTAAAAACAACAAAGTATTTCGTATGAATCCAGATGTGACAGTAGGAATTACATTAGATAATAAAACCATTCAGACAGGTCAGTCTGTACAGTTGAAAACAGATGCCAAAGGAAATACAAATAATAAGAAAGTAGACAATGTTTTTGAATTTACAAAATCAAAAAATATTAAGATTGAAAACAATGTGTATGATGATGGATTGAAATTGTATGCAGTGGCGGAAGATGATGCAACCGAAAAGAATATTTCTATCAAAGGTGATGATATTAAAGTTATTCGTAATAAAAATCAAGCACCTGCAGAACCGGTACGAAATATTTGTTATGCAAGCACCAATCCAGATGTTGCAACGGTAGATAAAAATGGACAGATTTCAGGAATAAAATCAGGAAAAACAACAGTTTTTGCATACTATCGTTGGAACGATACGATTGTAAAATCAAATGAGATTGAAGTTACGGTTGGTGGAGAGGCAGCAGAAACAGAAAAAATTGAAATAAAAGAAGAGGATAACAAAGAAGTAAAAGTAAATGAAAAGGTACAGTTTACTTTGAAAAAAGGAACTGGGGCAACATGGTCTGTAACAGATTTCCTTACAGGTGAAGAAACAAACAGTGCAACTATTTCTTCCACAGGCGAATTTACTGCAAAAGCAAATGGTGTTGTCTGGGTAAATGCAGTAAAAGGAACAGCGAAAGATAGAAAAGCAGTTGTCATTTATGGTGGAGAAGTGAAAGCACTTAATGCTGATTTTGAGATTAAGCGTGAAGATAAGGCAAAATATAAATTGACAGATAATTCTATTGAAGTGACAATGCAGCCGGGTGATTTGTATACGAATACGAATACGGTGAAGAATTTATTCCTATACAATCCGAAGAATGTAGAGAAAAATAATCTTCGTGCAGTTGTAAAAGTAGAGGGATTACCAATAAAAGAAAATAATCAGTGGGATACAGCATCATTTATTTTATACCGTGATGATGATAACTATGTGACAGTAGGAAAGAAATCGCATTATAATGGAATTGCTACTGTAGAGGAGAAAAATGGCGCTGCACAGGAATATCATGGAAATGAGGCGGACAACAATGTAACTTCTGCATATTTGGGAATAACGAAAAAGAATGATAAAATTACACTTTCTTATCAAAAAGAAAATGGGGAATGGCAGACAGCAAAAGAATTTACAAATGCATCATTTGGAAATGACTATAAAATCGGTATGGCTTGTTGGGAATCAAATGCACGAGCAAAGAAAGTAACATTTTCCGATTTCCATGTGGGAAGTGCCGATACAGAGTTCAACAAGTTGTTGGAAGGAGAAGAAATCTCTGTTCAGCAGACAAAGACAGTACGTCCGACTGTTTCTGATGTGAAGACAAAAGTAGAAAACGGTAAGGCAAAAGTGGAATATAAATTTGCTGATACACAAGGTGCAAAAGAGGGTGAAACCGTATACAGATGGTATTGGAAAGAAGGAGAAGTAGAAAAGACAACTGTAACAAAAGAAAAAGAACTTTCTGTTGCAGGTAAAAAAGATATTTTCTGTCAGGTATATCCAAAAGACCAATACGGTATCGTAGGAATGCCAAGCGAAAAGGTGAAAGTAGCAGTTTCGCCTGAACAGACAGACGAATTGCAGGAAATTTCCGTAAACAATGGTATAGTATATAAACGTGGTGATAACAAAGAGCAGAATATACTTGTACCACAATCGTTAAAGAAAATAATGTTATCTTATGTTTCCGTAAATGATAGTGTGGGAAAAACACAGATATATATAAACGGAACAGAAGTTGCGGGAGAATTAAATAATACGGATACTCTTATTTTAGAGGTACAGGATAAAGATGAACTTCGGATTGTACGTGGAAAAAATACATATGTATTAACCGTACAGTTAAAAGGTGAAAGTGCAATTCAAGTTAATAAACTAAGTATGCCACAACTACAGTTTGAGCAGAACAAACCGATAGAAACAAAGAGTTTTTATATGAATGCAGATGGCAGTAAAGCAACATCTGACATTGTAGTAGAAACAGAGGGAAAAATCGGAAAAGTGGAAGTGCTTGCAGGAGAATACAGAACACCGTTGAATGTTTCAAATGAAGGGAACAGATACACGGCAAAAGCGGATTTCAGAAACGGTTTAAATAGTTTCTATGTTCGTGTTTATGCCGAAGACAATACAACATACGAGCAATATATTTTAAATGTGACTTATATGCCTTCAACTAAAATGCAGGTAAACGGTATTACATTGAATGGCAAAGGATTAACAAACTTTGATGCGGAAAAAGAAGAATATTTCTTTGCGTTGGACAAAAAAGAAAAGAACTTAAATGTAAAAGTAAATACAGATGCATCAGCAGTTAAAATTTCTTTAAATGGAGAGGTGAAAAATGGTACGGAAGCCACATTTAACAAATTAAAAGAGGGAGAAAATACACTTCTTATACAGTGTGTGGCAGGAGATAAACTATTTAAGAAAAATTATCGTGTAACCGTTTATAAACATTTTGATGTAAATACAGGTATTCAGGAAGTTATTTTAGATGGAAAAAATATTACTTCTGATTTACTAAATGAAAAGAAAACAAGTGAGCAGTTTGTCGATAGTGATAAGACAACATTAAAAGTAACTGCTATTGACCCAGATGCGACGGTGGAGGTAAAACAGACAAGAGAAAAGGCAGCGAAAGGAAATGTTTTCGAGGGAGAACTTAATGTTTATGATGGACTGCAAAATGTAGATATTGTTGTAACAGCAGCAGATAGAAAAACAAAAGAAACATATCGTATCGAACTGAGAAAAGGTGCATACCTGTCAGATTTAGAGTGGGAGAGCGCCACAGTAGGTTACGGTACACAGGTAAATCGTGATAGAAATCATTTAGGCAGTACAATTCAGTTGGCGAATGAAAAGGGCGAACCGGTAGCATTTAAAAAAGGTTTGGGAACGCATGCGGAGTCTGTAATCGTGTATGACATTACAGGAAAAGGTTACAAGGCATTGGAAGGATTTGTTGGAATTGATTATTGTCAATACAATGCAGACGATGGAAAAGTACAGTTCTGTATTGAGGTAGACGGTCAGATTGTATTTGACAGTGGTGAAATGGCACAGAAAACACCGATGAAAAAATTTGCTATAGAATTGCCTGAAAATGCGAAGAAAGTTACGCTTAAAGCATTAAAAGGTGAAAATAACTTTAATGACCATGCGGACTGGGCAGACGCCAAGTTTTTGGGAGAATTTCCGGAGAAAACATATACAATCACTGCAAATGCAAATGATGATAAAATGGGTGTTGTAGAAATTGTTCCTGAAAAGGAAGTTTATCAAATCGGAGAAGAAGTAAAAGTCATCGCAAATGTAAACGAAGGATATAAATTTACAGGTTGGCTAGAAAACAATGAGATTATCAGCACAGAAAAGGAATACACATTTACAGTAGATAAGGATAGAGAATTGACAGCACAGTTTGAAAAAGAAGAAAAACCTGTAGAACCGGATAAACCTGTAGTTCCAGAAAAACCGAATAAACCTGTAGCACCACAGATACCGCCTAAACCGGACAGACCAAATGAACAGAAACCTTCACAAAATGGCAATGCAGGACAGCCACAGAAACCGGTAAAAACGGGAGATGACAGTCAGAGTACATTAGCATTATTTGGCTTTGGCATTTCTGCAATTGCTTTAGCATATGTACTAGGAAGAAAGCGAAAATAAGCGTTTCTTTTGTCATGTAGTGGGAAAACGGAATTTAGGGTTTCCATTTTTAGAAATATGGGGTATAATTATCTTATTCTAAAAATAGAAAACAAACGGAGGAATGGAATTATGTTAGTATCAGCAAAAGAGATGCTTCAGAAAGCAAAAGCAGGACACTACGCAGTAGGACAGTTTAATATCAACAATCTTGAATGGACAAAAGCAATCTTACTTACAGCACAGGAAAACAACTCACCGGTAATCTTAGGTGTTTCAGAAGGTGCTGGAAAATATATGGGTGGATACAAAACAATCGTTGGAATGGTAAACGGATTGTTAGAAGAATTAAACATCACAGTACCTGTAGCACTTCACCTAGACCACGGTAGTTATGAAGGCTGCTTAAAATGTATTGATGCAGGATTCTCATCAATCATGTTTGACGGTTCACACTACCCAATCGAAGAAAACGTTGCTAAAACAAAAGAATTAGTAGCAATCGTTAAAGAAAAAGGAATGTCTCTTGAAGCAGAAGTTGGTTCAATCGGCGGAGAAGAAGACGGAGTTGTAGGTGCAGGTGAATGTGCAGATCCTGCAGAATGTAAAATGGTAGCAGATTTAGGAATTGATTTCCTTGCAGCGGGTATCGGTAACATTCACGGTAAATATCCGGAAAACTGGCAGGGACTTAGTTTTGAAACATTAGATGCCATTCAGCAGTTGACAGGTGAACTTCCATTAGTTCTTCACGGAGGAACAGGAATCCCTGCTGATATGATTAAGAAAGCAATTGATTTAGGCGTATCTAAAATCAATGTAAACACAGAATGCCAGTTAGCATTTGCAGCAGCAACTCGTGAATATGTTGAAGCAGGAAAAGATTTAGAAGGTAAAGGATTTGACCCTCGTAAATTATTAGCGCCTGGTTTTGAAGCAATCAAAGCAACAGTAAAAGAAAAAATGGAGTTATTCGGTTCAGTAAACAGAGCATAAGAATAATACAAATGGGAAGAGATGTAGTTCGCACTGCATCTCTTTTTCTTAATATAAAGAAAATCTTGCAAAAAGAAAAAAAGTAGGGTATCGTATAAGTAAATTTGCGTATACGTTGGAGGAAGAGGAGAAATGAGAGAGTTCATTAATGTAGCAGAGATTTTTGGGGAAAATGTATTTAATGATACAGTTATGCAGGAGAGACTGCCAAAGAAGGTGTATAAAGACTTAAAGAAGACGATAGAAGATGGGAAAGAGTTGGATCTTGTGACTGCGGACGTCATTGCACATGAGATGAAAGAGTGGGCAATTGAAAAAGGGGCGACCCATTACACACACTGGTTTCAGCCTTTAACCGGAGTGACTGCGGAGAAGCACGATTCTTTCATTTCTGCACCGATGCCTAACGGGAAAGTTCTCATGAGTTTTTCGGGGAAAGAACTGATTAAAGGAGAGCCGGACGCATCTTCCTTTCCATCAGGCGGGCTTCGTGCAACATTTGAGGCGAGAGGATACACGGCGTGGGATTGTACGTCACCGGCATTTGTCCGTCAGGACGCAGGTGGGGCAACTCTCTGTATTCCGACAGCATTCTGCTCCTACACAGGAGAGGCTCTTGACCAGAAAACCCCATTGCTTCGTTCTATGGAGGCGTTAAATAAGCAGACGCTGCGTTTACTTCGTTTATTTGGAAATACGACGGCAAAGAGAGTTATTGCTTCCGTTGGTCCGGAACAGGAATATTTCTTAGTTGACAGAGAAAAATATTTAAAAAGAAAAGATTTAGTGTTCACGGGAAGAACATTGTTTGGTGCGATGCCGCCGAAAGGGCAGGAGTTGGACGACCATTACTTTGGAAGTATTCGGGAAAGAATTGCCGCATACATGAAAGATGTCAACGAAGAACTATGGAAACTGGGTGTGTCCGCGAAGACACAGCACAACGAGGCTGCGCCTGCACAGCATGAACTTGCACCGATTTATGCACAGTGTAATGTGGCGGTGGACCACAACCAGTTAATTATGGAAGTGTTGAAGAAAGTGGCTGCAAGACACGATTTACATTGCCTTCTCCATGAAAAGCCGTTCGCGGGGGTAAATGGTTCGGGTAAACACAATAACTGGTCACTGACAACCGACGACGGAAAGAACTTATTAGAACCGGGAAAAACTCCTCACGAAAATATTCAGTTCCTCTTCATTTTGATGTGCGTGTTAAAGGCGGTGGATACGTATGCGGAGTTGCTTAGAGAATCGGCGGCAGACCCTGGAAATGACCATCGTTTAGGGGCGGCGGAAGCGCCGCCTGCGATTATTTCCGTATTTTTGGGTGAGCAGCTGGAGGACGTGTTAGAGCAACTTGTATCTACAGGTTCGGCAACACACAGTTTGAAATCGGGGAAATTAGAGACAGGTGTGCGCACTCTTCCAAACCTTGCAAAAGACGCAACGGACAGAAACAGAACTTCCCCGTTTGCTTTTACAAACAATAAATTTGAATTCCGTATGGTTGGTTCAAGAGATTCAGTTGCAGCACCGAACGTTGTAATCAATACAATTGTGGCAGATGCTTTTTCAGATGCCTGTGACATTTTGGAAAAGGCGGAAGATTTCGACCTGGCAGTACACGATTTGATTAAAGAATATGCGATTAAGCATCAGCGAATTGTATTTAACGGAAACGGCTACTCCGAGGAATGGGTGGAAGAGGCAAAAAGAAGAGGGCTTCCAAACTTAAAATCCATGGTGGAATCCATTGATGCGATGGTTTCGGACAAGGCTGTAAAACTATTTGAGAAATTCAATGTATTTACAAAAGCGGAACTGGAATCTCGTGCGGAAATCCAGTATGAAACATATGCGAAAGCCATTAATATTGAAGCAAGAGCCATGATTGACATTGCGAGCAAGCATATTCTTCCTGCTGTTGTGAAGTATACAAAACAGTTGGCAGATACGGTTATTGCAGTAAAAGAGGCGGGAGCCGATGCGGAAGTACAGTCTGAAATTTTAAATGAAGTTTCAAGACTGTTAAAAGAAGCGAAAGAGGCTCTTGTAAAATTAGGTGAAGTGACAAATCAGGCAGCGGAAAAGGAAGAGGGAAAAGAGCAGGCATTCTGGTTCTATGAGGAAGTGTCTCCGGCAATGCAGGCGCTTCGAGATCCTGTGGATAAGTTGGAAATGATAGTTGCAAAAGAAGTTTGGCCAATGCCTTCATATGGTGACTTAATGTTTGAAGTATAAAAAGAAAGTGAGTTAGAGAATGTACCGCAATAAGTTTTTAAGCAGTCTTCGGGAAGCGCTCGAAGGAAACATGAGTGAACAGGCAGTAAAAGAAAATCTACAGTACTATAAGACATATATTGAAGATGAAGTGAAAAAGGGAAGAACGGAAAAAGAAGTTGTGGAAGAACTGGGAGATCCGTGGATAATTGCCAAAACTTTAATTGAATCTCCGGGCGGAGAGCAGACTTATGAGGAAGCAGAGGAGGACAATGTCAGCCGGTACGAAGACCGGAGACAGAACGTGCATATTTTGGGCTTGGACACATGGTGGAAGAAAGCGGCGCTGATTCTTGCTATTGTGGGCATTATTTTTGGAATAGGGACACTTTTAGTTGGTGTAGTGCGAATTGTATTGCCTATACTTATACCGTTTTTGGCGATTATGTTTTTGATTAAATTCTTTCATAAGAAATAAAAAATGACAGGTCATATCTCGACGATATGACCTGTCATTTTTTCATAGCACATTATACTCACATATTGTAAAAGACCGATAGGGGAGCTATCGGTCTTTCGAGGGGAGTATAAATAATTAATAAGGGGTTGTAGAAATAATTTCTACATGGGTTAGTATAATATAAAATGGTAAAAAAAGCAAGAAAAACTTAAAAAAAAGTTAAGGTTCTTATTTTTACATAATGAATAGAAAGAGCGATGACGAGCCATAATATTTTTGTAATCAAAGTACAGCGTGATTTACAGGTATGAACTTTGAGAAACAAAAAGATGAGGAGGAAGTAAAAATGGCAAAAACAAATGGAACAAACAACAAAACAAGAAACGCATATTCATCAGAGGCAGATTATCAGAGCAAGAAAAACAAGACTTCAAACAAGAACACAAATGCATCTAAAAACAAAATGAATAACGCAGAATCAAACGAGTATAACAACAACTAATCTGCAGATGGGGACGCAATAAAAATGTTGCGTCCCCATTTGACATATGCGGTAATTTCAAATAATATAGAAAGCAGATAACATTGGAGGTACATATGGAAAGAATAGAATTAATAGCCCCTTGCCATTTCGGATTAGAGTCCGTGTTAAAAAGAGAAGTGCAGGATTTGGGGTATGAAATATCAGTTGTGGAAGACGGAAGAGTTTCCTTTTATGGCGATGTGGAAGCCATTTGCCGTGCAAATATTTTCTTGAGAACGGCGGAGAGAGTTTTATTAAAAGTAGGTTCATTTAAGGCAACTACATTTGATGAGTTATTTGAAAAAACAAAACAGATTGCGTGGGAAAAATATATTACGAAGGACGGCAAATTTTGGGTGACAAAAGCGGCGTCAGTTAAGAGCAAACTGTTTAGTCCTTCAGACATTCAATCTATTATGAAAAAAGCGATGGTAAACCGTCTGAAAGAGCATTACGATGCAGAGTGGTTTGAGGAAAGCGGAGCGTCTTACCCGGTACGTGTTTTTATTAAGAAAGACATTGTGACGGTGGGAATTGACACATCAGGCGTTTCTTTGCATAAGAGAGGATACAGACAGTTATCGAGCAAAGCGCCTATTACGGAAACGCTGGCGGCAGCGCTCATTATGCTCACACCGTGGAAAAAAGACCGAATTCTCGTTGACCCATTTTGCGGCAGCGGTACATTTCCGATTGAAGCGGCAATGATTGCGGCAAATATTGCGCCGGGCATGAATCGTTCCTTTACGGCGGAAGAATGGACGAATTTTATTCCAAAGAAGGAGTGGTACAACGCTGTTAATGAAGCGAATGATTTAGTAAATGATGACATTGAGGTTGATATTCAGGGATATGACATTGATAAATCCGTTATTAAGGCGGCAAGAGAAAACGCGAGGGAAGCCGGCGTGGAACATCTGATACATTTTCAGGAGAGAGCAGTTAAAGATTTGCGTCACGCGAAAAAATACGGTTTCATTATTACAAACCCACCGTACGGGGAAAGACTGGAAGAAAAGAAAGATTTGCCAAAACTGTACGGGGAATTCGGGGAAAGTTTTAAACTGTTAGACAGTTGGTCTGCGTACATGATTACAAGTTATGAAGATACAGAAAAATATTTTGGGCGTAAAGCCGACAAGAACAGAAAAATTTATAATGGAATGTTAAAAACATATTTCTATCAGTTCTTAGGACCAAAACCACCGAGAAAACAAAGGGAGGATACAAATGAGTAATAAAATTTTATTTGCCACGGGAAATGAAAATAAGATGAAAGAAATCCGCATGATTCTGTCGGACTTGGGAATGCCGATTCAGTCGATGAAAGAGGCCGGAATTGATGTTGACATCGTGGAAGATGGAAGTACATTTGAGGAAAATGCGATTATCAAAGCAACTGCGATTGCAAAAATGACGGGAGATATTGTACTGGCAGACGATTCGGGATTGGAAATTGATTATCTGAATAAAGAGCCGGGAATTTATTCGGCGCGATATGCGGGAGTAGACACTTCTTATGACATTAAAAATCGTATGCTGTTAGACCGCTTGGAGGGTGTTCCTGATGAAAAGCGCACCGCACGTTTCGTATGCGTTATTGCCTGTGCATTTCCTGATGGAACCGTGGAGACGGCAAGAGGAACAATTGAAGGAATTATAGGTCATGAGATAGCGGGGGAAAACGGTTTTGGCTATGATCCTATTTTCTATCTTCCGGAATATCAATGTACTACAGCGGAATTAGAACCGGAGAAAAAGAATGAATTAAGTCACAGAGGAAAAGCGCTTCGCGCCATGCGTGCGATTATGGAAAAAAAGTTGGGATAGTAAAATGAGAGTTTTGATTGTAAGTGATACGCACAGATTACATAAAAATTTGGATATTGCGTTAGAGCAGGCGGGGAAAATTGATTTGCTTCTACATATGGGAGATGTGGAAGGCGGCGAAGATTATATTGAAGCCGTTGCAGGCTGCCCGGTACGGATTGTTGCGGGAAACAATGATTTCTTTTCGCAGTTGAATAGGGAAGAAGAAGTTCAACTGGGAAATCATCGCATTTTCATGACGCACGGACATTACTATTATGTATCCGTTGGAATGGAAAGAATTAAGGAAGAAGGACTGTCAAGAGGAGCGGACATTGTCATGTTCGGGCATACACACAGGCCATATCTTGATATAGGAGAAAAGATTACCGTACTGAATCCGGGAAGTCTTTCTTATCCACGCCAGGAGGGGCGTCGGGCAAGTTACATGATTATGGAAATCCATGAGGACGATTCCGTGGAATATGAACTGCATTATATTTAAAGCAGAGTGCATATATCAGAACCGGCGCCGTTGAAAAACAGGTGGCTTTCAGGTGCCGGTTTTAGTGATAAAAAAGCGAAAATAAAAAAATGTAAAAAAAATAAAAAAAGTTGTTGACATTTCTTATACGAGCATATATAATAACCATTGTGTCACGGAGATGACAACAAAAAACTTCACATCGGGGTGTGGCTCAGCTTGGCTAGAGCGCCTGGTTTGGGACCAGGAGGTCGCAGGTTCGAATCCTGTCACCCCGACTTTGCGGGTGTAGTTCAATGGTAGAACACTAGCCTTCCAAGCTAGATACGTGGGTTCGATTCCCATCACCCGCTTTCTTAAAGCCAATTTAATATAAGAAATTACTTTAAGACAAGCATATGTGTTTGTAGCTCAGTTGGATAGAGCAACGGCCTTCTAAGCCGTGGGTCAGGGGTTCGAATCCCTTCAAGCACGCTTTGTGGTGGGTATGGTGCAGTTGGTTAGCGCGCCAGATTGTGGTTCTGGATATCGTGGGTTCGAGTCCCACTATCCACCCTCAAATATAGTGGGCTATCGCCAAGCGGTAAGGCACAGGACTTTGACTCCTGCATTCGTTGGTTCGAATCCAACTAGCCCAGATTGAATATGGAGCATTAGCTCAGTTGGTAGAGCACTTGACTTTTAATCAAGTTGTCCGGGGTTCGAATCCCCGATGCTTCACTTGATGAACAAGCGTAAGTTTGTTCATATTTATTTTAAGGAGAAATTCTTAAAAATATAATATGCGGATGTGGCGGAACTGGCAGACGCGCTAGACTTAGGATCTAGTGGGAGACCGTGCAGGTTCGATTCCTGTCATCCGCAGTAATAAGGTCGTGATCTTTGAGAAATCAAGGGTTGCGGCTTTTTTCGTGTGTGGAATTATATTTTACAAGAATGAGAAATCGGAAAGAATTACTGTAAAGCCTTAATGATTTTTAAAATCTGTTCTTTTGTTTTGGTGTCGCAAGCATGTAATTCATGGATGATTTCTTGTTCAATAGCAGAAGAGGCATCGTTATATTCTTCAGAAAGAACATAGTCAACAGTAGTATTTAACGCATTACATATCTGTACTAATGTGGAAAGGGATACTTTAACACGATTGTTTTCAATGTTGCTGATGTGACTGGTGTTTACATCCGCGACATTGGCAATATATTCTTGTGTCAGATTTTTAGAAAGTCGTATTATTCTTAATTTTTCTCCAATTCGTTCAAAATTCAAATTAGCCATATAATAACTCCTAACAAATATTTATCTAATTGTAATATTTGTTTAGTTATAGTATAATAATCTATAAATATAAAAATATTAGTTACAAAGGAAGATGAGGATATGATTAAGTGTAGTAATTGTGGAAATGAAATTAGGGAAGGTACAAAGTTTTGCTCAAAATGTGGAAGTAATATTTTGGAGCAACAAGAAAAGAGGAATGATGAGATTTCAAATGAAGAAAAGAATAAAGTGGAGCAAAGTAAAGCGGCATTTTATTTTGAAAAAGTAAAAATGATTGGAAGACTACGATACAAAATTATCCAAACAAAGGTAAATAATGATGGAGATGGTTTAGAGATAAATCAAAAGACACATAGATTTTTAAGGAAAGATAAAGCGAACCATTTGGAGATAAAATTATCAGAAATTAGTTCAATGGAATTAAAAACAAAAATGGATTTTTGGGATACAATGTATGCGGCACTATTTGGGGTAATCTTTCTGTTGGATACAACAGATATAGCATGGCTTCTATTGATAGCAATTTTTTTGTATACAGGTTATGGAAAGATTTTAAATTTGAAAATGAAAAATGGACTGAATTTTGAAATTCCTGTAAATGGAATGACTGAAGATGTAGAGCGATTTCGGGCATTGGTTAGGAAAGAATAGGGAGTGTGTATAAGATGAAATATTGTGGAAAATGTGGAAATGAAATAAATGAAGAGGATCAATACTGCCCTAATTGTGGTAATCGGGTAAATGATGAGCAAGTAGAAAGAACTGAAAATTCATTTCAGGGTAATAACACGGATAAAACGCTTTGGGAATCACTTGTTGAGTTTTTTAAGGTGCTAATCGAATGTATAAAGGATACTGGGATAAATATTATCCGTACGATTGATAAAGTGATTCAGACAGAACCGAATATCCCAAAAGATTCTATGTGTCCGTATTGTAACAGCGAGGATACCTTTCCAATTGTCAAGAGCGAAACGGAGATAAAAACTAAAGGTTACAGTATAGGGAGAGGCTGTTGTGGAATGTGTCTGCTTGGTCCGTTTGGAGTATTGTGTGGATCGTTCGGCTCTGGTTCTAAAGTAAAGAGTATTTCTCAAACATGGTGGGGATGCAAAAATTGTGGAAAACAACATCTAGCACAACACGATGCTGTGGAAATGATGAGGGTATTTATAGACAAGATGGTTATAAATTGTCTCTGTTATGGCTCTATTGGTTCTCTTTTGCTCTATCCAATATTGGATGAACTTGTGAATGGATTTTTGAGAACACTCATAATCGTTTTTATAGCCGTTATAGTGGGAGTTTCCGTACCACTATATTTTTTCTATCAATTATGTGAAGATATAGACAAACAATTAGGGTATAGTGTTTGGGATATTTTAGAAGTGGAGAAGAAGAAAGAATTTTGGGATAGCATAAAATATTCGATGATATCTCTAGCGGTTACATTGATTATTGTTTGTCCGATTTTAATATATTTTGCAGAGTAGGATGATTATGGATAAAAAAAGAATATATAAGAAAGTTATAATGATAGGAAGAGCAACAGGATGTCATCAATTACCGGAACGAAGTTTCTTCTATCATGGAAAGCAATTTCCAGTATGTGCTAGATGTACAGGAGTGTTTATTGGAGAAATTTTGGGAGTTGCTTTATTTAAAATTGCTGAAATTTCTAATTTAACCGCAATATTGTTCTGTTTGATTATGTTTGTAGATTGGTTTGTACAATACAAGTTTCAGAGAGAATCAAATAATCTGCGTAGACTGGTAACTGGTTTTGTGTGTGGATATGCATTTGGAAATTTTATTATGAAATATTTAAGATATTTTATGTAGTGAAGAAGATTAGGAGTAAGAGTGCGAGGAGATAATTATGTTTTGTGAAAACTGTGGAAAAGAAATAAAAGATGGTGAAAGGTTCTGTAGGAATTGTGGATCAGAAATTAAAAAAAGAGGAACTGGTTCAGAGCCAGAATCACAAAAAACTTTTGCGATTAAGGGTGCTAGTAAAAAGAAAAACTGGAAAACTATTGCAATTATTGCTTTAGTGATTGTTGTGGTAATAGGTATATTTAAATGGAGTTCTAAAGAGGAAACGTTGAAGTTTAATGTGCGTGTAGTTAATAATACAGGTTTTGATATTTGTGCCCTCTATGCTTCTGAACCAAATGTAGACAACTGGGAAGAAGATTTGCTAGACGAAAATATATTATGTGATGGGGAAAAAATGAATATAGAATTCATAATTACAGAAGATAATCTTGATTGGGATTTTGCGATTGAAGATGTAGAGGGGAATATCTTGGAATTTTACGGATTGAGTTTTGCGGAATGTGATGTTGATGGAGCGACACTGATTTTAGAGTATGATGGATATGAGACGACTGCGACATTATATTAAAATTATAAAAAAGAGATAAAGGATGTGGAAAAATGTTTTGTGAAAATTGTGGGAAAGAGATAAAAGATAATGATGTGTTTTGCCCAAATTGTGGAAAGTTAATACAAGAGGAAAAGGCGTCGAATAGTTCGGATGTGAAAAACAGGAGTGATATAGATAAACCTAAAAAGAAGAAATCAGGAAAAGCAATAGCTCTGGTGGGAATCATAGCGGTTATTATAGCAGTAATTATTCTTGTAATGAAAATGTTCGGAGGAAACTCTAATACAAAAGAAATTGTGGAAAAATTGAAAACTTCTACGACGGTTAGTAAAACAGAGAATGGATATGAATTTACCTATGGTGATATGTGGACATTATGCTATACAAAGGAATCTGCGTTCGTAATCATACCAGATTCAACTTTGAGTGAATATTTTGAGGAAGCATGGGGAATTGGAGAATTAGGAGATGATGGAACAGTTAGATATAATTTAAAGACTGAAAACTTAAATATGTACTGTGATGCGGAAGTTGAGGGAGAAAACTTATCAGTTATTACATATGATGTAGAAGAAGATGAAATAACATTCATTGTAGATGGAGAAAGATATGAACTCAAGAAAAAGTATGCACAACAGATTAAGAAGGATGATATTGCAATTATGTTAAAATCAGGCATAGATAATTTTGTAGATGATTTAAATTATATTGACCTTACCAAAGAGGATGTTGCACATTTGACATATAAAGATATTAAATCAAATGTGGATGATAAAGAATTGAAAACAGTGAAAAAAGATAAAGAGTCTGAAGTGCCTAAAAAGGAAGAAACAGAACCTAAAGAAGAACCAGTAAAAGAACCACAAGAAGAGTCATCAGAGAGCAGTGAAGAGGAGAATGTATTGACAGACCCAATTACAATGGGCTGGGCAGGTACATATAAGGATGATGATTCAGGAGAACGTCTTGTAATTGCTTCTATTGGATATGAGTGGTCTTATGTAATGTATACAGCAAGCGGGCAAGTTGAGCAGAAAGAATCCGGATGCAGCGCAGGTAAAGATTATTTAGAAGGGCAATATTATACATTTTATAAAAATGAAAATGGATTGCTTGGTGTAACATCAGGAGCAGGGCAAGGTTGGGGAAATTATCGTAGAATTAGTGGTACTTCTACACCTGATTTGGAAATCGAAGGAACTTATGAAAACGATACAACGATAATCACAGTATCAGAACAAATGGCAGAAGCAAGCACAGAATATGTTCCTACGGGGGCAGATATAGCGGCAATTCATGTAAAATATAATAATGGATTGGAAATTAATGGTAGATTATATACACAAGGAGACGGGGGATTGGCAATTGTAGACAGTATTTCTAAAGAGATATATGGAACTGCTACATTTAAAAATGGTCAAGTAGAAGTCACAGGTAGCGGATTTGACGGAGTTCTAAAATCTAAGTAAAAGTATCCATTTTCAATTACATAGCATAATAGTAAAACAATATCTGACAGAGCAGAATCTTTTGGGGTTCTGCTCCATTTCTATGCAGAAATAGGAGGCATGGAACAAATTTCATTATAGAAAACAGAAGGGGATTATTCTTGTAAGTAATAGAATATAAATTATATTAAAAGATATTTCCGTATTTGAATAATCCGCACTTCTGAATTACAGAGATTAACTCTTTT
Source organism: Lachnospiraceae bacterium (assembly GCA_902381685.1). Lineage (GTDB taxonomy): Bacteria > Bacillota > Clostridia > Lachnospirales > Lachnospiraceae > Faecalimonas. Next base: position 1,855,340 of record LR698958.1, on the reverse strand, counting down.
TCTTTGTCGGCGGATAAGGTGTTTTCACATCTGTCAATTCCAACAGATAATCTGTGCTTGTATTGTAATACTTTGCTATCGTCACCAGATAGTCAATGGGAATCGTGCGGATACCGCTTTCATATCTTCTATAAACTTCACGATGGCATTTCAAAATATCAGCCATATTTTCCTGTGTTAAATCATGGTCAGTTCTTAAATCTTTCAAACGTTTTAAATACATAAAATCACCTCTTGATAAGGCTATCATTTAGTGGCATAATGAAAGTAGAAATGCAACTATATGGTTGCAAAATCACAACTTGAATGGAGAAAAGTTTAAGTTAGAGGTAAGCAAAATGAAAAATAATTTAGAAGAAAAACAAATGATGCAGGCAATACATATACTGTTGCAAGATGATAAAGAATATAATGCCCGAATAATACGAGATTTAACCGAGGAGGAATTTAAAAGTTTTTTACGGCAATGTCCTGAATTCCTTGAAGAAATTCCATAAACCGGAAATCGATATTCGGGCAGACGGAAATAGGAGGGATTTCTATGGAAAGTGTAATTTGGTTAGGATTAATATTAGTTTTTTTGATTGTTGAGATTATAACGGTTGGGCTTACTTCCATATGGTTGGCCGGCGGTGCTCTGGTGGCACTGATCTTAAATCAGTTAGGGGTAAATCTTATTTGGCAAATAGTTGCCTTTTTTGTCGTATCGGTAGTGCTGATGGTATTTACACGTCCGTTTGCAAAGAAATATATTAACGCAGGGCGGACAAAGACAAACTATGAAAGCATTATCGGAAAGACGGCAAAGGTGACAGAAACAATTGATAATCTGAATGAGACAGGGGCAGCCGTCGTGGACGGTCAGGAATGGACAGCAAGGGCGAAAGATACTGTGGACGTTATTGAGAAAGATGAGATCGTCAAAGTTTTGGATATTATCGGAGTGAAACTAATCGTGGAGAAAGTACAAAAATAGGGTGGTGCGAATGCACACTCTATTTTTGTACCCAAAATGTTTCGATTTGATGGGAGGACAGATTTTTTGTAAAATCCCTTTTTAAAATAAGCATTTCCCTCAATTCGTTTACAATCTCATAAAGCACCGCGCGGGATTCAAATTCCTGTCTGGAAGATGGGAGAGAGGCTGCGCGAAATTTTTGGCGGAGAAGAGAAAGATATTTTAATAAATCTTCTGCATTATCATAATTTTCCATAGAAATGGCAACGACACGCATAAATTTGGAAACTAAATTGGTCTGTAAATAGGATTCCTGCAGACGCGGAAGATTTCGATGGATTTGTTTTAAAAGTGCGGTCTGTTCGGAGCGCATGCGAATGTAGGAAACATAATAACTCATATCTTTCAGAAAAAAATTTTTCTGTGTATATTGTGCATGGGTAAGAGAGGTAGAGAGAAGGTTTTCTAATTCGGACAGATTTTGAGCGATACTCTCACTTAAATACTCCTGAAAAATAGCACGGGACATTGTAAATAAAATTTGCGACATTTTTTCCTCTATGTCTTTCTGCGCCTTTCTGATTTTTTCGACTTTATTGGGCATATACAAGTTCATCAAAATTCCCATAGAAATACCGATTAACATAAGTCCCAGTTCGTTGGCAAGAAGAGGAAGAGACATTTTCTTAGTTTTCCAAAGATGCAGCATAAGAACGGTACTCATGGAAAAGCCTTCGGTTAAATGCCAAAATTGACAGAGTAACTGATAGACGGCAAGATAAATACCGAGGCTAAGCAGAGAATAATTTAAAAACGGAAAAAATAATATTGCGACAAATACAGCGATGAAAAAGGAGAGAAGACGCTTTCCGGCAACGAGAAAAGTATCCTTTTTCGTATTTAAAATGCTGAGAAGAGTGATTGTGATAACGGAGGTAGAAAAGTTTAGAGAGAAAACCTCAGCGATAAAAAAAGCGATGCAGCACCCGAAAGAAATTTTGATTGTTTTGATGTAGTCAAGAGTTTTCATAGACAGTCTCCTTTATTGTAAATAACGGCTTTTTTAATATAGTATGGCTGAATGGACGGAGTTTATTTTGGGAAAAGATAAAAATTTTTATTGACAAATGTTTTTTTAGTAGTATACTTTGAATATCAAAATATTTGAAACTCAAAACAAAATATGGAGAAGAGAAAATGATAGGAAAAATATGTGGGACAGGGGCATACGCCCCACCCAATGTTATGGATAATAATGATTTGTCAAAACTTGTGGAGACAAGTGATGAGTGGATACGGGAAAGGACAGGAATCGTAAGACGACATATTGCAGACGGGGAAAATACGGTGAGTATGGCGGTAAAATCTGCAGAAAGCGCATTGAAAAATGCCAATATATCGGCAGAGGAAATCGGTTTTATTATTGTGTCCACCATATCTTCAAATGTAATTCTGCCATGTGCCGCCTGTGAGGTGCAGAAAGAAATCGGGGCAGTGAATGCGGTCTGTTTTGATTTGAATGCGGCGTGCAGCGGTTTCCTGTTTGCGTACAATACGGCGCAGGCTTATATCGCAAGTGGAATATACCGAACAGGAATTGTGATTGGAGCAGAATGTCTTTCCAATCTAATTGACTGGAAAGACCGGGGAACATGTATTTTATTTGGAGACGGCGCAGGTGCGGTTGTGGTGAAAGCAAAGGAGGGAACACAACCTTCGATCATCACACATTCGGACGGTGAAAAAGGAAAGGCGCTCACCTGTGAGCAGAATGATTTTATTCACATGGACGGTCAGGAAGTATTTAAGTTTGCCGTAAAGCAGGTGCCGAAATGTATTTGCGAACTGTTGGAGGCAAACGGCTTGAAAAAGGAAGAGATTCATTACTTCATACTGCATCAGGCTAACAGAAGAATTGTGGAAGCCGTGGCAAAAAGATTAAAAATAGAAATAGAAAAATTTCCCATGAATCTTCAGGAATATGGAAATACTTCCTCGGCGAGTATTCCGATTTTGCTAGACGAGATGAATCAGAAAGGTTTGTTAAGAAAAGGAATGAAAATTGTAATGGCGGGATTTGGCGCGGGACTTTCATGGGGAGCAAGCCTGATTGAGTGGTAGGTAATATCCAATTTAGGATTACATAAATTTAAGAAAATAAAGGAGAAAAATAATATGTTAGAAAAAGTAAAAGAAATTGTAGCAGATTCATTAGGAGCAGAGGTAGAAGAATTAACGGCAGAAACTTCATTTAAAGAAGATTTAGGCGCTGATTCCTTAGATTTGTTTGAGATGGTAATGGCATTTGAAGAAGAATTTGAAAAAGAAATCCCTACAGAAGATTTAGAAAAACTGACAACAATTGGAGATGTAGTAGCGTATTTAGAGGCTTAGGTCAAAAGAAAGGTTATCATATGAAAACGAGAGTAACTGAATTACTGAGAATTGAATATCCGATTATTCAAGGAGGTATGGCGTGGGTTGCCGAATATCATCTTGCGGCAGGCGTGTCGGAAGCAGGCGGACTCGGAATGATTGGGGCGGCAAATGCACCGGCAGAATGGGTACGCGGGCAGATTAGGGAAGTGAAGAAACTAACGAAGAAACCATTTGGGGTAAATATAATGCTGATGAGTCCGAACGCGGACGAAGTGGCAAAAGTAATTGTGGAAGAAGAAGTTCCGGTTGTGACAACAGGAGCGGGAAATCCTGAAAAATATATAAAAATGTGGAAGGAAGCGGGAATAAAAGTGATTCCGGTTGTGGCTTCCGTAGCAATGGCAAAACGTATGGAACGCTGCGGTGCAGATGCAATCGTAGCAGAAGGAACGGAAGCGGGCGGTCATATCGGAGAGAATACGACGATGGTGCTTGTTCCCCAGATTGCTGATGCAGTGTCGATACCGGTTATCTCTGCGGGGGGAATCGGGGATGGCAGAGGAATGGCGGCCGCTTTTATGCTGGGAGCGGAAGCGGTACAGCTTGGAACTTGTTTTGTCGTGACAAAAGAGTCGGTTGTTCACGAGAACTATAAGAAATGTATTATCAAAGCGAAAGACATTGACTCCAGAGTAACCGGAAGAACGACAGGACACCCTGTGAGAGCATTGCGTAATCAGATGACGAAAGAATATTTGAAATTAGAAAAAGAAGGAGCGTCTTTGGAAGAACTGGAACTTCTAACCCTCGGGGGACTGCGCAAGGCGGTTGTGGAAGGCGATGTGATTAACGGAAGTGTTATGGCGGGGCAGATAGCAGGGCTGGTGAAAGAAGAGATGTCATGCAGAAAGTTTATCGAAAAGTTAGTGTCGGAAACCGACAGATTGATGAAAGGAAAGGTTTTTTATGAGTAAAATCGCATTTGTTTTTTCCGGTCAGGGAGTACAAAAGGCGGGAATGGGAAAGGATTTTTACGAGCAGAGTGAAATCGCAAAACATATATTTGACGAGGCCTCAGAGAGAATTGGGTTGGATTTGAGAAAATTATGTTTTGAAGAGAATGACTTGCTGGACAGAACAGAATATACACAGGCGGCTCTTGTGACAACCTGTCTTGCCATTGCGAGAGTGGTGGAGGAGAATGGTTTGCATGCTGATGTGACGGCAGGATTGAGTCTTGGAGAATATACAGCCATTGCCGTTTCAGGGGGAATGACCGATATGGACGCCATTTCCACTGTGAAAAAAAGAGGGAAGTTTATGCAGGAAGCAGTACCGCAGGGGGAAGGAGCGATGTCCGCCATTCTCGGAATGACGGCAGAGCAGGTGGAAAGTGTGATTACGAACATGGAAAATGTTTTTGTCGCTAACTATAATTGTCCGAATCAAACTGTAATTACAGGAAAGACGGAGGAAGTTCAATCGGCAAATGAGAAACTTCTCTCAGCAGGTGCTAAACGCGCCATGCTTTTGAATGTAAGCGGGCCGTTTCATTCGCCGTTTTTAGTTGATGCGGGAGAAAAATTGAGGAAAGTATTGGCAGATATTTCTTTTACAAAATTAAAAATTCCATATGTTACAAATGTAACCGGAAAGTATATTACGAATATAGAAGAAACAAAAGAACTGCTCACAAAACAGGTGGCATCATCTGTACTTTGGCAGCAGAGCGTGGAAAATATGATTGCAGACGGTGTGGATACATTTGTGGAGATAGGTGTTGGAAAGACATTGTCAGGATTTATAAAGAAAATTGACAGAAATGTGAAAACATACAGTATCAGTAATTGGCAAGAGATGAAAAAAGTAACAGATGAACTGGGAGGTAGAGATAAATGTTAAAAGGGCAGACGGCGGTTGTCACAGGCGGTTCCAGAGGGATTGGAAGGGCAATTGCTCTTGAACTGGCGGAACAGGGAGCCAATGTAGTTATTAATTATCACGGTTCGACGGAAAAAGCGGAAGCAGTTAAACATGAGATAGAGGAAAAAGGCGGAACGGCAGAAATTATGCAGTGTAATGTTGCAGATTTTGAAGAGAGTGAGAAGTTTTTTCAACAGGTAATAGAAAAATATAAACGTATTGATATTTTAGTGAACAATGCAGGCATAACCTGTGACGGTCTTCTGATGAAAATGTCGGAAAAAGATTTTGATACGGTTATGAACACAAATTTAAAGGGTACGTTCCACTGTATAAGATTTGTGGCAAGGCAGATGATAAAACAGCGCTATGGAAGAATTATTAATATTTCTTCTGTTGTAGGTGTTGCGGGAAATGCGGGACAGGCAAATTATGCGGCATCTAAGGCGGGAGTGATAGGTCTTACAAAGTCTGCGGCAAAAGAATTGGCATCGAGAAAGATTACGGTAAATGCCATTGCGCCGGGATTTATTGAAACAGATATGACAAAGGTTTTACCGGACAAAGTAAAAGAGGATTCCATAGAGAAAATCCCTCTTGGATATTATGGAAAACCGGAAGACGTTGCCGGCGCGGTTGCGTTTTTGGCATCAGACAAAGCGGGATATATTACAGGTCAGGTGCTTCATGTGGACGGTGGAATGGTGATATAAGGAGAGTATCTATGAAAAGAAGAGTTGTTGTGACAGGTATGGGAGCGATTACCCCTATAGGAAATTCTGTGGAAGAGTTTTGGACAGGAATTAAAGCGGGGCAGGTTGGTATCGGAGAGATTACAAAATTTGATACAACAGAATATAAGGTAAAACTGGCGGCGGAAGTGAAAGACTTTGTTGCTAAAGAGAGAATGGATTTTAAAGCGGCAAAACGAATGGAAACCTTTTCACAGTATGCGGTGGCAGCAGCAAAAGAAGCATTTGAAAATGCCGGGCTTTGTCCGGAAGAGGAAGATGCTTTTCGTATGGGTGTGATTGTCGGTTCGGGAATCGGAAGCCTTCAGGTTGTGGAGAGAGAGTACGATAAAATTCAGACAAAAGGACCTTCAAAGGTAAACCCGCTTATGGTTCCGCTTATGATTTCTAATATGGCAGCAGGAAATGTGGCGATTCAACTTGGATTAAAAGGGAAATGTACGAGTATCACGACAGCATGCGCCACGGGAACACACGCTATCGGCGATGCTTTTCGTGCCATTCAATACGGCGATGCCGATGTAATGCTGGCGGGAGGAGCGGAAAGTTCCATTTGTCCTACGGCGGTGGCAGGATTTTCTGCATTGACTGCGCTTACTGCAAGCACAGATAAAAATAAAGCGTCCATACCTTTTGACAAAGACAGAAGCGGATTTGTCATCGGTGAAGGTGCGGGGATTGTTGTTTTGGAAGAACTGGAACATGCCAAGGCGCGAGGAGCGAAAATTTACGGTGAAATTGCGGGATACGGGGCAACCTGTGACGCGTATCATATCACCTCCCCTGCGGAAGACGGAAGCGGGGCGGCAAAAGCGATGGAGCTGGCCATGCAGGAGGCAGGTGTGCTTCCGAAAGACGTAGATTATATCAATGCACACGGAACAAGTACGCACCACAACGATTTGTTTGAGACGAGAGCCATTTCTCTCGCATTTGGAGAAGATGCGCAAAAACCAATAATTAATTCCACAAAGTCGATGATAGGACATTTGCTTGGGGCAGCAGGGGCGGTGGAATTTATCACATGTATAAAAACCATTCAGGAAGGATTTATTCATCAGACAATGGGGACAGAAAATTTGGACGAAGAGTGTACGTTAAATTATGCGATACATTCACCGATAGAAAAAGAAGTCAACTGTGCCATCAGCAATTCTCTTGGATTTGGCGGGCATAATGCAACAATTTTAGTCAAAAAATATAGGGAGGAAGAGTAAGAAATGGAAAAAGAGCAGTTAATCGAATTAATACATACAGTGTCCTCCTCAAATCTGACAGAGTTTCAATATGAGGAAAATGGAATGAAAATCAGCATGAAAAGAGAATGTCAGGTTGTATATGCCGGGGAAAAAGAATTGCCTGCTCCACAGATAAACGTGGAAGAAATACAAAAGACGGAGGAGGCTCAGGAAGGAAAACTTGTAACGTCGGTATTGGTAGGAACGTTTTATACAGCGCCTTCCGAAGATGCAGAACCATTTGTGCGTGTAGGAGATGCAGTAACAAAAGGACAGACTTTGGCGATTGTGGAAGCAATGAAACTAATGAATGAAATTGAAAGTGAATTTGACGGTGTCGTAGCGGAAATTTTTGTGGAAAACGGTCAGGCAGTGGAATACGGTCAGCCGCTGTTCCGTTTAAAATAGGGGAAAGGAGAACTTATGAAAGGATTAACAGTTCAGGAAATCTGTGAAATTATACCTCACAGACACCCTTTTTTGCTCGTAGATTATATAGAAGACTATGAGCCGGGAGAGTTTGCGGTTGGATATAAATGTGTGACGTACAGAGAAGATTTTTTTAGAGGACATTTTCCGGAAGAACCGGTTATGCCGGGGGTATTTACAGTGGAAGCGCTGGCACAGGTTGGGGCAGTTGCCATTCTGTCAAAAGAAGAAAACAGAGGAAAAATCGCTTACTTTGGAGGAATACAGAAATGTAAATTCAAGGGGAAAGTTGTGCCGGGAGATAAGTTAAAGCTGGAAACGAAAATCATTAAGCAGAAAGGACCGCTTGGAATTGGGGAGGCAATCGCCAGTGTTGACGGAAAAGTGGTGGCAAGTGCCGAATTGACCTTTATGATTGGATAGGTGGCAGATATGATAAAAAAAGTGTTAATTGCAAACAGAGGCGAAATTGCAGTGCGGATTATCCGCACCTGCAGAGAAATGGGAATTGAAACGGTAGCAGTATACTCGGAGGCGGACAGGGAAGCACTTCATACGCAGCTTGCGGACGAGGCAATCTGTATCGGACCTGCACCGTCTCGGGAAAGTTATTTGAATATGGAAAGAATCATCAGTGCAACCATCACTTCGGGTGCGGACGCCATTCATACAGGTTTTGGTTTTTTGTCGGAGAACAGTAAATTTGCCGAACTGTGTGAGAAGTGTCACATTATATTTATCGGACCGAAGTCAGAAGTCATTCGGAAAATGGGAAATAAATCTCAGGCGAGAAATACGATGATTGAGGCGGGTATACCGGTTATTCCCGGCAGCAGCGAAATCATTTTGGATATGGAAAGAGGGAAAGAAGTTGCAGTTAAAGTAGGTTATCCCGTAATAATAAAGGCAGTGCTTGGCGGAGGCGGAAAAGGAATGCGTGTGGCATACACGGAAGAGGAATTTTCCAAAAGTTTTCAAATGGCACAGGAGGAAGCCAAAGCGTCTTTTGGGGATAATTCGATGTATATCGAACATTTTGTGGAAAACCCAAGGCATGTCGAATTTCAAATATTGGCTGACAAATATGGGAATGTAGTTCATCTTGGAGAGAGGGACTGTTCCATTCAGGAAAATCATCAAAAATTAATTGAAGAATCTCCGTGTACGATACTCTCGGAGGAACTTCGCAGAAAAATGGGTGAGGTAGCAGTGAAGGCTGCAAAGGCAGTACAGTATGAGAATGTGGGAACAATCGAGTTTCTTTTGGAGAACAACAATCAGTTTTACTTTATGGAGATGAATACGAGAATACAGGTGGAACACCCGGTGACAGAGTGGGTGACGGGCTTGGATTTGATTAAGGAGCAGATAAGAATCGCTTCGGGATTGCCTCTTCCCTATGACCAGAGTGACATTCAGATAAACGGCCATGCCATTGAGTGCAGAATCAATGCGAAGTCTTCAGGGAAAATTACAGACGTACATTTTCCGGGAGGAGAGGGTGTGCGGATTGACACTGCGGTTTATCACGGCTATACTGTGCCGCCATACTATGATTCCATGTTGGCAAAACTCATCGTACACGGCAAGACGAGAGAAGATGCCATTGCAAAAATGCGCAGCGCGCTGGGAGAAGTGATCATAGAAGGAATCGGCACAAATATAGATTATCAGTACGACATTATAGAAAAGATGTGAGCAAAATGAATTTAAAACAAATGTTTAAGAAGACAAACTACATTTCCCTCAAAGGAGATGTAAAAAAAGAACAGACTCCTGAAGTGCCTGAAGGTATTTTAAAGAAATGTAATGCCTGTAAGTCTGCCATTTTTACGGAAGATGTAAAAAATGGATATTATATTTGTCCAAAGTGTCATAATTATTTTCGTGTTCATGCAAAACATCGGCTGGAAATGGTCGCAGATGAGGGCAGTTTTGAGGAGTGGGACAGAGGATTATGTACAAGAAATCCGTTGCAATATAAAGGATATGAGGAAAAAATCCGTCTGACGCAGGAAAAGACGGGGTTAGAGGAGGCGGTCATTACCGGAAAAGCGGAAATCGGCGGAAAAACCGTGGCGCTCGGCATATGTGACAGCCGTTTCATTATGGCGAGCATGGGAGAAGTTGTGGGAGAAAAGATTACCCGCATGGTCGAGCGTGCCACAAAGGAAAAACTCCCAATCATTATGTTTGCCTGCTCAGGCGGGGCGAGAATGCAGGAAGGGATTACTTCCCTTATGCAGATGGCAAAAACAGCGGCAGCCTTGAAAAAGCATAGTGAAGCGGGCGGATTTTATATTTCTGTTTTAACTAACCCGACAACAGGAGGAGTTACTGCAAGTTTTGCCATGCTGGGTGATGTGATTCTGGCAGAGCCGAACGCTTTAATCGGTTTTGCGGGACCGAGAGTGATTGAGCAGACAATCGGTCAGAAACTGCCAAAAGGCTTTCAGCGGTCAGAGTTTTTACTGGAACATGGTTTTATAGACGCGATTGTAGAGAGAGAAAACTTGAAAAAAGTTCTGTTTCAACTAATTGATTTACATGAGCAGAAGAAAATCTGTGAAAAATCAAATGATATATATGCGGAAGAAACAGAGAAAAAAGCGGTAGGAACAGCTTGGGATTGTGTAACAAAATCCCGCATGAAAGACCGTCCGGTCGGCTCAGATTATATCAGCAGGCTTTTTGCGGATTTTATAGAATTGCATGGAGACAGATATTTTCAGGACGATAAAGCCATTGTGGGTGGAATTGCCAAGTTTCATGGGATTCCCGTGACGGTTATCGCGCAGGAAAAGGGAAGAACAACGAAGGAAAATCTGGAGAGAAATTTCGGAATGCCTTCCCCGGAAGGATATAGAAAGGCGCTGCGTTTAATGAAACAGGCAGAAAAATTTAACCGGCCGGTAATCTGCTTTGTGGATACACCGGGGGCTTTTTGTGGAATCGGAGCGGAAGAGAGGGGACAGGGCGAGGCAATCGCCAAAAATATTTATGAAATGTCGGCGCTAAAAGTTCCGGTACTTTCCATTATTATAGGAGAAGGAGGCAGTGGAGGCGCTTTGGCTATGGCTGTTGCAAATGAGGTATGGATATTGGAAAATGCTGTTTATTCCATTCTCTCTCCTGAAGGATTTGCCTCAATTCTGTGGAAGGACAGTAAAAGAGCAAAAGAGGCAGCGGAAGTGATGAAATTGACTGCAAGAGAATTGAAAGAGGCGAACATTGTGGAAAAGGTGATTGAAGAGCCTAAACATTTTACGGTGGAAACTTTGTCTTCCGTCTGTGACAATTTAGCAGCAAAAATCTCTTGTTTTCTGTGGAAATATAAAGACAAAGCGGGGAATGATATTGCAGAAGAACGTTATCAGCGTTTCCGAAAGATGTAGAGAGGAGCAATCATGAAAAGAGAAGAAGTATCTTTTGCGGTTGGAGAAAAAAAGGCATATATTCCTATTGTGCAGGGAGGAATGGGAGTAGGAATAAGTCTGCATCGTCTTGCAGGAACAATTGCAAAGGAAGGCGGGGTGGGACTTATTTCCACTGCGCAGATAGGGTTTCGGGAGAAAAACTTTGACAGAAACCCTTTGCAGGCAAACTTGCATGCTATGGGGAAAGAACTAAAATCTGCAAGAAATCTTGCGCCAAACGGTATTATCGGATTTAATATTATGGTGGCAGCAAGACATTACGAGGAATATGTCAGGGAGGCGGTAAGGCTGGAGGCAGATTTGATTGTCTCAGGTGCGGGATTACCGACAGACCTTCCCTTATACGCAAAAGGAACGAAGACAAATATTGCTCCTATTGTATCAACAGAAAAATCTGCTCATGTTATTTTGAAATATTGGGACAAAAAGTATGGTGTCACCGCGGATATGATTGTGATAGAAGGCTGGAAAGCAGGGGGACATTTAGGATTCCATTTGGACGAACTGGGAAAATGGGACGACATTTCTTATGAAACGGAAATTGGAAAAATTATTGGCATTGTGCGGTTTTATGAGGAGAAATACGAAAGGAAGATTCCGATTATACTTGCAGGAGGAATGTATTCGGCAAAAGACTTAAAGAGGGCAAAAGAATTGGGAGCGGACGGCATTCAGGTTGGAAGTCGATTTGTCACTACAGAGGAATGCGATGCGGATATTCGTTATAAGGAAGCATATTTGAAAGCCGGACAGGAAGACATCTGCATCGTGAAAAGTCCTGTAGGTATGCCCGCAAGAGCGATTTATAACACACTGATAAGGAGAGTGGAAAATGGAGAACAGATTCCACATACACCGTGTCATCAGTGCGTTAAGGGGTGCAATCCCAAAACGATTCCATACTGCATTACGGATAAATTGATTGAGGCAGTGAAAGGAAATGTGGAAAATGGTCTTGTTTTTTGTGGCGCTGAGGTATATCGTGCTGCAAAAATAGAAACGGTGAAAGAGGTAATTGATTCTTTTCTTTTAGCGGAAGAATGTGTATAATGTACATAGTATCATTCTGGTGAAGGAGGAAGCAAATGAATACATATGAAACCATTAATGATATTTTAGTGCATTTGTTTAATGAAATCTGGGAACTGGAAGAGAAGGCAATCATTACGGAAGAATTTAAAGATATTACAAACAATGATATGCACATCATTGAAGTAATCGGCCTTGGAGAGGGAAGTCCAATGTCTGCGATTGCGAAAAAGATGAATGTAACAGCTGGGACGCTGACTACTTCAATGAACAGTCTTGTAAATAAAAAATATGCCGTCCGGGAGAGAAGTGAGGAGGACAGGCGTGTTGTTTATATTAAATTAACGGAAAAAGGGAAAAAAGCATATGAACATCACGCTCAGTTTCATCATCAGATGACGGAGGCGGTTATCAAAAAATTGAATGAGGAAGAGATTCCCGTGTTACTGAAAACATTAGAGGGGCTTTCGGAATTTTTTAGAAATTATCATTAATTTCATTCCGATAAGCCCCTTTTCCATTTGATAGAATTCCTCTGTTTTTTCTTTGAATTGTTGCCTGAGTTGGCAGTGATTTGGTTACTTGTGACCGCAAATCCGTTTAGTCAGATTTGCGGTGAATAGAGTTGATGTGAAATATAGAAGGTTTACATTTTAGAGATAAATTCTTCTAAAGAGTCTGCTTGGATTGCCAGTTGAAACCAAAGATTTAGAGTTTCAAGATTTTTCTCTTCGGAAATTCTTTTTTGAAGACTTTCCGGTACCTCTCCGAAATTTTTTAAAAGCATGGTTAAAGAGTTTATCATTCCGATACTTTCACCTTCTTGGAGTCCCTCTTTGCGTCCGGTTTCCCGCTCTTCTTTCAGCAATTCTTCAAAAAGCATATATTTTTCCTCCATTTCCCTGTTCTTTTTAATATGCTTTATAAATTCCTGTAATTTTCTTACATATTCATTGTGAAAGTCCTTTTGCCTTTCCTTTATATCTGCTTTCACAAATTTAAGAAAACATACAAGTTCTTCTGGTACTTCTGCATCATTTTTTCTCTCCAAAGGGATCAAAATCACAGATGAAAATAACGTAACTGTTTTTTCATTTGATCGCCTCCGTTTACAGAGGAGTTCTATAGGTTGATTATAGCAGAAGCTTTAGCGGATAGCCATATAAAATAGGTATTGTTTATAGAAAATGAAAAAGGTATAATATTGCCATATTTATAAAATGGATAGGGAGGTATATATGAAATTAGATGAAATACATCACATTGCGATTATCGGAAGTGATTATGAAAAAACAAAACATTTTTATGTTGAGATTTTAGGATTTGAAGTTATTGCAGAAAATTATCGGGAAGAAAGAGAAGATTATAAAATAGATGTTCGACGTGGAAATATAGAACTGGAATTATTTATTATAAAGGGACGTCCGAAAAGAGTCAGTTATCCGGAGGCATACGGTTTACGGCACTTAGCATTTAAAGTGGACTCTGTAGAGGAAGCGGCGCAGGAGTTGAAGAATTTGGGAGTGGAAACAGAACCGATAAGAATGGATGAGTTTACGGGAAAGAAAATGACATTTTTCTTTGACCCTGATGGACTTCCGTTGGAATTACATGAATAAACCGAAAGGATTGAAAAACTATGGAGCATAAAGGAACGGGAAGACTGGAAACAGAAAGATTGATTTTAAGAAAGTTTGCTGAAAGCGATATAGAGAGTTCTTATCGCAACTGGACGAGTGATGATAAGACAACAAAATATTTAACATGGTCTACGCATGAGAATATTGGAGTGACAAAGCAGGTGCTTAAAAGTTGGATAGAAGAATATAAAAACCCATCTTTTTATCAGTGGGCAATTGAATTAAAGGAAATAGGAGAGGCGATTGGAACAATCAGTGTCGTGAGAAGTAATGAATCGATAGATATGGTTGAGATAGGATATTGCATAGGAAGTAAATGGTGGAATCAGGGTATTGTGACGGAGACATTTAAAAAAGTAATTACGTTTCTATTTGAGGAAGTAAAAGTAAATAGGATTCAGTCGTACCATGACCAAGAGAATGTCGGTTCAGGAAAAGTGATGAGTAAATGTGGAATGATTTATGAGGGAACTCTTCGGGAGGCTGATAGAAATAATCGGGGAATTGTAGATATGGTTACTTATGGTATTTTGGCAAAGGAGTATTTTAAGAAATAGAAATGAAAAAAGGAAAAAGAGTTTTAACAACTATTAGTGCAGCTATATTGATATTGGCAATGGCGTGTCTATACATAGGAGCGCAAAGATTTTTTGCGATACGTCCGGCTACAGAATATGAGGATAAGGGTGTATATACTTTTTCACCATACAGGGTATTGCCAACTCAGGTGAAAAACACTGCCGGTGGACGTCAGGGACGTCTTCACCCGACAAAAACGGTGTATTATCTCTATTACAGGGAAACCGGTGGAACGGGATACAAATGGAAAGAAGAAGTATCTTCAAGAGGAGTTGGGCAAAAGAAAATATCTGAGGGCAGAGAAGTGAAACGGCGGGTACTGTCCATTAAAAAAGAAGGGAAATATATTACCATAGAACCGGAGCAGACAGCCAAAAGTTATGTTGCAAAACAGAGAAGGATATACGGAATAACAAGTATTTGTTCAATAATTGTTTTGTTGGGATATTTGGGAGTATGGATAAGAAAGCGAAAAAAGAAAGCGGAAATGTAGTATGATTAGAAATTTAGAAAAAACAGATGTAGACAGTGTGGCAGAAATCTGGCTGGATACCAATATAAAAGCGCACAATTTTGTTCCGGCAAAGTACTGGGAAAGTAACTTTACTCTTGTGAAAGAAATGTTTTTACAGGCAGAAATTTATGTTTACGAAGGGGAAACATCAAAAAAGATAGAGGGGTTTATAGGCTTAGACGACAACTACATAGAAGGGATTTTTGTTTGTGATAAGGTACAGTCATGCGGAATCGGCAGACAGTTACTGGATTTCGTGAAGGAAAGAAAAACATTTTTAAAGTTAAGTGTGTATCAGAAAAATGTACGGGCAATACAATTTTATGAAAGAGAAGGCTTTCAGATAACGAGTGAAAATATAGATGAAAATACGGGGGAGAAAGAATACGAAATGGCATGGAAGCGCTAAATTATTCTAATATCATCAGATAATAAGTGCCTTCATCGCAAATACCGTCTTCCTGTATTATCCAGCCGTGAGAAAGATAAAACTGTAGTGCGGTTTTATTTTGAGCGATACATTTCAGTGTAAGAGGTTTTCCGAAAGTGAGAAGAACTTTTTCTATCAGTGCCTGACCAATATGAAGGTGGCGAAAATTTTTTACAACAAACAAATTGTGGATAAATTTATCGGGCGTCCATACGGATATGAAACCTGCAATTTTTCCATTGACTTCAGCGACAAAAATACGTTCACCCTCAGTAGAACGTTCAAAATCAGTTAGAAATAGCGTGTTTTTGTCAATCCATGGAAATTCTTCTTGTTGTATTTGGTAAAATAATAATGCTAAATATTTTTTGTCTGTTATATGATAATCGCGAAGTATGATTTGCATATGAACCTCTTTTCTTTTGGAATTGTCTTTATTATATAACAAAACGAGAGAAATGCAACGAATCGTTGCGTATTTGTAACATGATTGAGCATTGATGTAACAGGTGTGTTACCTTATAATCATGGCATAAACAGACAAAGGAGGAAAGTATATGGGACTTGCAGAACGATTAAAGGAAAATAGAGAGAGGCTGGGATTATCTCAGGGAGATGTGGCGGAAAAATTAAATATCACATGACAGTCTATTTCGAGATGGGAAACCGGAGTTTCCCAAACAAAAGGATATTAAGAAATAATCTGTGTTTACCTGCTTGCAAAAAATTACTGAATATAAGAGAACAGTACTTGAAATATAGTGTTTTTCCTATGTATTATAAATTTTACTTGATAGTCTAAAAGTAATGACAGGTCGTTTTTTGAATGATATAATTATAAAAAAACTGAAATGGAGTAAATATGAAACATTATTTATTTTGGAAAAAGCAATCTGTAAGAGAATTTTGGGAAAACGAGCTACTTGCAGAAAAAGTGTTTGTAATTGTTTATTGTATTATCGCATTACTTTTTGGGGGTATGTTCATTGTCTGTATATGGAGTACAGATAATAAATTATCAGCAGGAATACTGCTTGGTGCTTGTTGGATATTTATATTTCTCGGCATACCTTTTTTGACACATACAGGAGAAAAATCCTATTGGGTAATATTTGAAGATACTTTTGTACTGCGTCGTGGCAACTGTAAAGGCTACTCACATATAGAAAAAATCTTTTACAAAGAAGCAAAATATCTTGTAATAGGAAGTGTTGACCCCTATATTTCTCCACGTATGGTATCGCCAAAATGGTATCATAAAAAATGGGGGAATTATATCAATGTCGTATCTTCTGACAAGAAGGCTTTGTTTTCAGTTCGCTATTCCGAAGAAATGTTAAAAATGCTTCAAAAAAAATGTATAAATGCACATGTTGTAAAGTAATGAAATGTTTCTAATAAAAAAGAATAAAAATTTAATTATCCGCATAAACACAGGGATTTTAAGTAATATGAATGAAAATACAAAAGAATTTTACCACTAATTTACTACGATTGAAAGAACCTTGATACGACAAATAAAATAACATAAAGAAAAGCAAAAATGGCATTTCATACAGGATATGTGATGTCTTTTTTTGCTAATGTGATACAGCATAATTATTCTTTTTCTGCTTGACTATCAATCATTTTTTAGAACATGAATTGTCAAGAGCTTGTTACGTAGTAATGTTTACACTCTTGACAAGGTAGGGGATAAAAAATATTCTGACAGATAGTAGAAAAAAACTGACATTCTATATTGCAAATGCTATAATATTATAAAATAATTTGTACATAGGGGTGATGACTATTATGGATTTTTTAAAACTTTTGATTGTAGGAACTGTTGTGTGTGGGATTTTAGATTTATTAACGGCACGAGCAACGAAAAAGAGTATATCATCATTGACTCATTTTACTGTACGTGCTCCGATAGATTTCGCTTTTCTAGGAACTATTGGAATGGCTTTTGGGATAGGAATTTTTCTTTTCGCAAAACATGAAAATCGTTCCATTCCTTTATTGGTGATGCTAATTCTTACGATAGGTTTGATTGTACCGTCTGCGTTACTAATGATAGCACCTATAAAATATGTTTGGGACGTAATTGTAGAAAATGATGATATAACAATTATCAAAGGATTTATATATAGACGACATTGGAAATTTTCTTCAATTCAATATGCCAAAGCTGGACGAGGTGGGTTGAAAGTTTATGTGGATAGTAGAAAAAGGAAAGCTTTTTTTGTAGATACGATGTGTCCGGCAAGTCAAAATTTCATTGAAAGAATGGAAAAAGAAAACAAACCTATTATTTATCCACAGGAAGATAAAACGAATTAAATTATTGACAATCGTTTCATGCACGGTGGCTGGCTTTAGCCATAGAGCCATGACAGCTTTGCTGTCAAGGGCGTGAAACGATTTGTCAGCAGGCGAGCTTGCGAGCCTGTATAAAAGCCCCCGTTATCTAACAAGGGGGGCACAAAAAACAAGAGACCATATACACTAACAAGCGGAAAACGCTGTATTTACAAGGTAAAGCTGCATTTTATGAGGTGTGATATAAAAAGTGCTTATTTCATATGGAAAATATATATAAATTTATTTAGGAGGATTACTCAAATGAATATTGCAATGATTTTAATAGGTGGTCTTATTTTTCTTTCTTTTCCATTTGTTGTTTTGCAAAAAATCAAGAAAATACCGATGAAGCTAAGAAAAAATTAAATTTATTTCTTATCTGTACGATACCTGTTCCAGTAGTTGCTATTGTACTTTTCTTAATGGGACTGAAAGCATTTATGTAGTAAACAGCAAAATTTTATAAGTGAAACGAGGTACTCTATGGAAAAAAAGGAACTTATCAAACTATATTTACAAAATGTGGATAAAATGTTTGGATATGCCAACATGAACGCATATATTGATGAGCGATTAAAGAAGTATACGAAATACTGTCAAAGTAAAAAGCCAGAAGAACAGATTATTATATGGCTGAAATTATTGCATGAAAATTTCGGAAAAAAGATTGTTTATTTAGGAAGTTACTTAGCATTACAAGAAAAGGATATGAGCTACTTAAATAATGCGTTCAATTCGGCAGTAACATGGGGACAACTCACAATAACAAACAGCGGTTGCGATCATTCCATTCACACTTGGAATATTTTACCACATATATTCTGTGCAAACCGCTTTCGTGACATTGAAAAAATATTTCCAAAAGAAAACGGACTTAGTAAGAATGGGTTAAAGTCTGCATGCAGTATCACAAATTTAGTGATGTATCTGTATTATCAAGAACCTACGTGGAAACAATATGTGATTGATGAAAGTAAAGAATTTCTTCAAAATAAACATACAGCAGAAGAAAAAGCAGTGATAAACGGTTTCCTTGCACTAATAGAAAGAAATTGGGAAAAATTCTCATTGGAATTAGCTAATCTTTGTAAAGCACATAGAAAATCAAAAGATTATGGAGAAAATCCATTTACAAGAAAAATTTCCTTTTTTGCATTTGGATTGTATAACTTTGCAAGATACTTGTATAAAGAAGAAGTTAAAAATATTACACTTCCTCAAAATGAATTTTTATTTGAGGATTTTAGAATTTATCAAGAAAGCACTGGTTATCAAATAGGACAACCGTTTTGCATTTTTGAAGAACCGTTATTACTGTTGAATGATTTTGAAAAAATTGATTTACCGATTATGTATTTAACAGCGGGTAAAAAAAGACTTTTGGATATTGAAAATTATAGGCAAGAAGTGGTAAAGAAAATACAAGCACTTCATAGCAATCAGAGCAGTTGGTCTTAGGATTGACTGCTTTTTCTATACAGATTTTTAATGACAGGCAATTATCAGTAAATGGTAGTTGCCTTTTTTGATTGGAGGAATTTAAAAATGAATGATAAAAAATTTATTGAAAAATTAAGACAAAAGCGTGAGGAATACGGAGTAACGCAAACAAGACTTGCTGTTGCCTGTGGTATCAGTCGTGAATATTACAACCGCATTGAAAAAGGAAAACAGCCATTGAATGATGAATTAAAAGAAGTCATAGAAAAACAGATTGAGCGTTTCAATCCGCAAGAACCACTATTTCTGTTGATTGATTACTTCCGTGTCCGCTTTCCTACTACGAACGCATTAAAGATTATTCGTGAAGTATTACAACTGAAAGCCGATTATATGCTTTATGAAGATTTTGGAAAATACGGATATGAAAGCAAATATGTTTTAGGCGACATCAATATCATGTGTTCCATGCAAGAGCATTTAGGTGTTTTATTGGAACTGAAAGGCAGAGGCTGTCGTCAAATGGAAAGTTATCTATTGGCACAGGAACGCTCATGGTACGACTTTATGCTTGATTGTTTAACGGCAGGTGGTAGGATGAAACGTCTTGACTTGGCAATCAATGATAAAGCAGGAATATTAGATATTCCAAAATTAAAAGAAAAATACAAGGCTGGCGAATGTATCTCCTACTTTCGTATGCAGAAAGATTACAGCGGTACGGAAAAATGTGGTAGCGATTTGCCAAAGAATACAGGAGAAACCTTATATCTCGGTTCAACCAGTAGTGAATTATATATGTGTGCATATCAGAAGAATTATGAGCAGTATGTCAAGAATGGCATAGAAGTTGAAGATACAGAGATTAAGAACCGCTTTGAAATACGCATGAAAAATGAACGAGCCTATTATGCGGTTGTAGATTTATTGACCTATCGGGACGCTGAACGCACCGCTTTTTCTATCATCAATCATTATGTCCGCTTTGTTGACAGAGAGGACACAAGCCAAAAAGTCAATGGAAAACAAATGATGATTGGGCGTGGTTTGTAGGGGAAAATAGAGAACCGCTACGATTAACTACAAAGCCAGAGCCTTACACTTTACAAAAAGCGTTGCATTGGTTACAAAGACAGGTTGCACCAACCATAAAAATGGTACAGGCATTAGACAGAGAAAATCATACAACGATACTGAAAGATATGATTGAGCAGGCAGAACTCAAAGATAAGCATAAACACTTATTACAATTAGAAAAATCGACCATAGAAGAACGAATAGATACCGCTGTTCCGCAAGAGAATGACGGTATTTTTTAATTTCTTCAAAATATCTGCAACAAAATAGCTACTTGCGTACAGATATGGTGCGAGAACAGGAAATCTAACTATTTTTGAAGTGGGTGTTGACCAGCACATTATAATATGGCATTTTCGGAGAATTAAATTGTGGAGAAATAATGCGGGGATCTTCCATCCCCGAACCCCTGGAATCCTTGTTATAACAGTAATAGAAAAAATTATTACCGTTATAACAAGGCTAAAAATGGGATATTTTAATTTTCCGGATTCTGCAAATTACGGTATCAAATAAAATGCTTCGTAACAAAGTGGGGTCATAAATTCTTTACTTGATGTACAGATACGAAGATTAAAAAGAAATTGAAATTATTTTGAAAAACCTGCAACAAAATAAGACTTCTGTTCCTTATATGGTGCGAGGAAAGGAAATCTAAACTTTTTTGAAAACAGGTCATTAAATCGAGGTTTTCATTCCCTATATGGTGTGAAAGTAGAAAAAGTTTTCAAAATCACACCACAAATTCGCTATTACTGGACAGTGTTATGCGAAAAGAAGAAAAAAATTTTGAAAAAAAATGTCGGAAAATCACATTAAGCGGACAGTGTTCTATGAAAAGAGGAAAAACTATCGTCCATTTGTATTCAAATACTTTGTTCGTGTCGAGTGTTGGTGCAAGAAAGAAGAAATTATATGTTATTTCTTGATTTTGTATTCAAACAGGTATTAGCCGTTGAGTTTTGGTGTGAAAAGGGAAAATTATTTTATTCCCAACTTAACAATTTAAGGTTTCCGTTCCCTATATGGCGTAGAAAGAAAAAAGTTTAAGAAATGTGATACAAATAACGCTTTTCTGTCCTGATATGGAGTGAAGAAAATATTTCATTCCATTGTTGGCAGTAACGGTATTGCATAGGTAGTTAGGGTATGAAAAGAAAAAGTTTTTAATTTTGGTTACATTTTCCCTCTTTTCCGGCGCGGTATATAGGAAAGATGATTTTCTTCTTTCAATCGTTCTTTGACAACTGAATAAAGCAATTCAATACGTTTGACAGACAGCGAGCCGTTGAAACAGATACGCCATGACCTTTCCCCTGCAAAAGCGAGCGACAACCTATCTGTGTTCTTGTAAAAGACTTGTCCTCTTTTATCGCCATGACCTGTGCTGTCAGATAATGATACTCCCGTACAGCCACAGTTTGAGCGTTTAGAGCGTCGCACGCAATGGGTACGGCTACATAAGAACTATGCAGAGGTGGAACTCCTGTGGGCTATGACAAAAGCCGTTGAATTGCTTAGAAAGATTTTACAGAAAGGGGGTATGTGTTATTGATAATGCTGTAAAAACAATTCAAAAGAAAAATGGCAAGTGTGGCATTGGCAACAGAGGAAAGACAAAGATTGTAGTAAAAGAACATTTTTCCGAAAAGGGAAAGACAATGGAAGAACTTCTAACTGATGTCATGCTGGAAAAAGCAAAGCAGACAATCGCATAAAATCGGTGCAGTTGTAAGAAATAGATTGAATGACAAAAAGTACCCATGTTATACTTTACTTGCAAGCAGGTATTGTAAACACGGGTTAGTTATAAAGGAGGATAACTGACAATGAAACAACAGATTTACAATACTGCACTTTATCTTAGGTTAAGCCGAGATGATGAATTACAGGGCGAAAGTTCCAGCATTACTACACAAAGAAGTATGTTGCGTCTATATGCAAAAGAACATCATTTGAATGTCATTGATGAATATATTGATGACGGCTGGTCGGGAACAAATTTTGACAGACCGAGTTTTCAAAGAATGATTGAGGATATAGAGGCAGGAAAAATCAACTGTGTTGTGACGAAAGACCTTTCCCGACTTGGCAGAAATTATATTATGACAGGACAATATACCGAATTGTATTTTCCCAGTCATAATGTCCGTTACATAGCGATTGATGACGGTGTAGACAGCGAAAAAGGCGAAAGTGAGATTGCACCATTTAAGAACATTATCAATGAATGGGTGGCAAGAGATACAAGCCGTAAAGTCAAATCAGCATTTAAGACCAAATTTGCAGAGGGGGCTCATTACGGTGCTTATGCTCCGTTAGGATATAAGAAACACCCTGACATCAAAGGAAAACTGTTGATTGATGATGAAACAAAATGGATTATTGAAAAAATCTTTTCTCTAGCCTATCAAGGTTATGGAAGTGCAAAAATCACAAAGCAGTTAAGAGCAGAAAAAGTTCCGACAGCGTCATGGCTGAATTTTACAAGATACGGTACTTTTGCACATATCTTTGAGGGAAAACCCGAAAGTAAACGTTATGAGTGGACGGTTGCTCATGTCAAGGCGATATTGAAAAGTGAAGTCTATATCGGAAACAGTGTCCACAATATGCAGTCTACGGTATCGTTCAAGAGTAAAAAGAAAGTGCGTAAACCCGAAAGTGAATGGTTTCGAGTAGAAAACACGCATGAGCCGATTATTGACAAGGAAGTGTTCTATCGTGTGCAGGAGCAGATAAAATCAAGACGCAGACAGACAAAGGAAAAGGCAACGCCGATATTTGCAGGGCTTGTCAAGTGTGCGGATTGTGGCTGGTCTATGAGATTTGGAACGAATAAGGCAAATAAAACGCCATACAGTTATTATGCTTGCAGTTACTACGGACAGTTTGGCAAAGGTAATTGTTCTATGCACTACATTCGTTATGATGTGCTGTATCAAGCCGTATTGGAACGGTTGCAATATTGGGCTAAGGCAGTACAGCAGGACGAAGAAAAGGTATTGAACAAGATACAGAAAGTCGGCAATGCAGAGCGAATACGGGAAAAGAAGAAAAAGGCAAGTACATTGAAGAAAGCCGAGAACAGACAAAATGAGATTGACCGTTTATTTGCGAAAATGTATGAAGATAGAGCCTGTGAGAAGATAACAGAGCGAAATTTTGTGATGTTGTCCAGCAAGTACCAAAAAGAACAGATAGAACTGGAACAGCAGATAACAAGCCTAAGAGAAGAACTAAGTAAAATGGAACAGGATATGATAGGTGCTGAAAAGTGGATTGAGTTAATCAAGGAATATTCCGTACCAAAAGAACTGACAGCACCGTTATTAAATGCAATGATAGAAAAAATCCTCATACATGAAGCAACAACGAATGAGGATAACGAAAGAATACAGGAAATTGAGATATATTACCGATTTATCGGAAAAGTTGAGTAATCAACAAGAGCAATATTTTTAACTAAGGGAAACCGGCAAAGGAGCACCAGACCTTGATAATTTAGTTTTGTTAAGCAAATTGTATCAGGTTTCTACAGATGAGTTATTGAAGGAGAGTATTGATGTTAAAGATACAATAATAAAAAATAGCAGGTTGCTGGAAGAAAGAAGAAAAAAATTTCGCTGGTGTTTAATAAGTCTTTTTACAGGACTATTATTTTTAATTATAAATGTACTTTATTTTGATATGAATTGGTTGGGAGATAGAGCATTTATATCGTATTTGAAATATTGGATTATCATAAATCCTGTTTTGCTACATTTAGTGACTGTTATTCCATTTGTTTTAAGTATTGCTTTTTTTGTAAAAGCGAAAAGTAAAGTGGAAAAGAAAGAGGAGGAATAAATGAGTTTACAAATCAATCAGATTTCATCAAAATATACAGTGAAAGAATTAACGGAAAGAGATATTGATGCGATATATGAATTAGAACTGGGGAATCCGCTGTACTATCAATATTGCCCGCCAACTGTGACTAGAGAAAGTATTTTGGAAGATATGGAGGCGTTACCACCGAAAAAAACATATGAGGATAAATATTATATCGGATTTTGGGAGCAGGAAAAACTCGTAGCAATCATGGATTTGATTGTGGAATATCCGAACAAAAATACGGCTTTTGTTGGGCTGTTTATGTTGGAGAAGTCGGTACAGGGAAATGGTGTGGGAACAAATATAATTGCGGAATTTTGTTCTTACATGAAAAATGCAGGATATTCATTCGTGCGTTTAGGATATGTAAAAGGCAATCCGCAAAGCAGGGCATTTTGGCTTAAAAATGGTTTTGAAGAAACGGGTGTTGTTTGCCATAATGAAGAGTACGATATAATTATATTGGAAAAATATATTAATTCCTTCCTCTAAAAACTAAAAGTCCTTGAGCCTTTAGGCCAATTTATGTTACAGTTAAGGTAGAGATTGGAACAAAGAAAGAGGACAGAAAAATGAAGTTAATGATTGCATCAGATATACACGGTTCAGCATATTATTGCGAGAAAATGATAGACGCATTTCATAGGGAAAAAGCGGACAGATTGTTACTCCTAGGTGATATTTTATATCACGGCCCCAGAAATGATTTGCCGAAAGAATATCAGCCGAAAAAGGTAATTGAAATGTTAAATAACATGAAAGAGGAACTGCTCTGTGTCAGAGGAAATTGTGATACGGAAGTCGACCAAATGGTGCTGGAGTTTCCGATTTTGGCAGATTATGCCATTCTTTCCTTGAATGATAGAACGATTTTTGCCACACACGGACATCAGTTTAACAGAGACAACCTTCCTATGTTAAAAGAGGGAGATATTTTGTTAAACGGACATTTCCATGTGCCGGCAGGAGAGCGGATTGGAAAATACATTTATTTGAATCCGGGTTCGATATCCATTCCGAAGGAAAATTCAGAACATAGTTATATGATAATAGAAGACAATGTATATTTGTGGAAAAACTTAGAAGGAGAAGTATATAAGAAGGAGGTTTTCTAATGGAAAAGTTATCACTGCTTCAAAAAATGATAGATGACAGTCATCGAATTGTATTTTTCGGAGGGGCGGGAGTATCTACGGAGAGTAATATTCCTGATTTTCGCAGCAGTGACGGCATTTATCAGGAAAAATATGCTTATCCTCCGGAACAGGTTGTAAGTCACACATTTTTTCAGAAGAAACCGGAATTGTTTTATGAATTTTACAAAGAGAAAATGATGTTCCTAGATGCAAAACCGAATAAAGCGCATTTAAAACTGGCAGAAATGGAAGAAAAGGGAAAATTAAGTGCCATTATCACGCAAAATATTGACGGCTTACATCAGTTGGCAGGAAGTAAAAATGTTTTGGAACTACACGGAAGTATTCATCGCAATTATTGTCAGAGATGCGGGAAATTTTATGGTGCAAAATATGTGAAGGAATCGGAAGGAATTCCTATCTGTGAATGTGGTGGAACAATAAAGCCGGACGTGGTACTCTATGAAGAAAGTTTGGATAGTGAGGTTATTCAGAAGTCCGTGAGAGAGATTGCCCAGGCGGATATGCTGATTATCGGAGGAACTTCCCTCGTTGTCTATCCGGCGGCAGGTTTTATTGATTATTTCAGGGGAAAGCATCTTGTTGTTATTAATAAGAGCGCCACACCGAGAGATGAGCAGGCAGATTTGTGTATACAAAAACCAATAGGAGAAGTGTTGGAAGGAATTACAGTATGAGAAAGAAAGCGGGAATAAGTTTACTATTTATATTAGTACTTTTCTGTGTTTGTTTAGCAGCGTGCAAAAAGGAAGAAAAAAAAGAAAAACAAAATAGTACAAAAGAGAACCATAAACCAATCGAGGCGATGTACGTTCCATTTGGAGAAGACGGTTATATCTTTTTCGACACAAGTACGGAATCTCCGTTTTATGCAATCATTCCGGAAGATAAACTGTATGATACGAATGATAAAAAGATGAAACAAAAAGATTTGAGTGCGGGAGATATCATTGCCTGTTACGGTGACGGGAAAATGCTTGAATCATATCCGGGGCAATATCCGGGCGTGACGAAAATGGTTCGTGTAAAAAAGGGAACGGTGGAAGATACGAAAAAATATGAGAAGGAAGTTGCCAAATTTGCACAGAAACCGGGAAAAGCAGATATTCCGTATCTGGATATTGAAAATATGCAGAAAGATGCTCTTGTGACAACCGCCGCAACAGAGGGAAATTATGAGTGGAAATATGAGGACAGCAGTGGAAATGAGCAGGTGGAGACAGTAGAAAATCTTTCTCTTTCGGATAAAGAAGGATTGGCAGATGTGATTTGCGATGGAGAAAATTCGGACTTAAAATTGATTTTCTCTGCTGAACCAAATCATGTCAAAGTGAGAAGATGGCCGCTCGACACAGCGAAGGAACAAAATTCTTACGGGCAGCGCGTGAGGGTAACACTGGACGGAAATACCGCCTACATAAAAAGAGCAAAAAAGACATATATATATGAAGTGATTGGCACATGGGATAATGGAAATGTTCATTATGGATTTTATATCCCATAGAATAAGGTCTGTTTCGTTTAGATAGAATGGAAACAGACCTTGTTTTTATTTGACTATTTACAAATACCACAGCCCAAACTGCAGCCTGTCGGTGTACCTGCACAGCCTCCCATAGCAGTTTCTCGAAGTTCAAACGGAAGACTTTTTCCAACGCGGAACATGGCTTCTGCCATTTCGTCAAACGGAATAGGGTGCGTGACACCGCTGAGTGCAAGTTCTGCGGAAGTGATTGCATTGGCAACTCCAATTGCATTTCGGCTCTGACAAGGAGATTCCACAAGCCCTGCGATTGGATCACATACAAGCCCGAGCAGATTTGAAAGAGCAATGCCGGCAGCAGTCAGGCACATCTCGGGAGTGCCTCCCATCATTTCAACTACCGCAGAGGCAGCCATCGCAGAGGCAGCACCGACTTCTGCCTGACAGCCGGCTTCTGCACCGGAAACGGAAGCATTTCGCATTAAAATATATCCGATGGCACTGGCGTTTAACAACCCGCTATAAAGCGTGGAGTCTGACAATTCCTTTTCCTCCTGAAGAGCAAGTAATGTTCCCGGAACAACACCCGATGAGCCTGCAGTCGGTGCAGCGACAATCAGCCCCATAGATGCGTTGACCTCCAAAACAGCCATACTGTAGGAAATGGCTTTCGATAACATGGAGCCGCACACGCTTGCATTTGTTTTAGCGTGGTCTGCAACCTGTTTTGCCTCTCCACCGATAAGACCACCGATAGATTTCCCCGGATTTTGTATCGGTTTGTGGGCAGAATTTTTCATAATTGTAAGCACTTCAGTCAATTTATCATCTACCTCTGCGGACGAAAGAGTTCCCATAGTGATTTCACGTTCTTTCATGGCGGAGGAGATGGAAATCTGTTCTTTTTCACATAAGTTTAATAAAGTTTGTCCATTTAAAAAATCCATTTTCATATCCTCCTACATCTGAATGAGCATTAAATCTTTTACATGCTCATTTACCCGGATTTTATCTAAAATTTCTTCCGGAATTTTCTCATCAGATTCCACAATGGTAAATGCGGTAGCGCCTTTATCTTCCCTGAACAGACGCATAAATGCAATGTTTACGTTCTCCTCACTTAAACACTGTGTGATGTGGGCAACTACTCCCGGTTTATCAGTCTGTTGTACAATCAATGTGCTATATTCGCCGGTAAATTCTACGTCAATATTATTAATACGGACAATCTTCATCTTTCCTCCGCCGATAGATTCTCCGCGAATGGAAAGAATGTGTCCCGCTTTATTTTCCAATACAATATCAGCAGTATTTGGGTGTTCTGTCATTGTCTCTTCATCAATAATATAATGGTATTCCAATCCTTCACGGTCGGCTATCGTAAAAGCGTCCCGAATTCTTTCGTCATCTGTAGAAAAGCCTAAAGTGCCTCCCAATAATGCTTTATCTGTTCCGTGGCCGCGATAAGTTTTGGCAAAAGAACCATATAGTGTAAAGGTGACTTTATCGATTGGCTGAGCAAACATCTTTCGTGCAAGAAGTGCAATGGCAACTGCACCTGCGGTGTGTGAACTGGACGGACCAATCATATTTGGACCTATCACATCGAAAATGCTTAGAAAATTCATAACATTCCTCCTGATATATTTACAAATTTATTCTTCTTATTATATCATGGTTAGGGAGGTATTAAAATGACAAATATAATTATTTATTTATGTGCGATAAATATAATGACATTTTTATTATATGGGTTAGATAAACAAAAGGCGAAACGCCACAAATGGAGAATCCCTGAAGCGACACTTTTAGGTGTGGCTTTAGCGGGAGGTTCCATAGGGGCGTTTCTTGGAATGTATATATTTCATCATAAGACAAAGAAAGCAAAGTTTTATATTGGTGTACCGATGTTTTTTGTGATGCAGGCAGTGGGCATCATTGTTATTCAGACTCGTCTCCTTTAAGTGTAGTTTGGATAATACCTATATTGTAAAGGTTTTTCTATCTGTGTGTAAAGGGTTCTAAACTTCTTTCTAAAATTCCGTTCATTTTTGCAATGGCAATACCATAATTGGTTATTGGAACATTCATATCTTTGGCACAGCGAAGGCGGTATTTCATTTCCCGCTCATTTAGCATACAGCCTCCGCAGTGGATAATCAGATGATATTTTGTTAAATCGGAAGGAAATTCTTCCCCGCTTGTGAATACAAAGTGCAAATTTTTTTGCGTATATTTTTTCAATAAATTTGGCAGTTTTACCGTTCCTATATCCCCGCATTGGCGGTGGTGGGTGCAGCCCTCGGAAATCAGCACGGTATCTCCGTCTTTCAGTTGGTCAATGGCAAATGCTCCCTGAGTTACCGTGTCCAAATTTCCTTTATATCTGGCGAATAAAATAGAGAAAGAAGTCAGTAAAACACTTTTCGAAACAATTTCCGACACCTGTTTAAATGCCTGACTGTCAGTAATGACAAGTCGGGGTGTTTTTCCTAAATTTTCGAGAGTTTCTTTTAATTCCGTATCTTTGACGACAATGGAAACGGCATTGGCGTCCAAAATATCCCGAATGGTCTGTTGTTGCGGTAAAATAAGCCGTCCTTTCGGAGCGGAGGAATCAATCGGTACAACAAGGACAACAAAATCATTAGGTGAGATTAAGTCACTTACAATTGGAGTTCCATTTACGTCTTTGGGAAGAAGAGTGGAAATTTTCTCCTTTAATTCCCGTATGTGAAAACCAGTTTTTGCGCTTATTTCTATAGTATGTTCAGTATGTTCCGCGAGGGAAAGTGTAGATTTTTCCGGCAAATCACATTTATTGTGGATAATCAGATATGGAATCTGCTTATCCTGAATTTTTTTTAAAATGTTTTCGTCCTCCACGGTCATTCCGACAGAACTGTCTATAACGAGCAGGGCAATGTCGGTTTTGTTCAACATCTGATATGTTTTTGTAATACGTAACTGCCCCAGTTCCCCCTCATCGTCAAGACCGGCAGTGTCGATAAATACGACAGGCCCAATGGGAAGAAGTTCCATTGCCTTTAAGACAGGATCGGTAGTTGTTCCCTTTGTGTCGGACACAATGGAGAGTGCCTGTCCGGTTAATGCGTTGATTAAACTGGATTTTCCACAATTTCTTCTTCCGAAAATGCCGATGTGGATTCGGTTTGCAGAAGGAGTGCTGTTTAAACTCATATAATTCCTCCTAGAATCTGAAATCTCTTCGATTATCATTTGCAATGGCTTTTAAATTTTCAATGACAACCTGACGGACTTTTTCATTTGGAATTTTGCCGATTTCTTCCTGAATAACATTTTCCCCTACTTTTTTTGTTGCCTCAGAAGCATAGTCCATAAGATATTCTTTTAATGTCATCAGTGCGTTTGGCTGGCAGCAGTTTTGAATCTGTCCGCTTTTACAAAGTGACATAAATCTGTCGCCGGTTCGCCCTTCGCGGTAGCAGGCAGTGCAGAAACTAGGGATATATCCCAAATCCATAAGCCATTTCACCACTTCGTCCAATGTTCTTGTATCGCTGACATCAAACTGCTCGGATTTATTGTCGTCAGGTTCCGGTTCAGCGTAGCCGCCCACACTTGTCTTAGAACCGCCGCTAATTTGGGATACACCCAAATGAAGAACACGCTCGCGACAGGCCTTGCTTTCTCTTGTGGAAATAATCATTCCCGTATATGGTACGGCAATACGGATACAGGCAACAATTTTGGCGAAAGTATCATCGTCAATTCCGTTGTCAAAAGAATCTGCGTCGATATCGTCTGCATGGCGGAGACGAGGAACACTGATAGTATGCGGACCTACTCCGAAAACTGCTTCCAAATGTTCCGCGTGCATCAAAAGACCTGCCAGTTCATAGCGGTATTTGTCCAAACCGAAGAGAACGCCAATTCCAACATCATCAATGCCGCCCTGCATCGCCCTGTCCATAGCGGTTGTGTGGTAATCGTAATCATGTTTCGGTCCGGTCGGGTGAAGTTGCAAATAACTTTCTTTATGATACGTTTCCTGAAAGAGAATGTAAGTGCCGATTCCGGCTTCTTTCAATTTGCGGTAATTTTCCACTGTAGTTGCGGCAATATTTACATTGACACGGCGGATTGCACCGTTTTTATGTTTTATGCCGTAAATGGTTTTAATGGATTCAAGTACATATTCAATCGGAGAATTCACAGGGTCTTCACCTGTCTCCAAAGCAAGGCGTTTGTGTCCCATATCCTGAAGGGCAATCACTTCTTTTCGGATTTCTTCCTGTGTCAGTTTCTTTCTCGCAATATGTTTATTTTTCATATGATAAGGGCAGTATGTACAGCCGTTTACGCAATAGTTAGAAAGGTAAAGCGGGGCAAACATAACGATACGGTTTCCATAGAAATCCTTTTTGATCTGCTGAGCAAGAGCATAAATTTCCTGATTTTTTTCTTCAATATCGCAGTCTAACAATACTAACGCCTCTCGATGTGTAAGACCTTTGCGAAGTTTTGCTTTCTCGATAATCTGATTGATGAGTTCCACATTATGTTTGTTTTTCCCGGCAAAATCTAATGTGTCGAGAATTTCCTCGTGGTTAATAAATTCTTCCGGATTCTCAGATAAAATATTGTACATGGTAAACTCCTTTCGTTAATTGAGCGAATCCCCTCTGGAAACGCTGATTTCATATCCG
This sequence comes from Lachnospiraceae bacterium, assembly GCA_902381685.1. GTDB lineage: Bacteria > Bacillota > Clostridia > Lachnospirales > Lachnospiraceae > Faecalimonas. Next base: position 1,823,962 of record LR698958.1, on the reverse strand, counting down.
ATTTTTTGAATTTGTGTCGTAAGTTGTTCAAGTCCCTCGGCTGCTTCACTGTCCGTACAGATTTTGTTATCGTAGAGCAGATAGTTTTTTCGCACACTTAGCGGGGAAAGATTTGGCATCACTACATTTGCTCCCGCAAGGATTCCCTGTTCCCGTCCGTCGGGGGCGATTGTTCCAAGCGCAGTCGTGGAAGGGAGAAGTACTTTAGGCAGCATAAGTCGGATTAGTGCCAGCATAAACAGGGTAAGTTCAAGACTTCCCTGTGGAGAACTTTTGAACGGCGTATCGTGGTGGGGGATAAATGGTCCGATGCCCACCATCTGCGGATTTAATTTCTTTAAAAACAGCATATCTTCCGCAAGATTTTCGGTTGTCTGATAAGGCGAACCAACCATAAATCCGGTTCCGACCTGATAACCAATGTCTTTTAAGTCCCACAGGCACTGCTGACGTTTTTTGGCGCTGAGTGTATGCGGGTGTAATTTTTTGTAGTGTTCGGACACATATGTTTCGTGTCGAAGAAGATAGCGGTCAGCGCCTGCATCAAAAAATGCCTTGTAACTGTCATAAGATTTTTCACCGACAGACAGAGTGATGGCACAATCCGGATAAACTGCTTTTATGGACGAAATGATGTCCGTCATTTTTGCGTCCGTGAAGTAACCGTCCTCGCCGCCCTGCAGGACAAATGTGCGAAATCCAAGCGGATAACCGATCCGGCAACATTCCAAAATCTCTTCCTTTGTCAAACGGTAGCGGCAGGCATTTCCGTTACTTTTGCGGATTCCACAGTAAAAGCAGTCGTTTTTACAAAAATTTGTAAATTCAATCAGTCCCCGTATATATACTTTATTTCCGTAATAAAATTTCTGTACTTCCCGTGCCTCTGAAAAAAGATATTCTGCCAGTTCGGGTGTGCGATTGTCAATAAGACTTATCCATTCCTCTTTTGTCAACGTCTGTGTTTCTTTTAATTTTTGAATAAGTTGTTTCATAAATTCCTCTTAAACTGATGTTTTTGCGTAGGTTGTTTTTGTATTGATGCCCGAAAGCATTCCTAGTTTTCCTGAAAGTGAACTGATAATATCATTCGGTGCGTCAATAGCCACGCTGATAATGGAAATATTTTTCTCGCGATATGGAATCCCCATACGTCCGATAATGTATTGGCTGTATTCACTTAACAGCCGATTGAGTTCGCTTACAGACTCATTACTCTCGACAATAATGCCGATAAGTGCAATTCTTGTATTCATAAAGCCTCCTTTTACAGTGGGATTACAAAAGAAAAGTGCCGGAAGGCACACATAAAAAAGGGTAGAAAATCCCCTTGAAATCGAAATGTTATGCCTTCTTACGCAGGTGTAATCCTTTGTAATCAGTACGTTTTTCTTAGTATATCATAATTAGATAATAGGGACAAGAAACGTTTATTTTTTGACAAATATATGATAAAAACAGTATAATAATGTCACAGAAAAGGAGGAGAAAAATGCTGACAATTATTTCACCTGCAAAAAATATGAAAATACGAAAAAGAGATGACCTATCGCTGAGCAAAACTGCATTTCCCGAAGAAACAGAAGAAATCATCAAAGAGTTAAAGAAATATCAGCCTTACGAATTGGAAACTTTAATGAAAATCAATGAAAAACTGGCGGTGCAGGCGTTTATGGATATACAAAATTTTGATTTGCATAAGGCAGGAACACCTGCGATTCTGACCTATGACGGTCTTGTGTTTAAAAATATAGATGCGGAAACATTTTCGGTGGAGGAAATGGAGTTTATCAATACGCACTTGCGAATTTTAAGCGCCTGCTATGGAGCAGTCAGACCGTTAGATGAAATTTTACCGTATCGGTTGGAAATGCAATGTAAATTGAAAATAGATGACAAGAGTTTGTATCAGTTTTGGGGAGATTTGCTGTATAAGGAAGTTTATAGGGAAAATCAGATTGTGTTAAACCTGGCATCGGAGGAATATGCAAAGGCGATTCGGAAATATGCTAAGTATGATAAGTTTATTGATGTGGAATTTTTGACATATCGTAAGGGGAAACTGCGTACAATTACCACTTCGGCAAAAATGGCGAGAGGGCAAATGGTACGGTTTATCGCAAAAAACAGAATTGACGAGCCGGAACAAATCAAAGCGTTTGACTGGAATGACTATGAATTTGAAGAAAGTATGTCAAATGAGAAAAAATATGTATTTATACAACGATAAAGGAAGGGATTTCGCCCCTCCTTCTATTCTGCTATTCCATGTGCTACAATATAAAAGTCGTTTTTGTCTTCGATTGAACTGCTCCAAAATTTCCGATCAACAGTTTCAAATGTAAGCGATTTATCATTTGTCAGTACAGTATAATAACTTTTTTGCTTTGCATTATTACTTTTTCCGGTCAGTTTGACACGATATTTGTAGTTCATCATCTCAGGGGAATTTATCAGCGAAGATTCCTCACGAACAAACTCCTGTTTCTGTGTGTTTTCCTGTTTGGAAGATGCGCAACCGGTTAGAACCATACTGCAAACAAGTAAAACAAAAAATTTCTTAGTCATTTTATTCACCTCATTTATACATAAAGTCCTGCAACAATAAAGGCAAATATGCAGAGAATGATGATCTGTTTTTTACGGTTGACAGATGCCTCTAAATATTGTTTTTCCCGCTCGGCACAGTAGGCAGCAGGAACAAATGCGATAATAATGCACCATAACAAAGCAAATAAAGAAATCATATTGGAGTCGATACCCGTAAGAGCGAACCAATTCCAAAGGCTTTTAAAAAATAGTGCAAAGTTTAGAAAAATAAGTACAATGGACATAAGCATAAAATCCCCCCTTTTCTTCGTTCGTGTAAATAAAGTTAGAAAAGGGAGATAATCATTGTAATGATAATGAAGATAACAATCCCTTTCTCAACAAGTGAAAATTCATAGTTTTTCGGTCTTAATTTGACAAGGATACAGGTGAAGATGAACTGTGCTGTATCAAATACGGAAGTCGAAGCACTATGATTAACTCCTTTAGGTAAAGCAAACATCATGTATGCAAGGACAAAGGTCATCATAAACCAAATGATTTTCAAAACGTTAAATTGCTTTGTTGACAGAGTCATAGGTAAATCCTCCTGCAAAGTTTTGCTTAAATAGTTTAATCGTTTTTCTTTTCTAGAGAGTCATGATACTCCTGCAGTCCTTTCTTAACAGCAGATTTAATCACAAAGTATAATACGATTATTGTGATTAAAAATGCAGGAAGTGACTTTGCAAACATAATCAAATCAAATAGTACATCATTAAAAAAATCCATCATAAATGTTCCCTCCTTTAAATATTTTAACTTTTTAATTCAATGTGGAAGAAATTTTGTTTCCACAGTTGCCACAATAATAAGTCTTTAAATTCCACTGGCATGGTAAAACAGTTTTTTTACAGTATGGACACCGTAAAAGAAAGAGAGGCAGCATATAAGAAAATAAAAACACAGTCGAGATTTTTGTTTTAACGTCAAAATATCCCCTCCCGACATTTTTTATGAAAAAAAGAAAAGTTTTATCATAATTACAATAATCATAATAAATCCAATCAATTTTTCGATTTTAGGTACATGATAATCTTTTGGTTCAAAGTATGAAACAATAAAAGCCAGTATGAAATATATAATGTCAAATATAAAAAAGCTGGTATTATATGTGACTAAAATTTTATCAGGGACGAATAGCATATTTGCCCAAAAGATAAACGTCATTATAATTGTGATTATTCTTAAAAATCTAAAAGTTTTTCTTGGTATTGTCATAGCCAACCCTCCTTTAGTAAGTTCAGTGTATTAGGTGTTCACCGTATTGTCAATGGATACGGAAGTTATTTCCAAAAGTTAAGTAAACCTTAAGGAATGGTGAGTTGTGTATTCTTTTTCATAAAAAATCCTCCTCAAATTGTTTTATATAATTAGTAACAATCCAAGGAGGAAAATGTGACAAAAAATTTTAAAATTTTTTTAGATTTAGAAAAAATGCTGATAAACAATCCGAGCATAAGTATGCTGGCAGCAATTTTCTGTTTGGAAGAAAGCGTAAAATCTTTAGGCATCAGCCAAATCAAAACAATACTGTAAACGCAATAGATGAAATTAAGTGCAAAAAATACACCGCTGTAGTTGTATTCAATTTTGGCGGGTAAGAAAATGGCTTTACACCAAGAAAGAATACACATGATTTCCCAAATAAGTACCAAAGGTTTGTAAGTTTTTAGAGATAGTTTCATAAATTTACTCCTTTCTTAAACTTTTTATAACTTTTATAAGTTCTTCAGAACTACTTTCACCGCCAACTTGGAAAACATAATTGTCAGTAATATACATGAGAGTATGAAATCCATATTCATCAGATAGCAAATAACATGGGAATCCACTAATGTCAATTTTTTTAGCGGGTGTTCCATCAGATGAAATCGAAACAGAGGAATCTTCAAAAAATTTTACAGAAGATTGTTCGTAATAGAAGGTTCTTTCATTTTTATCTTCATATATTAGACTATAAGTTTCAAAAGTGGAATCATATTCTGCGTCTACCAACGTACACCCTTCCGGAATATAAGTCGGTTTCACTTTCACAAACTCTTTTTCCTTATGATTTTCAGGAGCGTCAAATGATACGTCTGTGTGGTCGTCAAATAACTGTTCAAAATATTTCCCAATGCGTTCCCGAACATCAGGGTTAGCGAGAACGGTCATTCCGCCGAAAAGAAGAACGAGGATTGCCACAAGAAGATAACGGAATTTTAAGCGTTTGCGGTATCGAATAGGAGATTCCCGATGTAGAAGAGGCTGCATTTTTTCCTCGAAAGCAGGGGAAAATGTATGACTATCTCTCTCTGAAAAATCGGTTACCTCTTTTTTGTAATCCTTTTCAACAGCAATTTTTACGGCGTTTTCTAATAATTTATCATTCATTTTGAATCCCTCTTTTTAATAACTCCTCTTTTAACATTGCCTTTGCCCGCTGGGAGATTTTGCGGACATGGGCAGGTGTCTTATCGATAAATTTAGCGATTTCCTCACCGGAAAGTGCATTGTAATATTGTAGGTATAAAACTTCCTTATAAGGAAAAGGCAGGCTGCGAATTAATTCTACAAGAATTTCCGCAATTTCCCGTTCTTCCGTTACCTTTTCCGGTGTAAAATCCATTTCCACCTCAACCCAGTCTTCGTAGGCAGAAGTTTCATGGTGTTTTTTCTTTTGATAAAGCGTAAACGATTTGTTCTTTACAATAGTAACAATGTAGTTCCATGTTTTGTGACAGGAAATATCATTTATTTTTTCAAAATTTTCAATGATCGCCTTAAAAGATTCATGGACAATGTCCTCTGCATCATTTTCATTATGTAAAATTTTAAAGGCGACAGCGTACATTTTATCTCTGTAGAGGAAATATATCTGTTCAAATTTTAGTTTTTCCTCCGGTGTTTCAAGCATTTCTAAGTAAACAAGCATAACGTCTCCAATTTCTAAAAAAGGCGGCAAATTTGCCGCCTGTCATTACATTTTGTCCGGTTCAGGATAATTTTCTCCGAATGTTTCCACTGTTACTGTTTTCATTCTCTGTGTTTCCAATGGTCTGTCATTGTAATCTGTTGCTGTTTCCGCAATTTTATTTACAATATCCATTCCTTCCGTCACTTTACCGAATGCTGCGTAAGAGCCGTCTAAGTGAGGAGAAGTTTCGTGCATGATAAAGAACTGTGAACCTGCAGAATCAGGGTGCATTGCACGAGCCATGGAAAGTACGCCCGGTTCATGTTTTAAATGATTTGAGAATCCGTTCTGATTAAATTCTCCTTTGATTGTGTATCCCGGACCACCCATTCCTGTTCCGTCAGGACAACCGCCCTGAATCATAAAGCCACGAATAACACGGTGGAAAATTAATCCGTCATAATATCCGGAATTTACAAGGGATACAAAGTTATTTACTGTATTCGGAGCAATTTCAGGATATAATTCTGCTTTGATTATATCTCCGCTCTCCATTTCAAATGTTACGATTGGATTTGCCATTTGATTACTTCCTTTCTTCTGAAAAAATAATGTTATATCCTATTGTAATGGGGGAGAAATATTTTGTCAACGTACGGTTTTTACTTTACGAATGGGAGAAACTTCGTTACAATAGAGAAATGAAAAAATGGAGTGTGAGAAAATGGAAAAAACAATGAGAAAGACAAGTGTCGTTGCGATTTTGGCGCTTATCTGCTGTGCACTTTGGGGAAGTGCGTTTCCGGCAGTGAAAATAGGATATGAGTTATTTGAGATTAAGACGGTGGGAAGTCAGATTTTATTTGCGGGATACAGATTCTTTTTGGCGGGAGTTTTAACATTTTTGCTGGCCTGCATATACGAAAAGCGATTTGTTACGCTGAAGAAATCTTCAATTCCTTATGTATTTGCACAGGGATTACTTCAGACAACGGTACAATATCTTTTCTTTTATATAGGAATGGCAAATACAACGGGAGCAAAAGGCTCTGTCATCAATGCGTCAAACGGATTTGTTGCAATTATCGTTGCAACGATGCTTATTCCGGCAGAAAAAATGACGTGGAGAAAGGCGCTGGGCTGTGTTGTAGGATTTGCGGGAGTTATTTTCATCAATCTGTCACCGGGAGCGTGGGGAAGTGGATTTTCTCTGCAGGGAGAAGGAATGGTGATGCTTTGCTCTATCGCATATGGAACGAGTTCGGTGACGTTGAAATTGATTTCACATAGAGAAAAGCCGATGACATTAACGGCGTATCAATTGCTGTTTGGCGGAGCGGTTTTAACTCTTATTGGTATATTTGCAGGGGGAAGTATTACAAACTTTACGGTAAAATCTACTTTATTACTGCTCTATATGGCATTGCTTTCTACAATAGCATTTAGTTTATGGACGGTATTGCTGAAGTATAATCCGGTAAGCAAAGTTGCGATTTTCGGATTCAGTATTCCTATTTTTGGTGTACTGCTGTCAGGAATCTTTTTGGGAGAAGAAATCTTTTCTATCAAGAATATACTTGCATTGCTATGTGTTTGTGCGGGAATTATTGTTGTGAATAGAGAAAGCCGAAGCAGAGAGCAGATTATTGCAAAATAAAGTGAGATGAAGTACAATAACACACAGTGACAAGACGAAAAGAGGGTTGCGTATGAGCATGATAAAAACAAAACATCTTGTGTTTGAATATGATAAATTAGACGAAACAGGAAATGTCATTGGAAAGCACCGTGCAATTGACGGCGTGGACTTGAATATAGAAGAGGGGCAGTTTATTGCGATTCTCGGACATAACGGTTCGGGAAAATCTACATTGGCGAAACATATCAATGCTATTTTAACATCTACGGAAGGAACAATGTGGGTTGACGGAAAAGATACGAAGGATTTAGATAAACTTTGGGAGATACGTCAGTCGGCAGGAATGGTCTTTCAAAATCCGGACAACCAGATTATCGGGACGGTCGTGGAGGAAGACGTGGGATTCGGGCCTGAGAATCTGGGAGTTCCCACAGAGGAAATATGGCAGAGGGTGGATAAAAGTCTTCACGCAGTCGGTATGACGGAATACCGACACCATTCACCGAATAAACTGTCAGGCGGACAGAAACAGCGTGTAGCCATTGCAGGTGTGATTGCCATGTGTCCGAAATGTATTGTGTTAGACGAACCTACGGCAATGCTGGATCCGATTGGAAGAAAAGAAGTTTTGCGTACGGTTGATGAACTTCGCAAAAGAGAAAAGGTAACGGTCATTTTGATTACACATTATATGGAAGAGGTTATCGGAGCAGACAGAGTATTTGTCATGGAACAGGGGCGTGTTGTCATGGACGGGACGCCGAGAGAAATATTTTCGCAGGTGGACGAGTTGAAAAAACACAGACTAGACGTTCCGCAGGTAACAATGTTGGCACATGAATTAAGAAAAAGAGGAGTAAAACTTCCGAAGGATATTCTTAAGACAGAAGAGTTGGTGGAGGCATTATGTCAATTAAATTAGAGCATATCAATTATATATACGGAGAGGGGACAGCTTATCGGAAACAGGCGTTAAAAGATGTTTCACTGGAAATCCCTCACGGGCAGTTTGTGGGAATTATCGGGCATACCGGTTCGGGAAAATCGACGCTGATTCAACATTTGAATGGTTTAATCAGAGCAACGGACGGAAAATTTTATTTCAACGGTGAAGATGTGTATGCGGAAGGATATTCCATGAGGAATCTGAGAAATGAAGTCGGACTTGTTTTTCAGTATCCTGAACATCAATTGTTTGAGGTGGACGTACTGACCGATGTTTGTTTCGGACCGAAAAATCAGGGGCTTCCGAAGGAAGAATGTGAAAAGCGGGCGAAAGAAGCGCTGGAAGCGGTAGGATTTCCGGAAAAATATTATGGACAATCGCCGTTTGATTTATCGGGAGGACAGAAAAGAAGAGTGGCAATCGCCGGAGTTTTGGCGATGCAGCCGAAAGTTCTCGTTTTGGACGAGCCAACCGCCGGTCTTGATCCCAAGGGACGAGATGAGATTTTAGATCAAATCGCAGAGTTACACCGACAGGGAGATATGACGGTAGTTCTCGTATCACACAGTATGGAAGATATTGCGAAATATGTGGAACGGCTTATCGTGATGAACAGGGGTGAAAAAATGTTTGACGGAACACCGAAAGAAGTTTTTTCCCACTATAAAGAACTGGAGCAGATAGGGCTGTCGGCACCTCAGGTTACTTATGTGATGAATGCGTTAAAAGACAAAGGATTTGCGGTAAGTACGGAGGCGACAACCATTGAGGAAGCGGTAGAGGAGATAATGAAAGCATTATGATTAGAGATATAACAATAGGACAATATTATCCGGCAAACAGCATTGTGCATAGGCTTGATCCGCGAGTAAAAATTATGTGTACGTTATTTTACCTGATTTCACTTTTCCTGTTTAAAAGTGTGCTGGGATATGCTCTTTGCACTGTATTTTTATTTGCGGTAATCAGATTATCAAAAGTGCCGTTTAAATTTATTACAAAAGGATTGAAACCCATTATCGTTTTACTGATGATTACGGTTTTGTTTAATCTGTTTTTGACGAATCAGGGAAATGTACTTGTATCCTTTTGGATTTTTAAAATTACGGACGAGGGACTTCGCACGGCGGTATATATGGCAATCCGTCTTATCTATCTGATTGTCGGATCATCACTGATGACACTGACAACAACGCCAAATGAACTGACGGACGGAATCGAAAAATTATTAAAACCGTTTAACAAAATCAAAGTGCCGGTACATGAAATTGCCATGATGATGTCCATTGCACTTCGGTTTATTCCTATTTTACTGGAAGAAACAGACAAAATCATGAAAGCGCAGATTGCAAGAGGTGCGGACTTAGAAGGCGGGAACATCATTCAGAAAGCAAAAAACATGATTCCGATTCTTGTTCCGTTGTTTGTATCTGCATTTCGTCGGGCAAATGACTTGGCAATGGCAATGGAAGCGAGATGCTATCAGGGCGGAGAAGGAAGAACAAAAATGAAGCCGCTCGTATATCAAAAACGAGATTACATTACTTATGCGGTAACGATACTATATATAGTTGTTATGGTTCTGGTGGGACGCTACATCTCCTTCCGAGTGTGGATATTTTAGTGAATTTTAGTCAATTGGGGACGTAGTAAAATTGAGTTTTACTACGTCCCCAATTGAGAAATGCCCTGTCCCTTTTTGAAGAATTGAGGTAGAAGATGAGAAGAGTGAAGTTGACAATTGCCTATGACGGCACGAATTATTGCGGTTGGCAGATTCAGCCGAATGGGATTACGATAGAAGAGATAGTAAATAAGGCGTTAAGTAAATTGACGGGAGAGAAAATTGTTGTGATTGGAGCGAGCCGTACGGATTCAGGCGTGCATGCCATGGGGAATGTGGCGGTGTTCGACACGGAGACAACGATTCCGCCTGAGAGGGTTGCAATGGCAGTAAACCGCATTTTGCCGGAAGATATTGTGGTAGTAAAATCTGAGGAAGTACCGTTAGATTTTCACCCAAGATATTGCGATTGTGAGAAGACGTATGAATATCATATTGTAAATACGAGAATTCCCATTCCGACAAAGCGACTGACGAATTATTTTGTTTCCTATGAATTGGATTTGGATAAGATGCGAGAGGGAGCATCGTATCTGATTGGTGAGCATGATTTTGCCAGTTTTTGTAACATTAAGACGGACGTGGAAAGTACGGTTCGTACGGTAAAAGAATTGGAAATTTTGGAAAATGGCGAAGAGATTACCATTCGGATTAGCGGGAACGGCTTCCTTTATAATATGGTTCGCATTATCGTGGGAACACTTATCAGGGTAGGAAGAGGGTTTTATGAGCCTGTGCAGGTAAAAGAAATTTTGGAAGCGAAGAACAGAAAGGCAGCGGGAGTGACAGCGCCGCCGCATGGCCTGATGTTAATGGAAATCAGATACAATTAAGGGGGCGAAAAGATGAATTACGTAGGAATAGATATAGGTTCTACTGCATCGAAAGTAGTTGTACGTGGGGAGAAGGAGTTGCACTTTGTTCTGCCTACAGGGTGGAGCAGCAAAGAAACGACGATGACAATTCGGGAGCGTCTGTTAAAAGAAGGAATTGATGTGGAGGACGAAAAGACGAGAGTTGTGGCAACAGGTTACGGACGGGTGGCGGTGGATTTTGCCGATAAAGTTGTGACGGAAATCACATGCCACGCCAGAGGTGGCCGTGAACTGGCAGAGGGCGACTGTACAATTATTGATGTGGGCGGTCAGGATACAAAGGTTATTCAGGTAAATGGCGGTATGGTTATGGATTTCCTGATGAATGATAAATGTTCTGCGGGAACAGGAAAGTTTTTGGAAATTATGGCGAATCGTTTAGGTATCACGCTCGACGAGTTATTTGAACTGGCAAAAACAGGGGAGATGATACCGATCAGTTCACTTTGCACGGTGTTTGCGGAATCAGAAGTTATCAGTTATATCGGTGAAGGCCGGCCGAGGGAGGATATTGCCATGGGTGTGATTGAATCGGTCGTATCAAAGGTGGCTCAATTGGCACAACGGCAGACGTTGGCTGAGAAAATCATTCTGACAGGAGGACTAAGTCACAGCGCTTATTTTGCGGAGCGTCTCTCCAAGAAATTAGGAGCAGCAGTCACGCCGACTGCTTTCGGAAGATTTGCCGGAGCATTGGGGGCTTCTTATCTTGCGGAAGAGAAAAAGTAGATTAAAAACTGAAGGATAGGAAAGAAAAATGAAATCATTAGTTATAGCAGAAAAACCGTCGGTGGCGAGAGATATTGCGAGGGTGCTGCACTGCAAAAAGAATATCTCGGGTGCCATTGAAGGGGAAAAATATATTGTAACATGGGCGCTGGGACATTTAGTTACCCTTGCAGACCCTGAAGGATATGACAAAAAATTTAAAGAATGGAAGATGGACGTTCTTCCGATGATGCCAAAGAAAATGGAACTGGTTGTCATTAAAAAGACTGCAAAACAATACAATGCGGTGAAAACGCAGTTGTTTAGGAAAGATGTGGACAATATTATTATTGCCACAGATGCCGGGCGAGAAGGGGAACTTGTTGCCAGATGGATTCTTGCAAAGGTGAACTGCCATAAACCGATTAAGCGTCTTTGGATTTCTTCCGTGACGGATAAAGCCATTCAGGACGGATTTGCCCATCTTTCGGACGGAAGAAAGTACAATGACTTATATATGGCGGCAGTTTCCCGTGCGGAAGCGGATTGGCTTGTAGGAATCAATGCCACACGGGCATTGACATGTAAATATAACGCACAACTTTCCTGTGGGCGTGTACAGACGCCGACTCTCGCCATGATTGCAAAGAGGGAAGAGGAAATCAGAACATTTAAACCTCAAACTTACTATGGGCTGACGGTTCAGGCAGGAAAGATTAAATGGACATGGCAGGACATGAAATCCGGAAGTTACCGCACATTTTCCAAAGAGAGAATTGAAGAACTGGAAAAGGGAGTGGCAAATACAGGACTGCAGGTGGAGCAGGTGGAAAAATCAGCGAAAAAATCTTTTGCACCGGGGCTTTATGATTTGACTGAACTGCAGAGAGATGCAAACAAGAGATTTGGATTTTCTGCAAAAGAGACGTTAAACATTATGCAAAGACTTTATGAAAATCATAAAGTACTGACGTATCCGAGAACGGACTCGAAATATATCGGAACGGACATTGTGGATACGATTAAGGACAGGCTGCGTGCCTGTGGCATAGGACCGTACAAAAAACTTGCGGGAAGTCTTCTGATGAAACCGCTTCAGACGAATAAATCTTTTGTGGACGATAAAAAAGTGAGCGATCATCACGCCATTATTCCGACGGAACAGTATGTACAGTTGGAGCATATGACAAATGAAGAGAGAAAAATTTATGATTTGGTCGTGAGAAGATTTTTGAGTGTTCTTTATCCCCCGTTTGTATATGAGCAGACGACATTAAAAGGGAAAGTGGGGAAAGAGACTTTTGTGGCGAAAGGGAAAACGGTTCAACAGATTGGCTGGAAGGCTGTATATGAATATGAGGAAGAGCAGGAAGATGAGTTGTCTGAACAGTCTTTACCGCAGATAGAAAAAGGAAGTACATTTGCGATAGAAAAAGTATTCGCCTCGGAAGGAAAAACAAAGCCGCCGGCAAGATTTACGGAGGCAACACTTTTATCTGCTATGGAGAATCCGGTAAAATATATGGAATCCAAAGACAAACAGGCAGTGCAGACGCTGGGAGAAACCGGCGGTCTTGGAACGGTAGCCACAAGGGCTGATATTATTGATAAACTTTTCAATACATTCCTTATGGAGTTAAAAGGAAAAGAAATTTATCTCACGTCAAAAGGGAAACAGTTATTGTCGCTTGTTCCTGAAGAATTAAAGAAGCCGGAACTGACGGCGGACTGGGAGATGAAACTTTCCCGCATTGCTAAAGGGGAACTGGCGAAAGAAACATTTATGACGGAGATTGAAACGTACACGGAAGATATTGTGGAGGAAATCAAACACGGGGAAGGGAATTTCCGACACGATAATGTGACGACAAAGAAATGTCCTAAATGTAATAAGCCGATGCTGGCGGTGAACGGGAAAAATGCGAGAATGCTTGTATGTCAGGACAGAGAGTGCGGACACAAGGAAGTAATTGCAAGACTTTCCAATGCAAGATGTCCGAATTGCCACAAGAAAATGGAAATCATTAAAAAAGGTGATGAAGAACAGTTTGTATGTGTATGCGGGCATAAGGAAAAAATGTCTGCTTTTAAAGCGAGAAGAGAAAAAGAAGGGGCCGGAGTCAGCAAAAAGGACGTACAGCGATATCTGAAACAACAGAAAGAAGAGCCGGTCAATACCGCATTTGCAGACGCACTTGCTAAATTAAAAATTTAGCAAATTCACAGTATATCAGAACAGAAATAAAAAAAGATAATGAAATAGTTAAATAGTCTACAAAATCGTCATATAACGTGGTAATATATAAAGAGTATTATCTGATACTCAGTAACGGTAAAAATCAGCATATGTAGAAAGGAAGAAATAAACATGAAAATTTGTGTAGCAAAAGATTATAACGAAATGAGCAGAAAGGCAGCAAATGTTATCGGAGCACAGGTTATTATGAAACCAAATTGTGTTCTCGGGCTTGCGACAGGCTCTTCACCAATCGGTACATATAAAGAATTAATCAAAAGATATGAAGAAGGGGATCTTGATTTTTCGCAGGTGAAATCAGTAAACCTTGACGAATATAAAGGACTTCCAAGAGATAACGATCAGAGTTATTACTACTTTATGAACGATAATTTCTTTGACCACATCAACATTGACAAGGCAAACACAAACGTGCCAAACGGTATGGAACCAGATGCTGAAAAAGAATGTGCACGTTATGAAGAATTAATCGCTTCTCTTGGCGGAGTAGATTTACAGTTATTAGGACTTGGACACAACGGACATATCGGATTTAACGAGCCTGCACCACAGTTTGACAAAATTACACACTGTGTAGATTTACAGGAAAGTACAATCGAAGCAAATAAACGTTTCTTTGCATCAGCAGATGATGTTCCAAGACAGGCATATACAATGGGAATCGGAACAATTATGAGTGCAAAGAAAATCGTTGTTGTAGTAAGCGGCGAAGATAAAGCAGAGATTGTTAAGAAAGCATTTTTCGGGCCGGTTACTCCTGAAGTACCTGCATCAATTTTGCAGATGCACCCGGACGTAACTGTTGTATGTGATGAGGCAGCATATTCTAAAGTGGCTCAGTAGAGGTGAAGACAATGATTATTAAGAACGTACAGGTATTTACGGAAGAAGGAAAATTTGAACCGGGAGAAATCATTATTGAGAACGGTATTTTTCAGGATACGGCGACAAATCAGGACGAAGTAATAGACGGACAGGGCGGATACGCAATTCCGGGACTTGTTGATGTACATTTTCACGGTGCAGTAGGGCATGACTTCTGTGACGGAACAGAGGAGGCTATCCGTGAGATTGCTAAATACGAAGCGTCACAGGGAATTACAACGATGGTTCCTGCAACAATGACTTTGTCTGAAGAAGAGTTGATGCATATTTCTAAGACGGCAGGTGCGTATAAAAATGAAGAGGGCGCTGTTCTTGCGGGAATTAATATGGAAGGACCGTTTATTTCACCGGGGAAAAAGGGCGCTCAGGCGGGGACGCATATTGTAAAACCTGATGTGGAAATGTTCCGCAGACTGCAGGAAGCGGCAAACGGTTTATACCGTCTTGTAGACATTGCGCCTGAGGCAGAGGGAGCAATGGACTTTATTGAAGCGCTGAAAGATGAAGTACATATTTCTTTTGCGCATACATTGGCAGATTATGATACTGCGAAAAAGGGATACGATTTAGGGGCAGACCACGCAACACATTTATACAATGCAATGCCTGCATTTACACATCGCGCACCGGGAGTTATCGGAGCGGCACATGACAGCAGCCATTGTTTTGTAGAGTTGATTACAGACGGAGTTCATATTCACCCGTCAGTTGTCAGAACAACATTTGATATGTTTAAAGACAGAGTAGTTTTAATCAGTGACAGCATGCGTGCAACAGGTCTTGATGATGGAGAATATACTCTTGGCGGTCAGGCGGTAAAAGTAGAGGGCAATGTGGCCACTCTTGTGTCAGACGGTGCTTTGGCAGGTTCTGTTACAAATCTGATGGACTGTGTGAGAGTTGCAGTTCAGAAAATGGATATTCCGTTGGAAACTGCAATTGCAGCAGCGACAATTAATCCGGCAAAAAGCGTAGGTTTGGACGATAAATACGGTTCAATCAAAGTGGGTAAAGTCGGAAATGTTGTGTTGTTAAATGAAGACTTATCATTAAAAGAAGTTATTGTAAACGGTTAACAAAGAAAAGAAGGAATAGTATGGCGTTTGTAGAGATTGCAATAAATGAACTGCAGATAAATCCATTTACGAAAATAGGAAAAGAGTGGACTTTGATTACGGCAGGAGATATCCAAAAACACAATACGATGACAGCGAGTTGGGGAGGCGTCGGCGTTCTTTGGAATAAGAATGTGGCGACAGTCTATATTCGCCCACAGAGATATACAAAGGAATTTGTGGACGGAAATGAGAAGTTTACCCTTACATTTTTCTCTGAACAATATCGCAATGCGCTGACATATTTGGGAAGAGTGTCGGGAAAAGACGGAGATAAGATAAAAGAAAGCGGCTTAACTCCGATGGAAATGGAAGGAACAATCGCTTTTAAGGAAGCACAGCTTGTTCTTGTCTGTAAAAAGTTATATGCGGATACATTGAAGCCGGAATGCTTTTTGGACAGGGAAACCGAACGGAAGTGCTATCCTGAGAAAGACTACCATACAATGTATATAGCAGAAATTGAGAAAGTTTTTGTACGAGAATAAAATGAGAATGGGAGCAGAAAGAGTCTGCTCCCATTTTAGTTGTTAGGGTAAAGCCCTGTTTGCCATTGTGGAGTTTTTCGCTGATCCGAAAAACGGAACTTTGGAAAACAAATAAACCACCTGCTATGCAGGTGAGATAGAGGTGCTTCAGCTTACAGTAAAAAACCTCCAGTGTTATAATTAATGCAAGGTTCGCCAACCGCATTAATAAACAAAGGAGGTATCCAGATGGATAGTAATAGTTTATCACATACAAAATGGAATTGTAAGTATCATATTGTTTTTGCACCAAAAAATAGAAGAAAAGTAGCATATGGAAAAATAAAGCAGGACATTGCAAATATTTTGAGTATGTTATGTAAGAGAAAAGGTGTAAAAATTGTAGAAGCGGAAATATGTCCAGATCATGTACACATGCTAGTAGAAATTCCACCGAGCATAAGTGTATCGTACTTTGTAGGGTACTTAAAAGGAAAAAGTACACTCATGATATTTGAAAGACATGCAAATTTGAAATATAAATATGGAAATAGACATTTCTGGTGTCGAGGATATTATGTAGATACGGTAGGGAAAAATGCAAAGAAAATACAGGAATATATAGTAAATCAGCTACAAGAAGATTTGGAATATGATCAGATGACATTGAAAGAGTATATTGACCCGTTCACGGGTGAGCCAGTAAAACCTAACAAATAAAATAAGCCCTTTAGGGCTTAGTGGGTAAATGATGTTGCGCTTGGCGAACCTATTTCGGCGAGTCTTTAGACTCCAGTGCCGGTAATAGACCCTTATAGGGTCAAAGCAAGCCACCGGCTAAGCCGGTGGTCTTGACTGTGTGTATTGACCGAAAATAAAATTTATGATATTATTGACTATGTAGTCATAAAGGGGGACGGACATGAAGAAAGAAGAAAAAACAAGGCGTACGTGTGAAAAGATTATTCAGGCTGCAACAGTTGAATTTGGAATGAAAAGTTATGAAACAGCTTCATTAAATACGATTTGCAGTGAGAATAACATTTCAAAGGGCCTTATCTATCATAATTTCCAAAATAAAGATGAATTATACCTGATTTGTGTAAAACGGTGTTACGATGAACTGACATCACATATGCAGAAAACGGTTTTTGAATCTGACAATGTGCGGGAAAATTTGGAAAAGATATTGAAGGAAAGGCAGAAGTTTTTTGAGGAATATCCGCATTATAAAAACATTTTTTTTAACAGCATTCTATTGCCGCCGGGACATTTAATTAAAAAGTTAAAAGAGATAAGAAGTGAGTATGATAATTATCTTAAAAGGCAATATATAGATTTAGTGGGAGAAATGAATTTAAGACAAGGAGTGTCCGTTGAGAGGGCAACTCAATACTTAATGACTTTTCAGGAGATGTATAACGGATATTTCAGGGAAAGATATGGGGAAAATAAAGATTTTGAAACGTTAGTGAAAACGCATGAAACAAAGTTATCCGAATTGTTGGATATTATGCTATATGGTATAGCAGTTAAAGATAAAGGGGAGGAATAGATATGTTTTTATTGATCGTCAGATTGCTGATAACGATTGTGTTGGCATTTTTGGTGGGAAAGTTAGTATCCAAAATAAAACTTCCCGCTATTTTGGGCTGGTTGATTGCGGGAATGTTGTTAGGACCACACGCATTTTCGGTTATAAATCAGGAAATTTTAGATGCCGGCTGGTATCAGATTTTAGTCCACATATTGGAATGTGCGGTTGGACTTATGATTGGTACGGAACTTGTTTGGAATAAAATTAAAAAGTCGGGGAAAGCGATTATCATAACAACATTGACACAGTCGTTAGGCACTTTTCTTTTAGTGTCAGCCGTTTTTGGAATTGTATTTTATATTACGGATATTCCGATTTATCTTAGTTTTATTTTTGGGGGAATCGCACTGGCGACAGCGCGGCGCCGGCTTTGTCCATTGTCCGTGAATTTAAAACAGACGGTCCTGTGACAAAAACTTTGATTCCGATGGCTGCATTGGACGATATTGTAGGTTGTATTGTCTTTTTCACAACGATAGCGATTGTGGCTGGGAATCTGTCGGCGGGCAGTCTTCCGGCTTATATGATCGCACTGGTTGTTGTGCTTCCTTTAATTATAGGGGCAGTGTGCGGATTTATATCCGGTTTTATATTGAAAAGAAAAAATAGTGATGCGGTGACGATGCTGTTACTTGTCATTACGATTCTGTTTACTTCAGCGGCAGGCTTTTATTTCAACAACCAGGTGATGCCAAAACCGGTATTGAACTTTATGTTAATCGGTATGGCTTTCTCAGCAACATTTGCCAATATGGTGAGTGAGGAACGTCTAGAACAGATTATGGGTGTATTTAATCCTGTTTTAGGAATTGCCATGATTATTGTTATCCTGAATTTGGGCGCACCGCTAGACTATCATTTGATTATGGGAGCGGGGATATTTACGGCTGTCTATATTTTGGCGAGAGGATTTGGAAAATATTTCGGCGCATATTTTGGTGCGGCCATCACAAAATCTCCTCAGACAGTTAAAAAATATCTTGGATTTACCCTTCTTCCGCACTCGGGTGTTTCGCTTGTATTTACCGGAATTGCAGTTTCAGTTTTGGCTCAGCCAGCACCGGAGTGTGCTAAAATCGTACAGGGAACGATTGCAGCAGCAGCGGTCATCAATGAAATCATTGCGGTGATTATTGCGAAAAAAGGATTTGAATGGGCAGGAGAATTTAACAAAAATTCAACTGAGGACAGTGCGAAGGCGGAAGAGAAGAATCCAAAGATTATTACAATCAGTCGTCAGTATGGAAGCGGCGGAAGAGATATTGCAATGCAGTTATCTAAAAAATTAAACATTCCGTTTTACGATAAAGAAATTATAGAATTGGCGGCAGAATCAAGTTCATTGGATCGCTCTCTATTTGAAAACTATGAGAAAAATAAATTAAATTCCGTATTGGTGGATTTGGCAAACAGCGTGTCCAAAGATTCTTCCATAGATGATAGAATATTTGCACATCATGCAAAAGTCATTCAGGAAATTGTGAATAAGGGTTCATGTATTATTGTGGGAAGGTGTGCGGATTATTTATTGAAAGACAGAAAAGATGTATTAAAAATATTTATTTATGGTGATATGGATACAAGGAAAAAGCGAATTGTTGAAGTTTACAAAGAAGCATCTGAAGAGGCGGCAGATTTAATCAAAAAAACAGATAAGAGGCGTTCAGCATATTATAATCATTATTTAGGAAATGTTTTTGGAAATGCGGAAAATTATGATATTTGTCTTAACAGCAGCGTTTTAGGAATAGAAGAATGTGTACGCATTATTGAAAGATTATATGCGGAAGTTTAGACAACTATGTGCTGTCAACCATTTTTGATTATGTCCTAAAAATTTTTTATGATATGCACCGGTTTCCCGGTGCATATTTTAGCATATAAGCATAGTTTCTGTTATCTTATGATTTTTGAACTGAAGAAAAGTAGACATTCTCCATGGGTGCTTTGGCGATGGTAGATTCCGCTTTCGTGGTTTTTCCTTCAAAGGCTGGAGGTCAAAATTTTTTGAAAGGGGTTCATGTAACGGCACAACTTCCAGTTCATAAATCTTATTATTTACAGAAAACAGTAATCTCTTATCAAAGGTCTGTATAACCAATCCCTTTGTGCCTTTATGGTAATGCACCTGTATTCCGCATTCGTTAATTGTTTTATAGTACTGTTTTTGAAATTTAATACAATGCCCACAGTCAACAGTTCGTTCTGTTAAGACTGCAAGAATCTGATTGATTGTTTCACAATCGGGTTGCTTTTCAAATACAGATTTGTTATTGTTGATAGGAAGAGCGAATTTCGCGTTATATTCCTTTATGTAGGAGTTTAGGAATATATTTGCTTCGCTGATGGTTGTGATGCCTGCCAGACGTAATGCGATTGGCAGGCGTTGCTGTAAAGTTTGAAAAGCCCTTTCTACACGCCCTTTTGCCTGAGCAATACTTGTTGTTTTTATTTCTACGCCCAATTGCTTACAGGCGTAACTAAACTGGGTGTAAGTATCCAATTCTGTTTTATTCATTTTTTTATTCCGGTATTCAAAAACAGTTCTTCTATCCGTATAAAACATAGCAGGAATTCCATAAGTAGTAAGGATCTGATGGAATACGTTATAATAACCATTTAAGGATTCCTGTTCATCAAAAAAGGCACCAACAATACGGCTGGTAGAATCATCAATGGCGATATGAAGATTTGTTTTTGCATTGCCAAACCAAAGATGAACGGAAGCATCCATCTGAAGCATTTCACCAAAGTAGACACATCTTGGACGTCTGGAGTGAGGGGTTTCCACTGTAACGATAGCAGCCTGAAGTTCATCTTGTTTTTTCTTTGTAGAAACATACTTTTGTTGTGTACGAAGTTCTTTTGCTAAGCGTTTGCGGACTGTTTTGGTAGTTCTGGGTGAAGGAATAAAGTTTTCATACATAATCTTTGTAAGAGTAGAAGGAGAGATAAAAATCCCGTCATTTTTTGCAAGCAGTTCACAGGCGTAAGTAAATGTAGCGTCATAGTACTTGTTGTTGTATAGAGTTAAGATTTCCAGTTTTTGAGATTCTGTAAAAGAATGTAGAGGTTTTCTGCCTCTGTTACCATGAATAAAGGCAGCCTTACCATTCTGTTTGTATTTTTGAATTAATCGATTGATGTGCCTTGTAGTACAACCGAGTTTCAAAGCCGCAGCCTTTTTGTTACCATTATGGTCTACTAGTGACTTAATCACTTCATACTTAAGTTGTTCATTCATTCTTAAATCCACCCTTTTCAATCTGTGTATACCTCTTTCTATAGTGTGAGGTTTTATCATACACCATATTTATCACTTGGGACATAATCAAAAGTGATATATAAGGACTTTATCAAAAATGGTTTATAATGCGGAAGTTTAGACAACTATGTGCTTGACAAAAACGAATGAATGCGTTACCATTTCAAATATATGATGAAAAGCGAAGAAAAGAAAAAGTAATAATTGAAAATGCCATACAGAGAGCAGCCGGTTGATGAGAGGAGCATGGACTATCAATTATGAATACATCTTGGAGCAGTACACCGAATGCGAAAGTTAGTAGGCTGTAACGGAGTGGCACTCGTTATCGTGCTGGAAGTATTGATAGATACTTGTTGAGGCATTCAATGCGAGTTGAATGTGAATTAAGGTGGTACCGCGAGAATTACACTCGCCCTTTAGCGATAAGGGGCGAGTTTTTTATTTATCTGAAAGCGAAAACCTGTCCCGAATACTATAGAGATTAAAGGAGATAGGAAAATGAAAATTTATGACGAACTGAAAGCAAGAGGATTGATTGCGCAGGTAACAGACGAGGAATTAATCAGTAACTTAGTCAATGAGGGGAAAGCGACATTTTATATCGGATTTGACCCGACGGCAGACAGCCTTCATGTAGGGCATTTTATGGCGCTTTGTCTGATGAAACGTTTACAGATGGCGGGAAATAAACCGATTGCCTTACTTGGAGGAGGGACAGGTTACATCGGCGATCCTTCAGGAAGAAGCGATATGCGTTCCATGATGACGCCGGAACAGATTCAGCACAACTGTGACTGTTTCAAAAAACAGATGAGTAAATTCATTGATTTTTCAGAAGGAAAGGCGTTGATGATAAATAATGCGGACTGGTTACTCGGATTAAACTATGTTGAATTACTTCGCGAAGTAGGACCGCATTTCTCCGTGAACCGTATGCTTACTGCTGAATGTTACAAACAGCGTATGGAAAAAGGATTGAGTTTCCTTGAATTCAACTACATGATTATGCAGGCGTACGACTTTTACGCATTATACCAGAATTACGGCTGTAATTTACAGTTTGGCGGAGATGACCAGTGGAGCAATATGCTTGCAGGTACAGAATTAATTCGCCGTAAACTCGGTAAAGACGCAAGTGCAATGACAATTACACTTTTGTTAAATTCAGAAGGAAAGAAAATGGGTAAAACACAGTCAGGTGCAGTGTGGTTAGATCCGAATAAAACTTCTCCGTTTGAATTTTACCAGTATTGGAGAAATGTTGCAGACAATGATGTGTTAAAATGTATCCGTATGCTTACATTCCTTCCATTAGAGGAAATTGATGAAATGGATAAATGGGAAGGAAGTCAGTTGAATAAAGCGAAAGAAATTCTTGCATTTGAACTGACAAAACTTGTACACGGTGAAGAGGAAGCGTTAAAAGCACAGGAAAGTTCAAGAGAACTCTTCACAAGCGGTGCGGCTGCAAATATGCCGACAGCAGAGTTGGAAGAAGGAGATTTTGTTGAAGGAAAGATAGATATTTTGACAATGCTTGTAAAGAGCGGTTTAGTGCCTTCTAAATCAGAAGCGAGACGTGCAGTGCAGCAGGGTGGTGTTGCCGTAGATGGAGAAAAAGTAGAAGATATTAAGAAAGAATATGCAAAAGATGATTTGAGCGGAGAAGGTGTTGTCTTAAGAAGAGGAAAGAAAAATTTCCGAAAAGTAATTGTAAAATAATAAAGAAAAAGGAAAGTGTTTCAAAAGACAGACGGACACTTTCCTTTTTGAATTTTATCAATAAATTACAGTATCAACGGTTCCCGTAAATCTATCTGTTTTTATTACCGCATTTCTATCGGTAGGATATTCATAATGATACCTTGCAAGAGGGTAGAGAAACACTAGAATGATAATTAAAAATATGATAATACAGGTCGTTATGATAAGACGCTGATACTTTAAAAATGTATTGTTTAGTTGTTCCATATACTCAACTCCTTTTCAAAACAAAAAGTTTATAAAAATATAATTTTCTAAAAAATAACATTAAAAAATAAATATGTCAATATACCTTAATCAAAGGTTAATAAAAACAATTTATTTTGAAAATTTGTGTTGTTATTTTTTATTATATATAATTTGTAAAATGAGTGTGAAAAGAATTTACATTTTGTGTCATAAAAGGTATCATAGAAGCATAGAAAACGGAGGTGCCTATGGAACAGATACGAACACAAACCGGTCTTTCGGAACGAGAAGTAGAAGAAAGAATACAACAGGGAAAACAGAACACTCCGGTAGAAGCACCGTCTAAATCGGTGAAGGAGATTGTTCTCACAAATATATTCACATATTTTAACTTAATCTTTGGGGTGATTGCAGGATTGTTGATTTTGGTCGGAGCATTCCGTGAACTCACATTTTTACCGATTATCATAGCGAATACACTGGTCGGAATCATTCAGGAATGCAGGTCGAAGAAAATCTTGGATAAACTTGCAGTTTTGCATGCGCCAAAAGCCAATGTTATCCGCGGGGGAAAGAAACAGGTTATCCGTGCGGAAGAACTTGTGTTGGACGATGTCGTTATTTTTACTGCGGGCAATCAGATACCGGCCGATGCAGTTGTTATTTCGGGAGAGGCACAGGTAAATGAATCACTGATTACAGGTGAAGCAGATGAGATAACAAAAGTGCAGGGGGACAGTCTTCTCTCGGGAAGTTATATTGTTTCGGGACGCTGTCTTGCAAGGCTTACAAAAGTTGGCGCGGACTCATATGTGTCCAAATTAACTCTCGAGGCGAAAGCGGTAAAAGAGGGAGAACAGTCGGAGATGATCCGCTCATTGAATAAATTGGTTAAGGCAGTCGGAATTATCATTATTCCAATTGGAATTATGATGTTCTATCAGCAATATATTCTTTCGGGCAACTCTTTGCGTGGAAGTGTGACATCGATGACAGCGGCGATTATCGGAATGATTCCGGAGGGACTTTACCTTCTTGCCAGTGTGGCGCTTGTTGTCAGCGTGATGAAACTGGCGAAGAAAAAAGTGCTTGTGCACGACATGAAATGTATTGAAACATTGGCGAGAGTAAATGTTTTATGCGTGGATAAGACGGGAACGATTACAGAAAACGTAATGAAAGTCAGTGAAATTTTATCTCTCGGTGAAGATGAGAAAGAACTGGAAGAACAGATTGGTGACTTTGTCTTCAATATGGAAAAGGATAATACAACGATGGAAGCGCTGAAAAATCATTTCCATATGAGTATGGGCAGAACGGCAGATAAGATTACGACGTTTTCTTCGGAATATAAATACAGCAGTGCTGTTTTTGGCGGAGTGACCTATCTTTTGGGAGCGCCGGAATTTGTCCTTCGGGAAGATTTTGAAACATACAGAAAGCAGATTGAGGAGCAGAGTGAGAAAGGCTATCGTGTTCTTGTTTTTGCAAAATATAATGGAAATGCTGACGGAAAGGCATTGACGGAAAAGGCGAATCCGCTGGGACTGATTTTATTGGCGAATCCAATACGTAAAAATGCAAAAGAAACTTTCCGATATTTTGCGGAACAGGGCGTGGATATTAAAGTCATTTCCGGTGACAATCCGATGACTGTATCGAAAGTCGCATTGGAAGCGGGAATTGCCAATGCGGAAAATTATGTAGATGCGAGACAGTTGCAGAATGAAGAGGATATTGCGGAGGCAGTGAGAAAATATACTGTTTTTGGCAGGGTAACTCCAAAACAGAAGAGAATGTTTGTGCAGGCGCTGAAAAAGAATGGAAAGACAGTGGCAATGACGGGCGATGGAGTCAATGACGTACTGGCGTTGAAAGATGCGGACTGCAGTATTGCCATGGCGTCGGGAAGCGATGTGGCATCACAGGCGTCGCAACTGGTTTTATTGGAATCTGATTTTGCAAAGATGCCTTCCGTTGTAGCGGAAGGACGGCAGGTTGTAAATAATATTGAAAGGTCTGCAAGTCTGTTTTTGGTAAAAAATATTTTTTCATTCCTTTTATCAGCGTTGTCACTTATTTTTATGATTACCTATCCGCTTGGGCCGGCGCAGGTTTCCCTTGTCAGCATGATGACAATCGGAACACCCGCATTTTTGTTGGCAATGGAGCCGAATAAAAACCTGATTAAAGGAAGGTTTTTGACAAATGTATTGTTAAAAGCGCTGCCGGCAGGGCTTACAGATGTCATTATGGTAGGGTTACTTATTTTATTCGGAAGTGTTTTTGGAGTGAGTGCAGAAGAAATATCAATTACGGCAACACTGCTTCTTGCCATTGTGGGACTGCAGATTTTATTTGAACTTTCCAAACCGATGAATATTTTCCGCTGGATTGTATGGTTTGGTATGTTGATTGGACTTTTAATATGCGTTCTCTTTATGGGAGAATTATTTGGTATCAGTCAGGTGACATTGAAAAGTGGATTACTCCTTCTTGTTTTTGCCTTTGCGACAATGCCGGTATTTAATCATCTGTGCAGATTCGTTAAAAAAGCGGAGGATTTCTTTATCCGAATAAATGAGAAGAAGAAAAAAAGAAAGGCAGATAAATATGGACAATAGAGATTTTTCCAATATAGGAGAGCAGATTCGGCGTACCGTGGAAGACGCTATGAATTCAATGAATTACCAACAACTGAATCAGAAAATCAATCAGACGGTTGACATGGCGATGAATGAGGCAAAAAGACATATGAACCCTCATGTGCATGTGCAGCCGCCCAAGCAGGAGCAGAAAAGGCAGGCAAAGCCGAAAGTGGAAATTCGTCTGAAAGAAAAAGGAAGATACTCCAGCATTCCACTCATCATATTAGGGGGAGCGGGAATACTTGTATTTATCGGATTTTTACTGACTTCCGTAATCGGATTTTTGATTAGCGGCTCAATTATTACAAAGACATTTTCAAGTGTGGTACTTGCGATAGGCCTGATTGTGTGTATCCTTTCCACTTTCTTTCTGATCAAAGGAATATTGGGAAGAAAGAGGTACAGATGCTTTAAAAAATATGTGGAGATTTTGGACGGAAGAGAATTTTGTTCCGTAAAAGAATTTGCGGAGAAAACGCGAACTCCGGAAAAGAAAGTGTGCAGGAACATAAAAATGATGATACGAAAAGAGATGTTTGTAGACGGATTTTTAGATGCCAGCCAGACATGTTTTACCGCAACGGAAGAGGCGTATCGTCAGTTGCAGCAGGCGGAAGAGTCAAGAAGACAAAGAGAAGAGGAGCAGAAAAGAAGACAGGAAAAAATGCAGGAAGAAGCGGAACATATTTCAGACAGTGCGGTGGCGGAAATGATTCGCAAGGGAAACGAGTATATAGAAGTTATCCGGCTGGCGAATGATGCGATTCCGGGAGAAGTGATTTCCGCAAAACTGGACAGACTTGAGAATGTTATCCGTAAAATTTTTGATTCGGTAAAACAGCACCCGGAGCAGATGCCGGAAATGGATAAATTTATGGAATATTATTTGCCGACAACAAAAAAACTGGTAGACGCCTATAAGGAATTTGACGCGCTTTCCATAAAAGGAGAAAACGTGACAAAATCGATGAATGAGATTGAAAATACATTAGATACAATCAGTAATGCTTTTGAACAACTTTTGGACGATTTATTTCAGGATACGGCGTTTGATATTTCAGCGGACATTTCTGTTTTACAGACAATGCTTGCGAGAGAAGGATATAAGGAGAAAGATTTTAAATAGGAGGACATAAATATGGGACAGGAATCACCGGTGCTTACATTTGAACCTTTTGCGGAGGAAAATCATCAGGTGGAGGAGCAGCCGAAAATGGAGGAAGTCGTTTTGACTTCCGAAGAAGAAAAAATGGTGGCTGACTTTTCGTCTAAGATTGATTTGACAAATGCCAACATGATTTTACAGTACGGTGCGGGAGCGCAGAAAAAAATGGCTGATTTCTCAGAAAATGCTTTAGAAAACGTGAAGACAAAGGATTTGGGCGAAGTGGGGAAAATGTTGACAGATGTTGTTTCAGAATTAAAAGACATTGAGACAGATGAAGACGAAAAAGGCTTTTTTGGTTTCTTTAAAAAGAATACAAATAAGCTTGCCAACATGAAAGCGAAATTTGATAAAGCGGAGACTAATGTGGAGAGAATCTGCAAGGCGTTGGAAAATCATCAGATTCAGTTGTTAAAAGATATTGCGCTTTTAGATAAAATGTATGAGTTGAATACAACATATTTTAAAGAATTGTCCATGTATATTGAAGCGGGAAAACGAAAAATAAAAGAAGTGCAGGAAAGAGAACTCCCTGCATTGAGAAACAAGGCGCAGTTAAGCGGACTTCCTGAAGATGTGCAGGAAGCGAATGATTTGGCGGGGCGCTGTGAACGGTTTGAGAAAAAGATACATGACTTAGAATTAACAAGAGCGATTTCACTTCAGATGGCGCCGCAAATCCGACTTGTGCAGGGCAACGATACACTTATGTCAGAAAAAATACAGTCCACACTTGTAAACACAATTCCTCTGTGGAAAAGTCAGATGGTATTGGCAATCGGCGTGGAAAACTCTTCGAGGGCAGCCGAAGCACAGCGTGAAGTGACGGATATGACCAATGAACTTCTAAGGAAAAATGCCGAGAAATTAAAAATGGCAACAATTGATACGGCAAAAGAGGCGGAGAGAGGAATTGTAGACATGGAAACTCTGAAGGCAACAAATGAGTCACTGATTTCCACATTAGATGAAGTGATGAAGATACAGAAAGAGGGAAGAGTAAAAAGAAGAACTGCCGAAGCCGAACTGAACCGCATTGAAGGTGAACTGAAACAGAAATTGTTAGAGGTACGATAGGCGTAAAAACGCACTTTTTTTGAGAAAAAGGTTGACATTACAATGCTCGCATAATATAATGAGTCAGTATGACAATAGAAGAAACAATTTACACCATAGCCCCGGAGTAAATTGATTTTCATAAAAACCAAGAAGTATAATAATTAGATGAAATTTAGGGAGGTCGACCAATGAAAACTTACATGGCTAATCCAGATAAGATTGAAAGAAAATGGTATGTAGTTGATGCAGAAGGTTGCACATTAGGACGTTTAGCATCTGAAGTTGCAAAAGTTTTAAGAGGAAAAAATAAACCGGAATATACACCACACGTTGATACAGGTGATTATGTAATCGTAGTAAATGCTGACAAAATCAGCGTAACAGGTAAAAAATTAGACCAGAAAGTTTACTATCATCACTCAGACTATGTAGGAGGAATGAAAGAAACTACATTAAGAGAAATGATGGCTAAAAAACCTGAAAAAGTTGTTGAACTTGCTGTAAAAGGAATGCTTCCAAAAGGACCTTTAGGAAGAGCAATGATTAAGAAATTACACGTATACGCTGGGCCGGAGCATGCAAATCAGGCTCAGAAACCAGAAGTATTAACATTTTAAGGAAAGGTTGAAAGGAGGAAATTACAGTGTCTAAAGTAAAATTCTACGGAACAGGAAGAAGAAAAAAATCAATCGCAAGAGTATATTTAGTACCTGGAACAGGTAAAATTACAATTAATAAAAGAGATATTGATGAATATTTAGGATTAGAAACATTAAAAGTTGTAGTTCGTCAGCCACTTGTTGCTACGGAAACAGCAGATAAATTTGATGTTTTAGTAAACGTACATGGTGGAGGATACACAGGACAGGCTGGTGCTATCCGTCACGGTATCGCAAGAGCATTACTTCAGGCAGATCCTGAATACAGACCAGTGCTTAAGAAAGCAGGATACTTAACTCGTGATCCACGTATGAAAGAACGTAAGAAATACGGTCTTAAAGCTGCTCGTAGAGCACCACAGTTCTCTAAACGTTAATCATACGTTTTTGGAACGTACAATTTCAAAAAGAATTTTCAAACCTCTCAGGGAGCATTCTTTGGGAGGTTTATATTTTTTATAAAATTATAGAATCATATTGATTTTTTAGGGGAAATTGCATATACTTATTATAGACAAAGGATTGTCTTAGGTGAGTTTCTACCATAAAGTGGAAACCTAAAAAAGCAGGTGAGTCTCCACCATAAAGAGAGAACCTAAAAAAGCGGTAAGTCTCCACCATAAAGAGAGAACTTGAAAAAGAGGCGAGCAGTCGTCTCTTTTTTTGACAGATGAGGAAAAATGAAATTTTATAATATCAAAGATGAATACATCAATTATTTAAAAAAATATGAGTCTAAGGTGGCGGATAACAAAAAAGGAAAGCGCCCATATGTAGGTGTAGTGCTTGAAATTGATGGGATAAAATATTATACGCCATTTACATCGCCGAAAGAAAAGCATCGTAAAATGAAGAATACAAAAGATTTTAGGAAAATTAATCAGGGAATATATGGTGCAATCAACTTTAATAATATGATACCGGTTGTGGAATCGGCATTAGTTCTTATTGATATTGATGAATTGGAAGATTCAAAATATCAGCGTTTGCTTCAAAATCAATATAAGTGTATTAAAGCTGATCGGGAACAAATTGAATTGACAGCAAAAAGATTA
Organism: Lachnospiraceae bacterium; assembly: GCA_902381685.1. Lineage (GTDB taxonomy): Bacteria > Bacillota > Clostridia > Lachnospirales > Lachnospiraceae > Faecalimonas. The sequence goes on along the minus strand of LR698958.1, from coordinate 1,794,554 downwards.
AGAGATACCCTTTTTAAGAAAGATGAAGAATTGAATGGCAATGATAAAAGAATAAAGGAAAGATGTTGTGATTTGCCATTGCTGGAGGAGGTTGCAAAACATTATGATAACCATTAGTAAAAAAGAAGTACATAAGTTTTTAGATGAACATCCCGATATACCTTTTTCGGCAGCTAAATTTGAATATAGTTTCTATCTTGAGCCTGAAGCGGTTGAGTATGCAAATGCGATTTCAGAAAAAATGTTTGTTGAATCTGAAGAAGATTTGTATTCGAAAAAAATGATTGAACAGGCAGCAACAGCAGAAGAACTGTTGAAATTGATGAGAAAATCATTATCGGGCGGAAACAGAAGTAGATTAAGAAAAAAAGTATTAGAGTATGAAAAAGAGATAATGCCACTTATAAAAGAAAAAACTATGAAAAGCGGGCAGGATATCTTTATAGAAAATACTCTTTATTTTTTCTTACATTGTGAAGGAAACTGTTGCGATTGGATTTTGAAAGAATACTCAAATATCTGGAATGAGTATTTAAAATCTATGTTGTGTTTAGTGCTTGGGTTTCGGGGAGAAGTGGAAATGATTCCGTTTTTGATGAAAGAAACAGTACGTCTAGAAAGAATGTACCCTGAAGAAACATATGCACAGGCTCCTATACTTGCTATTCAGGAACTTGCTGTCAGATTTCTCAATTGAAATCTATGAGGGTGTTCTGAGGAGTAATGAGAAGCCCTGTATTTGTAACGTGTTTGCAACATCGCAATCCAAGAACCCAGTAAAATCAAGCCTTCTAAGTTACCTAAATGTTAATCATACGGTCCGGAATTAAAGAAACTTTCGCTTGAATTTTATATTAGTATTATATATAATGGATTGGGTATAAGTCTGCAAAATGGGCAGACGTTTCTACCAACCGCCAAACTGGTTGACTACCGCATGGGTAGTCAATTTTTTTATTTTAAGGAGGTAAAGAAATGTACGATGTGTTAATAATAGGAGCAGGTCCGGGGGGAATATTTACAGCGTATGAATTAATGGAAAAAAAACCGGATTTAAAAATTGCGGTTTTTGAAATGGGGCATGAGTTAACAAAACGTAAGTGTCCAATTGATGGGGATAAGATTAAGTCATGTATCCATTGTAAAAGTTGCTCGATAATGAGTGGATTTGGTGGAGCAGGGGCTTTTTCTGATGGAAAATACAATATTACTAATGATTTCGGTGGCACTTTGCATGAATATATTGGTAAAAAGAATGCATTAGAATTGATGGATTATGTTGATAAGGTTAATCTTGCTTTTGGCGGAGAAGGAACTAAACTTTATTCCACAGCCGGTTCTAATATTAAAAATAGTTGTATGCAAAATGGATTACATTTATTAGATGCTTCTGTTCGTCATTTGGGAACAGATATAAATTATATTGTTTTGGAACATTTATATAATTATCTTAAAGAGAATATAGAATTTCACTTTGATTGTTTTATTGATAAGGTTGAAAAATTAGAAAACGGATATAGAATTTATAGTAACGATTCTTTTTATGAAGGAAAAGAATGTGTTATTTCTGCCGGACGAAGCGGAAGTAAATGGATGGAGCAGGTATGCGCTGATTTAGATATCAATACAAATTCCAATCGTGTTGATATTGGAGTTCGTGTTGAACTTCCGGCTGGAATTTTTGCTCATTTAACTGATGAATTATATGAAAGTAAGATTGTATATCGTACTTCAAAATATGAAGATCTTGTACGTACATTCTGTATGAATCCGAAAGGAGAAGTGGTAAACGAGAATACGAATGGTATTGTTACAGTTAATGGACACAGTTATGAAGATCCGGAAAAACAAACAAATAATACAAATTTTGCCTTGTTAGTTGCAAAACATTTTTCAGAGCCTTTTAAAGACTCTAACGGATATGGAGAAAGTATAGCAAGATTGAGTAATATGCTTGGAGGGGGCGTTATCGTTCAGCGTTTTGGGGACTTGATTAGAGGACGCAGAAGTACGGAAGAGAGAATTAGTGAATCCTTTACAGTGCCTACATTAAATGCTGCGGCCGGAGATTTAAGTCTTGTTCTTCCAAAAAGAATATTGGACGGTATTATTGAAATGATTTATGCCTTGGATAAAATAGCGCCGGGAACTGCAAATGACGATACGTTATTATATGGTGTAGAGGTGAAATTTTATAATATGGAGGTTGAACTCGATAATAATCTTATGACTTGTCATGAAGGTTTATATGTGATAGGTGATGGAAGCGGTATTACGCATTCTTTATCTCATGCATCAGCAAGCGGTATATATGTTGCCAGACAGATTATAGAAAAATTATAATTTGATTTTCAAATTTCAAGCCTCTCAGGACTTCGGTCTTGGGAGGTTTTTGCGTTAAAAATTAAGTAGAGATGAAAATGTAAAAAAAAGAATTAGAAATGCAAATAAGAAATTGTGAAAAATGTATATCATATAAGTAACATGGTTTATTGTTTTGTGCATTTTGTGAAAATGCAGAACAACTGTGTAAAAACAAAAAGGAGGAAGTTATGAAAAGAATTGCAAAAAAGTTTGCGTCGCTTATTTTGGTGTTTGCAATGGTGTGTACCGCATTTGTGGGATATTTACCATCATTGGACGTATTGGCAGCACCGAAAAAAATGGCACACTTAAAATCCGGAAGCGGAAATGGAAATGCACATTTTGGTGGAGGAACACCGGAAGCATTTGTGTTATCTGATAAGGATAACATTAGAGGCGAAGATTTAAGTGTACAGTTTAAAGTGGCGAGCGAACAGAAAAAAACGAGACTTCGTTTTGTAACAAAGTATGTGGACGATACTCATTGGGGATTTATTGCTTATGATGGAGCGTCAGGTTGGTTATATCAGTACAAAAATGGTAATCAGGAACAATGGCCATCGCTGAAAGGTCTTCCGGCAGTCAATAAGGACGATGTAGTAAACATCAGTACTTCATATGAAACAGATGGTGTTCGCATCAAAGTGGAAAACGAAACGACAGGTGAGAGCGGAACGGCAGTAGCGAATGACCAAAATTTTGTCGGCTTGAAAGATTCCGCAGGGAAAATCGGAGTTGGCGCGGCTACATTTGGAACAGAATATACAGATATTTACTTTGCAGATGTAACAGCAGGAGCAACGAAATTTTCCGACTACAGCACTTGGACACTTTACAGAAAAGATGCCGCAGGTCAGGTATGGGAGCCGGCTGTGGAAATCCCTGATGGAAATGAACCTGCGGGAGAAGGAAGAGCATGGATTGAATTGAAAGGCGGAAAGAATAATTCGGGCGGTCATGCTTATGGTAACCCAAATGTGGCAGCGCCTGTTCTTCTTCTTGACAATGACAAAAAAATGGAAGCATCGGGGGAATTATCTCTTGCATTGAAACCGAGTGATAACTGGGGCGTGTTCCATACATATGTAGATGATAATAACTGGCTGTATGTCGGATATGATTCGAACAGCAAGTGGTATTACCAGTACAAATTGAATGGAAGTGAAAGTTATCCGAAGATTTCAGGACTTCCGGCTCCGGTAGCGGGGGAAGAAATGCAGATGAAAATTTCATTAAATAATGAAACTTTATCTGTGACAGTAAATGATGTGACAGTTCGTGTGACAAATCAGACTTTAATTAATTTCTCAAAACAGACAGCAGGAAAAGGACGTTTTGGCGTAAAGACAAACGGACAATCAACAATTTCTTTTGCAGACGTAACTTATAATGGAAAGAACTGCATGGAAGATAATTGGGTATACTGCGCGCAACGTGATGGACAGAGTTTTAAGAAGACATATTCAAAACTGACATCTCTCACAGGACGTGTTACGGAAAAAGGAAAGGACGGTTTGGAGAAAGCAACCGTTCGTGTAGGAAATAAAGCGGTAAAAACAGACGCATCAGGAAATTACCAACTGGATAGATTAGAGGTTGGAAAATACCAGATGTCAGTTTCTATGCCTGGTTATGAATCGTATACAGATGAAATCACTCTCAAAGAGACAGACAATGTAAAGAATGTTGAATTACAGTTAAAAGCGCCATTGGATTTAACAAAATACGATACAATTTCATCTGATACGATGAAAGTATATATCGGAAAACAGTTCCCTGTTGTAGCAAGATACCAGTTGCTCTCAGGTGGAAAAGAAGTTGCCGATACATATTTCAGAGGAAATGAAAATGAATTAGATACAATAGTCATTAACGGTGTATCTGTGAAACCAGAAGTGACAGTGGCAGAGACAACTGCTGATTCAAGAACATATGCAATGAAAATCCGGAAGGATAAATTAAACTTGCGTATGAAAGTAAAAGTAAATGTAGAGGGAAATAACCTCACATGGCAGGTTACAGAGTTAAAGAAAGAAAATGGTTGTGATAAGATTGCTACAATCGACATTCCGAACTTAAATCTCTTAACTGTAGATGCAGTGGAAACAGGAGCGAACTTTGCGGGAGCAAATACTTCTACAACAACAACTGCTACAGGCGATGAATTTATTAATTTTGAAGAAGGATTTATGCCTTCGGAAACAAAAGGATATTTGTACGGATTCCTGACAAACGGAAAACTGAGTGCAGGACTTTACAGTAATTCAGAAGTAGAAGGGGACAAACGTGTTATCCGCAACAACGGTGCAGACACGATGAGTCTGACAAGTGCGCCATGGTATCATGAAATGGGAGATAAAAACGGTCAGAATAAAGCATCAAAATACGCCGCTTATCCTGTGAGTGAACTTCCTTGTACAAAAGTTGCAATTGCAGCGGACAAAAATGAGGACGGTGCAATCGATTGGAATGACGGCGCTTTGGCATTCCGTGATATTATGAACATTCCATACGGTTCAGAAGATATGAAAGATTTGGTAAACTACCGTATTGTAATGAACTTTGCAAGTATGGCGCCAAACCCATATCACACAACAGCAGATAATATCAAAAAAGTATATTTGGCAACAGATGGCCTTCCACAGGCTGTTATGCTGAAAGGATATGGAAATGAAGGACATGACTCTGCAAACTCTGAGTATGCTGACATTGCGGAAAGAGAAGGTGGAGTGGAAGACTTCCAGGAATTAATTAAAATTGCACATGATTATAATACAGAGATTGGTATCCATGTAAATGCACAGGAAATCTATCCGGAAGCGGCATCTTTCAATGAGAATATGATTGAAGGAGAGAAAAGTTACGGCTGGGGCTGGTTAGATCAATCCGTTACAATTGATAAACTTTGGGATTTATCAAGCCAGGCAAGATGGAAACGTTTTGTACAGTTGTATGACAGAATTAACGAAACAAATTTCTATAGCAGGAAATGGCCTGAGGCTGTCGAGAACTCAAAAGGTGAAGTAAAAGCATCAAAAGAAGAAATCAAAAAAGATGCGGAAAAACGCAAAGATAACATGGACTTTATCTATCTTGACGTATGGTATCAAGATGCGTGGGAAACAAGACAGATTGCAAAAGAGATTAACTCTTTAGGCTGGAGATTCTCTACAGAATTTAGTGCAGAAGGGGAATATGACTCTACATGGCAGCACTGGTCTACAGATGCGGTATATGGCGGAGCCTCTTCTAAAGGATATAACAGTGATATAATCCGTTTCATCAGAAATGATCAGAGAGATTCGCAGGTATTGAACTATCCGGAATTTGGTGGAACAGCAGATAACCCACTGTTAGGCGGTTACCGTTTATATGGATTTGAAGGTTGGGGTGGAGACAAGGATTACAACAACTACATTCTTCAGACATTTAACCAGAACCTGCCGACAAAATTTTTACAGCACTACTACATCACAGATTGGGAAAACTATGAGGAAGGCAAATCTCCTGTAGAAAACCATGAAAAACAGATTACATTGAAAAATGATGCCGGAGATGTGGTTGTTGTTCAGAGAAATGAAAAACAGCGTTCAGATACAAACATCGAACGTACAATTACTTTAAACAACAAAAAGGTATTAGATGATGTTACATATTTACTTCCGTGGACAGATAATCAGGACGGAAGCGAAAAATTATATCACTGGAACTTAGAGGGCGGAAAGACAACATGGGAACTTCCAAAAGGTTGGGAGGGACTTGGAAATGTTGTTATGTATGAGCTTTCTGACCAGGGACGCATCAACGAAAAGAATGTGGCAGTATCAGGAAATAAAGTGACATTAGACGCAAAACCGGCAACAGCATATGTGTTGGTAAAAGGAAGTGCAGTTAAAACATTAAAAGAAGACTTTGGGGAATATGATTACGTTAAAGACCCTGGATTCAATGGTTACGCAGCAGGTGAAAAATTATCTGCAGATGACTGGTCAGGAGATATTGCGGACGAGAGCGTTGTTGTCGAAAAAGCAAATACAGGAGACCAGAGACTGGCATTTAACAGTCCGTTAGATGATGTTTCCGTGACAACTACAATTTCAGGATTGAAAAAAGGCACAGATTATGTGGCAGAAGTATATGTAGAAAATAATAGCAAAGCAAAGGCTTCAATCGAAGTTAATGCGGGAGATAAAAAAGTTTCTAACTACATTGAAAAGTCTATCTTAAACAACTATGTAAAATGTGACCAGAAAAACGGAAGTCAGATGCAGCGTATGCAGGTTTCGTTCACAGCGGAAAGCGACACTGCTAAAGTAACTCTCTCAAGAGGATATGGGGAAGGTTCTACATATATGGACGATATCCGTATTGTAGAAAAATCTCTAAATAACTTCCGGGAAGACGGAGTATTTAAACAGGACTTTGAAACAGTTGTACAGGGATTATATCCATTTGTATTAAGTTCAGCGCAGGGAATTTCTGATCCGGTTACACACCTGTCACAGAAGAATGCGCCGTATACACAGGCGGGCTGGGGAGATAGAGTGATTGATGATGTTCTTGACGGAGAATGGTCATTGAAACATCATGGCTCCAATAAAGGTATTATTTACCAGACATTGCCTCAGAATTTCCGATTTGAACCGGGCAAAGTATACACAGTAGAATTTGATTATCAGTCAGGGCCGGATAAGGCGTACGCGATGGTTGTCGGTGACGGAACAAATTATACAGCTCCTGCAGCAGATGAATACTTGGTGCAGGCACGCGGAAAGAATGCTCATGTGAAAATGCAGGTGGTTGGAAGCGGAAGCGGACAGACTTGGATTGGTCTTTATGCAAACGAACCGAGTGGAAATACTAAGCTTGCCGAAACAGATTTTGTTTTAGATAATCTTGTTATCAAAGAAGAGAAAAATGCGTCATCTGTAACATTATCAACTACAGAACTTTATAAAGGTGAGACGGCAAAAATCTATGGAAGTAATTTAGACAAGATTACTTGGGAGACAAGTAATGACAAAGTTGCAACAGTTGACAAAAAAGCCGGTGTTGTAAAAGCGGTAGGACAGGGAGAGGCGACTTTAACTGCAAAACTTCCGGGAGACAAAGAAGTTACATTTGAAATTACAGTTTTAGGCGGCGTATCAACAGATGTTCCAAGAGAAGAACTTGAAGGAATGACTTCTACCGCAAACACAGAACAGGCATCAGGAGAACCTGCCGGAAGCGGAGTTGCATCTGCAGCGACAGATGGAAATTCATCTACATACTGGCACTCACAGTGGAGTGGATTTACTGTGAGCAAAGAAAATCCGGCAATTCTTACTGTTGATTTAGGAAAAGAAATGTCAATTGGCGGATTCAAATTCCAGCAGAGACCGGGAACAAATAATGGTATTGTATACAAATACCGCTATGAAGTATTGGACGCATCTGGCAAGACAGTTGCTTCTGCCAATACAATTTCTCTTCCTGATTCACAGAGAGCAGGAGGTCAGTGGATTACAAATGAGTTTGACAGTAATGTGCAGGCGAAACAGATTAAGATTTATGTAGAAGAAGGACAAGGAAACTTTGCGGCTATCGCAGAAGTCGTGCCTCTTCGTATACAGAGAGTTGCCGAATCAGTGACATTGAAAGATGTTACGGTAAAAGCAAATACAAAAGTACAACTTCAGCCTGAACATGAAGAAGGAACAATTGTGAAAGGGCTTGTGTGGAGTTCTTCAAATAAGGACATTGTAAAAGTAAATCAGAATGGTGTTGTGATCGGTCTTGAAAAAGGAACTGCAACAATTACAGTTTCAAATGCTGCCGGATTAAAAGCGGAATGTACAGTGACGGTTACGCTAAATACAGGCGAGTTGGAGAACTTAGTGGAAGAGTACAAAAACCTTGACCTCACTAAGTATGAAGACGGAAAAGCAAAAGATACATTCAAAGCGACATTAAAAGAAGCGGAAAGTCTTATCGGAAAAGCGACAACGCAGAAAGAAATTGACGATATGACAAAAGCGTTAAAAGATGCAAAAGCCGCTTTAAAAGTATTGGATTACGAGGAGTTAGAAAATTTAGTAAACGAATACGAAAACCTTGACCTCAGCAAGTATGAGGACGGCGAAGCAAAAGATACGTTTAAGGCAACATTAAAAGAAGCGAAAGCCCTTATCGGAAAGGCGACAACGCAGAAAGAAATCAACGATATGGTTACAGCATTAAAAGAAGCAAAGGACAATTTGAAAGTTATAGAAAAACCGGAACCTCCAAAAGTAGATAAATCAAAATTGGAAAAATTCTACAAAGAGTGTCTTGCTTACTACAAAGAAGCAGACTATTCTAAAGAAAACTGGAAAAAATATCAGAAAGCCCTTGCTGATGCAAAAGCCGTATTGGAAGACGAAGATGCTACACAGGAAGAGGTGAACAAGGCATTAAAAGCATTAATTGAAATTACGCAATTAATGAACAAAGAAAATGCAGGTTTTTCAAATCCGTCTAACCCACCGAAAGCGCCGGAAGTTCCTAAGACAGGAGATACAGCACCGTGGTTACCATTGACGATGTTGCTGATTCTTGCAGGAGGAACTGCAATAATTGTTGTTCGACGCAGAAAAAGAGCAAAATAATATGCAAATAAGCGTATAGAGAAAATCCATCGTGGCGGTTGACTGCGGTGGATTTTCTTGCTTTACTATGCTACAATACTATTAAATCAAACAAGGAGGTCATAAACAGGGGACGTTTTAGTGGCAAAATTATGTTAGTAACAGGAGCAACTTCAGGAATAGGAAGAGCGGTAGCGCTCCGCGGCGCGAAAGAAGGGGCAACCGTTATCGCGGTAGGACGTAATGAAGAAAGAGGAAATGCGGTAGTTGAGGCTATCGAAAATAAAGAAGGAAAAGCGGTATTCAAAAAATGCGACGTCAGCGATAAAGAGGCGGTGAAAAAACTTTTTGCGGAAATCAAGGAAGAGTTTGGAAAATTGGACGTTGCGGTAAATAACGCAGGGATTGTAGGAGCGTCTAAAACAGTAGAGGAACTGGAAGATGACGACTGGTCAAAAGTAATTGACGCCAACTTAAATTCGTGTTTCTATTGCTGTCGTGAAGAAGTAAAACTGATGAAAGAAAACGGCGGGGCGATTGTAAACGTATCCAGCGTTGCCGGTATGAGAGGATTTCCTTCAGCGGCGGCATATGTGGCAAGCAAACACGCGGTAAGCGGTTTGACAAAAGCTGTAGCGGTAGACTATGCGACAAAAGGAATTACCTGCAATGCGGTTTGCCCGGCGGGAACAGATACGCCTTTGACAGAGAGAAGTTCGGCAGATATTAAGACAAGAATGGCAGAGATTGCGGCACAGGGAAAAGACCCTATGGAATGGCTGAAAAATTCCATGCTTTCGGGAAAAACAGAAACATTACAGAAACGAAATGCAACACCGGAAGAACAGGCAGCGACGATTTTATTTTTTGCAAGCGATGAAGCAAAACATATTACAGGTTCGATTGTAGCAAGTGACGGTGGATTTACAACATACTAAGGACAACGGAGGTAGGGTATGTACAAAATTTCAAATTTTACCGATAATGATGATATTAAAATATTAAATACACTTGGACCATTTACAGTTGTGGAATATCAGAGAGATTTAAGCGTCGCCCCGTCTGACGCACAAAAAGCATATTTCTGCAATGCCATGAATGTACGGAAACGTCAGGTTATTTGTGAACTAAGCAAGGCAAACATTACTCTTCAGGCGGGAGCGATGCAGTGGACGGTCGGTGATGTGAATGCTACAACAGGATTAAAAGGGGTAGGGGATTTACTTGGAAAGGCGATTCGCGGAAAAGTAAGTGGTGAATCTGCAATTAAGCCGGAATATAAAGGAAGCGGAACACTTGTACTTGAACCGACATATAAACATATTTTACTTCTCGATTTGGCAGATTGGAATCATTCTATTGTGTTAGATGACGGATTATTCTTAGCCTGCGATGCACAGTTAAAACATAAAGCGGTTATGCGCTCTAATTTCTCATCTGCAGTTGCGGGTAATGAAGGATTGTTCAATTTGGGAATTGTGGGAGACGGTGTGCTCTGTCTGGAAACCCCTTGTCCTCGGGAAGAGTTAATTGAAATCACCTTGCAGGAAGATGTGCTTAAAATAGACGGTAATATGGCGATTGCGTGGAGCGGAAGTCTTGATTTTACCGTGGAGCGTTCAGGAAAATCTTTGGCAGGTTCAGCAGCCTCAGGAGAAGGTTTGGTCAATGTTTATCGTGGAACGGGAAAGGTTTTGCTTGCGCCGGTAGAGAATGACGTTATTTAGCATAAAAAACTTGAGTTTTCTCTTGGTATGTACTAATATAGTAAAGTATTGTAGGGTGATGTAACTATTAATAAGAAAAATTCTTGGAGAATACAAGAAGGGAGTACAAATGGGAAAAAAGGGTATGAGTCCACAGGAAAGACGGGAGTATGAACGTCTTCAGGAACGAAAGAAAAGGCAGATGGAGAAGCGATATGCAAAATCGATGGGGTGGGATAATCCTGCCAAGTCGGTCTCGGAAAATGGGAGAATTCCGAATCCGGACAAAAAGAGGGAGAAGAAAGGAAGAAATATTTTAGGGAATATATTACTTCTTTTACAGATACTTGCCTCAGCAGGTTTAATGGCTATGCTGATTCTGTCAAATATTATTCCACTTAAATATCTGGTGGCTGCAGGCTGCGTCCTGTTAGTTTTATGGGGTATTGGGTTACTGTCGCAAATCAAACGGAAGAAAAGGGGTATAATCGGGAAGATATATATCGTTTTGATCACGCTGTGTATTGTGGCAGGAACATATCAGATAGGATTTATGACGGGAGCGTTGGGAAAGGTTACCGGAGGCAATTCAAAAGTAGATACGATGGTCGTTGCTGTTTTAGCAGATGACAAGGCGGAAGATATTGCCGATGTGAGTGACTATACTTTTGGTGTGCAGTACAAGTTGGATAAAGGTGATATGAAAGAGACAGTTTCTCATATCAATGAGGAACTAGATATGAAGATTAAGACAAAAGAATATAAAAATGTAAATGAGCAGGCAAAGGCTTTACATGAAGGAGAAGTGAAAGCGATTATTTACAATGAGGGATATAAAGAAATTTTGGAAGAGGAATTTCACGGTTATTCAGATAAAGTAAAAATTGTTTATCACTATAATATTAAGACAAAATTAGATGATGTTTCCTCTAACGTTAAAGTGAAGACAGAGCCTTTCAGTGTATATGTCAGTGGAATTGATGTTTATGGTGAGATTACAAAGAACAGCCGAAGCGATGTGAATATTATCGCGACGGTCAATCCGAAGACGAGACAGATTTTACTGGTGACAACTCCGAGAGATTATTATGTGGAGATTCCGGGAGTGTCCCACGGACAGAAAGACAAACTAACCCATGCGGGAATTTATGGTGTGGATACATCGATAAAAACATTGAGTGAACTGTACGATACGGAAATTCCGTTTTATGCCAGAGTAAACTTTACTTCCCTTATCGACATTGTCGATGAGTTGGGAGGAGTTGACGTTATGTCGGACTATACGTTTAGAACGGGAAAAGAGTCGGGAGCGGTGGTAAAAGTAACAAAAGGACTGAACCACTTTAACGGCAAACAGGCATTGGCGTTTTCACGAGAAAGACATAATCTGCCGGACGGAGATAATCAGCGGGGTAAACATCAGCAGGCGGTTTTGACGGCAATGATTCAGAAGATGCTATCTCCATCTATGCTTATTAAGGCGAATTCAATTATCAATAAAGTGAGCGATGGCGTGGAGACTAACATGTCTCAGGAACAGTTGCAGACTTTGATTAAAATGCAGTTGAATCAGGGCGGATCATGGAATATCAAGTCTGTTGCAGCAGAGGGAACAGGTGACAAACAGAAATGCTATTCATCGGGCTCGATGAGATTATATGTATGTCAGCCGGACGAAGAGTCTGTTGCAGAGATTAAACAGTTGATTAAACAGGTAGAAAACGGTGAGATATTACAGGATTCTGAGGCAACACAATAAATGACACGAGAAAACTGGTGAGAATGGTACATTCTCATCAGTTTTTCATACTTTTTGAAAAAGAAAGGGAGCAGTGAAATGTATAATCAGTTGACGGAAGAAGACATCAAAAAAATGGAGGAAGAAATCGAGTACCGCAGACTCGTTGTAAGAAAAGAGGCGCTGGAAGCGGTAAAAGAGGCGAGAGCCCACGGAGATTTGAGTGAGAATTTTGAGTATCATGCGGCAAAAAAAGACAAAAATAAAAATGAAAGCAGAATCCGTTATCTGCAGAGAATGATTAGAACGGCACAGATTGTTTCGGACGATTCCAAAGAAGACGAGGTTGGAATAAATAAAGCGGTGGAAGTCTATTTTGAAGATGATGACGAATGTGAAACATTTAAACTGGTAACGACAGTCAGGGGAAATTCCATTGACAACCGTATCAGTACAGAATCTCCGATTGGAAAAGCAATTTTAGGGCATAAAGCGGGTGACCGTGTGTTTGTAAAAGTGAATGAAAATGCAGGGTATTATGTTGTTATTAAATCCATACAAAAACTGGAGGACGGAGACGATATTGAAATACGACAGTTTTAACGGAGTTATTACTTTGTATTATAACAACTTATTAGTAAAATCTACTGGTAAACAGGTTATATTGTAGGATATAATAAAAGAAAGGATTAACCATAGCAATCAGTAAGAAAAAGGAGAATACTCATGGAAATGTTATCAATTGAAAAAGAATTACAAGAAAATGCTTATCCGGGACGCGGAATTATCATCGGAAGAACACCGGACGGAAAGAAAGCGGTAACGGCATACTTCATTATGGGCAGAAGTGAAAATAGTAGAAATCGTGTATTCGTAGAAGAAGGAAGAGGAATTCGCACACAGGCATTTGACCCTTCTAAATTAACAGATCCAAGTTTAATTATCTATGCACCGGTAAGAGTGTTGGGCAATAAGACAATCGTGACAAACGGTGACCAGACAGACACAATTTATGAGGGAATGGACAAACAACTGACATTTGAGCAGTCATTGAGATGCAGAGAGTTTGAGCCGGACGCACCGAACTATACACCTCGTATTTCAGGTGTATTACATATTGAAAACGGAAAATACAGTTATGCCATGTCCATTTTAAAGAGCGACAATGGAAATCCTGAGGCTTGCAACCGCTACACATTTGCTTATGAAAATGCAATTGCAGGGGAAGGACATTTTATTCATACATATAAATGTGACGGAAATCCTCTTCCAAGTTTTGAGGGAGAACCAAAAAGAGTTGCAATGTCAGATGATATGGAAGCGTTTGCGGAGATGTTATGGAACAGCTTAAATGAGGATAATAAAGTATCTTTGTTTGTGCGTTATATTGATATTGAAACAGGAAAAGAAGAAACAAAAATTGTAAATAAAAACAAATAGGAGAGGAACAAATGAAAGAATTAGAATTAAAATATGGTTGTAATCCAAATCAGAAACCTTCAAGAATTTACATGGAAGAGGGAGAACTTCCGATTAAAGTGTTATGCGGAAAACCGGGATACATCAACTTTTTAGATGCGTTCAACGGCTGGCAGTTAGTTAGAGAATTGAAAAAAGCCACAGGTCTTCCGGCAGCGACTTCTTTCAAACATGTTTCGCCTGCAGGAGCAGGAGTGGGGCTTCCTCTTGATGATACATTGGCAAAAATTTACTGGGTAGATGATATGGGTGAGTTATCTCCGCTTGCCTGCGCTTATGCGAGAGCGAGAGGTGCAGACAGAATGTCTTCTTTCGGAGATTTCATTTCTCTTTCGGACGTTTGTGACGTTGCCACTGCAAAATTAATTAAACGTGAAGTTTCAGACGGTGTAATCGCTCCGGGATATGAGCCGGAAGCGTTGGAATTACTGATGCAGAAGAAGAGAGGAAATTATGCAATTATCGAGATTGACCCTGCATATGAGCCGAATCCGATTGAGCATAAGGAAGTATTTGGAATTACATTTGAACAGGGAAGAAATGAACTTGTAATTGATGACGAATTATTATCAAACGTAGTTACGGAAAATAAAGAAATACCAAAACAGGCAAAAATTGACTTGGCAATCGCATTGATTACATTGAAATATACACAATCAAATTCCGTATGTTATGCAAAAGACGGACAGGCCATCGGAATCGGTGCAGGACAGCAGTCACGTATCCACTGTACACGTCTTGCAGGACAGAAAGCGGACAACTGGTGGCTGCGTCAGTCTCCACAGGTTTTAGGTTTACAGTTCGTAGACAAAATCGGAAGAGCGGACAGAGACAATGCAATTGACCTGTATATTGGTGATGAATATGAGGACGTATTGGCAGAAGGTACATGGCAGAATATTTTCAAAGTAAAACCGGAAGTATTTACAAGAGAAGAAAAACGCGCATGGCTAGATAAAATGACAGATGTTGCGTTGGGTTCAGATGCGTTCTTCCCATTTGGAGATAATATTGAAAGAGCACATAAGAGTGGTGTCAAATATATTGCACAGCCGGGCGGTTCGGTTCGTGATGACAATGTAATTGAAACTTGTAATAAATACGATATGGCAATGGCATTTACGGGAATCCGTTTATTCCACCATTAATCAGCAAACAGAACACTCATAAATTCGATGGAGAATTTATGAGTGTTTTTTCAAAAGAGAAATTACCGGAAGGAGAAAATTATGGAAGAGAGAAGAGTGTTACAAAATGATGTGGAAAAAATTGTTGAGGATATTATAAAATTGTGTTCCATCAACAGTGTGGAAGGTGAAGGAAAAGAGGGAATGCCTTTTGGGGAAGGTCCGGCAAAAGCACTTCAATGTGCGTTGAAACTGGGTGAAGATATGGGATTTATCAGTGAAAACTTTGATAATTATGCGGGACATATCGATTTTGGAGAAGGAGAGGAAACATTAGGGATACTCTGCCATGCCGACGTTGTCCCTTGTGGAGAGGACTGGATATGTGATCCTTATAACCCACAAATCATAGACGGGCGTCTGTATGGCCGCGGCGTCTTGGACAATAAAGGGCCTATGGTTGTATGTCTCCACGCAATGCGCATATTGAAGGAAATGAACATTCCCCTGAAGAAAAAAGTGCGTCTGATTATCGGAACAAATGAGGAGACAAACTGGAAATGTATGGAATACTATTTTGGGAAAAAGAAAGTGGAAACGCCTCAGATTGCCTTTACACCTGATGCGGATTTCCCGTTAAAATATGCGGAAAAAGGATTACTCCAGTATTCTCTGAAAATGAAAATTTCAGAAGAGATTTCGCTTCAGGGAGGAAATGCGGTTAATTCCGTGCCGGAAAGAGCAAGCGTATGTTTGGACGCAAAATATTTGCCGGAAATTGAAAGGCAGAAAGAGCAGTGGAAAGAGAAAAGCGGCTGTGCTTATGAGATAAGCGGAAAAGGAGATAAGATTACTCTGACTGTTTTTGGTAAGGCTGCACATGGTGCGTGGGTAGAAAATGGTATAAATGCTATCACAGGTGTGATGCTTGCCGTAGATGAGTTGAAAGTGGGAGGCGATTTGGAAAGAATTGCTTCACTTTATATGAAATATATCGGATTGTGTTTACACGGAGAAAATTTGGGATTGCGATTTTCTGACGAGGAATCCGGTATACTGTCATTCAATGTGGGAACAGTGGGAGTTTCGGACGGCGAAGTCAGATTTGCCGTGGATAACCGTGTTCCGGTAACGTATAAATGTGGAGAAGTAATGGCACAACTGGAAAAGGCTTTGGAAGGTTCGGGAATCGAAGCAGAGATTTTAGACCGCATAGAAGGAATACATATCGACAAAGACAGTTTCCTTGTGCAGACACTGATGCAGGTGTACAGAGATGTGACAGGGGATATGAAAGCGGAACCGGAAGTGGACGGAGGCTGCACATATGCCCGCACGATGCAAAACTGTGTTGCTTTTGGAGCACTGCTTCCGGATCAGGAGAATGTGATGCATGAGAAAAACGAATATTTGGAGATAAGCAAAATCGAGACATGGCTTAGAATCTATTTGGAGGCAATTTACCGGTTGGCAAAATAGATAATTTTTCATTTTTATATGCGTACTCCGGTAACATATATTTGCCAACGATTATACACGCTTCATATCATTTTTTTGTCGTTGAGAAAACGCTTGGTTATTTTATGAAGATATTTTAATGGGACTTACCCTTAATAACAACTGAAAACTGTTTTATGAACGGCCGTCATTATTGCAAGTAATGGCGGCTATTTGTGTTTTTTGAGATTTTTCTGAAAAAATTCTTGTATATTTCCGAGAAGGAGTATATAATATGATATTGTAAAATAAGATTGTGCAAAAAAATAGGACAATAATACAAAGAAGGAGAATTAATAATGGGAAAATATTTTGGAACAGACGGTTTTAGAGGGGAAGCAAATGTTGTATTAACTGTGGAACACGCTTTTAAAGTAGGGCGTTTTTTAGGTTGGTATTACGGACAGAACCACAAAGCAAAAGTAATTATTGGAAAAGATACAAGAAGAAGCAGTTATATGTTTGAAGATGCCCTCTCAGCAGGATTGACAGCATCAGGAGCCGACGTTTATCTTCTTCATGTAACGACAACGCCGAGCGTTTCCTACGTGGTAAGAACAGAAGATTTTGACTGTGGAATTATGATTTCGGCTAGCCACAACGTATTTTACGATAATGGAATAAAAGTAATTAACGGAAAAGGACATAAACTGGAAGCTGAAGTAGAAGAGAAAGTGGAGGCATATATTGACGGAGAATTTGGAGAACTTCCACTGGCAACTAGAGAAAATTTGGGGCGCACAGTAGATTATTCAGCGGGAAGAAACCGCTATATCGGTCACTTGATTGCAATGGCGACACGTTCTTTCAAAGATAAAAGAGTGGGATTGGATTGCTCTAACGGAAGTGCCTCATCAATTGCGAAAAGTGTTTTTGATGCGTTGGGAGCCAAAACTTATGTAATTCATAGTGAACCGGACGGAACAAACATTAACAGAAACTGCGGTTCAACTCATATAGAAACCTTACAGGAATTTGTAAAAGAGAAAAAATTAGATGTAGGATTTGCCTACGACGGAGATGCGGACAGATGTCTTGCGGTTGATGAAAACGGAAATGTTGTGGACGGCGATTTGATTTTATATGTCTGCGGAAAATATTTAAAAGAACAGGGACGTTTAAATAACGATACGATTGTTACAACAATTATGTCGAATATCGGTTTATACAAGGCTTGTGATAAAGTGGGAATGAAGTATGAAAAAACTGCAGTGGGAGATAAATATGTATATGAAAATATGGTACAAAATAATCACTCACTGGGCGGAGAACAGTCGGGACATATTATTTTCAGCAAATATGCAACGACAGGTGACGGAATTTTAACTTCACTTCTTCTGATGGAAGTGATGTTGGAAAAGAAAGAAACGCTTGGAAAACTGACGGAGGAAGTGAAAATCTATCCGCAGTTGTTAAAAAATGTGAGAGTTTCTGACAAGAAGACAGCAAGAGAAAATCCGGCGGTAGTTCGTGAAGTGGAAAAAGTGACAGAAGCATTAGGAAATGACGGACGTATCCTCGTAAGAGAGAGCGGAACAGAACCTGTTATCCGCGTTATGGTGGAAGCATCTACACATGAACTGTGTGAAGAATACGTAAATCAAGTGGTTGATGTTATGGAAAAAGAGGGATTGATTATAGAATAATACTAAAAATAGAGGAGGCAGTAACTTTAGTTAAGTTACTGCCTCCTCTATTTTTATACATAATGAAATCCTTTACCGATAATCTCACTTGTGTTAGAAATCAGAATAAATGCTCCCGGTTCCTGATGTTTGATAAAGTTTCTTAATTTTACCGCCTGTGACCTGTTCAGTGCAGTGAAGATGATGTAACGGTCATCTCCCGAAAAAGCGCCTTTGGCAAGACAGGTTGTCGCACTTCGGTTCAATTCGTGAACGATAAAATCACAAATCGGTTCGGGATCGCTGCACACAACATTGAAATATTTGCTTAAATTCATACTTTCAATCACGTTGTCAATCATCAGTGAACGGACAGCGAGTCCGAGAACCGAATAAAGACCGGTCTTGATATCGAAAACAAAGAAACCTAATAAGGTGATCACGATATCGCTCAGAAGAAGAGCATTTCCGATATTAAAACTCGTATACTTCTTTACAATCATGGCAAGAATATCCGTTCCACCGCTGGACGCCCCCATATTGAAAAGTGCTGCTGATGCAATCGCCGGAAGTGCGATGGCAAAAATCAACTCCAACATCGGTTGATCCGTCATCGGTTTTGTCATTGGGAAAAGTCTTTCCAGTGTTGACAGTGCTACGGAAAGAAGAATACTGCAGTAGGCGGTCATAATACCGAAATCTTTTCCTAAAATAAGAAAACCGATTAACAGAAGTACCATATTCATAATGAAGGTAAAATCACCGGCGGACATAAATCCGGTTTTTGCGACGAGAACCGCAAGACCTGTAATTCCACCAAAAGTGAAGTTGTTTGAGAATTTGAAAAAATAAATTCCCACCGCCATTAAAAGAATACTTCCGGTTAGTAAAGAGAAAGATTTTAATTTTGTTTTCATTTGTATACCCCTTGATGTTTCTGTTTCTTTTTCTTATAAAATTGTAACGCTCTGAATATCAATTGTCAACGAATTAGAACATATATCTTGGTAATAATATGATACAGAAGGAGGAAAAATATGATGTATAAAAATTTGCCAATTCAAGATATATACGCACGAGAAATTTTAGATTCAAGAGGGAACCCTACAATTGAGGTGGAAGTTCTTGTGGGAGAGAATATTGTAGGGAGAGCGTCCGTACCTTCAGGCGCTTCCACAGGGAAATATGAGGCAGTGGAACTCCGTGACGGGGACGAGCGGTATAACGGACTTGGAGTGACAAGAGCGGTTCATCACGTCAACGATGCGATTGCGAGAGAAATTATCGGGATAAATGTTTTTGAGCAGGAAAAAATAGACGGTATCCTGTTGAAAATAGACAGGACAGAGAACAAATCGAATCTGGGGGCAAATGCGATGCTGGGCGTTTCGCTTGCGGTGGCGAAGACGGCAGCGAAAGCGCTTGATATTCCCCTTTACAGATATTTGGGCGGGGTAAATGCCGACACAATGCCGATTCCTATGATGAATATTTTAAATGGAGGACGCCATGCGGACAATTCGATTGATATTCAGGAGTTTATGATTATGCCTGCGGGTGCAAAATGTTTCCGAGAAGCATTGCGGATAGGTGCGGAAGTCTATCATTGTTTGAAACAAATTTTGAAAGAGGAAAAAAAGGCAACCGCAGTTGGAGACGAGGGAGGATTTGCCCCTGAACTTTCAGATGCAAAAGAGGCGTTGTTTTTCATCGTAAAAGCGATAGAAACAGCAGGATATAAAGCGGGAAAAGATGTCGTCCTCGCGTTAGATGTGGCGGCATCGGAGTTATATGATAAAAAACTAAATAAATATGTATTTGCCGGGGAGGGAAAAGTTTACTCGGCGGAAGAAATGATAGATTATTATGAGGAACTGTTGACGGAATTTCCGATTGTTTCCATAGAGGATCCGTTGGACGAGGAGGACTGGGAAGGCTGGGAATTGCTTACGACAAGACTTGGGCAGGACATTCAACTCGTTGGGGACGATTTATTTGTCACAAATACACAGAAACTGGAAAGAGGGATCAGGCAGCATATAGCAAACGCCATTTTAATAAAGGTGAATCAGATAGGAACACTTACGGAGGCGGTAAAAGCGGTGGAAATGGCGAAAAATGCAGGGTATAAGGCTATTATTTCCCACCGTTCAGGGGAAACGGAAGACAGCACAATCGCAGATATTGCGGTGGGACTTAATGCCGGTCAGATAAAGACGGGAGCGCCGTGCCGGTCAGAGAGAACTGCCAAATATAATCAACTGTTGAGGATAGAAGAAGAACTTGCAGAAACGGGAAAATACAAGAATCTTTTTAAAGAAAATCTTGCCATTTGACGGTGTTTGTGATACACTAATCCTAGTGTTATCCGTAGGAGGTGTATTTGAATGGAAATTTTAAAGATGGTAATTACAATTTTATTTGCAATAGACTGTATCGCATTGACAGCAATCGTACTACTTCAGGAAGGTAAATCTGCAGGACTTGGAACAATCAGTGGTGCTGCCGATACTTACTGGGGACAGAATAAAGGACGTTCTATGGAAGGTGCTTTAGTAAAATCAACAAAGTTCTTAGCAATTTTATTCGTTGTATTAGCAGCAGTTTTGAACTTAAAAGTATTTGCATAATGTATGATGGAAGAAAGTGGAACACTCTATTCAGGTAGGGTGTTCCTTTTTGATTGCCATGTATACGGAGAAAGGAAGTGAAAAGATGAATGAGATTTTTGAGAAAAGAAAAAAGATGATATATGATTTTATCTGTGATGAATTTTATGTGCCGATGAAGATAAAAGAATTTGCCATTCTTTTGCAGGTGCCGAAAGAAGAAAGAGGAGAATTGAAGAAGATTTTGGATTCCCTTGAGGCAGAGGGAAAAATCAGAGTTTCCAAGAAAGGAAAATATGTAAAGGGAGAGGCGAAAAGTCTTGTCGGAACGTATCAGGCACATCAGCGCGGATTCGGATTTGTCACAGTCGAGGGAGAAGATGAGGATATTTTTATTTCAGAGGACGATATTAACGGAGCATTCCACGGCGATAGCGTAGAAGTGGTTATTAAAGCCACACCGGAAGGAAAGCGAAGAGAAGGAAAGATTACGAAGATTCTCTCCCATGGGACGACACAGTTGGTCGGATATTTTCAGAGGAACAAAAATTTCGGATTTGTTATACCGGACAATGCGAAGTTTCTGCAGGACGTGTTTGTGCCCCTTGAGAGGTCTAAAGGTGCGGTGACCGGACATAAAGTTGTAGTGGAACTGACTTCTTACGGCAAATCGGGAAAGAAACCGGAAGGAAAAGTGGTGGAGATTATCGGGCATATCAATGAGCCGGGAACGGATATCATGTCGATTGTGAAAGACTTTGATTTGCCGGTGGATTTTCCGGAAAAGGTAATGAATCAGGCCGAGCGTGTCGGAGATAAGATTATTCCTGCGGATATGGCGGGCAGAATGGATATTCGTGACTGGGACATGGTGACGATTGACGGGGAGGACGCAAAGGACTTGGACGATGCCATTTCCATAAGAAGAGAGGGAAATAACTATTTGCTCGGTGTGCATATCGCAGATGTGGCAAACTACGTGCAGGAAAAAAGCGCGTTGGACAGAGAAGCGTATAAACGGGGAACGAGTGTATATCTGGCGGACAGGGTTATTCCGATGCTGCCACACGCTCTTTCAAACGGAATCTGTTCACTAAATGAAGGTGAGGACAGGCTTGCGCTCAGTTGTATTATGACGATTACTCCAAAAGGGGAAGTGATTGATCATAAGATTGCAGAAACGGTTATTTGTGTCAACAGACGAATGAGTTATACGAGCGTGAAAAAGATTTTGGAAGACAATGATGAACAGGAGATTGAGAAATATAAAGAATTTTGCCCGATGTTTAAACTGATGGAAGAACTGGCGGGCATTTTGCGGGAGAAACGTAAGAAACGAGGTTCGATTGATTTTGATTTTCCTGAAACAAAAATGGTACTGGACGAAAACGGTAAACCGTTGGAACTAAAACCGTATGACAGAAATGTGGCAACGAAAATCATTGAAGATTTTATGCTGATTGCAAATGAGACGGTGGCAGAAGATTATTTTTGGCAGGAAATACCGTTTGTATACCGTACCCATGAAACACCGGACGAGGAGAAAATCAAGAAACTGGCTATTTTCATCAACAATTTTGGACATTCTCTTCATATTGCGAACAATGAGGTGAGACCGAAAGAAGTGCAGAAACTTCTGACGAAAGTGGAGGGAACGCCGGAGGAAATGCTGATTAGCAGACTGGCGCTTCGTTCGATGAAGCAGGCAAAATATACTCCGGACAATACGGGACATTTTGGTCTTGCCGCGCCATACTACTGTCATTTTACTTCTCCGATCAGACGTTATCCGGATTTGCAGATTCACCGCATTATTAAGGAAAATATACGGGGACGTATGAATGCAAACCGCAGGGAACATTATGAAGGAATATTGACGGAAGTGGCGAAACATTCCAGCGAAATGGAAAGACGGGCGGAAGAAGCTGAACGCGAAACGGTAAAACTGAAGAAGGCGGAATATATGGAATCGCGCATCGGAGAGACTTTTGAAGGTGTGATTTCAAGTATAACAAAATGGGGAATGTACGTTGAACTGTCCAACACGATAGAAGGTCTGGTTCATGTGACAAATATGTATGACGACCACTATAATTATTATGAAGAGAGATACGAAATGGTGGGAGAACATACAAATAAAGTGTATAAACTTGGACAGACCGTAAATGTTCGCGTGCTGGACGTGGATAAATTGCAGAGAACAATTGATTTTGAACTTGCAGAAGGAGAGTAGAAGAATGGCAAAGACAGAGGGAAAATTAATTGCAAATAATAAAAAGGCGTATCACGATTATTTTATTTTGGACACTTATGAGGCGGGAATTTCCCTTCATGGGACGGAAGTAAAATCGCTCCGTATGGGAAAATGCAGCATTAAAGAATCCTTTATCCGAATTGAGAACGGGGAAGTGTTTATTTACGGAATGCATATCAGCCCATATGAGAAGGGAAATATTTTCAACAAAGATCCTCTTCGCGTGAAAAAACTTCTTCTGCATAAGTCTGAAATCAACAAAATGCTTGGAAAAACAAAAGAAAAGGGAATGGCAATCGTTCCCTTGAAAGTTTATTTCAAAGGCAGTTTGGTGAAAGTGGAAATCGGACTTGCGCGGGGAAAGAAATTGTACGATAAGCGTGATGATATCGCAAAGAAAGACCAAAAGAGAGAAGCACAGAGAGAATTTAAAATTCGCAATCTGGGATAGGAGGAAAAATGGTACCGACAACAAAAGAGGCATTAAGCAAACTGGTGACGGAAACGACAGTAGAAATTTATGAGGAACTGACTCCGCAGTTAATTCAGTTGATTGATCAGACAAAACATAATGACGAATTGACGGAGGCACAGAAACAGGACGAGATTTCCCTGCATATGATGGGATATATAAAGTCCTGCACAAATGAAATTATGATAGAAGTCTTGGCGGAGATTCTCGGTTTAGACTAGGGAGAGCCTTGACAAGTAAAAAATGCTACACTATAATGAATCTGTACAAAACCAAGAAAAAGTACCCATATTTAGGGCTTGTACTGGTTTCGACGGGGGTTTTGAAGTTTGGGAAGCCATCTGCGGTGCGGAACCGCATAACAATCCGCAAATTAAAATTAAACGCAGACGAAAATTTAGCGTACGCTGCCTAGTGGCAGCAGTCGGACTTGAGTCGCTCACTGCTTAAGTAACCGGCTTCGACGAGGTGAGGCACTTCATTTCCAATGCCTTGAGGGAATGGAAGAATCAATCAGGCTACTGAAACTGACAGTTCGTCATCAGACGGTCAGCGGAGGGAATGTTAAAATGATGACTGTGATGGGAGATGCCTGAATGGACGGGCTTTCGGACAGGGGTTCGATTCCCCTCAGGTCCATTTAAGAGACAGAGAGATGAAAGATAGAGAGTATATACTCTCTATTTTTTTGTTGCAGAATATGCAAGAGTTTTGTATACTCTGTATATAAATTAAACAACCATAATTTCCATAAAAGAGGAAAGGAAAGAAAAGTATGAATGATTTGGAACTTTACAGAGAACAACTTGCTTTGTGTGATGAAAAGCTGATTGAGGATTTAACAGAGAGAAGTGACATTTTTGAAAAAATGTTGGAATATAAAGAAGAACACGGAATGCTGATTTTACAGCCGATGCAGAGAGAGAAGAGAGTAAAAAGACTGGAAGAAAAGTTGAAAGGCAATCCATATAAAGAAGAGATTATGAATGTATTTTCCTGTATTGCATGGAATTGGAAACGTATTCAAGGGAAGAAACTTTTCCCTCATAATATTGTTTTGACAGGATTTATGGGAACAGGAAAAACCACACTGGCAGAGTATATGGGCGAGAGATTTGCCATGGACGTGGTGGAGATGGATAAAGAGATTGAAAACAGGGCGGGTATGTCAGTGGAAGAAATATTTTCTCAATATGGAGAAGAACATTTTCGCCAACTGGAAACGGAATTGCTGGAAGAATTACAATCAAGAGAACATATCGTTATTTCCTGTGGAGGAGGAATCGTACTTCGGGAGGAAAACATTGACAAACTAAAGAAACAGGGGAAAGTTGTTCTTCTGACCGCATCTGCGGAAGTGATTTTAGAAAGAGTGAAGGAGAACGGAGAACGTCCGTTACTGAAAGGCAATAAAAATATAGAATGGATTTGTAAAATGATGGAAGAGCGCGCTGACAAATATGCAGAAGTGGCAGATGTTACAGTGAATACAGATGGAAAGACAGTTCTTCAGATTTGTGAAGAAATGATTCAAAAATTAGAAGAGAGATAAAACATTGAAAACACCTGCGATGCAGGTGTTTTTTGAACAGGGAGGAAAGAAAATGAAAAAGATTATTTTGGCATCGGCTTCTCCGAGGAGGAAAGAGATTTTGGAGCAGATAGGAATGCAGTTTGAAATTTTGGTCAGTGACAAGGAAGAAATTTATGAGAGCAGTGCGCCCGAGGAGATTGTAAAAGAATTATCTCTTTTAAAAGCAAACCATGTATCGGAAATGGTGGGGAAAAATGATATAATCATTATAGGAGCGGATACAATTGTGTCCCACGAAGGAAAGGTGTTGGGAAAACCTAAAAGCAGAGCGGAGGCCTTTCAAATGATTCAGGGCATTCAGGGAAAAGTACATAAAGTTTACACGGGCATTGCTATTTTGTGTTATGATGAAAGTGGAGAGAAGAAAATGATAAACGATGCGGTGGAAACAAAAGTATTTGTTTATCCGATGAGCGAGAAAGAGATAAATAACTATCTGGATACAGGCGAATATATGGATAAGGCAGGCGCGTATGCAATTCAGGGATTGTTTGCTCCTTTTATAGAGAAGATAGAAGGGGATTATTATAATGTGGTCGGTCTGCCGGTTTCCCGTATTTATCAGGCAATAAAATCATAAAGAAGCGAGGTGGGCGTATGCTGAAAGCACTACTGTTTGATATGGACGGATTGATTTTTGATTCAGAAAAAGTTGTACAGCGTTCATGGAATATGGCGGGAAATACTCTCGGATACAGGAATATTGGGGAGCATATTTATAACACGCTTGGAATGAATGCAAAGGGAAGGGGAGAATATTTCCAAAAGGTGTTCGGTGAAGATTTCCCAAATGACAGATTTCGTGATTTGGCGAGAGAGAATTTTTACGGTATTGTGGAAAAGGAAGGGCTGTCGGTGAAACCGGGAGCAAGAGAACTGATACGGTATGCAAAACAGTTAGGGTATTGCATGGCAGTGGTTACTTCATCGAGAAAAGAATATGTCAGGGAGATGTTTCAAAGAGCAGGTCTGTATGAATATTTTGATTTGTTTGTCTGCGGAGATATGGTGACAAAGTCGAAGCCTGCTCCGGAGATTTATGAGAAAGCGTGCAAACTTTTGGAAGTCAGACCGGAATACTGTGTTGCTTTTGAAGATGCACCTGCCGGCGTGGAATCCGCGACGAAGGCGGGCGTAGATGTGATTATGGTTCCGGATTTGGTACAGCCGGATATGGAAACGCGCCGTCGGGCGTGGAGGGTAATCCGTACACTCGATGAGGCGATTGATATATTGAGAAGAGAAGCGAGAGAACAATAAAAAGAGGAGAAACTTTTGGCGGGTTTCTCCTCTTTTGCATATGTTTTATTTTCTTTCCCAACGGCCTGATGCACCGCAAGGAAGAACAAGTCCGTTGCCGGAAACAGGAAGTCCGATTTCCTGTGAGTCTACAACTCCGTTGAATTTTTTTAATTCTGTCGCAAGCATATAAGTGAGGACGGAAGGCGCAAGACCTGTTGTGTATGAATTAATAAGGAAAAACAGAGGATCATCAGATAAAATCTGTGTGCAGAGTTTTATCAGCGGGTGAATGGCGTCCTCGATTTTCCATATCTCCCCTTTAGGTCCCCGTCCGTAAGAAGGGGGATCCATAATGATGGCGTCATAATGGTTGCCTCTGCGTATCTCTCTTTCTACAAATTTGACACAATCGTCCACAAGCCAGCGGATAGGCGCATCTTTAAGTCCTGAGGAAACTGCGTTTTCTTTTGCCCATGTAACCATACCTTTGGAGGCGTCCACATGGGTAACACTTGCTCCCGCGCTGGCAGCCGCAAGTGTAGCGCCGCCTGTGTAGGCGAATAAATTTAACACTTTAATCGGGCGTCCGGCATTGCGGATTTTCTCTGAGAACCAGTCCCAGTTAGTCGCCTGTTCAGGGAAAAGTCCCGTATGTTTGAAACTGAATGGTTTCAGATTAAATGTAAGGTCTTTGTAATGAATCTGCCACTGCTCAGGCAAATCAAAAAATTCCCACTCTCCGCCACCTTTCTTGCTGCGGTGATAATGCCCGTTCATTTTTTTCCAGCCTTTGTGTGCCTTCGGGGTATCCCATATAACCTGAGGGTCAGGTCTGACGAGAGTATAATTACCCCAGCGTTCTAATTTTTCTCCCTTTGAGGAGTCGATGACTTCATAATCTTTCCAGCCGTCTGCTATCCACATAATATTAAAATCCTTTCGTATCAATTTCAGTTCATATAAAGTTATTATACCAAGAATTAAAAAGGAAGTATAGACATTTTTAGGTTTACCTTTTGAAAAGGGAGTGATAAAATGTTTCTATAGGTGAAGAAATATAAGGGACATTTAAGTTTATCAAACGAGAAAGGTGATATAAGAATGATAAAAGTTAATGCAATGGGAGATAACTGCCCGATTCCGGTAATTAAAACAAAGAAAGCGATGCAGGAGGTTACAGGACCTGAAGTGATCGAGGTGGCGGTTGATAATGAAGTCGCCGTACAGAATGTGACAAAAATGGCATCTTCTGCCGGTGGAACAGTTACTTCTGAAAAGATTGCCGAGAAAGAATACAGAGTTACGATACAGATGAATGGAGCAATAAAAGAAGATGCGGAAGAAGCATGTTGCCCAACACAGCCGGAAGAAAATACGGTAGTTGTAATTTCTTCAGACCGTATGGGAAGCGGAAATGATGAACTTGGAAAAGTGCTTATCAAAGGATTTATTTTTGCGGTGACACAGTTGGATACTCTTCCAAAGACAATGTTGTTCTATAACGGAGGAGCAACACTTACGGCAGAAGAATCTGACTGTCTTGAAGATTTAAAACACCTTGCAGAGCAGGGAGTAGAGATTTTGACTTGCGGAACATGTCTGAACTACTATGGTCTGACGGAAAAGTTGGCGGTTGGCTCCGTGACAAATATGTATACAATCGTAGAAAAAATGGCGGGCGCATCAAAAATTGTGCAGCCATAATAGTAAAGGGGAAAGGAGAAGACAGATGAATTCAAACATGAAATTAACACAGATGACGAAGACAGCAGGGTGAGCCGCTAAAATAGGTCCGGAGACCCTTGCTCAAGTTTTGGGTAAGTTACCTAAGTTTCACGATGACAATTTATTGGTAGGAATTGAAACCTCCGATGATGCTGCCATCTACAAAGTAACAGATGATATAGCACTGATTCAGACAGTCGATTTCTTCACCCCGATAGTAGATGACCCTTATATGTTTGGACAGATTGCGGCAGCGAATTCTTTGAGTGATGTGTATGCGATGGGAGGAGAACCAAAGATTGCATTGAACATTGTCGGGTTCCCGAATTGTCTGGATCCTTCAGTGCTGGGAGAGATATTGGCAGGCGGTGCCGACAAGGTAAAAGAGGCGGGAGCGGTCTTAGTTGGCGGACATTCCGTGCAGGACGATGAGCCGAAATACGGCTTATGTGTGTCCGGTTTTGTACACCCTGACAAGATATTCAAAAATTACGGCTGTAAACCGGGAGATGTTCTTATTTTGACAAAGCAGATTGGAAATGGAATTGTCAATACGGCAATCAAAGCGGAGATGGCATCAGAGAGAGCCGTTAAAGAAGTTACGGTTGCGATGGCATCTTTAAATAAAAAGGCAAAAGAAGTTGTGGAAAATCATCAGGTCAATGCGTGTACCGATATCACAGGTTTCGGACTTCTGGGACATTGTGTTGAGATGGCGGTGGCAAGCGATGTGACATTTGAAATTAACGTTAAAGACATTGCCTATTTTGAAGATGCGATTTCTTATGCGAAAATGGGGCTTGTACCGGCAGGAGCATATAAGAACAGAGGATATTCAGGAAAACAGGTGGATATGTCGCAGGTGGAGGAACATTATGTGGATTTACTATATGATCCACAGACATCGGGAGGACTTCTGATTAGTGTTCCGCCGGAAGAAGTGGAAAGTATCATGAAAGAATTTGAAGAAAAGAAAATGGATACGAAAGTATCGATTATAGGAAAGGTAACAGAGAAAGGCGAAAAACTCATTCGTCTTCGTTAGCAGGAAAAAACAATGAACAAAAATCTTTTATATCGCAATATACCTAAGGTAGACATTCTTTTAGAAAATATAAAGATACAGGAATTGATTGAAACTTATGGGAGAGAAACGGTTGTGGAAACCATAAGGGAAGCATTGGAGTCGCTGCGGGCATATATTAAAGAGTGCGACGCGGAAGAAAATGCTTTGGAACGCATAAACTCTCTTGTATCAGATATAGAGAAAAAGGTTATTAGTATAAATACACCCGACATACGAAGCGTTATTAACGGTACGGGAACAATTTTGCATACGAATCTGGGGCGTGCTCCAATCAGCCCGAAACATATGCAGTATGTAGCAGAGATTGCAACAGGATATTCCAATTTGGAATATAATTTGGAGGAGGGGAAACGTGGAGAACGTTACTCACATTTTGAAAAACTGTTGTGTAAGATTACCGGTGCAGAGGCTGCGATGGCGGTAAACAATAATGCGGCAGCGGTTATGCTGATTTTAAATACACTGGGAAAAGGGAAAGAAATCATCGTATCCCGCGGTGAACTCGTGGAAATCGGCGGTAAATTCCGTGTGCCTGACGTGATGGAACAAAGTGGCGCGTCCCTTGTGGAAGTGGGTACGACAAACAAAACCCATTTTGCGGATTACGAGCAGGCGATTACAGAGGAAACAGGTGCATTATTGAAAGTGCATACGAGTAACTATCGTATTGTCGGATTTACGGATACGGTTTCCATAGAGGAACTTGTTCCGCTCGGAGAAAAATATCATCTTCCGGTCATCGAGGACTTGGGAAGCGGAGTGCTTATTGATTTGAGTAAATATGGTTTGACATATGAGCCGACCGTGCAGGATTCAATCCGTCACGGTGCGGATATTGTCTGCTTTAGCGGTGACAAACTGCTAGGTGGGGCGCAGGCGGGAATTATTGTCGGAAAGAAAGCGTATATCGACAAGATGAAGAAAAATCAGATGACAAGAGCGCTTCGTATTGATAAATTTACGGCGGCAACTTTGGACGTGATTTTGCACGAATATCTTTCAGAGGAGAGGGCGATTCAAAATATTCCGGCGCTTCACATGATTACGGAATCACTGGAAGATGTGACGAAAAGAGCGAAATCATTGCAGAGAATGTTGAGGCAGATGAAGCCGAAGGCAGAAATCGTACTGGAAAAATGTGAATCGCAGATTGGAGGGGGCTCGCTTCCTCTTGAGCGCATCGAAAGTATGGCGGTTACAATTAAACCGAACTGCATTACAACGGCAGAACTGGAAGAAAGAATGAGACACCTTCCGATTCCGATTATTCCGCGCACGATGAACGACAAAATTATATTAGATGTGAGAACGATTGAGCAGCGTTTTTTCAAAACGATTGTGCAGGAATTGAAAGAATCACATATTTTTGAGGAGAAAGCCTGATGGTAAGGCGATAAGAAAGGCTATACAGATATGAAAAATATCATTATTGGAACAGCAGGTCATATAGACCACGGGAAGACAACGCTGATAAAGGCTCTCACAGGGAGAAATACAGACCGTTGGGAAGAGGAACAGCGAAGAGGAATCACCATTGACTTGGGATTTACTTATTTTGATTTAAAAAGCGGTGACAGAGTTGGAATCATTGACGTTCCGGGACATGAAAAGTTTATCAATAACATGGTGGCTGGTGTTGTCGGAATGGATTTGGTTATGCTTGTGGTGGCGGCAGATGAAGGAATTATGCCGCAGACAAGAGAGCATATGGATATTTTAGGTGAACTCGGCATCGAGAAAAGTATACTGGTATTGAATAAATGCGACCTGGTTGATGAGGAGTGGCTTGAACTGGTGGAGGAAGAAATTCAGGAAGAATTGGAAGGAACTTTTCTTGAAAATGCACCGGTTGTGAAAGTTTCGGCAGCGACGGGGCAGGGGATTCCAGAGTTGATTGAAACAATAGAACGTTTGACGGCAGATGAGGTTGTGGAGAAAGATATACACACAATCCCGCGCCTTCCGATTGACCGTGTGTTTAGTCTGTCAGGATTTGGGACGATTATCACGGGTACACTTCTTGCGGGAACAATCTGCAAAGAAGATACTCTGCAGATGTATCCGATAGGAAAAGAATGCAAGATAAGAAGTATTCAGGTACATGGGGAAAATGTAGAAAAATGTTATGCGGGACAGCGTGTGGCAATCAACATTTCCAATTTGAAAAAAAGTGAGATACACAGAGGCTGTGTCCTCGCACCTCCGAATAATATGAAAAATACGATGCTTTTGGACGTGAAGATGAATATTCTTCCGTCTTCCATGCGTATTTTGACAAATCATACAAGACTTCATTTGTTCACGGGTACAAGTGAGATTTTATGCCGTGCGGTATTGCTCGATAAGGACGAAATCGGTCCGGGAGAAAGCGGATATGTGCAATTACGTTTGGAGGAAGAGATTGCGCTCAGAAGAGGCGATAAATTTATTGTGCGTTTCTACTCTCCGATGGAAACAATCGGTGGCGGAGTTGTCCTTGAACCGAATCCGACAAAGAAAAAACGTTTTCATGAGGAGACAATAGAAGAATTAAAGAGAAAAGAATCCGGTTCAACGGAAGATATTATTGAAATGCACATTAAAAACAGCAAAGACACTATGTTGACAGTGGCAGAACTTGCCAAAATGACAGCGTTATCCTCTGATGAAGTGAAGCAAGATGCGGAGTCTTTGGAAGAAAGAGGTATCATAAAGATATTCCATATGAAAAAAGACAGTTACACATGGCATAGAGAAAACGATAAGGCTCTTCAGGAAGATATGGCAAAGACACTTCAGGAATACCATAGAAAACATTTGTACCGATACGGAATGCAGAAGGCAGAAATACATATGACTTTTCTAAAAAAAGTAAAACCGAATGTGTTTGATTTATATCTGGAAAGTCTTGTGGAGGAGGGCGTGATGAAGAGAAGAAATGAATTTCTAAGCCTGCCTCAGCACGAGATTGTGAAAGATGAAGTCTATCAGAAAGTGGAGAGTAAACTGCTTACTACTTTTGAAAAAGCGGGACTGGACTTCCCTAAAGTTTCGGAGGTGGATTTTGGAACAGTGCCGTTTGAAACGGTGGAAGATATTCTGTTACTTCTTATGGAAGAGAAAAAGATTGTCAAATTAGGAGAAGAACTCTACACGCTAACTTCCTATATAGAGCATTCAAAAGAAATTATCTGTTCCATGTTTAAAGAAAAAGATTTAATTACAATGGCAGAAATTCGAGATGCTTTAGAAACAAGCAGAAAAAATGCTAAGTTGATTGTGGAATATATGGACAGCATTAAAATAACGAAGAGAAATGGGACAGAAAGCGAAAGGGTAGCATATTAATGAATTTAAAACAGTTAGAGGCTTTTGTATATGTCGCAGAAAAGAAAAGTTTTTCTAAGGCGGCGAGAGAATTGTTTTTGACACAACCGACAATCAGTGCCCACATATCTTCATTGGAAAAAGAACTGAACGTTCGGTTGGTTGTGAGAAATACAAAGGAAGTGAATCTTTCGGCCGAGGGTGAAAAACTGTATAAATGTGCGAAAAAGATGGTGGAATTGGAAAGGGAGATTGAGGAGACGTTTTTCCGCGAAGAAGGGGAGAAAGCGTGTATTACCATCTCCGCATCTACCATACCGGCACAGTATTTACTGCCGAAAATATTGGCAAAATTTAGTGACAAATATCCGGAAGAACAATTTAAAATAAAGGAAACAGACAGCGCGCAGGTTGTGGAACAGGTAGTAAACCGAATGATCGATATAGGATTTACGGGTACGATGCTGGATAAAAAGCACTGTGTATATCTGCCGTTTTATGAAGATGAATTAATTGTGATTACGCCAAATCAGGAGCGATTCAGAAAGTTGCAGAAAGACGATGAAAATGCTGAATGGATTCAAAGAGAACCGATGATTATGAGAGAAGAGGGCTCGGGAACGAGAAAAGAGGCAGAAAAGCAGTTGAAGAAAAAAGGGCTTAGTGTGGAATCTCTTAATATTGTTGCCAGTATAGAAAATCAGGAAACAATTAAGCGTTCTGTGGAGAACGGAATGGGGATTTCCATTATTTCCAAACTGGCTGCGAAACGTGAAATGGAAAGTGGAAAACTGTTAGGTTTTCCTCTGACTGAGGGCGATAGCGTCAGAAATATTTATATGATCTATAATAAAGACATCAGATTATCTCATATAACGGAAAAATTCATCAAAATGGTAAAAGAAATGTATCACTATTAATTTAAAAGCGGTGTAATCATAGAAAGTATCTATAATTATACCGCTTTTATTATGGTTTTCAATTAGACTGGGATATACAGGAGGAGTATAATTAAAATAATGACAGAAGAACGGAAGATGAGAGGAAAATAAACATGATATATATGGATAATGCAGCGACAACGATGCAGAAACCAAGAGAAGTTATCGATGCCGTTGTGGAAGCGATGAATTCCATGGGAAATGCAGGACGCGGAGCGCACAGCGCCTCCCTTGATGCTTCGAGAACAATTTATGGGGTGCGAGACATATTGGCGCATTTTTTTGGAGCGGAAAGTCCAAAACAGATTGTGTTTACCAACAATTCGACGGAGAGTTTAAATATTGCAATCAAAGGGCTTTTACAGCCGAAGGACCATGTGATCACAACGGAGATGGAACATAATTCGGTGCTGAGACCGCTGTATGAGATGGAAGAAAAAGGCGTGGAACTGACAATTCTTCCGGCGGACAAGAAAGGCATAGTCTCCTGCGAAGATTTTGAAAAGGAAATCCGCCCGAATACAAAAGCCATTATATGCACACACGGCTCCAATCTGACGGGCAATATGTTGAATATCAAACGAATTGGGGAAATGGCAAAAGAACACGGTTTGAGATTTGTTGTAGATGCTTCTCAGACTGCGGGAGTTTACCCGATTGATGTGCAGGAAATGAACATAGATATACTCTGCTTTACCGGACATAAAGGGCTTTTAGGACCGCAGGGGACAGGAGGAATGTATGTCAGAAGCGGTTTGGAACTGAAACCTCTCAAATGTGGTGGGAGCGGAGTGGATACATACAATAAGCATCACCCGAAAGAGATGCCTACCGCACTGGAGGCGGGAACACTTAACGGTCACGGCATAGCGGGGCTTGGAGCAGGTGTATCATATATACGGAAAACAGGCATGGAAACCATTCGGGAAAAAGAACTTGCACATATGTGGCGGTTTTATCATGGGGTAAAAGACATACCAAACGTGAAAATATATGGGGATTTTGAAACGGAAAAGCGTTGCCCGATAGTAACGCTGAATATTGGAGATTATGATTCTTCTGAAGTCAGTGACGAACTGCTTATGACATACAATATTTCCACAAGGCCGGGAGCACACTGTGCACCTCTTATGCACAGGGCGCTTGGGACGGTGGAACAGGGGGCTGTCAGATTCAGTTTTTCTCACTATAACACGGAAGAAGAAATAACAGTTGCAATCAAAGCAATTGAAGAATTAGCAAAGGAAGAGTAGCGAGGAGGAATGAAAATGAATTTATCAGATTCAAAAGTGAAATTGGGGATTGCCGGTGTCGTTTGCGGAATCGTAGCAGTTGTATTGGCGATGACAGGTAATCCGGGAAACATGGCAATTTGTATTGCCTGCTTTATCCGTGATACAGCGGGAGCATTGGGCATGCATCAGGCGGCAGTGGTACAGTATGCGAGACCGGAAATTATCGGTATTGTATTAGGAGCGTTTATTATTTCGGTTGTGACAAAAGAGTACCGTTCAACAGCAGGTTCGTCACCAATGATTCGATTTTTATTGGGCATCATGATTATGATTGGATCTTTATTATTCTTAGGCTGTCCGCTTCGTATGGTACTGCGTATGGCATCAGGAGACTTGAATGCATATGTGGCATTGATCGGATTTGTTGCAGGTATCATAACGGGTTCTTTGGCATTGAAAAAAGGATTCAGTCTTGGAAGAGCGCATGAGACAAATAAGACAAGCGGTGCGGTTTTACCGTTGCTTATGGTAGGAATTTTAGTGCTTATTTTAGTAGGTTCATCACTTTTAATCAGTAGCAAAACAGGTCCGGGAAGCATGCACGCACCAATTTGGATTGCATTAATCGGCGGATTAGTATTCGGAGCATTTGCACAGAAATCAAGAATGTGTTTTGCCGGAAGTATCCGTGACATCTTTTTAATGAAAAACTTTGACTTATTTACAGTGATTGCGGGATTGTTCGTTGTTATGCTTGTTTATAATGTGGCAACAGGAAACTTTGCATTTAGTTTTACGGGAAAACCGGTGGCACATTCACAGCATTTATGGAATATTCTCGGAATGTATATTGTAGGATTTGCGGCAACGCTTGCAGGAGGCTGTCCTCTCCGTCAACTTGTTTTGGCAGGACAGGGTTCTTCAGATGCGGCAGTTACGGTAGCGGGACTTTTTGTAGGAGCAGCGCTCTGCCATAATTTAAAACTGGCATCGGCAGCGGCAGCGCCTGCAACAAAAGAAGCGGCAGCAGTTATCGGTGGACCGTCTGCGGAAGGAAAAATCGCAGCAGTCATTTGTATTATCTTATTATTTGCTATTGCATTTGTAGGAAACAAGAGAAAAACACAGTAGAATGGTAGAAATAAAAAGAGAAATATGTTACTCTAGGAAAGAAGGAAAAAAATATGAAAGAAGTAGATGCAAGAGGACTTTCTTGTCCTGAGCCGTTGATGCTGACAGCAGAAGCGTTAAAAACAGCGAAAGGACCAATCAAAGTGTTGGTAAGTGAACCACATCAGAAGACAAATGTGGAAAAATATGCAAAAGACCATGGGAAAAAAGCAATTTCCACACAGAAAGGCTCAGAATTCGAAATCGTAATTGAGTAAAATGAGAAAGAAAGAATTAAAATTAGTTGTAACATTTCACACAACGGCAGATGCGATGGCTATGGAAAAGGCATGCAAAGAACATCAGGTTTCAGGAAGATTAATTCCTGTACCGAGAACGATTTCAGCAGGGTGCGGACTGTCGTGGTGCGCAGAGTTGAGTGAATTGGAAAAAATCAAAAACATGATGCAGGAAGCAGGGATTGAAGAAGAAGAAATCCATGAATGCATGGTATAAGTTTTGCAGAAGAAGGAGGTGTGCACACCTCCTTTTTTGACTATGTGCAAAGTGCATAAATATAGAAAAAATCTATAACGATAAATCCGATAAAATGGTTTTTGCTTTGAAAGATAATGAAAAAATTAACAAAAAAAAGTGAATTTATTCAAGGTTATTGAAGTTTCCTCCAAAATAAAGTATTATATATAACATAAATAATGTCTATGGAAGACATTTATAAGAGGAGGGATTTGTTTGGATTTAAACAAAATTGTATTGGCGGTTCAGGGCGTGCTTGCAGATAAGATTCTTATCATTGCGCTCGTAGGCACAGGTTTATGGTTCACCTTCAATCTTGGTTTCATTCAGATCAGAGGATTTGGTGAAGGGTGGAAGAGAACGTTTGGCGGTTTGTTTAAGAAGAGCGGAAAAGCCGGCAAAGACGGAATGTCATCTTTCCAGGCATTAGCGACAGCGATTGCGGCACAGGTTGGTACCGGTAATCTTGCAGGTGCAGCAACAGCCATTGCTATGGGTGGACCGGGAGCAATCTTCTGGATGTGGGTAAGTGCCTTTTTAGGTATGGCAACCATCTATGCTGAAGCACTCATGGCTCAGAAGTACAAACAAGTCGGTGACGATGGTGTCGTAACAGGTGGTCCTGTATACTACATCAGAGCAGCATTTAAGGGAACATTCGGAAAAGTTCTTGCAGGAATCTTCGCAGTACTTATTGTATTTGCATTAGGATTCATGGGTAACGCGGTTCAGTCAAACTCTATCAGCGATGCGTTCGGAACAGCATTCGGTATTAATCCTTGGGTTGTTGGTATCGTTATTGCAGCAATTTCTCTATTCGTATTTGTCGGAGGAATTTCAAGAATTGCTTCTTTGACAGAGAAAATTGTTCCGATTATGGCAGGGTTCTATATCATCGGTGCTTTAATTGTTATTATTGCAAATGGTGATATGCTTCCAAAAGCATTCCATGATATCTTTGTAGGAGCTTTCAGTCCACAGGCAGTTGGCGGTGGTGTCCTTGGTTGGACAGTACAAAAGGCAATGGCTCGAGGCGTTGGACGAGGATTATTCTCTAATGAAGCCGGTATGGGTTCAACACCACATGCTCACGCAGTTGCGAAGGTAGATCACCCTGTAGAACAGGGATTTGTAGCAATGATGGGTGTATTTATTGACACATTTGTTGTTCTTACACTGACAGCACTTGTTATCCTTACAAGCGGTATGGTTGGAGAAATCGATCCGCTTACAAAGGCTGCTTACACAGGAACTGCTTTAACACAGGTTGGTTTCTCAAGCGTATTTGGAAAATTCGGAGAAGTCTTTATTGCAATTTGTATGTTCTTCTTCGCGTTTTCAACAATCATCGGTTGGTATTTCTTCGGTGAAGCAAATATCAAATATTTATTTGGCAGCAAAGCCGTAAAAATTTATGCCGTACTTGTATGTGTATGTATCGTAGTTGGTTCAGCACAGAGAGTAGACCTTGTATGGAACATGGCAGATTGTTTCAACAGTGCAATGGTAATACCTAACGTTATCGGTTTGTGGGCATTGAGCGGAATGGTTAAGAAAGTACATAAAGACTACTACCAGAATTTCAGACCAAATCAGATGAAGAAAAAATAGAATAATGAAGATTTAGAAATATGGGAAGATGTTTTTTGTGAGAGAGTCAAATGACCGCCGAAGATGCAAGCCTGACAATCGTCAGTGTTGGGTGAAACTTTCAGGCAAAAGGAGCAAAAGACGGACCATACTCTGAACTGTGTGTTGATTAATCAATACAGGAACAGGTGGGACGGCTTAAAGGCAATCAAAGTAGTATTGCATTAAACCGTCCCTTTTTTATCAAACAATGACAGGTGAAGACATGAAAGCAGAATTTATTATCATAACAAACAATCCTCTTATAGTAGAAAAATTAGGTCAGGAATATACAGTGGAATACGAAGATATTTCTTATGAAGACACATTAAAAAAAGTTCGGAACTATGTTTACAAGGGACATGAACTTTTGACACACCCTCTTTCAGGGAGTGTCAAACCGAACGAAACTCCGTATAAATCGGTTATGGTTTCCGAAAAAGCAACAGCGCTTAATTCGGAATCCGTAAAAATTATAGAGCAGGCAATTCAGTCCTGTGGTAAATTTGAATTCAAATCAGATAAATATGCACTGCATGTTTATGATGATTTCCAATATATTGATTATACACTGATCAGCAGTGCATTGCCGTCAGCAACGGCATGGTAACTAATTGTACTCTGGCACACAAAAGTGCTTAAAGTAATATAAACACATATAAAAGGAGGTAATTTACAGTGAGAAGATTAGAATTAGGGCACATTAACATTAAAGATATTCAATTTGGTCCGGAATCAAAAATTGAAGACGGAGTACTTTATGTTAATGAAGACGCTGTAAAAGCAATCGTTCTTGAGGACGAAAAAATCAAAAGTTGTAAATTGGATATTGCAAGACCAGGTGAAAGCGTAAGAATTACACCTGTTAAAGATGTTATTGAACCACGAGTAAAAGTTGAAGGAAGAGGCGGAGTATTCCCGGGAGTAATCAACAAAGTAGATACAGTTGGTGAAGGAAAGACATACGCATTAAAAGGAATGGCTGTTGTAACAGCAGGTAAAATCGTTGGTTTCCAGGAAGGTATCATTGACATGACAGGTCCTGGGGCAGATTACACACCTTTCTCAAAATTAAATAACTTAGTTGTTGTTTGCGAACCTGTTGATGGAATCAAACAGCATGACTATGAACCGGCAGTAAGATTTGCGGGATTCAGAGTTGCAGTATATCTTGGAGAATTGGCACGTGAATTAACACCTGATTCAACAGAAGTATTTGAAACATACGGAATTATGGAAGGTGCTGAAAAATTACCTGGACTTCCAAGAGTTGCATATGTACAGATGTTACAGTCACAGGGATTATTACATGACACATATGTATACGGCGTAGATGCAAAGAAAACATTATCTACAATGATGACACCAACAGAAGTTATGGACGGTGCAATCGTATCAGGTAACTGTGTATCTGCATGTGACAAAAACCCAACATATGTTCATGAAAACAATCCGGTTGTACATGACTTATTTGCAGAACATGGAAAAACACTTAACTTTGTAGCACACATTTTAACAAACGAAAATGTATATTTGGCTGACAAACAGCGTTCATCTGACTGGACAGCAAAATTATGCCGTTTATTAGACCTTGACGGTGTAGTTGTATCTCAGGAAGGATTCGGTAACCCGGATACAGACCTTATCATGAACTGTAAGAAAATCGAAGCAGAAGGCGTTAAGACAGTTATCATTACTGATGAATATGCAGGACGCGACGGTAAATCTCAGTCATTGGCAGATGCAGATGCAGCAGCAGACGCAGTAGTAACAGGCGGAAACGCTAATCAGGTAATTGTTCTTCCAAAACTTGACAAAGTTATCGGAACATTAGATTATGTAAATACAATTGCCGGTGGTAATGAACACAGTTTACGTGAAGACGGAACAATTGAAGTTGAAATTCAGGCAATTACCGGAGCAACAAACGAAACAGGTTTCGGTTACTTAAGTGCAAGATAGGGAAGGAGGAAAATAGACAATGATTAAAGTAGTACATTATATTAACCAGTTCTTTGCCAATATCGGTGGAGAGGAAATGGCTCATATCCCTGCAGAACTTCACAAAGGAGAGGTAATGGGACCGGGCCTTGCATTTAAAGCAAGTTTTAAAGACGAAGCAGAAATCACAGCGACAATCGTATGTGGTGACTCATGGTTTAATGAGAACCTTGAAGAAGCAAAGAAAACAATTTTAGCATGGGTAAAAGAAGAAAATCCAGACGTATTCGTTGCAGGACCTGCATTTAATGCCGGACGTTATGGAGTTGCCTGTGGTACAATCGCTGACGCAGTTCAGGAAGAATTAGGAATTCCTGCAGTAACAGGTATGTACGTAGAAAACCCGGGTGCTGATATGTTTAAGAATAAAGTATACACAGTACCTACAAAAAACAGTGCAGCAGGTATGAGAGCGGCAGTTGCAGATATGGCTCCTTTAGCATTAAAATTAGCAAAAGGCGAAGCAATCGGTGCATCTTGCCAGGATCACTATATGCCAAACGGTGTTCGTGTAAACTTCTTTGAAGAAAAACGTGGTTCAAGACGTGCGGTAGATATGCTGTTAAAGAAATTGGCAGACAAACCATTCACAACAGAATATCCAATGCCTGCATTTGACAGAGTTCCACCAATGCCTGCAGTAAAAGATTTATCTAAAGCAACAATCGCTTTAGTAACATCAGGTGGTATTGTTCCAAAAGGAAATCCTGACCACATCGAAAGTTCTAACGCTTCTCACTACGGTGAATACGACATTACAGGTGTTATGGACTTGACAGAGGACACATATGAAACAGCACACGGTGGATACGACCCTGTATACGCTAACGAAGATGCTGACCGTGTATTACCTGTAGACGTTCTTCGCGATATGGAAAAAGAAGGCGTGATTGGAAAATTACACAATAAATTCTATACAACAGTTGGTAACGGAACAGCAGTTGCTTCTGCAAAAGCATTTTCAGAAGAATTTGCGCAGAAACTTATTGATGACGGAGTTGACGCAGTTATCTTGACTTCTACTTGAGGTACTTGTACACGTTGCGGTGCAACGATGGTAAAAGGCGTAGAAGGTGCCGGACTTCCGGTAGTTCACGTATGTACGGTAACTCCTATTTCAATGACAGTTGGAGCGAACAGAATTGTTCCTGCAGTAGCAATTCCTCACCCACTCGGAAATCCTGCATTAGAAGCAGACGAAGAAAAGAAATTGCGTAGAAACTTAGTTGAAAAAGCGCTTCATGCATTGACAGTAGAAGTTGAAGACCAGACAATCTTTGAATAATAACAGCTAGAAGGAGAGAACGTTATGAGCAAGATTTATGACGTAATTATCCTTGGTGCAGGACCTGCCGGATTAGCGGCAGGTCTGTATGCAGGGAGAGCCCGTATGTCTACGTTGATTGTAGAAAAAGGGAAAGACGGAGGACAGATTGCAATCACAGATGAGATTGAAAACTATCCGGGACAGATTGTAGAAGGAGAATCAGGTCCTTCTCTAATCGCAAGAATGACAGAACAGTGTGAAAAGTTCGGTGTAGAACGTGTTACTGATGTTATCAATGACGTAGTTCTTGAAGGCGATGTAAAGAAATTAATCAGTGCAAAAGGTGAATACTGCGGTAAAACACTTATCATTGCAACAGGTGCATTCGCAAGACCGATTGGCTGCAAAGGCGAAAAGGAATTCATGGGTAAAGGAGTTTCTTACTGCGCTACATGTGATGCAAACTTCTTTGAAGATTTTGAAGTATACGTTGTGGGCGGTGGAGATTCTGCTGTTGAGGAAGCAATGTATCTCACAAAATTTGCAAGAAAAGTTACCATTATTCACAGACGTGATGAACTTCGTGCAGCAAAATCCATTCAGGAAAAAGCATTCAAAAATCCTAAACTTCACTTTATGTGGGATACGGTTGTAGAGGAAGTCAGCGGAGACGGTATTCTTTCTGAAATGACAGTAAAAAATGTTAAGACAGGAGAACTGACAAAGATTGAAGCGGACGAAGAAGACGGTATGTTTGGTGTATTCGGATTTATCGGAACATTGCCAAGCACAAAAATCTTTGAAGGCAAAGGACTTGAATTGGACGAAAGAGGATATATTCCTACAGATGACAACATGCGTACAAATATTCCGGGTGTATTCGCAGCAGGTGATGTTCGTGTGAAGAGTCTTCGTCAGGTAGTTACGGCAGCAGCTGACGGAGCAATTGCTACTACACAGTGTGAAAAATATATTAACGAAATGGAATAGTTTTAAGGAGGACAAACCGATGTTAGATTTAGATAAAACAACATTTCAGCCTGAGGTGTTAGAGGCAGAAGGATATGTTTTCGTAGATTTCTACGGAGACGGCTGTGTGCCATGTCAGGCTTTAATGCCATTCGTTCATGAAATGGCTGACAAATATGGAGATAAATTAAAATTCACATCTCTTAATACAACAAAAGCACGTCGTCTTGCTATCGGACAGAAAGTTTTAGGACTTCCTGTTATGGCTATTTACAAAGACGGAGAAAAAATCGATGAAGTAGTAAAAGATGATGCTACACAGGAAAACATCGAAGCAATGATTCAGAAATATATTTAATTTGTATTTTTGATGAAAAGTATGTATACTTAATATGCGTATAAAGCCGAAAGGCTTTTACGGAAATGTGAAAGCATTTCAACTATAAATAATACTAAAAATAAATGGAAAGGAAGGAGAAGAAGCCATGGCAATTTTAGATGGTAAAAAAGTAATCATCATCGGCGACCGTGATGGTGTACCAGGACCTGCTATCGCTGAATGTGTTAAGACAGCCGGCGGAGAAGTAGTTTTTTCTTCAACTGAATGCTTTGTCTGAACTAGCGCAGGTGCAATGGATCTTGAGAATCAGAAAAGAGTTAAAGACTTTGCAGACGAATTCGGTGCAGAGAATTTAGTTGTTATCGTTGGAGCAGCAGAAGGAGAGGCAGCAGGATTAGCTGCTGAAACAGTTACTGCAGGTGACCCAACATTCGCAGGACCATTGACTGGGGTCGAGTTAGGACTCACGGTATATCATGTATGTGAACCAGAATTGAAAGAAGAATTCGATGAAGCAGTTTACGATGAACAGGTTGGTATGATGGAAATGGTACTTGATGTTGATGATATCGTAAGCGAGATGTCATCTATTCGTGAACAATTTTGTAAATATTTATAGAAGATAAGTATTTATAACGAAAATCTGATTTGATTTTGGGTTTTCTTTGGGCGGTGAAGTAAATGCTTACTTCATCGCCTTTTATTGTATCAGGAAGGTTCTGTGAACTTTCCCATACAATCTTTATTTTTAGTATATGTAAAAAATAATATTTAAACATCTAAAAGAAAGGTGGAACCTTCAAATGAATAGTGTAATTAAAGGAGCCAGTTATGTATTGGCACATACTCCACAGATGGTAGTATATAATGGAACAACACAGACAACAGAAAGAGTTGTAAACCCGGAATCTGAATATTTAAAAGAATTGAACAGTCATCTTCGTTCTTACGAGGAATGTGTAAACTACTGGCCAAACCAGGTATATATTGGAAATGCACACCCGGACGAACTTGCAGAAGTTGAGTTCCCTTATTATGATAAAGTGAAAGAAGGAGCGGAGAGATTTGGTAAATACGGTGAAATTATGCCGGAAAACGAATTTCTTCTCTTAGTTCAGACATGTGATATGTTTGAAGTTGTAAAATTGGACAAAGAATTTGTTGCTGCAACAAAAGAAGCGTTTGCTGCAAACCCAATTATTACAGAAGATATTGTTGAAAAAATTGAAGAAGGTGTTGAACTCAGCGAAGTAGAGCATCTTGTAAATGATGAACATGCAGAAGGACTTTACATTGACGGTAAATTAGTTGGCTGTATAAAGAGAGCGCATGACATTGATGTGAACTTATCTGCTCACGTTATGCATGAAAACATGATGAGTAAAGCAACAAGTGTGCTTGCTTTATTATATGCAGTAAGAAATACAGGAATCGACAAATCTGAAATTGAATATGTAATTGATTGTGCTGAGGAAGCATGCGGAGATATGAACCAGCGCGGTGGCGGAAACTTTGCAAAAGCAGCTGCAGAAGTTGCAGGTCTTGTAAATGCAACAGGTTCTGACTCTCGTGGTTTCTGTGCAGGACCTTCTCACGCATTAATTGAAGCAGCAGCGCTCGTAAAATCAGGCGCATATAAATGTGTTGCCGTTACAGCAGGCGGTTGTACGGCAAAACTTGGTATGAATGGTAAAGACCACGTGAAAAAAGGTCTTCCGATTTTAGAGGACTGCCTTGCAGGTTTCTGTGTAATTATTTGTGAAAATGATGGGGAAAGCCCGGAAATCAACCTTGACATTCTTGGACGTCACACAGTTGGTACAGGTTCTGCTCCACAGA
Organism: Lachnospiraceae bacterium; assembly: GCA_902381685.1. Taxonomy (GTDB): domain Bacteria; phylum Bacillota; class Clostridia; order Lachnospirales; family Lachnospiraceae; genus Faecalimonas. Next base: position 1,750,253 of record LR698958.1, on the reverse strand, counting down.
ACGTAATCGGAAGCCTTGTTGCCACTCCGCTTGAAAAAGTAGGTTTAAAAATTACAGACATTGATAAATATTCTCCTGAAATGCAGAATCCGGATATCACAAAACCGGCAGGTGCAGGAGATGTTCCTTTAGCAAACTATAAAATGATTGCTGCTTTAGCGGTTAAAAAAGGTGAACTTGACAGAAAAGAGTTACCTGCATTCGCTGCTAAACACGGCTTAACAGGCTGGGCTCCGACACAGGGACATATTCCATCAGGTGTTCCGTATATTGGATTTGCTGTGGAAGATATTAAAGCGGGTAAAATTAAAAATGCTATGATTGTCGGTAAGGGAAGTTTATTCCTCGGACGTATGACAAACCTTTTCGATGGAGTTTCATTTGTGATTCAGGCAAACACAGGCGCAGAAGACAATGCAGGTGTTTCAGAAGAAGAAGTAAAAGGATTGATTGCAAAAGCAATGAAAGATTTTGCGGAAACTCTTATGGCAGAATAGAGAGGTGGAAAAAATGGCAAATAGTGTAGAAAAAATGATTGCTTCCACCTTTATGGACATTGCACAGGGACTGGAAACAGGAAGTTTTGGAAAACGTCCTAAAATTGCCCTTACAGGTATGGGAAGTGAACATGGAGAAGAAAATTCTATGGCGGCAGCTGTAGAGGCGGAAAAAGATGGAATTGATGTTTACTATATAGGTACATTGGAAGCAGAAGGTGTTACAACAATTAAAGTGGCTGATGATGAAGAAGGCCACAAAAAAATGGAAGAAATGCTTAAAAACGGGGAAGTTGACGGTGCGGTAACAATGCACTTCCCATTCCCTATAGGTGTTTCCACAGTGGGACGCTGCGTGACGCCTGCGACTGCAAAAGAAATGTTTATCGCAAACACAACGGGAACATCAAGTACGGATCGTATTGAAGGCATGATTAAAAATGCCATTTACGGAATCATTACAGCAAAAGCCTGCGGTAAGAAAAATGCTACAGTCGGTATTTTAAATGTGGACGGTGCGCGTCAGACTGAAAAAGCATTAAAGCAACTTCAGGAAAACGGATACGATATTACTTTTGCAGAATCAGGAAGAGCAGATGGCGGTTGTGTAATGAGAGGAAATGACGTATTACAGGCATCTCCTGATATTATGGTAACAGACTCCCTTACAGGAAACATTCTCGTAAAAATGTTGTCTTCTTTCACTACAGGAGGAAGTTTTGAGGCGACAGGATTCGGCTATGGACCTGGAATCGGAGAAGGATATGAACAACTTGTTATGATTGTATCCCGTGCATCGGGAGCACCTGTTATTGCAAACGCAATCCGTTATGCAGGACAGCTTGTTCGCGGAAAAGTATTTGAAGTTGCCAAACAGGAATTTGAAGCGGCAAACAAAGCGGGCTTAAAAGATATTTTAAATGCACATAAAAACGCTTCAAAACCTGCAGAGGCTGAAGAAGTAAAAGAACCTCCAAAAGAAGTTGTAACAGCACAGATTCCGGGAATAGAAGTTATGGATTTGGAAGATGCCGTTAAGACACTTTGGAAAATCAATATCTATGCGGAAAGCGGAATGGGTTGTACAGGACCGATTGTTCTTGTGTCTGAAGCAAATTTAGTTAAGGCAGAAGAAGAATTAAAAAAAGCAGGATATATTAACTAGACGGGAGCGTAAAAAATGAAAGTTTATGATACAGTAAATAAAGTTGAGTTAGAGGCTACTGAAGAGGAGTTAATCAAACTCATGGCTCCGGGCGGACGTCAGGTGGATTTGTACCTGAACGGGAAGAAAACAGATGAAGACGGTTATCTCACATGGGACGTGGAACACTGGTCAAGCATTGACGGAAAAAGATTTATCCGCTGTTATTCTTTAGAAGGAAGAGTTCTTGGAGAATCTACAGGTCATAATATTTATGATTTGAGAAATGATTTTAAGCCGGAAGAGGCAAAAGAAGTTAAATTAAGTTAAAATATAAAAACAGGAGAAGACGAAAAAAGTCTTCTCCTGTTTTTTATATTTCTTCTTTAAATCTGTCCAAAACATGGGGTAACAGTCTGTCACTGTATTCCGTAAGGGCATATTTTCCTTTGCATAAAGCCCAATCATAGAGTAAGGAACGCTCGTACATCGTATATAGTTTGACTAAATCCGATGCGCTGTTTGCCGGGTGAAATTCACCGTTTTTCAGAGCGTCCTCAATAATTTCCGTAATCCATGTGAAATAGTAGCGCTTTTTATCCAGCAAAGATTTCTTATCTTTTGTAACTAGTTGGGAAGAATATAAATAAGCAAGTAAATTCACATCTATACTCGTTTCAATCATATAAAATAATTCATGATTTAAAAAGAGTAATTTATCATATGCTGATAAATCCGGATTAATTATTCCTGTCAATTCCTCGTATTTGTCATCAAGAAGGTAGGAAAGAGAACTCAAAAGAGCGTCTTTCCCTTTGAAATAGTGATAGAATGTTCCTTTTGATGTTTTGGAAGCAGTGATAATGTCGTTTACCGTCGTCTCTTCGTAACCGTTTTTGTAAAAGAGATTCCATGCGGCTTTGACGATCCTGCTTTTTGGGGATTGGCGTTTACGTGGCACTAGCCTAAAACCTCCTTAGCCGATTGAGAAACCATATTTTAATGGGTCTGTCGGATCAATGACATATGTTCCCATACCTGTAATATAAGCGCTTCCTGTAATCTGTGGGATAACTGCTTTGAAATCACCTACAGATGCTTCTTCTTTGATTACACCTCTAAATACAGAGCCTGTGAAAGATTCGTAGCGGAATTCTTCTCCGATTTTAATTTCGTCCCAAGCGTAAAGTGTTGCAAGTTTTGCGCTTGTTCCTGTTCCGCAAGGAGAACGGTCAGCCTGCGCCTCACCGAAGATAACAACATTTCTCATATCTGCTTTTTCCGGGTTTGGTGTAGGACCGTAGAATTCAACAAGGTCTACTGTGTTAATGTCAAGCGTTGGGTGCTGAACAGATACTTCTTTATTAATCTTTTCAAGCATTTTCATTCCCAATGTCTGAAGGGCAGGTACGGCAGCAGGTCCGATATTGTATCCTAATTTAGAAGCGTCCACCAATGCGAAGAAACTTCCACCGAAAGAAATACAGTATGGAATTGTAACACCGTCAACTTCTACTGTAAGGTTGTCCTTATATAAGAAAGCAGGTACATTTGTCAAAGTAACTTCAACTGCTTTTCCGTTTTCAACTTTTACCTTTGTACGGATAATTCCTGCCGGAGCTTCCAATACTACTTCTGTGTATGGTTCGGTTACGGGAACAAGACCTGTTTCAACAGCAACTGTTGCAGAACCGATAGTTCCGTGTCCGCACATATTCAAGTATCCGCCGGTATCCATGAAAATAACGCCAAGATCTGCTTCCTCGCTGATTGGTTCAGTTAAAATTGCTCCGAACATATCGTGATGTCCTCTTGGCTCAAGCATTAATGCTGTTCTGTAATCATCGCAGTGATTTACAAGAAAATTTTTGCGTTCCATCATTGTATTTCCCTCTAATTCAGGGAAACCTGATAATACGATTCGTGTAAATTCACCTACTGTGTGAGAATCCACTACAGTAAATGCTGCTTCGAATCGTTCTTTGTTAAGTGTTGGATTTAATGACATATCCGTTCCTCCTTAAAATAATGTGAATTAATTATAGAAAAAATCTATAAATGGAATGATATAGGACACATTCCGAAAAAAGAATCAGGTATATTTCCAAAGAAAAACTTTTGGAAAATCCCTAAAAATACGGCTGAAAACGATAAAAAAATAACGAATAGACCGTGTTCTAGTCCGTATTCTAGTATTGAGTTCAATTCTATATAGTTATTATGCGTGAAAACCCTTGAAAAGTCAATGTTTATTTGATTAGAATAAAAATGCAAAAAAAAGAAAAAATAACTTGAAATATATAACGAGTTATGTTAGTCTAAAAGCGTAAAATCCATGAGAGGGTAGATGGGTAACTGGTGTGCCTCCTAGTCTTCAAAACTAGTGTTGGGCGTTAAGAGCGTCCTGGGTGGGTTCGATTCCCACATGCCCTCGCCAAAAGAATGTTAAAAATAATACAAAAAAATTTAAAAAATGAATAGAACATTATAGAGAGAAGCAATAAATTACAGGACGTTATGTTCTGTAAAATTTTTATAAAGGTAAAAGGAGAATGGTGTCATGAAAGATGTACAGATTCTATTAAGACAACACGTAGGTGCACCTTGCCAGGCTACTGTGAAAAGTGGCGATAAGGTAAAGAAAGGAACACTGATTGCAGAGCCGACAGGACTTGGAGCAAATATTTTCTCAAGTGTTTACGGTGAAGTAACAGAAGTTTTGGAAGACAGAATTGTCATCAGACCGGACGAAGTGCAGAGCGAAGAGTTTGAGAAAATCGAAGAAGGCAGCAAACTTGATATGGTTAAAGCAGCCGGTATTGTAGGTATGGGAGGAGCAGGTTTCCCTACAGGAGTGAAAATCGGAACGGATTTACAGGGCGGATACATTCTCATCAATGCAGCAGAATGTGAGCCGGGACTTCGTCACAATATTCAGCAGATTGAAGAGGAATGTGACAAAGTTATCCGTGGCGTAAAATACACTATGGAAATTTCTAATGCTGCAAAAGCAATCTTTGCCATTAAGAAGAAAAATGAGAAAGCAGTACAGACATTGAAAGAGGCGCTGAAAGACGAAGAAGCAATTTCCATTCACTTACTTCCGGATATTTATCCGATGGGAGAAGAAAGAGCGGTAGTTAGAGAATGTCTTGGAATTGAATTGAAACCGGAAGAACTTCCTTCAGTGGCGAAATCAATTGTAATTAATGTAGAAACTTTAGCAAGAATTACAGAGGCGATTGAAGAAAGAAAACCTTGTTTCAGCAAGAACCTGACTGTAATCGGTAAATTAAACGGTGGAAATGAGCCACATGTATTTAAAGATGTTCCGGTTGGAACAAGCGTGGCTGAATTAATCGAGAGAGCCGGAGGAATTGACGGTGAATACGGTGAAATCATTATGGGTGGACCGTTTACAGGTAAGGCAACAACATTAGATGCACCAATTACAAAGACAACAGGTGGAATTATCGTGACAATGGAATTCCCTGATTTACACGGTGCGACAATGGGTGTTTTAGTCTGTGCATGTGGCGGAGATGAAATACGTATGCGTGACATTGCAGAGAAAATGAATGCAAAAGTTGTTTCCGTAGCGAGATGTAAACAGGCACAGGAAATGAAGAGCGGTGCTTTGAAATGTGAGAGACCGGGTAACTGTCCGGGACAGGTTAAAAACAGTATGCAGTTTAAGAAAGACAAATGCGAATATATCATCATTGGTAACTGTTCAGACTGTTCAAACACGGTTATGGGTTCTGCACCAAAGATGAATTTGAAAGTATTCCATCAGACAGACCATGTGATGAGAACAATCGGTCACCCGTTATACAGATATTTGACTGTTTCTAAACAGGTAGAGCAGGACATTTAGAGAGGGAGGAACGGAATATGTTAATCACAAATGAAATGGTAAAAGAATACGCAGATAAGCCGGCAGTTTTTGCGGTGAAAGTTCCTGCAGGAACAGAGATTTCAGCAGAGCATTTAGAACACCCAATGTTTTTAGATGATATGGTAAGTTCTAATTTGTTTACATTAGATACAGCACTTACAATTGGACAGGTTATCGGAGTGAAGACAGCAAAAGATTGCGATGCGCTTACACCTGTTACGGAAGAGGCAGTAGGCGGTGCGGTAAAACTTGCTGCAAAAGAAGCACCGGCAGAAGAAAATGTACAGGAAGTACAAGTACAGACAGAAGTGGCTGCACAGGACGGAAATACAATTATTATTTCCATCAAAGAAGGAAAAGATATTTATCTTGAACTTCCAATGTAGGTATTACAATCACGAAAGTGATTAGAATATATAAATGATGAAACTTGATTAAACAAGGAGGAGAAGATATGTCAATTACAGCTGAAACAGCGAAAGAGCATGCAAAAGACCCTGCAGTATTATGTTGCAGAGCAGAAGAAGGCATTATAATTGGACCAGAGAACTTAGAGGACCCAGCGATTTTTGATGATTTGGTAGACTCAGGTTTATTAAATTTAGATGGGGTATTAACAATTGAAGAAATCTTAGGTGCAAAATTAACAAAAACTTGCGATTCACTTACACCGATTACACGTGATGTAATTGATGCAGTTCAGACAGTTGCTGAAGAAGAAACAGCAGCACCTGAAGAAGCGCCGGCAGCAGCGCCTGTTGCACCGGTTGCGGCAAAATCAAACGGTGGAGTATTAAAAATCCATATTGGTGAAGGTAAAGACATTCAGATTGAATTACCTATGAATGTAGGAGCAGGTACAGCGAAAGCAGTAGAAATTCCTGCAGGAGCAGAAGTTGCTGTTCCGGTTAAAGAACAGGAACCAAAATTAATCAGAAGTTTAACAAGAAAACACTTTAAGATTACAGAAGTAAAGAGAGGACCTGAAACAAAAATCGAAGGAACAACTCTTTACATCAGAGAAGGTATTGAGGAAGAAGCTGTAGCATCTCAGGAATTAGTAAACAGTTTAAAAATTGATATTATTACACCTGCAGAATACCACACATATTCAGAAACAATTATGGACGTTCAGCCAATCGCTACAAAAGATGGCGATGATGAAATCGGTTCAGGAGCAACAAGAGTTCTTGACGGTGTTGTTATGATGGTAACAGGTACAGATGCAAACGGAGTTCAGATTGGTGAATTTGGTTCATCTGAAGGATATTTAGATGAAAACATCATGTGGGGACGTCCTGGTGCACCTGAAGAAGGTGAAATCTTCATCAAGACAGAAGTAGTTATCAAAGAAGGAACAAACATGGAAAGACCGGGTCCTTTGGCTGCTCATACTGCAACTGATGTAATTACTCAGGAAATCAGAACAGCATTAAAGAAATTGGACGAGTCTTTAGTAGTAGATACAGAAGAATTCAACCAGTACAGAAGACCTGGAAAGAAAAAAGTTGTTATCGTAAAAGAAATTATGGGACAGGGTGCTATGCACGATAACTTGATTCTTCCTGTAGAGCCTGTTGGTGTGCTTGGTGCAAAACCAAACGTAGACTTAGGAAACGTACCTGTAATGGTATCTCCACTTGAAGTATTAGACGGTTGTATCCACGCACTTACATGTATCGGACCTGCATCAAAAGAAATGTCAAGACATTACTGGAGAGAGCCATTGGTACTTGAAGCACTTCATGATGAAGAAATTGACTTGTGTGGAGTTATCTTTGTAGGAAGCCCACAGATTAATGCAGAGAAATTCTATGTATCAAAACGTGTTGGTATGATGGTAGAAGCTCTTGACGTTGATGGAGCATTTATTACAACAGAAGGTTTCGGTAACAACCACATCGACTTTGCAAGTCATCACGAACAAATCGGTATGAGAGGAGTTCCTGTTGTAGGTTTATCTTTCTGTGCTGTTCAGGGTGCTTTAGTAGTTGGTAACAAATACATGACAAACATGGTTGATAACAATAAATCTGAAGCAGGTATTGAAAACGAAGTTCTTGCTTGTAACACACTTTGCCATGAAGATGCAATCCGTGCTCTTGCAATGCTTAAAACAGCAATGGCTGGTGAAGAAGTTAAGAAACCGGAAAAGAAATGGAATCCAAACGTAAAAGCAACTAACGTTGAATTAATCTCTAACGTAACAGGTAAACCGGTTGAACTTGTGAAAAACGAACAATCATTACCAATGAGCGATAAGAGAAGAGAAAAATACAACTAATTTTAGGTGATCAATATGAAATATGGCGATAAATTGATTAGAATGGAAGGCGTAATCGTAGAAGTGCATGACGGCTGTGTGGCCGTAGATTTAAAAGGAAGACTTGGATATTTGAAAATTCCAATGAGAATGCTGATTACAGACTATCCGCTCGCAGTAGGACAGGAAGTTGCGTGGAATATGAGTTTTATCGAACAACTCGGTCCGGAAGCCAATGACAAATATGTAAGTAACCTAGATGTATATAAACGCAGACAAGAAGAAGCGCGTCTGAAAAATGAAAACAATAAGGAGGCAGAATAATGAGTTTAACAACAGTTAAAGGAATACAATCAGAAATTTTCGTTCCGATTACTCCTCCATCAGTATGGACTCCTGTGACAAAGGAAATCAAAGATATGACAGTGGCACTTGCAACTGCTGCTGGTGTTCATCACAAAGATGACAAGAGATTTAACCTTGCCGGAGACTTTACATGGAGAAAAATCACAGATACAATGAAATCAGAAGATTTGATGGTATCACATGGTGGATATGACAACGGTGATGTTAATAAAGACATCAACTGTATGTTCCCAATTGACAGAATTCATGAGTTAGCAAAAGAAGGATTCATCAAGGCTTGTGCACCTGTTCATGCAGGTTTCATGGGTGGTGGTGGAAACCAGGAAAAATTCAAACATGAAACTGGTCCTGCTATTGCTCAGATGTTTAAAGAAGAAGGCGTAGATGCTGTACTTCTTACTGCTGGTTGAGGTACTTGCCACCGCTCTGCAGTATTGGTGCAGAGAGCGATTGAAGAAGCTGGAATTCCAACAATTATTATTGCAGCTCTTCCACCGGTTGTACGTCAATCCGGTACACCACGTGCGGTTGCTCCATTAGTTCCAATGGGTGCTAACGCTGGAGAACCAAATAATAAAGAAATGCAGACTGCTATCGTAAAAGCAACATTAGAACAATTAGTAGAAATCCAGACACCTGGAAAAATTGTTCCGCTTCCATTTGAATACGTAGCTAAAGTTTAATTATAAAGTATCACCTGCGGTATTTTACTGTGGGTGATATTTTTGTGAAAAAAGTGTGAAAGGGGACGTAGTAAAGTTCAAGAAAACTACGTCCCCTTTCACACTTTTTTCACAATTTATGTTATAATAAATCAATTAGAAATAAGTGAGGTGAAGACATTGTCTCAGGAAGTGAGAGATTTAAGAAGATTGGTGATAAAGGCGTTTCATATAGAAAATATAGAAGCGGGTTCAGAAAATGAAGTTTATCCTGACGGAAAAATGAAAGTACATGCAGGGATTGAGCGAACAGATGATGAAAAATCAGCAATTGATAAGATAGAAATTTCGGTGATCAAACCGGGAGAACATAATCGTTGGACGAACAGTATAATGGATATTATTCCGATTTCCACAAAAGTATTGGGGAAAATTGGGGAAGGCATTACCCACACGCTGACAGGAGTGTATGTTATTTTGACAGGAGTAGATGTCAATGGCATACAGACAGCGGAATTTGGTTCGTCGGAAGGGAATTTGTCAGAAAAATTATATTTGGGAAGAGCGGGAACGCCTTCGCCGGGAGATTACATTATTTCGTTTGACGTAACATTTAAAGCGGGAATGGGGCAGGAGAGACACGGAGTGACTGAGGCCCATAGAAAATGTGATGAATTTATACAGAAGTTTCGCGAGCAGATGAAAAAATTCAAAGGCGAAGAATGTACAGAAAGGCATGAATATCATGATATAGTACGCCCCGGAAAAAAACGGGTTCTGATAGTGAAGCAGGTGGCAGGACAGGGAGCGATGTATGACACTCATTTATTTGGCAAAGAGCCTTCCGGAGTGGAAGGTGGACGTTCGATCATTGACATGGGGAATATGCCTGTACTTGTGACGCCAAACGAATATCGGGACGGAATTATCCGTTCCATGCAGTAGGAGGGAGAGACATGGGAATAGGACCATCGACAAAAGAAACTTCTCTACATCATTTTAGAGATCCTTTGTTGGACGTGGTATCGGCTGACGAGGATTTGGATTTGATGGGAGTTTTACTTGTAGGAACGCCGGACGGCAATGAAGAGAAGATGCTTGTGGGAAGAAGAACTGCGGTTTGGGCAGAAGGAATGCGTGCAGACGGTGTGATTATTTCTTCCGATGGCTGGGGAAACAGTGATGTAGATTTTACGAACACAGTGGAAGAACTTTCCACAAGAGGAATTGAAGTTACCGGATTGAATTTTAGCGGAACGGTTGGGCAGTTTGTAGTCGTAAATGAATATTTGGACGGAATCATAGATATAAATAAAAGCGAAAGCGGAACGGAAACGTGTGTAGTGGGAGAAAATAATGCGACAGCGCTAGATGCAAAAAAAGCGGTGGCGATGTTGAAACTCAAAATGCGAAGGAAAGAATAAAAGACCGTGAAATAAACTCACAGTCTTTTCGCATCTTTGAAAAAGGTAAATGCAGTATACAGCATAACACATATAACAATGGCGGTCAGAATATTCATTGGCAGAGCGGCGGCAACTTTGTAGGCTAGGAAAACGCCCATAAGTCCAAAAACGGTAATAACTGCGGCGGCTTTTCGGTCATATGCGCCGGATTGGATAAATTGAATGCCGGCAGATGGCATGAGGAATGCACAGGAACCCATCATAATGGGGAAAGCAGCGGATACGTTTAATCCCAAACCGCTCACCATGGCCATACATGGGGCGTAAAGCCCTACCCCGATGGTCATTAATGCACCTAAAAGAGTGTTGATGATAATGCCGATGATAAGTTTGTAACCTTTCAATCCGTAAGTCAAATGGCCGGTAATGGTGGAAGTAAGATTGCGTGCGTTGAGAGTGTAAATTCCTTCCAATTTCAGTTTTGGAATGAGGGAGGACAACTCCGATGCTGTAATGGAAGGGTTTGTGTAAATTTCTTTTTCGGTATCACTGAGATTTTGGTTGTTTTCTATCAGGTATATCCATTCCTCTCCGTTGTTGACGGTAAATCCGTTGGCTTTTAATTCTAAAACGATATCCTGAGGAGCGAGAGGTTTTTCAAATGGACCTATATGAGCCAATTTTAAAGAAAGAATAACGGCAAGTACGACTAATGCGGATCCCAGCGCCAGACGGATAATTTTTGGCGACCATTTTGAAACAAGGGAGGCGCCGTAAATTGCGCCTATAACTGCCCCTCCGATTAGAGTGATGAGAGTAATTCCTTCTATTTTAATAAGGTTTAGAAACAATAGAAATTCTGCTATTGTAGGAAGAGTGTGGGCGACGTTTAAAGTGCCGGGCATTTTTTCGTCCGGGCAGGAGTTGGTGAATTTGAAGCCTGCCTGACAGGTCGCAAAACTTCCTATACCCCATGTGTCCAGCAAATCGCTGAAGAATCCGATAATGGCAAGAGGGAAAATCTTATTTCGGGTAAATTCAGATTTATGCTTTAAGCAGTCGGTTATAAGAATAAAAGCGAAGAAGAGGGCGTAAATGAAAATGGCTATCTGCATAAAACGTACGAGATTCATCGTGTTTCCTCCTATTATAATAGATGATAATTTATTATAATCAGGAAGGGAGAATTTCATACATTTTTTGAAAAAAGGAGAAAATAAATTGTATTGAAAAAAGTACAATATTTTTCAAAAAAGACTTGAAAAAAGCAGAATGGTTTAGTATACTTAAAAAGCTGTGACATGATAGCGATGAAACGTGAGGTTGCTACTTATAATAGTAGGTGTTCCGCGGAGCGAATGTCAAGTTAGGAAACTGGCGACAAGTCACTGTACGAATCAATAACGGCCACTGAAACGTGGTAACAACGTGTGAAGAGATTAGGACACACACGGGAGAGTGTACAGTCACCGCTTGTCGTACTGAAGTTAAAAGTACGAAAAGGAGGCGACTTTTTTTATGGCAAGTCAAGTAATGAGAATTACACTTAAAGCATATGATCATCAGTTAGTTGATTCATCTGCGAAAAAAATTATCGAAACTGTAAAGAAAAATGGAGCACAGGTGAGTGGACCGGTACCACTTCCAACTAAGAAGGAAGTTGTAACAATCTTAAGAGCGGTTCACAAATACAAAGATTCCAGAGAACAGTTCGAACAGAGAACTCATAAGAGACTTATTGATATCATCACACCAACACAGAAAACTGTTGATGCATTATCAAGATTAGAAATGCCAGCAGGTGTTTATATTGATATCAAAATGAAAAACAAATAATTTAGACAGTATCAATCCTAAAATTTAGGATGAACACTTCGGTGTTCCGCTGTAAATCACAGGAGGTAATTATAATGAAGAAAGCTATTTTAGCGACTAAAGTCGGAATGACTCAAATCTTCAACGAAGACGGAGCGTTGACTCCGGTAACTGTACTTCAGGCTGGACCATGTGTAGTAACACAGATCAAAACAGTTGAAAATGACGGTTACAGTGCTGTTCAGGTTGGTTTCGTTGACAAAAAAGACAAAATTGTTAACGTAGACAAGAACGGTAAAAAAGAAATCGTGCACAGACACGGTGTAACAAAAGCAGAAAAAGGACATTTTGACAAAGCTGGTGTTTCAGGTAAAAGATTTGTAAGAGAATTCAAATTCGAAAATGCTGACGAGTACACATTAGCACAGGAAATCAAAGCGGACATCTTTGCGGCAGGAGATAAAGTAGATGCTACAGCAATCTCAAAAGGTAAAGGATTCCAGGGTGCAATCAAGAGACATAACCAACACAGAGGTCCTATGACTCACGGTTCTAAATTCCATCGTCATGCAGGTTCTAATGGTGCTGCATCTGACCCAAGTAAAGTATTCAAAGGTAAAAAGATGCCAGGACACATGGGAAGCAAGAAAATTACAATTCAGAATCTTGAAATCGTAAGAGTAGATGCTGAAAACAACTTAATCTTAGTAAAAGGCTCAGTTCCGGGACCTAAGAAATCTTTAGTAACAATTAAAGAAAGCGTAAAAGCAATCTAGTCTTTAATAGGAAAGGAGGAACACACAGATGGCAAACGTATCTGTTTATAATATCGAAGGTAATGAAGTTGGAACAATCGACTTAAACGATGCTGTATTTGGTGTTGAAGTAAACGAACACTTATTACACATGGCAGTTGTAAACCAACTTGCAAATAAACGTCAGGGAACACAGAAAGCAAAAACTCGTTCAGAAGTTTCCGGCGGTGGTAGAAAACCATGGAGACAAAAAGGAACAGGTCATGCAAGACAGGGTTCTACAAGAAGTCCACAGTGGACAGGCGGTGGAGTGGTATTTGCTCCAACACCAAGAGACTACTCTTTCAAATTAAATAAAAAAGAAAAGAGAGCAGCTCTTAAATCAGCTCTTACATCAAGAGTATTAGAAAATAAATTCATCGTTCTTGATGAAATTAACTTTGGGGAAATTAAAACAAAGAATTTCCAGAACGTATTAAATAACTTGAATGTATCTAAAGCATTAGTTGTATTAGAAGATGACAACAGAAATGCAGAATTATCTGCAAGAAATATCGCTGCTGTTAAAACTGCAAGAACAAATACAATCAATGTATATGATATCTTAAAATACAACACAGTTGTTACAACTAAAGCAGTTGTTGAAAAAATCGAGGAGGTGTACGCATAATGGCAAACATTCAGTATTATGATGTAATCCTTAAACCAGTAGTTACAGAAAAAAGTATGGAACTTATGGGAGATAAGAAATACACTTTCTTAGTTCACACAGAGGCTACAAAAAATCAGATTAAAGAAGCAGTAGAGAAAATGTTCGAAGGAACAAAAGTTAAAAGTGTCAACACAATGAACCTTGACGGTAAAACAAAAAGACGTGGAATGACATTTGGTAAAACTGCTAAAACAAAAAAAGCAATCGTTCAGTTAACAGCTGACTCAGCAGATATCGAGATTTTCGAAGGTCTGTAGGCATTGAACAATATACGGTGCAAATCCGTGAAACTATAATTAGAGTAACGAAAGGAGATAAAGTAATGGGAATTAAAACATACCGCCCATATACACCTTCAAGAAGACAGATGACTGGTTCTGATTTCTCAGAAATCACAAAGACTACACCTGAAAAATCTTTAGTAGTATCTTTGAACAAAACAGCCGGTCGTAATAACCAGGGTAAAATTACTGTAAGACACCGCGGAGGCGGAGCAAAAAGAAAATATAGAATTATCGACTTCAAGAGAAGAAAAGACGGAATTCCGGCAACTGTAATCGGAATTGAATACGATCCAAACAGAACAGCAAATATCGCGTTAATCTGCTATGCAGACGGTGAAAAAGCATATATTCTTGCACCGGAAGGATTAACAGACGGAATGAAAGTTATGAATGGACCGGAAGCAGAAGTAAGAGTTGGTAACTGCTTACCACTTTCTGAAATTCCTGTAGGTACACAGATCCATAACATTGAGTTATATCCGGGAAGAGGCGGACAGTTAGTTCGTTCAGCTGGAAACAGTGCTCAGTTAATGGCTAAAGAAGGAAAATATGCAACACTTAGATTACCATCAGGCGAAATGAGAATGGTTCCAATCGTTTGTAGAGCATCAATCGGTGTTATCGGAAATGGTGACCACAACCTGATTAACATTGGTAAAGCAGGACGTAAACGTCACATGGGATTCAGACCAACAGTTCGTGGTTCTGTTATGAACCCTAATGACCATCCACACGGTGGTGGTGAAGGTAAGACTGGTATCGGTCGTCCGGGTCCAAGCACACCTTGGGGCAAACCAGCACTTGGTCTTAAGACTAGAAAGAAAAACAAACAGTCTAACAAATTAATCGTTAGAAGAAGAGATGGTAAAGGTATCAAATAAATAGTTAGTTTACAAGGAGGTTAGAACCTATGGCTCGCTCACTTAAAAAAGGACCATTTGCAGACGAAAGCTTAATGAAAAAAGTGGAAGCTATGAACGCTGCAGGTGATAAATCAGTTATAAAAACTTGGTCACGTCGTTCTACAATCTTCCCACAGTTCATCGGACATACAATCGCTGTTCATGACGGAAGAAAACACGTGCCTGTATATGTAACAGAAGATATGGTTGGACACAAACTTGGAGAGTTTGTTGCAACTAGAACATATAGAGGACACGGAAAAGACGAAAAGAAATCAAGAGTTCGTTAATTAATTGTAATTTGAAAGGAGGGTTCATCCATGGCAAAAGGACATAGATCCCAAATCAAAAGAGAGAGAAATGCAAACAAGGACACTAGACCGTCAGCGAAATTATCTTACGCTAGAGTTTCTGTTCAGAAAGCATGTTTCGTATTAGATGCCATCAGAGGTAAGGATGTACAAACAGCACTTGGTATTTTAACTTACAATCCAAGATATGCTTCAAGCTTAATAAAGAAATTATTAGAATCAGCAATCGCAAACGCTGAAAATAACAACGGAATGAATGTTGAAAACCTTTATATTGAAGAATGCTACGCAAATAAAGGACCAACAATGAAGAGAATTAAACCGAGAGCACAGGGTAGAGCTTACAGAATCGAAAAGAGAATGAGCCACATCACTTTAGTGCTTAATGAAAGATAAGGAGGGCAATAATGGGACAGAAAGTTAATCCTCATGGCTTAAGAGTCGGTGTTATCAAAGAATGGGACTCTAAATGGTATGCAGAAGATAAATTTGCAGATTATTTAGTAGAAGACCATAAAATTAGAACATTTCTTAAAAAGAAATTATACAGTGCAGGAGTTTCTAAAATCGAAATCGAAAGAACTTCTGACCGTGTTAAAATCATTATCTATACAGCAAAACCTGGTGTAGTAATCGGTAAAGGCGGAGCTGAAATTGAAAAAGTAAAAGCAGAACTTCAGAAATTTACAGATAAGAAATTAGTTGTAGATATTAAAGAAATCAAAAGACCGGATAAAGACGCTCAGTTAGTTGCTGAAAACATTGCTTTACAGTTAGAAAACCGTATTTCTTTCAGACGTGCAATGAAATCTTGCATGTCAAGAACAATGAAATCAGGAGCGCTTGGAATTAAAACTTCTGTATCAGGACGTCTTGGCGGAGCAGATATGGCTCGTACAGAATTCTACAGTGAAGGAACTATTCCACTTCAGACACTTAGAGCAGACATCGATTATGGATTCGCAGAAGCAGACACAACTTACGGAAAAGTTGGTGTTAAAGTATGGATTTATAAAGGTGAAGTTCTTCCAACAAAAGAGACTAAGGAAGGGAGCGATAAATAGTTATGTTAATGCCAAAAAGAGTAAAACGTCGTAAACAATTCCGTGGTTCTATGAAAGGAAAAGCTTTACGCGGAAATAAAATCACAAATGGTGAATATGGTATCGTAGCAACAGAGCCATGCTGGATTCGTTCAAATCAGATCGAAGCTGCCCGTATTGCGATGACTCGTTATATCAAACGTGGTGGTAAAGTATGGATTAAAATATTCCCAGATAAACCAGTAACTACAAAACCAGCTGAAACACGTATGGGTTCAGGAAAAGGAACTCTTGAATACTGGGTAGCAGTTGTAAAACCAGGACGCGTTATGTTTGAACTTGCTGGAGTACCTGAAGAAACAGCACGTGAAGCTTTACGTCTTGCAATGCACAAATTACCTTGTAAATGTAAGATCGTTTCTCGCGAAGATTTAGAAGGCGGTGATAACAGTGAAAATTAATACATTTGTAAAAGATTTAAAAGCAAAATCAGTTGCAGAATTAAACGAAGAATTAGTAGCTGCTAAAAAGGAACTTTTTAACTTAAGATTCCAAAACGCAACAAATCAATTAGATAACACAAGCAGAATTAAAGAAGTTAGAAAAAACATTGCTAGAATTCAGACAGTAATTACAGAAGCTTCTAAAGCAGAGTAAGAACTGAGCCTTGTGTAAAAATTGTGAAAGGAGCAAAACTGTGGAAAGAAATTTAAGAAAAACACGTGTTGGTAAAGTTGTCAGCAACAAAATGGATAAAACTATCGTAGTTGCAGTTGAAGACCACGTAAAACACCCTCTTTACAACAAAATCGTAAAGAGAACATATAAATTGAAAGCACATGATGAAGCAAATGAATGCAACATCGGTGACAAGGTAAAAGTTATGGAAACAAGACCATTATCAAAAGATAAGAGATGGAGACTTGTTGAAGTTATGGAAAAAGTAAAATAGTATTTAAGGAGGTTTACCTGCATGATACAGCAAGAAAGTAGACTTAAAGTAGCAGATAATACAGGTGCTAAAGAATTACTTTGCATTCGTGTATTAGGTGGTTCTACTAGAAGATATGCAAGCATTGGTGATGTAATTGTTGCTTCTGTTAAAGACGCAACACCAGGTGGCGTTGTTAAAAAAGGTGATGTAGTTAAAGCTGTAGTTGTTCGTACAGTAAACAAAACACGTCGTAAAGACGGTTCTTACATCAGATTTGATGAAAACGCTGCTGTAATTATTAAAGATGACAAGAATCCAAAAGGAACTCGTATTTTTGGACCAGTAGCGAGAGAGCTTCGTGAAAAACAATTTATGAAAATTGTTTCATTAGCTCCAGAAGTACTATAAGGAGGTACCTGTATGTCAACAATGAAAATTAAAAAAGGTGATACAGTTAAAGTAATCGCCGGAAAAGATAAAGACAAAGAAGGCAAAGTAATTGCTGTAAACAGAAAAGATAATACAGTATTAGTTGAAGGTGTCAATATGTTGACAAAGCACACAAAACCAAGTGCAACTAATCAGAATGGTGGAATTATTCATCAGGAAGGACCTATTGATGCTTCTAACGTAATGTATCTTCACAAAGGAACAGCCACAAGAGTAGGTTTCAAAATGGACGGAGATAAAAAAGTACGTTTCGCAAAATCAACAGGCGAAGTTATCGACTAATTCAGGGAAGGAGGAAAATCACTTTGAGTAGACTTAAAGAAACATACCAGAATGAAATCGTTGACGCAATGATTAAAAAATTCGGTTATAAAAATATTATGGAAGTGCCAAAACTCGATAAAGTTGTTATCAACATGGGTGTTGGTGAAGCAAAAGACAATCATAAAGTGTTAGAATCTGCTGTAGCAGATCTTGAAAAAATTGCAGGACAGAAAGCAGTTCTTACAAAAGCAAAAAAATCAGTAGCAAACTTCAAACTTAGAGAAGGAATGGCTATCGGTTGTAAAGTTACTTTAAGAGGAGAAAAAATGTATGAGTTTGTTGATCGTTTAATCAACCTTGCATTACCTCGTGTACGTGACTTTAGAGGTGTAAATCCTAACGCATTTGATGGAAGAGGTAACTATGCTCTTGGAATTAAAGAACAATTAATTTTCCCTGAAATCGAATACGATAAAATCGATAAAGTAAGAGGTATGGATATTATCTTTGTTACAACAGCCAAAACTGACGAAGAAGCTCGTGAATTATTGACTCAGTTCAATATGCCATTTACAAAATAGTAGGGAGGAACAATTTCATGGCAAAAACATCTATGAAAATTAAACAACAACGTAAACAAAAATTCTCTACTAGAGAGTATAATCGTTGTAAAATTTGTGGACGTCCACACGCATATTTAAGAAAATACGGAATCTGCAGAGTATGCTTCCGTGAATTAGCTTATAAAGGCCAGATTCCAGGAGTTAAAAAAGCAAGCTGGTAGGTCGGAAACACTTCGCGAGGTTTTTTTGAACTTAGTGAAAAGAACTACCACGCAATTCGTTCTCTAAATATAACGAAGAGAACTCCCGTATGCAATAGTAAAAAAGGAGGAAAAACTCATGACAATGTCAGATCCAATTGCAGATATGCTTACAAGAATCCGTAATGCAAATACTGCTAAACATGATACAGTAGATGTTCCGGCGTCTAAAATGAAAATCGCTATCGCTGATATTCTTTTTAACGAGGGATATATTGCAAAATATGACATCGTAGAAGATGGAAGTTTTAAAACAATCCACATCACATTAAAATACGGTGCTGATAAAAACGAAAAAGTTATTTCAGGTCTTAAGAGAATTTCAAAACCTGGTCTTCGTGTATACGCAAACAGGGAAGAACTTCCAAGAGTATTAGGCGGACTTGGAACAGCAATTATTTCAACAAATCAGGGTGTTATCACAGACAAAGAAGCTAGAAAACTTAACGTAGGTGGAGAAGTTTTAGCATTTGTTTGGTAGACCGAAAGCAACTTAGTGAAGCTGAGTGTGAACGATGGCTGAACTTAGTGCGAGGTCGTTCTTTGAGATTAGTGAGGTATTGTCGAACTTAGCGAAAAGAACTTCCTTAGATAATCAATGTAACATCATCGCCACTAGGTTCGAAAGAACCTCACCAAGTGGCCGAGATGTACTTTCGTACTAAACTCGTGGGAAACCTAGTTAAGTACGAAAAACACGCAACTGAAAACAGAGCGGCCAAGCCGCCGCTCCGAAAATTTAAGTGTAGGAGGTAAAGGTATGTCACGTATAGGAAGACTGCCAGTAGCAATTCCAGCAGGTGTAACTGTTGAAATCGCTGAAAACAACAAAGTGACTGTAACAGGTCCTAAAGGAACTCTCGTAAGAGAACTTCCTGTAGAAATGGAAATCAAAAAAGAAGGCGAAGAAGTTGTAGTAACAAGACCAAGCGACTTAAAGAGAATGAAAGCTTTACATGGTCTTACAAGAACACTTATCAACAACATGGTTGTTGGTGTTACTCAGGGATATGAAAAAGTTCTTGAAGTAAACGGTGTTGGTTACAGAGCAGCAAAATCAGGAAACAAATTAACATTAAACTTAGGATACTCTCACCCGGTAGAAATGACTGATCCGGAAGGCGTTGAAACAGTGCTTGAAGGACAGAACAAAATTACTGTAAAAGGTATCGATAAAGAAAAAGTAGGCCAATACGCAGCTGAAATCAGAGATAAGAGAAGACCTGAACCATACAAAGGTAAAGGTATTAAATATGCTGATGAAGTTATCAGACGTAAAGTTGGTAAGACTGGTAAAAAATAATTAAGGAGAGTGTGAAGATGGTTAGTAAAAAATCAAGAAGCGAAGTTCGTGTAAACAAACATAGAAAATTACGTAACCGTTTCAGCGGTACAGCTGAAAGACCACGTTTGGCTGTGTTTAGAAGTAATAATCATATGTATGCTCAAATTATTGACGATACAGTTGGAAATACTCTAGTTTCAGCATCTACTCTTCAGAAAGAAGTAAAAGCAGAATTAGAAAAAACTAACAACGTTGATGCAGCAGCATACTTAGGAACAGTAATTGCTAAAAGAGCAATTGAAAAAGGTATCAATACTGTTGTCTTTGATAGAGGCGGCTTTATATACCAGGGAAAAATCAAAGCGTTAGCAGATGCAGCTAGAGAAGCTGGATTAGAATTCTAGGAGGAGGAACACACATGAAACAAAATCGTATTGATGCTAGTCAATTAGAACTAACAGAAAAAGTGGTATCAATCAAACGTGTAACCAAAGTTGTTAAAGGTGGTCGTAACTTCAGATTCACAGCTTTAGTAGTTGTTGGCGATGGAAATGGCCATGTTGGTGCAGGTTTAGGAAAAGCAGCAGAAATTCCTGAAGCAATCCGTAAAGGAAAAGAAGATGCAATGAAGAAAATGGTTTCAGTTGCATTAGATGAACACAATAGTGTAACACATGATTTAATCGGTAAATTTGGTAGTGCATCTGTATTACTTAAAAAGGCTCCGGAAGGTACTGGAGTTATCGCCGGAGGTCCGGCGCGTGCGGTAATTGAACTTGCAGGTATCAAAAATATCCGTACAAAATCATTAGGTTCTAACAATAAACAAAACGTAGTACTTGCTACAATTAATGGGTTAAGTCAGATTAAAACTCCAGAAGAAGTAGCTAAGCTTCGCGGTAAATCTGTTGAAGAAATCTTAGGCTAAGGAGGAGATTGAAAATGGCAAATTTAAAAATTACATTAGTAAAATCTACAATCGGTGCTGTACCAAAACACAAAAAAACAGTTGAAGCGTTAGGATTAAAGAAATTAAACAAAACAGTTGAATTACCTGACAATGCTGCAACAAGAGGAATGGTACAACAGGTAAGACATTTAGTAAAAGTAGAAGAAGTTTAATATTTGGATAAGGAGGTGTCACGATGAACTTATCAAACTTAAGACCTGCAGACGGGTCAAAACACAGTGATAATTTCAGAAGAGGTCGTGGACATGGTTCTGGAAACGGCAAAACAGCGGGCAAAGGACACAAAGGTCAGAAAGCACGTTCAGGCGGCACAAGACCAGGCTTTGAAGGTGGACAGATGCCATTATACAGAAGAATACCAAAAAGAGGTTTCACTAACAGAAACACAAAAGAAATTATTGGTATTAATGTAGATGCTTTAGAGGCATTTGATAACGATACAGTAGTTTCAGTTGAAACACTTATCGAAGCAGGGATTGTAAAAAATCCTAGAGATGGAGTAAAAATTCTTGGTAATGGAGAATTAACTAAGAAGCTTACAGTTCAGGCAAATGCTTTCAGTGCATCTGCAGTAGAAAAAATTGAAGCTCTTGGTGGAAAAGCAGAGGTGATCTAATTGCTTAAGACATTCCGTAGGGCTTTTCAGATTGACGATGTTAGAAAACGTATTTTTTATACGTTTCTAATGTTAATCGTCGTTAGAATAGGATCAATTTTACCGACTCCGGGAGTTGATCCAACATATATTCAAAATTTTTTCAAAAGCCAAACAGGTGAAGCATTTAACTTTTTCAGTGCATTTACAGGTGGTTCTTTAGAAAGAATGTCAATTTTTGCGTTGAGTATTACACCATACATCACTTCATCTATTATCATGCAGCTTCTTACAATTGCTATTCCAAAATTGGAAGAGATGCAAAAAGATGGAGAAGACGGAAGAAAGAAAATTGCTTCAATTACACGTTATGTGACAGTAATACTTGCTTTAGTTGAATCAACAGCAATGGCAGTTGGATTCGGAAGAAGCGGATTACTTGTAAAATATAACTTTGTAAATGTTGCAGTTGCTGTATTAACATTGACAGCAGGTTCTGCATTTCTTATGTGGGTTGGTGAAAGAATCACGGAAAAAGGAATCGGAAACGGTATTTCGATCGTGTTATTAATTAATATTATTTCACGTATGCCTAGTGATTTCATGACACTTTACACAAAATTTATGAAAGGCAAATCACTTGCTAAAGCAGGTCTTGCAGGATTAATTATTTTAGCAATTTTACTTGTTGTAGTTATTTTTGTAATTGTTCTTCAAGACGGACAGAGAAAAATTTCAGTACAGTATTCACAAAAAGTACAGGGAAGAAAAAGCGTAGGCGGACAGACTACATTTATTCCTTTAAAAGTAAATACTGCCGGTGTAGTTCCGGTAATCTTTGCTTCTTCATTAATGCAGACTCCGGTTGTTATTGCCGGATTCTTAGGAAAAGGTAACGGAAGCGGAATTGGAAGTGAAATTTTAAAAGGATTATCTTCAAACAACTGGTGTAATCCGGAGAATTTGAAATATTCTTGGGGATTAGTCCTTTACATCGTACTTACTATTTTATTTGCTTATTTCTATACATCGATTACATTCAATCCGTTAGAAATTGCAAACAACATGAAGAAGAGCGGTGGATTTATTCCGGGAATTCGTCCTGGAAAACCAACAGTTGAATATCTGACAAAGATTTTGAACTACATTATCTTTATCGGAGCAGTAGGACTTGTAATTGTTCAGGTAATTCCATTCGTATTTAACGGCTGGTTAGGAGCAAACGTTTCTTTTGCAGGAACATCACTTATCATTATTGTAGGTGTTGTATTGGAAACTTTGAAACAGATTGAATCTCAGATGCTTGTACGTAATTACAAAGGTTTCTTAAATAATTAATGATTTAGTGTCCTGTGTCAGCCTGTTTAACGGGTTGATGCAGAACACTAAAATGCTATACAGACATTTTTATAAAACCATGTAACTCACAGTGAGGAGGAAAATAATGAAGATTATTATGCTGGGTGCTCCAGGAGCAGGAAAAGGTACACAGGCAAAGAAGATTGCTGAAAAATATGGGATTCCGCATATTTCTACAGGAGATATTTTTAGAGCAAATATCAAAAACGGAACAGAATTAGGTAAAAAAGCAAAAACATATATGGACGAAGGACTTCTTGTGCCGGACGAATTAGTTGTTGACTTAGTAGTAGACCGTGTACAGCAGGAAGACTGTAAAAACGGATATGTGTTAGACGGATTTCCAAGAACAATCCCACAGGCAGAGGCGTTAGACAAAGCACTTGCTGAATTGGGAGAAAAAATGGACTACGCAATTAATGTGGAAGTGCCTGATGAGAATATCGTAAACCGTATGTCAGGAAGAAGAGCGTGCGTAGGCTGCGGAGCAACATATCATATCGTACATGCACCGACAAAAGTAGAAAATATTTGCGATACTTGCGGTGGAGAGTTGATTTTAAGAGACGATGACAAACCGGAAACAGTTTTAAAACGTCTTGGTGTATACCATGAACAGACACAACCACTTATCCAGTATTACACAGATAAGGACATTCTTGTGGAAGTAGATGGAACAGTGGATTTAGAAGATGTATTCAAAGCAATCGTAAACATTCTGGGAGAATAAGAATATGCCTGTATCAATAAAATCAGCCAGAGAAATAGAATTGATGACGGAGGCGGGAAGAATACTCGCAATCGTACATGAGGAAATTGAAAAGGCATTACGTCCGGGAATGACGACTTTGGAAATTGATAAGTTGGGAGAAGAGGTAATCAGAAGTTATGGCTGTATTCCTTCTTTTCTGGACTATAATGGATATCCGGCGTCTATATGCGTATCCGTGAACGATGAAGTTGTACACGGGATTCCAAGCGGTAAACGTATACTGAAGGAAGGCGATATTGTAGGAATCGATGCCGGCGTTATCTATAAGGGATATCATTCCGATGCGGCAAGGACACATGGTATCGGAGAGATAAGTAAAGAGGCAGAAGAATTAATCAAGGTAACGAGAGAGTCTTTCTTTGAGGGCATAAAATATGCAAAAGAAGGGCATTACCTATTTGAAATTTCGGCAGCGATAGGCAGATATGCACAGGAGAGAGGGTTCGGTGTTGTCCGTGATTTGTGCGGACATGGAATAGGAGTAAATCTGCATGAGGCACCTGAAATCCCAAATTATGAGATGAACAGAAAAGGAATGAAGTTACGTGCCGGAATGACGTTGGCGATAGAGCCGATGATAAATGCAGGAGGTTATCAGGTGGATTGGCTTGATGATGACTGGACGGTAGTGACAAGAGACGGTTCCTTGTCTGCGCATTATGAGAATACGGTGCTGATTACAGAAAATGAACCGAAGTTATTGACCTTATTAAAGTAAAGGAAATTACTATGGAAAGATTTGAAGTAGGAATGCTGGCGAAGTCGGAAGCAGGGCATGACAAAGATAATGTATATGTGATAATCGCCATGGACGATTCATATGTATATTTGGCAGACGGAAGAGTAAAGACAGTAGAGAAACCAAAAAAGAAAAAATATAAACATATACAGATTATCAGAAAGATAAATGAAGATATTCCTGTAACAGACAATGTAGCCATTAAACGAATTTTAAAATTATATAATAGGGAGGAAGCATAATATGTCAAAAGCTGATGTAATTGAAATTGAAGGAACAGTAGTAGAAAAATTGCCAAACGCAATGTTTCAGGTAGAATTGGAAAACGGACACCAGGTGTTAGCGCACATTAGCGGTAAACTCCGTATGAATTTTATTAAGATTTTACCGGGAGACAAAGTAACATTGGAGTTATCTCCATACGATTTATCAAAAGGAAGAATTATCTGGAGAGATAAATAAAAAGGTATTGACTTTTAGAGAAACATAATGCTATAATATAGAGCGAACTGTTTTGAGAGAGTTGCAAATAAACGGTAATCAATGTAGGCAGAGCAGTGGAGTGAAAGGAGGATTTGACGTGAAGGTTAGATCATCAGTTAAACCAATTTGCGAAAAATGCAAAATCATTAAAAGAAAAGGAAGCATCAGAGTAATCTGTGAAAATCCTAAACACAAACAAAGACAAGGATAATTATCGTTGTCGATTTTGTGCGTAGAAGCACAAACTTAATTAGGCGGCTGTAGTATGGACACACCAGGCGGTGTGTAGATACTATTAATATACAAGGAAATCATTCTCCGATGTATATTGCTTATAATACCCGGTGTCATTTCCGGGAAAGGCTACTACTATAGTAGCTGGAAGTAGAGATACTTCCCAATTTGAGACAATATTAACCAATGGGAATAGGTATATACACAACATTTCAGACAGTGCAGAGCATTGGGCTGTATATATTTATTTACTAAGATTCAAAATGGAGGAAAATTACATGGCTCGTATTGCTGGTGTAGACTTACCAAGAGACAAACGTGTAGAAATCGGATTAACTTACATTTACGGAATCGGTAGAGTAAGTGCAAATAACATTTTAGAGAAAGCTGGAGTAAATCCGGATACTCGTTGTAGAGATTTAACAGACGAAGAAGTAAAAGTAATCAGTGCTGTAATCGATGAAAACTATCAGGTAGAAGGTGATTTACGTAGAGAAATCGCTTTAAACATTAAGAGATTACAGGAAATCGGTTGCTATCGTGGTATCCGCCACAGAAGAGGACTTCCGGTTCGTGGACAGAAAACAAAGACAAACGCAAGAACAAGAAAAGGTCCTAAGAGAACAGTAGCAAATAAGAAAAAATAGGCCAAAAGCAATTTGACAAATGCGTAGCATGAGTTTAGTTGAGTGAACAGGCGAAACAACAAAGAAAATAGAAAGAAAAAAGAAAGTAGGTTAGTTTAAATGGCTAAAAAAGTTACAAAAAAAGTGACAAAAAGACGTGTCAAGAAAAACGTTGAACGCGGACAAGCACATATCCAATCATCTTTTAATAACACAATCGTAACATTAACAGATGCACAGGGAAATGCTTTATCATGGGCAAGTGCTGGTGGTCTGGGATTTAGAGGTTCAAGAAAATCTACTCCTTATGCAGCACAGATGGCGGCTGAAACAGCAGCTAAAGCAGCATTAGTACATGGACTTAAAACAGTAGATGTATTTGTAAAAGGACCGGGATCAGGAAGAGAAGCAGCGATTCGTGCGCTTCAGGCATGCGGAATTGACGTAACAAGTATTAAGGACGTAACACCGGTTCCACATAACGGATGTCGCCCACCAAAACGTAGAAGAGTCTAATAGGAGGATAATCGAACATGGCAGTAAATAGAGTTCCAGTTCTTAAAAGATGCCGTTCATTAGGTATGGACCCAATCTATTTAGGAATTGACAAAAAATCTAACAGACAGTTAAAAAGAGCAAATAGAAAAATGAGCGAGTATGGTCTTCAGTTACGTGAAAAACAGAAAGCAAAATTTATCTACGGTGTTTTAGAAAAACCTTTTAGAAACTACTTTGCAAAAGCTTCTAAAATGAACGGTATGACAGGTGATAACCTTATGATTCTTCTTGAATCAAGATTAGACAATGTTGTATTCCGTATGGGTCTTGCTAGAACAAGAAGAGAAGCAAGACAGATTGTTGACCACAAACACGTTTTAGTAAACGGAAAACAGGTTAACATTCCTTCTTACTTAGTAAAAGCCGGAGATACAATCGAGATTAAAGAAAAACACAAAGGTTCTCAGAGATACAAAGACATCTTAGAAGTAACAGGCGGAAGATTAGTACCTGAATGGTTAGATGTTGACGCTGAAAACTTAAAAGGTAGTGTAAAAGAACTTCCACTTCGTGAAGCAATTGATGTTCCTGTAGACGAGATGTTGATTGTCGAATTATATTCTAAATAATCCATAAGGATTATTTAGAAATTCACCCTCAATATTTTAATAACCCAAAGGAGGGACTTTGTAGTGTTTGATTTTAATAAACCAAATATTGAAATTACAGAAATTTCAGAAGATAAAAAATATGGAAGATTTGTTGTAGAGCCTCTTGAAAGAGGGTATGGAACAACTCTTGGTAACTCTTTAAGAAGAATCATGCTTTCTTCTTTACCGGGGTCAGCAATCAGTTATGTGAAAATCGATGGAGTTTTACATGAATTCAGTTCTATTCCGGGTGTGAAAGAAGACGTTACTGAGATTGTAATGAATCTGAAATCTTTAGCAATCAAAAACACTTCTGAGACAGACGAACCAAAAACTGCATATATCGAGTTTGAAGGTGAAGGTGTTGTAACAGGTGCAGACATTCAGGTGGATTCAGACATTGAAATCATGAATCCGGAAACTGTAATTGCTACATTGAATGGTGGAGCAGACAGTAAATTATACATGGAACTCACTATTACAAATGGAAGAGGATATGTAAGTGCAGATAAGAATAAAAGCAGTGAATTGCCAATCGCGGTAATCCCAATTGATTCTATCTACACACCTGTTGAAAGAGTAAATCTGACAGTAGAGAATACTCGTGTAGGTCAGATTACTGACTTTGATAAATTGACACTTGACGTTTATACAAACGGTACATTAGCACCGGACGAAGCGGTAAGTTTAGCAGCAAAAGTTCTTAATGAACATTTGAAATTATTCATCGACTTATCAGAAGTTGCTCAGGCAGCGGAAGTTATGATTGAAAAAGAAGACGATGAAAAAGAAAAAGTATTAGAGATGAGTATTGACGAATTAGAACTTTCTGTTCGTTCATACAACTGCTTAAAGAGAGCAGGCATCAATACTGTTGAAGAATTAACAAACAGAACTTCAGAAGATATGATGAAGGTGCGTAACCTTGGTCGCAAATCTTTAGAAGAAGTATTAGCTAAATTAAAAGAACTTGGCTTAGAGTTAAGTCAAGGCGAAGAATAGAATTCTTTGCCTTGACGCTGCTTCTTGAACTGCTAATGTTCAAGAGGATTCAAATTTTAGGCGAAGAATAGAGTGTTGTTGATAAATCCGAAGTGTACAGCAACAGCACATGGCTAGTAAGCCCGAAGAAGCATAACCACGTGTTTATTGGAGGAAATGAAAATGGCAAAATATAGAAAACTTGGCAGAACATCAAGCCAGAGAAAAGCATTAATCAGAAACCAGGTAACAGCATTACTTAATAACGGTAAAATCGTTACTACAGAAGCAAAAGCAAAAGAAATCCGCAAAGTTGCAGAAGGTCTTATCGCTTTAGCAGTAAAAGAAAAAGATAACTTTGAAGAAGTTAAAGTTATGGCAAAAGTTGCTCGTAAAGACCAGAACGGTAAAAGAGTAAAAGAAGTTGTAGATGGTAAAAAAGTTACTGTTTATGATGAAGTTGAAAAAACAATCAAAAAAGATATGCCTTCTAGATTACACGCAAGAAGAGAAATGCTTAAAGTTCTCTATCCTGTAGTAGAAGTAAAAGACGGCAAAAAAAGAAGCGCTAAAGAAGTTGATTTAGTAGCAAAATTATTTGATGAAATTGCTCCTAAATATGCAAACCGTAACGGTGGTTACACAAGAATCGTAAAAATCGGTTTACGTAAAGGTGATGCCGCTATGGAAGTTCTTCTTGAATTAGTATAAGAATAATAAATATAAGCCTCGACAGAGTTGTTCTGTCGGGGCTTTTGTCATATAATGAAGAAAAAAGGCAGGTGTCTCAAATGAAGAAGAAAAAGGTGATATTTTTAGGTGTAATCGGTGTCAGCGTTGTGATTTTGTGCATTGGTCTTATCTTATCCCAAGATAAAAATAAATTGGAAAGAGATAAAGATAAAGAATTTGCTTCAGGAACGGATATAAAAATTGAAGAAATTTCATCTGAACAGAACAACTCTCTATATAAATTGTGTAAAGTTTGGGGATATATCAAATATCGCCATCCCGATATTGTTAATGGGAAAATAAATTGGGATGCCGAACTTTTCCGTGTCATGCCTGAAATTTTGAAAAGCGAAAATCAAGAAAAGACAAATAAAATCGTATATGATTGGTTAAAGAGGTTTCCTTTTGAAGAGAAATCAGATAAGAAAGCAGAAAAATATTTAACATATCCTCAAAAAGATAATGTGGGAGAGCCGGAGAGTAAGTGGATATATGATGAGCAGTTTCTCGATAAAGATGTGGGTAACTATTTGCAGAAGTTGTCCAAGACATTTATCGGGGAGAGAAAAAATGCATATGCTTCTTTTTATGATAATCAGCCACTTACATTTTTTACAAATGAAAAAAACTATCCTCTTCGGGAAGATGACGACGGAATGAAGTTACTTTCTCTTTTTAGATTTTGGAATATATATGAATATTATTCTCCAAATGTTCAAATTGCAAGGAAAGATTGGGACGAAGTATTAAAAGAGGAAATTCATAGAATGGTTCAAACGAAAACATATAGGGAGTATGCACTTGTTATAGCAGAAATGGCGGCACAGACAGGGGATCCGCATTTAGAAGTAATAGATAATGAAGATATATTAATAAACTTTTATGGAAAATACTATTTACAATGTGAATTCATGTATGTGGAAAATAAAGTGATTATCAATCAGGTGGGAAAAGATGAGAAAAATTTAAAAGTGGGTGATATACTTCTTTCCATTGACGAAATAGAGCTAGAAAAAAGAATAAAAGAATTGAAAAAATATAAAGCAATTCCCGAGGAAGATAAATTTGTTGCAAAAATAAAGTATCAACTTATGCAGACAGAGGGGAAAACTTCGGAAGTTATCGTTTTGCGTGACGGTGAAGAAAAGAAGTTGAAGGTAAACACATCTGAAGAACCATATATGTATGAAAATCCACAGAAAAATGGATTTATTGAGGAAGAAAAAATAGGCTATATCGATCCCTCCGATTTGAAAGAGGGAGATTTAGAAAAACTGATGGAAAAATTTGCGGATATAGAAGGTATTATTGTGGATTTAAGATATTATCCTTCTTCGGTGATAGCCTATTCGATGGCGGAATACATCAATCCGGAGATGGAAGAGGTTTTACAGTTTGTTTTTCCAAATCCGGCAGTTCCGGGAAGGTATTATGCGATTCCAATGTCAGTAGGTAAGGGAATGATGAAAGACAAAGAGTATCCACAGTATAGTGGAAAAGTCATTTTACTGATGGACGAGAGGAGTGTAAGTCAAAGTGAAACTACTATTATGTCTTTGCGTCAGTCACCAAATGCAGTTGTGATTGGAAGTGAGTCCAGAGGTGCAAATGGAGATTTAGTAGAAGTAAAACTTCCGGGAGACCTTAGAATAAACATGAGTGGACTGGGTGTATATACAGCGGAAGGAGAGCAGACACAGAGAGTTGGTCTGAAACCGGATATAGAAATTTTTCCGACAATACAGGGGATTAAAGAAGGACGGGACGAATTGCTTGAAAAAGGAATAGAGGAAATTTTAAATAATTAGAAGAAGGAGGGCAAATCGCCCTCCTTTGTTTTACTCTGAAGCCGCATCTATTCTGGCAAGCACATCGTCCAACTCAAAAGTCATTGTTCCGTCCTCAAATACGAAAAGAGGAACACCTATGCCGCCTTTTTCCTTCACAGGGTTAAACATAGGATTTGTGTCACGGATTTTCAAAAAACGTTTTAAATTCCCAATGCTGTCGGAAAACTCCAGAAATAAGTAGCGAACATTTTTCTGTTCCAATACTTCCAAGGCATCTACACAGTCTTTACATGTTTTTGTTCCATAAATAATTAACTTCATTCTGCATTCTCCATTTCTTATGATATATTCTTAGTTTATAGTTTATCATAGATTTTGATTTATAGGGAAGAGGAATTGTGGTTGAGTGTTATGAATTGTGCAAAATGTATAGAATAAAACAAAAAAGTGAAAAAAATTGTGCTTAACAGAGAAAGAATATTCTTCGTTAAAAAAATATCAAAAATGAATTGACAAATATTTAACGATGGAATATACTAACAAACGTAAAGCAAAAGAACTCATTCATGGAGGATAATGAAATGACGAAGAAAAAAGAAATCGTACCGGAAATTATTGATAGTGTAGAAGCGCTTACAGCAAAGATGGAAGCGATGAGAGAAGCACAGAAAGTATTTGCTACATTTACACAGGAACAAGTAGATAAAATCTTTTTTGAAGCTGCTTTAGCAGCAAATAAACAGCGTATCCCATTAGCAAAAATGGCAGTAGAAGAAACAGGAATGGGTATCGTTGAAGACAAAGTAATTAAAAATCATTACGCAGCAGAATATATTTACAACGCATATAAAGATACAAAAACTTGCGGAGTAATTGAAGAAGATAAAGCATACGGAATTAAAAAAGTTGCAGAACCAATCGGTTTAATCGCAGCGGTTATTCCAACAACTAACCCAACATCAACAGCGATTTTCAAAACATTGATTGCATTAAAAACAAGAAATGCAATTATCATCAGCCCACACCCACGTGCAAAAGCATCTACAATCGCAGCAGCAAAAGTTGTTTTAGATGCAGCAGTTAAAGCAGGTGCACCGGAAGGAATCATCGGTTGGATTGACGTACCATCACTTGAATTGACAAATGAAGTAATGAAAGGTGCAGACACAATCCTTGCTACAGGTGGTCCTGGTATGGTTAAAGCAGCATACTCTTCAGGAAAACCGGCGCTTGGTGTAGGTGCAGGTAACACACCGGTTATCATTGATGATACGGCAGATGTAAAGATGGCAGTAAACTCAATCATTCATTCAAAAACATTTGATAATGGTATGATTTGTGCTTCAGAACAGTCAGTAACTGTTTTGGAAGGCGTATATAAAGAAGTAAAAGAAGAATTTGCACTTCGCGGCTGCTACTTCTTAAAGAAAGACGAAATTGAAAAAGTTCGTAAAACAATTATCATCAACGGAGCATTAAATGCAAAAATCGTTGGACAGTCAGCACATACAATCGCTGCACTTGCAGGAGTGAAAGTTCCTGAAGAAACTAAGATTTTAATTGGTGAAGTTGAATCAGTAGATATTTCAGAAGAATTTGCACATGAAAAATTATCTCCTGTACTTGCAATGTACAAAGCAAAAACATTTGATGAAGCGATTGCAAAAGCAGAACAGTTAGTAGCAGACGGTGGATATGGACATACATCTTCTATTTACATTCACCCTGCACAGACAGAAAAATTAGCAAAACATGCAGCAGCAATGAAAACTTGCCGTATTTTAGTAAATACACCTTCTTCTCACGGTGGAATCGGTGATCTTTACAACTTCAAGTTGGCACCGTCTCTTACATTAGGTTGTGGTTCATGGGGTGGAAACTCTGTATCTGAAAACGTTGGTGTAAGACATTTAATTAACATTAAAACAGTTGCCGAGAGGAGAGAAAATATGCTTTGGTTTAGAGCACCTGAAAAGGTTTACTTCAAAAAAGGTTGTATGCCTGTTGCACTTGATGAACTTGGAACAGTAATGGGTAAAAAGAAAGCATTTATCGTAACTGACAGTTTCTTATACCACAACGGATATGTAAAAGGTATCGAAGAAAAATTAGATGAAATGGGAATCCAGCACACATGCTTCTACGAAGTAGCACCGGACCCAACACTTGCTTGTGCAAAAGCAGGAGCAGAGGCAATGAGAGCATTTGGCCCAGACGTTATCATCGCTCTTGGTGGTGGTTCAGCAATGGACGCAGGTAAGATTATGTGGGTAATGTATGAACACCCGGAAGCAGACTTCATGGATATGGCTATGCGCTTTATGGATATCCGTAAGAGAGTATACACATTCCCTAAAATGGGTGAAAAAGCATACTTTGTAGCAATCCCTACATCTTCAGGAACAGGTTCTGAGGTAACACCATTCGCAGTTATCACAGATGAAAAAACAGGAGTAAAATATCCATTAGCAGATTATGAATTACTTCCTAAAATGGCTATTATTGATGCAGACAACATGATGAGCCAGCCAAAAGGACTTACAAGTGCTTCCGGTATCGATGCTTTAACACACGCATTAGAAGCATACGCATCTATCATGGCAACAGACTACACAGATGGACTTGCTTTAAAAGCAATGAAAAACATCTTTGAATATTTACCATCAGCATACGAAAACGGTGCAAATGATCCTAAAGCAAGAGAAAAAATGGCAGATGCTTCTTGTATGGCAGGTATGGCATTCGCTAATGCTTTCCTTGGAGTATGCCACTCAATGGCACATAAATTAGGTGCATTCCACCACTTACCACACGGTGTTGCAAACGCATTATTAATTAATGAAGTAATGAAATTCAATGCAACAGATGTACCTACAAAAATGGGAACATTCTCACAGTACCAGTATCCACACGCATTAGAAAGATATGCTGAATGTGCTAGATTCTGTGGTGTTGTAGGAAAAGACGACAAAGAAACATTTGAAAAATTCTTAGTTAAGATTGATGAATTAAAAGAAAAAGTTGGAATTAAGAAAACAATCAAAGAATACGGAGTAGATGAAAAATACTTCTTAGATACATTAGATGAAATGGTAGAACAGGCATTTGACGATCAGTGTACAGGTGCTAACCCAAGATATCCATTGATGAAAGAAATCAAAGAAATGTACTTAAGAGTATATTACGGAAAATAATCAGAATTGTTTGAAACGCCCAATTGGGGACGTAGTGAAATCACAAATCACTACGTCCCCAATTGCGGTTTACCCCGTCCCTTTTTGACTTTTTTCAAAAAAATCAACGTATTTATGGGATTCCTTGCCCTTTCCGATGGGATTATAAGTAAAAACATTTTCAAATGATACTGAAAGGGCGAAATCCCAAAGGAAAGAGGCCTGTTTAATCAGATTATTCAGGTATAATCGGACACAATTTCCTGAATTATATTTCAATATTGTAAAAATCTGGCTGATACAGAGGATATTGTTTAAAATGTACTTTTGTACGGTAGTGGTATATCTTCCATATTCATTTATCATACACGAAGCGTTATGACTTTTGCATAAAAGTGAAAAATATGCAACCGGTTCAAAAAGAATGAAACGGATTGTTAAATAAAAGACAATAAAAATATTATAAAAAAGATTGTTAAAAATTATTTAAAAAACTATTGCATTTAAGAGAGAGAGGTGTATAATATAATTATCAAATAAAGAACGAGGAAAACTATAGGAGGTATGACTTATGAAACTGGATAAAAGTAATTTAATCGTAAAACGTGCATATAAAGAAGTGTACAAATGTGATGAAGGTATTGTGAAAGTATTCGAGAAGACTCATTTGAAATCAGACGTATTTAATGAAGCGCTGAATACTGCCAGAGTGGAAGAGACAGGTCTTGATATTCCTAAAGTAAAAAGTGTAAGTGAAGTGGACGGAAAATGGGCGGTTGTCATCGAATACAAAGAAGGAAAGACACTCGCTGAGATGATGCAGGTGGATTCCAAGAATCTTGAAAAATATATGGAAGATTTTGTGGATTTGCAGTTACAGGTTCACAGTAAAAAAGCACCATTATTGAACAAATTGAAAGACAAACTTGCACGTCAGATTAACAGTTTAAAAGAATTAGATGCGACAGCAAGATATGAACTTTTAACAAGATTGGAAAGCATGCCGAAACACGATAAAGTGTGTCATGGTGATTTTAACCCAAGTAACGTAATTGTCGGAAAGAACGGAAAGATGACGGTTGTTGACTGGGCGCATGCGACACAGGGAAATGCAAGTGCTGACGCAGCGATGACATATCTGTTATTTGCCTTGAAAGATCAGGAAACAGCGGATTTATATTTGAAATTATTCTGTAAGAAGAGTGATACGGCAAAACAATATGTACAGCAGTGGCTCCCAATCGTAGCAGCGGCACAATTGACGAAGAATAATGAGATGGAAAAAGAATTTCTGATGAAATGGATTGACGTATTCGATTATCAATAGAAGCAAAAAATGAGAGGATTGGGCCTGATAAGGCGTCCTCTCATTTTTGTGAATCTAATTAAAAAAATACATTTCCCCCAACAATAATACCGTCATGTCCGCTAGTTGCTGCACGGAAAGAATAACAGTTTCGGACGGAATCCAATCTTGCACCGGCAAGGGCGTCCTGTGCGACCTGATAACATAGTTTTTTTGGTCCGCGTTCTAAAACTTTATCCAATTTTCCCGTCCAGGTAGGTGAAAATTGTCCGCTTTGATAGATGACCCCTGATAGTGTGTTGGGATACTTTGGACTTTCCACACGGTTCATAATAACGGTTGCAACGGCAAGCAAAGCGTTGTAATCGCTCGAGCCCGCCTCGCATTCTAAAATACCTGCAAATAATGCCAAATCTTCCGCGGCAGAAGGGGGAGCGGGTTTGTTATCGGGTTTTTCCTCCGGCTTGCTGTCCGGTTTACTAGGCTCTTCAGCAGGTTTTTTGTCAAGAAGGCTTTGGGTTGCCTTGGCGAGAGCCTCTGCTTCGGCCAACTGTTTTTTATAGTCGTTCAGTTCATTGGAAGTATCTGTTATTTTCGATGAAAGTTGTTCGTATTTTTCTTCCAGATCTTTTTTCTGTTTCTCAAAATTTTTCTGTTGCTGACGCAACTCTTTTTCCTTTTTGGCAATGCTTGAATGCAGAGTCTGCAATTTCTCCAGCATAGTGCGGTCATATTCGCTGACTGTGGAGATGAATTCCGCTTTGTTTAATAAGTCTGCCATGGATTCAGACTCAAAAAGCATGGATAACAGACTTGCTGAGCCGGACTCATAGATGTATTTAATCCTCTTTTTCATCAGTTCATACTGTCCATTTTCGCGTACTTTTGCCAAAGCCAGTTCCTGCTGGGTTGTTGAAATTTCTTTCATGGTTTTTGATAAAGATGAGGTGGCAGCAGACAGATTTTTTCCTGTCGCGTCCTTATCTTTATTTAACTCATTCAAATTATTTTCCAAATCTTGTTGTTTCTGTGTAGTATTCTCAGCATGTAGTA
Source organism: Lachnospiraceae bacterium (assembly GCA_902381685.1). Classification (GTDB taxonomy): domain Bacteria; phylum Bacillota; class Clostridia; order Lachnospirales; family Lachnospiraceae; genus Faecalimonas. Next base: position 1,714,478 of record LR698958.1, on the reverse strand, counting down.
CATAGGTAAAAGGACTTGAAAAACAAAGAGTGGCAGCAGTCAATAGGGCAAAAACTTTTTTCCTACGTTTTTGTATTATATTCATTATGTATTCCTTTCTCAATGAAACCAAAGTCTCCATATGCACCTTATTGTGATAAGTATCATTTTTATTCTACTATAATTTGATATTTTTTGCAAATTTTGATATGATAAGAGAAAATTGAAATAGACAAAGAGGAAAATACATGAGAAAGTATGAAGAAGAACATTATCGTTTGGATAAGATAAAAGATAAAATTTATCCGTGGGTAAAAGGTGAACTTATCGACTGTCAGGTGATAAATGGGAAAGAGATTTCAGCAAAGGATACACCTCTTATTACATTTGTGGGAGATTTGCATATTGTTTTGGTAATCAACAGGGGGAATGACACATATGAGATAATAAGGGATAAAATGCTGCCTGATGATTGCAATATAGAAGAACTTTACCATATTGCCTGTGCAAATCTGGTGAGAGATGTGAAATTTGTTATTTCGCAAACATTATATGGCGGATTTGGTATTGTGGCAGACGGGTTCCATGAGGCGAGCGCTCTCTGTTTTCGACAGATATGGACGATGTGTGCCGAGAAACTGAAAGATGATCTGCTGATTATTGCACCTGCGAAAGATACGGTTGTATTTCTGCCTATGAAAGAGAAAGAAAAACTTTCTTACATGAAAGAGTATGCAAGACAGGCGTACGAGAGAAATAAGGATAAAATCAGTCTTCAGATATTTCGATTTGTACGAAAGAGAAAGGAATTGACAGTTTATGGGGAAACAGATTAAGATGATTGGTCTTGACTGTGACGGTACATTGCTGAATAATAACAAAGAACTGACTGATCACAGCAGAGAGGTTCTTTGCCGTGCGATTGAGAGAGGAATTGTCATCGTTGTCGCGACAGGAAGGCCGCTTACGGGAATACCAAAAGAAGTGCTTGACATTGACGGTATCCGTTATGCACTGACGTCAAATGGGGCGAGAATTGTGGATATAAAAGAGAATAGAATCATCAGCAAATGTACAATGTCAACTGAGAAGACGAAGGAACTGCTTCAACTCTTTTCGGCATACGATACTTATAAAGAAATATTTATTGACGGACAGGGGTATACAAACCGGTCAGATTTAGAGAACATAGAAAATTATGCGGAGTCAGAGAGTATGGCACGCTATGCCCGGTCATGCCGAAAACCGGTGGAGAATATGGAAGAATTGTTGGAAGATAAAGAAGTGCGCGTGGATAAAGTCCATGTGATGTTCAGCGGTCTGAAAGAGAGGGAGCAGGCGTTTGAAGAAGTAAAAACTGTGCAAGGCGTCACGGCTACCTCTGCAATATCGAACAATATAGAAGTGAATATGTTCGGTGTGAACAAGGGTGAAGGACTGCTGCGATTAGGAACTCTGCTCGGAATAGAGCGGGACGAAATTATGGCATGTGGAGACGGCATGAACGATTTTGAGATGTTGAAGGCAGTGGGATTTGGAGTTGCCATGGAAAATGCAGTGGAGAAAGTAAAACAGGCTGCAGACTATGTGACGGATACAAATGAGAATGATGGTGTGGCAAAAGCAATTGAAAAATTTGCATTAGCATAAGACGAGGAGGAAAAATATGGAGATTTTTTTTGAAATGTTGAAAACGGTTTTTCTTGGAATTGTGGAGGGAATTACCGAATGGTTACCGATTAGCAGTACGGGACATTTGATTTTGGTGAATCAGATTGTCCAGTTGGACGCAAGCAAACAGTTTATGGAAATGTTTAATGTTGTTATTCAGTTGGGAGCAATTATGGCGGTAGTAATTTTATATTTCCATAAATTAAATCCATTTTCTAAGCGAAAAAGTCCAAAGCAGAAAACGCAGACACTTCAGTTGTGGATAAAAGTTGCGATTGCCTGTCTTCCGGCAATGATTATCGGAATTCCGTTAGACGACTGGATGGACGAACATTTGCATAATTCAGTTGTCGTTGCAGCGATGTTGATTATTTACGGTATTTTATTTATTGTTGTGGAAAACAGAAATAAAAATAAGACACCGTCTGTTACAAAATTTTCACAGTTATCTTATCAGATGGCGCTCGTTATCGGTGTTTGGCAGGTATTGGCGCTTGTTCCGGGAACATCACGTTCAGGTGCGACAATCGTAGGTGCATTACTTTTGGGAACTTCGAGATATATTGCGGCAGAATTTACATTTTTCCTTGCCATTCCGGTTATGGTTGGCGCAAGTGGATTGAAAATATTGAAGTTTATGTTGTCGGGAATTGGAATTACGGGACTGGAAGTTGCAATCCTAATTGTGGGTTGTCTGACGGCGTTTATTGTGTCCGTTTTGGCAATTAAATTCTTAATGGGATATATTAAGAAAAACGATTTCAAAGTATTTGGCGTATACCGAATTGTGTTAGGTATTATCGTACTTGGAACGTTCTTTATGATGTAATAGAAAAAATAAGTGGTTATTTATACGGAAAAATATAAATACCACTTGTTTTTTTATTGTTTTGTGTTATAATATGCAACGTTGATGAATTTTTATACATAAAAGGAGGAGTACATTATGAAAATGAAAAAAATAATTAGTTTAGCATTGGCAGGAGTGGTTGCATTATCTATAACAGCATGTGGAGAGAAAAAGAGTGAATCGGATACGTTAATTGTAGGGACAGAAGCGGGATTTGCACCATATGAATATATGAAAGGCAAAGAAGTTGTCGGAATTGACATGGATATTGCAAAAGCGATTGCAGATGATATGGGAAAAGAACTGAAAATCAAAAATATGGAGTTTGACGGTGCGTTGGCCAGTGTGGCAAGCGGAAAAGTAGATTTTGTTGCGGCAGGTGTTTCCATCAATGAAAAGCGTAAAAAGACAATGGATTTTTCACACGAATATGTGGATTCGACGGAAGTGATTGTCGTAAACGGAGAAAATCCGGCAATTTCCGGTAAAGTGTCGGGAGAGAGCCTGAATGGAAAAGTAGTTGCTGTGCAGCAGGGGAATATTGCGGACAGTTGGGTATCAAACGAGGAAAACTGTAAGCCAAAAGAAGTGAAAAGATATACAAAATTTGCACAGGCAAGTGAGGACTTAAAAAACAATAAAGTGGACTGCATTGTCATGGACAAGTATCCTGCCGAAAAACTTATCTCAGAAAATAAAGAATTGAAGATTTTAGACGGTGTTCTTTTTGAGGATAAATATGCCATTGCGGTAAAAAAAGGTAATAAGGAACTTTTGGATAAAATCAACAAAGTAATTGATAAACTGATTGCAGATGGAAAGATTGAAGAATTTACTGCAAACCATACACAGAAATAATCTTGAAAGGAAAAAGCAAAATGGATTTGATTCAAAATTTTATTGACGGTTTTTATAATGCCGTGATTTATGACCAGAGATATTTGGTATATCTGGACGGATTGAAAGTAACAATTTTAATCTCCCTGTTTGCCATTGCAATCGGGGTGGCTATCGGACTTTTAATAGCAGTCATTAAAGTGAGCGCTTCGGAAAAGAAAGTGTTGGTTGGCTTGAAATGGCTCTGCAACGTTTATATAACCGTGATAAGGGGAACTCCGGTTATGGTACAACTGCTTATCATTTACAATTTAGTTTTTACTGCAAGAGATACAAATGAAATTGTGGTAGGTGCAATCTGCTTCGGAATTAACTCCGGTGCATATGTTGCGGAAATTATTCGTGCGGGAATTGAATCCATTGATAAAGGTCAGATGGAAGCAGGGCGTTCACTCGGATTTAACTATATTCAGACAATGCGGTATATCATTGTACCACAGGCAATCAAAAATATTCTTCCGGCACTCAGCAATGAATTTATTGTATTGATAAAAGAGACATCTGTGGCGGGAATTATTGCGGTGACGGATTTGACAAAGGCAGCACAATACATAGGTTCAACAGACTATAACATTCTTCCGCCGCTTTATGTCGCAGCAGTATGTTATCTTATCATAGTACTTGGTTTGACAAAGTTACAGGGATTGCTTGAAAGGAGACTGGCAAGATGATTATAACAAAGAACTTACAGAAATCATTTCACGGAAATCAAATATTGAAGGGGATTGACATTCACATTGAGCAGGGAGAAAAGGTAGTTATTGTCGGTCCTTCCGGTTCGGGAAAATCTACGTTTTTGCGTTGCCTGAATCTTCTGGAGACAACGACAGGCGGAGAAGTGTGGTTTGAGGGAAATAATATTACGGGTAAAGAGTGTAACATCAACAAACTGCGTCAGAAAATGGGAATGGTTTTCCAACAGTTTAATTTATTTCCACATCTGTCCGTAAAGGAAAATATTACACTTGCACCGATTAAACTTGGTCTGATGAGCAAAGAAGAGGCGGATAAAAAGGCGGAAGAATTATTAGTTCGAGTAGGTCTTCCGGATAAGGCGGATCAGTATCCGAAACAGTTGTCGGGAGGACAGAAACAACGTATCGCAATTGCGAGAGCGTTGGCGATGAATCCGGAGGTAATGCTTTTTGATGAACCTACGTCAGCGTTGGATCCGGAAATGGTAGGAGAAGTTCTTACGCTGATGAAAGAACTTGCCGACGAAGGAATGACGATGGTTGTCGTTACACATGAGATGGGATTTGCAAGGGAAGTGGCAACCCGAGTTATCTTTATGGACGAAGGACAGATAAAAGAAGAAAATGCACCAGAAGAATTTTTCTCTAATCCAAAAGATGAAAGGTTGAAAGAATTTCTGTCAAAAGTATTATAGAAGTGAAAAGAATCTAATGTTCATTAACATTTGATAAACTGTATTGACTTTCAAAAGGATAAAGCATATAGTGGGTACAAATTATTGAAGAAGTGAGGAATGAACATGAAAGAAAAAATACAACGGTTTATGATGGGACGATACGGTTCGGATACACTCAACAAATTTTTGTTTGGCGTAACGTTGGTCTTACTTATTACAAGTATTCTTTTTGACAGTAATTTTTTAAATTTACTTGCCCTGTTGTTACTCGTAGTCTGTTATGTTAGAATGTTATCGAGAGATGTTCAGAAAAGGTATAATGAGAATGTGAAATTCTTGAATATGAAGAAAGACTTTTTTGGATTCTTTCGCAGAGAGAAATCTTATTTTGAGCAGAGAAAGACACATCATATTTATAAATGTCCGACTTGTAAGCAGAAGATAAGAGTGCCGAAGGGAAAGGGAAGAATCTGTATTACCTGCCCGTCGTGCAAGACTGAATTTATCAAGAACAGTTAGGAGGAGAATGAAAGATGTTATTTATAGAATATCCAAAATGCACAACGTGCAAGAAAGCGAAGAAGTGGCTTGAGGAGAACGGAGTGGAATTTACGGACAGACATATCGTGGAGGACAACCCGTCCAAAGAAGAGTTGAAAGAATGGTATGAGAAGAGTGGGCTTCCATTGAAACGTTTCTTTAACACAAGCGGAATGAAGTATAAGGAAATGAAATTGAAAGATAAATTGCCGGAGATGTCTGAGGAAGAACAGTTGGAATTATTGGCAACAGACGGAATGTTAGTAAAACGTCCATTGCTTATCGGTGAGACATTTGCCATTCCGGGATTTAAGGAGCAGGCGTGGGAAGAGGTTTGCAAATAAATGAAATATGAAAGAATTAAGGTTGGGACGTTCGTTGAACGCCCCAATCGTTTTATTGCGTATGTAAATATAGCGGGCAGGAAGGAAACGGTTCATGTGAAGAATACAGGGCGGTGCAGGGAACTTCTCATTCCGGGGGCGACGGTCTATGTGCAGGAGAGTGACAATCCGAATCGGAAAACAAAATGGGATTTAATCGGTGTGAAGAAAGGAAACAGAATGATTAATATGGATTCCCAAATTACTAATGCAGTAGTAAAAGAATGGATTGAGAAGGGGAATTTATTTGCAAATCCATCTCTGATCAAACCGGAGACGACATACGGACAATCCAGATTTGACTTGTATGTGGAAGAAGGGGAGAGAAAAGCATTTATCGAAGTGAAGGGAGTTACTCTTGAGGAAGACGGTATAGTGCGTTTTCCTGACGCTCCGACGGAACGGGGAGTAAAACATGTGGAAGAATTGTGCCATGCGGTTTCGGAGGGATACGAGGCGTATGTTATTTTTGTTATCCAGATGGATAAAGTATCGTATTTTACGCCAAATGAAAGGACACACAAAGCGTTTGGAGATGCACTGCGGAAGGCGAAAAAAGCAGGAGTACACATTTTGGCATATGACTGTAAAGTGAAGAAAGACAGCATTTCACTATATAAAGAAGTTCCGGTTATTTTGGAGCAGGAACAGTTGAAGGAAATTGTGCAGCCGATTGTCTCATGGTATCGGGAAAATAAACGGCAGTTAGCATGGAGGGAAAATGTCAGCGCCTACAGAGTATGGGTTTCGGAGATTATGCTGCAGCAGACGAGAGTGGAGGCAGTGAAACCGTTTTATGACCGATTTTTAAAGGAACTTCCTACGGTGAAAGATTTAGCAGAGGCGGAAGAGGATAAGTTACTGAAATTGTGGGAAGGATTGGGATATTACAACCGTGTTCGAAATATGCAGAAGGCGGCTGTACAGGTTATGGAAGAATTCCACGGAGAATTTCCGAAAACATATGAAGAAGTTTTATCCCTCTCGGGAATTGGGAATTATACGGCGGGGGCAATCTGCTCCTTTGCCTACGGTATACCGAAACCTGCGGTGGACGGAAATGTACTGCGTGTCATTTCAAGGGTAATCGCAAGTGAAGAGGATATCATGAAACCGGCAGTGCGTACGAAGATAGAGTACATGTTGGACGGTGTCATTCCAAAGGACAGCGCGAGTGATTTTAATCAGGGATTAATAGAGTTGGGAGCGTTAATCTGCACGCCGAAAGGAATGGCAAAATGTGAAAAATGTCCGTTGGGTTCGGTTTGTCAGGCAAAGAAAGAAAATAAAGTGGAGGAACTTCCCGTAAAAGCGAAAACAAAAGAACGGCGGATAGAAAACAGAACCGTATTTGTTTTCCGGGACGGTGAGAATATTGCCATAAGGAAAAGAAAATCAAAGGGACTCTTGGCGGGATTGTATGAGTTCCCGAACGAAGAGGGACATTTTACGGAGGACGAAGTGATTTCCTACAGTAAAACAAAAGGATTATATCCGATGCGAATTAAAAAACTGGGTGAGGCAAAGCATGTGTTCAGCCATGTGGAGTGGCATATGACGGGATATGCCGTCCATGTAGATGAACTGGAGAAAAGTTGTGAAAAAGATATGCTGTTTATTCACCCGGAGGAGATTCAGAAAGAATATCCGATACCGAGCGCTTTTGAATATTATACCAATCAGGTAAATATAAAATTGGGTATAGAAAAAAACTATAAATAGGGAAAATGTATATAAAAAAACGATTAGATTCCGTAGGAAACAGATGGTACTATATATTTTATAAGGTTTACAGTATAAGGAGGCAGACAGATGGAATTAATTAAGGATTTACCTGAAGTTTTTGAAGAATTTGCGGAGCAGAGACAAAAATCATTTCTTGCAGTAAAAGAATTGAAAGATAAAGGGGTTCCGATTGTGGGGGTATATTGTACATACTTTCCACAGGAAATTGTTATGGCAATGGGGGCGGCAGCAGTCAGTTTATGTTCCACGTCGGACGAAACGATACCGGACGCGGAGAAAGACCTTCCGAAAAATTTATGTCCGCTCATTAAATCAAGTTATGGATTTGCGAAGACGGATAAATGTCCATTCTTTTATTTTTCTGATTTAGTTGTGGGAGAGACAACCTGCGATGGAAAGAAAAAAATGTATGAGTATATGGCAGAGTTTAAGCCGGTACACATTATGGAACTGCCAAACACACAGTCAGAAAATGCCTTGGAATTATGGAAAAAAGAAATCATTCGTTTTAAGGAAGTTTTGGAAGAAAGATTTCAGGTGGAAATTACGGAGGATAAGATAAGAGAGGCAATCAGAGATAATAATAAGGCGAGATTATCTTTGAGAAGACTTTATGAAACGATGCGGCATGATCCTGTTGCAATGTACGGACATGATTTATTTAAAGTGCTGTATGGAAGCACATTTAAGTTTGACCGAAAAGAAATTCCATCAGAAGTCGATCCTCTTGTTGAGAAGATTGAGGCAGAGTACGCAAAAGGACAAACAATCCCGAAAAAGCCGCGTATTTTAATTACAGGCTGTCCGATCGGAGGAGCAACGGAGAAGGTAATTCGGGCAATTGAGGATAATGGTGGAGTTGTCGTTACTTATGAGAACTGCAGTGGAGCAAAATCTATTGACAAATTAGTAGATGAAGAAAATCCGGACGTATATGATGCGTTGGCAAGGCGATATCTGGCAATTGGCTGTTCGGTAATGACGCCAAATCCAAACCGTTTGGAATTACTCGGACGTTTGATTGACGAATATAAAGTGGACGGTGTTGTAGAAGTTGTTCTTCAGGCCTGTCATACATACAATGTGGAGACACTGGGGATTAGAAAGTTTGTAAATGAGAAGAAACATATTCCATATATCAGTGTGGAGACAGACTATTCTCAGGCTGATATCGGACAATTAAATACAAGATTAACCGCATTTATTGAAATGCTGTAAATGAAAAGGCGATGCTACAATATAAATTGTGACATCGCCTTTTAATCGCTTTGACTCAAACTGCTATACCTCCTTATGTAAGTTTGTCAATCTGCAAATATTGCTGATTGTAACGGTTCCCCAATCTTTAATATGTTTTACCATAGAAAAAATGAATGCGGAAATAAATGCCGTCTTGGTAGACATATCAACGATGGATACTTTCCGGTGAAGGAAAGGAACTTTGATTGAAGATTCTTCGTCAATAAAAATGAGGAGAATCAAGGCTAAAATGATACCAACTAAAAGTGCGAATGATAAGGTTAACATACAACCGCCTCCTTAAAGAATCTTTTTATTTAACCTTATCATACAACTTAATTATCAGATAGTCAATAAAATTATGCTAAATTTTCTAACGAATTTTTCCCTCGTACTTTTACCGGTTTATACACAATGAGATATAAGACTCCTGCCATGATAAATCCGGCGACAACATCAATAACAGAGTGCTGCTTTAAGAACATCGTAGACAGAATAATGGAAATCGTCAGCAGTAAAGTTAAAATCTGCACCCAGCGATACTGTTTTAATTTGCTGCAATGGGAGATGGCAATATAAACTCCCAGTGAATTGTATACATGGATACTCGGCAGCACATTTGTGGAGGTATCCACCGCATACAGTTGTCTTACCATATCCACAAAGATATTATCCCGTGCGAATGTCTCCGGTCTTAATTGCAGTCCGTTCGGATAAACTGTGGATACAATGAGGAAAATAGTCATTCCTGAAAACAATAAAATAATCAGGCGATAAAATTCTGACTTCTCCCCAAAGAAGAAAAAGTATCCGATAGTCACTGCGATAAACGCGAACCAAAGTGTGTACGGAATAATAAAATATTCGATGAAAGGTATCTTATCATCAAGAGATGCATGAATCAGATGATAATCGGTTGTAATATGTTTTTCTAAATAAAAGAACCACGGCAGATAGATGAAAATATATAAAAAAACCCAGCCATGTCTGTATTTTTCCCAAAGTTTTTTCCACATAAGAAATGTCAGACTCCTTTTGTTAATAGTATCTTCGTAGAATTATAGCATGGTACAAATGTAACCACAAGGAAGGAGTTGTTTTCTTAATAAAAACTTTAAGATTTCTCGAAAATCATAATAGAATATTTTGATTTGGCGTAAGTGAAATCTTCTTCTGTCCGTAATGTCCACACAGCAATCGGTGTGCCAAACAGATATTTATGCAAAAACAGGCTGATATTTTTCTCGTCATGAAGTTTGTAAGAGATAAAGTCAGGCCTGGTTATTAAGTTGGAAAGAAGATATTTCACGAAAAAGCAGGCAATAAAGGGGATATCCGGTTCTGTTTTTGTCAAATTTGAGGATAACTGTCCCCGGATAACGTGGGGAGCATGTTTTCTAAACCAGAGTAATCCAAGTGAATTAAAAGACTGGATCAAATATGCCCCGTTATAGTTTTGCAGTTCCCGGCAGACAAGAGAACATAAAGTGGTGTCAGAAGTCGGCAGTTTTAATTCGATCAAAAGAGGAGTCTGCCCGTTTACAAGTGCCAGTACTTCTGAAAAGAGAGGAATCTTTTCGGAAGTGCCGGCAAGTGTATGGCGGGATAATTCCTCGTAAGTTGTGTTTTCTACGGACAGATTTTCACCGCACATTCTTGTGAGAAAATCATCGTGAAAGACAACAATTTTATTGTCCTTTGTCAAATGCAAATCCAGTTCAATACCAAACCCGTGGGAAACCGCAAGACGAAAAGAGGAGAGGGAGTTCTCGGGAATCGCTTTATGTATATTCCAGTAACCGCGGTGGGCATAATCATAGCGGATAAACGGTTTTAAGTTTTTCCGAAAGCGGAATCTCGGAGCAATCATGTATAAAAAAAGTAAGAAAATAAGCAAAAGAATTAATACAGGCATAATTTACCTCCTTATCTTGCTGTAATGATGCGCAAACGTTCAGAAAGACAGGAAACAGAAATGTCTTTCTGTAAAAATACAGGTTCTCCGTCTGTGTGTACGGGCATGGCACCGCCATACTGAATGGAAATTGTTTCACAATTATACAGATGGCTTCCCTTCAAGTGTGTATGCTTTCCGAACAGGGCAGCAGCGAGGACGAGGAGCAGCCTCCATTTTGGAACGTCGGCAACTGCGCAGATACTTAACAGACGGTCCTCAGGATCTGCGTGAGGGGCAAACTGTACTCCTCCGCCCTCATATCGGTGATTCATGGCGCTGACGAAATAGCAGTGGGAAAAATGGTGTGTTTCTGAGTGGTTCAGCGTGATGGTACATTCATATGGCGTCAGAAATAACCATTGCCGGACAGCGATAAGCGCATAGGTCAGTTTCCCAAGATGAACACGGTTCAAAACAGGTTTGATTTTAGAAACAACTGCTTCATGGCATATCCCGGCATCATATCCGATTCCGCAGCTGACGGCAAAACGCCGCTTTTTATTCTTATAAGAAACTTCTCCGATATCCATATAGTGAATATGGGGAGAATGGAGGATATAGTCCAAAACTTCTTTCGGATTGGAAGGGAGGGAATACCCCCGTGCAAAATCATTTCCCGAGCCGGTCGGAATATATCCGAGTGTCAGATGTTTAAAATCTTCAATTCCGTTAATAACTTCATTTATGGTGCCGTCACCTCCGAGAACAATAACTGTGCGTGTGACGGAATCGGAAGTCAGAGATTTCATAATGGTTGTAGCATGTTTTTGATAGCGGGTAAAATATACCTCGAAAGGAATATGATTCTTTTCTAAAAGTAAATGTATTTCTTCCCACGTCTTCTGCCCTTCGCCGGAGCGGGAATGCGGGTTTACGATAAATGTATACATAGTCATTCTCCTTGTCGTTTATACTCATATTATATCAGAATTTGTAAATACCAACAAGAAAAATAAATGATTAGATATCTAAATATATTTTCTGTAAAAAATTACAAAAGAATATAAAAAAAATATAAAATACTTGACTGTATTGGAAGATACTACTAATATATCAGTTAGATATCTAACTAATTGTGAATAGGAGGGAAGACATGGAACAGTGTACGCAGTTGTTGATGAATCAGGTAATGCACCTTTATATCCAAAGAAGTATGCAGTTATTCCGCGATTTGAAAGTACACCCCGGAGCGGGAGGCATGCTTTGGGCTTTGCGTAAAAATAACGGTATGGCTCAGAAAGAAATTGCAAAAAAACTAGGTATTACTCCGCCGTCCATGACCGTAATGATAAAGAAATTGGAAGGGGAAGGATATATCGTCAAGAAACAGGACGAAAAAGACCAGAGAATGACTCGTATTTTTATTACGGAAAAAGGAAAAGAGATTGCACACCACATGGAGTCAGTTCTCAAAACGCTTGAACAGGAAGCGTTTGCGAATATGAGTGAGGAAGAGATTATGCTTCTTCGCAGACTTTTGATTCAGATGAAAGAAAATTTATTAGATAAAAATTAGAAGGGAGATTAGCATGAGAAAAATATTGAAATTTTTAAAACCCCATGCAGTATCCGTAGTGGCAATTGTTGCGGTACTTATTTTGCAGGCATATTGCGATTTATCTTTGCCGTCATACACTTCAGATATTGTCAATGTGGGAATTCAGCAGGGCGGAATTGATGAACATATTCCGGAGAAGATTTCAAAAGCCGATATGGAAAATCTGTTTCTTTTTATGGCGAAAGAAGATATAGAGACAGTAAAGAAGGCGTATGGGACAGACAAAGATACATATGAAAAAGAGGCATATGTATTAAAAGAAACTGAGAATACAGAAGAATTAGAAAAGATTTTGAACAGACCGATGCTGCTAAATACTGAAATGGCGGCAGGCGAATCAGAGAAAAAGATGAATCCGGAAGAACTGAAAATGCTGCCGGAACAACAGCGAATGGCAATTCTTGAACAGATGAACGAGAAGTTGAAGGATATGCCGGACACGATGCTTGAACAGGCGTCCACACTATATATTAAGGCGGCTTATGAGAGATTGGGGGTCGATGTAGATAAGATTCAGACCACTTACATTTTGACAACCGGCGGCAAGATGCTTGCACTTGCACTTTTGGGAATGCTTGTGAGCGTTATGGTTGGACTTTTGGCATCGAGAATTGCCGCATCAACCGGTAGAGATTTGCGAAGCGGTATTTTCAAAAAGGTAGTGGGATTCTCTAGCGGGGAATTTGATAAGTTTTCAACGGCTTCGCTTATCACGAGAAGTACAAATGATATTCAACAGATTCAGTTAGTGATTGTAATGCTTTTACGAATGGTTTTATATGCACCGATCATTGGCATTGGAGGCGTCATAAAAGTACTGAATACAAATGTGTCAATGTCATGGATTATTGCTTTGGCCGTTGTATTGATTTCCATTTTAGTATTCACTCTCTTTATCGTTGCGATGCCTAAGTTTAAAATGCTTCAAAATTTAGTGGATAAACTAAACCTTGTTACAAGAGAAATTCTTACAGGACTTCCGGTTATCCGTGCATTCAGCACAGAAAAACATGAAGAAGAACGTTTTGACAAAGCAAACAGAGATTTGACACGCACCAATCTTTTTGTCAACAGAGCAATGACGTTAATGATGCCTACAATGATGCTTATTATGAATGGAGTTTCCGTTTTGATTGTGTGGGTAGGTGCAAACGGAATCAATGACGGACAGATGCAGGTTGGAGATATGATGGCGTTTATTCAATATACAATGCAGATTATTATGGCGTTCTTAATGATTTGTATGATTTCCATTATGCTTCCGAGAGCATCGGTATCTGCTTCCCGTGTTGATGAAATACTGACAAGTGAAACGATGATTCATGATGCAAAAAATCCAAAGAAAATTGAGGATAAAAAAGATGGAAGTGTTGAATTTGACCATGTGTCTTTCCAGTATCCGAATGCGGAGGAAGATGTGCTGCACGACATTTCCTTTGTTGCGGAGGCGGGAAAAACAACTGCATTTATCGGAAGTACGGGAAGCGGAAAGTCTACGCTGGTAAATCTTATTCCGAGATTTTATGATGTGACGGGAGGAACAATCCGTATAAACGGAGTGGACATCAGAGACGTTTCACAGCATGATTTGAGAGAAAAACTGGGGTATGTTTCGCAGAAAGGTATTCTCTTCTCGGGAACGATTGCTTCCAATATTATGTATGGAAATACAAAAGGTACGGAAGAGGAGATGAAGGAAGCAGCCCGCATTGCGCAGGCGGAAGAGTTCATTGACGCAAAACCGGAGCAGTTTGAGAGTCCTATTTCTCAGGGTGGCGCAAATGTTTCCGGAGGACAGAAACAGCGTCTGTCCATCGCGAGGGCGATTGCGAAAAATCCGGATATTTACATCTTCGATGACAGTTTTTCCGCACTGGATTATAAAACGGACGTAACACTCCGTAAGGCGCTGCAGGAACACACATCAAACAGTGTAGTTTTAATTGTAGCACAGCGTATCAGTACAATTCTTCATGCGGAACAGATCATTGTTCTCGATGAAGGTAAGATAGCAGGCAAAGGAACGCATAAAGAGTTATTGAAAAACTGTGAGGTTTACAGACAGATTGCAATGTCACAGTTATCAGAAGAAGAATTAAGAAGAGATATGGAAGGAAAGGAGGAGAAAGACAATGAGTAATCATCAGCCAAAACAAAGAGGCCCGATGGGGCAGGGACACGGCGGAATGGGAACAGGAGAAAAGGCAAAAGACTTTAAAGGCACGATTAAAAAACTGATGGCGTACCTTGGAAACTATAAGATAGCTATCGGATTTGTTATTATTTTTGCCATCGGAAGTACAATTTTTACTATTGTGGGACCGAAAATTTTAGGTGATGCGACAACGGAAATTTTCAAAGGCCTTGTGGGGAAAGTATCCGGTGGAAAAGGAATTGATTTTGATAAAATTGCCCGTATTCTCCTTACCGTACTGACATTATATGTAGTCAGCGCACTGTTCGCATATATTCAGGGATTTATTATGACGGGAGTTTCCCAAAAACTGACTTATCGTTTGAGAAAAGAAATTTCAGAAAAGATTAACCGTATGCCGATGAACTATTTCGATACAAAAACACACGGGGAAGTTTTATCAAGAGTAACAAACGACGTGGATACGCTGAGCCAGAGTTTGAACCAGAGTGCAACGCAGGTTATCACCTCCTTTACAACGATTGTCGGCGTGTTGATTATGATGCTTCGCATCAGCCCACTGATGACTTTAGTGGCACTTTTGATTTTGCCCGTGTCCATGACACTGATTTCATTTATCGTGAAGCGTTCTCAGAAACACTTTAAGAATCAGCAGGAATATTTAGGGCATGTAAACGGACAGGTGGAAGAAGTTTACAGTGGACAAAATATTGTAAAAGCCTTCAATAAAGAGGAAGATGTTATCCGTGAATTTGATGAAACGAATGAGAGTTTATATCAGTCTGCATGGAAATCACAATTCTTCTCAGGAATGATGATGCCGATTATGCAGTTTGTCGGAAACCTCGGATATGTAGCGGTAGCCATCTTGGGAGGTTACTTAACGATTAAAGATAAAATTGCGGTTGGTGACATTCAATCCTTTATCCAATATGTCAGAAGTTTTACGCAGCCGATTACACAGGTGGCGCAGGTGGCAAACTTGCTGCAGTCTACGGCAGCGGCATCGGAAAGAGTTTTTGAATTTTTGGAGGAAGAGGAAGAAGACCAATTTGCGGAAAATCCGGTTTCCGTAGAAGGACTGGAAGGAAATGTAGAGTTCAAAAATGTCCACTTTGGATATAACAAAGACAGAATTATTATCAATGACTTCTCTGCAAAAGTGAAACAGGGACAGAAAATTGCGATTGTAGGACCTACAGGCGCAGGAAAGACGACAATGATTAAACTGTTGATGAGATTTTATGATGTCAACTCAGGGAAAATATTGGTTGACGGTCATAACCTGAAAGATTTTAACAGAAGCGAACTGCGTCAGATGTTTGGTATGGTACTTCAGGATACGTGGTTATTCCACGGAAGCATCAAAGATAATATCCGCTATGGCAAATTAGATGCCACAGATGAGGAAGTGATTGAGGCTGCAAAAGCGGCACATGCGCATCGGTTTATTCAGACGCTGCCAAACGGATACGATATGGAATTAAACGAGGAGGCGAGTAACGTTTCGCAGGGGCAGAAACAGTTACTTACAATTGCCAGGGCAATTCTTGCTGATCCGAAGATTCTTATTTTAGACGAGGCGACAAGTTCTGTTGATACGAGAACGGAAGTGCGCATTCAGAAAGCAATGGATAACCTGATGAAAGGACGTACAAGTTTCATTATTGCACATCGTCTCTCAACAATACGTGACGCGGATTTGATTTTAGTAATGAAAGACGGAGATATTGTAGAGCAGGGAAATCATGAAGAACTGTTATTGCGAAATGGTTTCTATGCAGAACTTTATAACTCGCAGTTTGAACGCACAAGCGCATAAAATAAACAGGTGTTGGGAATTTTCCCGACACCTGTTTATTTTATTGCCGTGTATACGACAAAAATTTCCGATGTACGTTTTTTGTGATATAATACGAATAATTATTACAATTTGCAGGAGATGGAAAAATGCGTTTATTGCTTGTGGAGGACGAAAAACCATTGTCGAGGGCGTTGAAAGCAATTTTGGAAAGAAATCATTATTCCGTAGATGCGGTATATGACGGCAGGGCAGCGCTGGATTATTTGGAGGCGGATAATTATGACGGTGTCATTTTGGATATTATGATACCGAAGATAGATGGAATTACTGTTTTAAAGACGATTAGAAGTTGTGGGAACTCCATTCCGGTACTTCTGCTGACGGCAAAATCAGAAGTGGAAGATAAAGTACTCGGTCTGGATTCGGGAGCAAATGACTACCTGTCCAAACCGTTTCATGCAGAAGAACTGTTGGCGCGTATCCGTGCGATGACACGCACGCAGACAGCGCAGAACGATTCTAAGTTACAGATTGGAAATATTATATTGGATAGGGCAACCTTTGAACTTTCCACTCCTTCGGGGAGTTATAACCTGGCAAACAAAGAATTTCAAATGTTGGAACTTATGATGCTCAATCCGAATCATTTAATTTCTGCTGAGAAATTTATAGAAAATATCTGGGGATATGACAGTGAAGCGGAGATGAACGTCGTGTGGGTGTACATATCTTATTTAAGAAAGAAATTGGCGGCGCTGCATGCCAATGTTCGGATTAAAGTGACTCGCAATGTGGGATATTCCCTGGAGGAAATAAAATGATTAAAAAATTAAGGATAAAACTCATCGCTGCATCTATGATTTCCCTGCTATCAGTGCTTCTCATTATTGAGGGAATCGCAGGTGTCTTAAACTATAGGAATATTGTTTCGGAGGCGGACAGAATACTTACTCTTCTTGAAGACAATGGGGGAAGATTTCCGAGAATGGAACCGAATGGGAATATGGGAGATTTGGGACAGAGGTCACCGGAAATTCCATATGAGTCAAGATATTTTTCGGTTCTGCTTGATGATTCGGGAAACGTTGTTATGGCAGATACCGGGAAAATTGCAAGAATTGACACTTCAGATGCGATTGACTATGCAAAAGAGGTATGGGCGAATGGAAAAGAGAGAGGATTTATAGGGGAGTACAGATATGCCGTGAGTTCTGAAGAAAGCGATGTGCGGATTGTCTTTTTGGATTGCGGACGCAGTTTAAATACATTTTATAATTTTATCTTTACGGCTGTTGGGGTGTCCGTTATCGGACTTTTAGCGGTTCTGATTTTGATGATTTTTTTATCCGCTCATATTGTAAAGCCGTTTTTAGAGAATTACGAGAAACAGAAACGATTCGTTACCGATGCGGGACATGAAATAAAAACACCGCTTACAATCATTGATGCAGATGCCGAAGTGCTGAAAATGGATTTTGGGGAAAACGAATGGGTAAATGATATTCAAAATCAGACAAAGAGAATGGCAGAACTGACGAACAGCCTTATTTTATTATCGCGCATGGAGGAAGAGAGGACAAAACAACTCATGACAGAATTCTCTCTGTCGGACGTTGTGGAAGAAACGGTAGGAACGTTTCAGACACTTGCAAAGACGCAGGATAAGTTGCTGGAGAGCAAAATTCTTCCGATGATTTCATTGAAGGGAGATGAAATGGCAATTCGCAGATTAACTGCGATTTTATTGGACAATGCGGTAAAATACGCGGACGACAACGGTAAAATTATGGTGACGCTGGAGAAGAAGAAAAAGCGAATTTATTTTACGGTTTTTAACACGACGGAAGAAATATCGAAAAAACAGACAGAACATTTATTTGACCGGTTTTATCGGACGGATACGTCCAGAAATTCGGAGACGGGGGGATATGGACTTGGACTTTCCATTGCGGCGGCAACTGTGGAGGCACATAAGGGAAAGATTCAGGCGTCAACGGAAGATGAAAAATCGTTGGCGGTTACAGTGACATTTCCGCTTGCAACTTAAAAGAGAGACCGTTTGGTATTTATATACCGGACGGTTTTTTTTATTCTTTTAAAGTTCATTTAAGGTTTCTCTTTTATAGTATATGAAGTAACAGGAAAGGAGCGTGATAGTGTGGCGCATCAGATGACTTTTAAAAGATATGAATTAAAATATCTTTTGACAAGACGGGAAAAAGAAAAAATTCTGTGCAGTATGGCACCTTATATGAAGTTGGATAAATATGGAAGGACAACAATACGAAATATTTATTTTGATACGGATACATACAGATTAATCAGGCGTTCGCTGGAAAAACCGATATACAAAGAAAAACTGCGGGTGAGAAGTTATCATACGGCAGGTTCTGAAGATTCAGTTTTTGTAGAACTAAAGAAAAAATATAAATCGGTTGTCTATAAACGGAGATTGGTTCTTCCGAGAGACAAGGCTATGGACAGTTTTTTAAACGGGAAACCATTTCCGGAAAATTCGCAGATTGGAAAGGAAATCCAGTATTTTTGGAAATATTACGGTTCGCTTCGGCCGACAGTGTTTTTAAGTTATGAGCGTGAAGCGTACTATTCTCTGGACGGAAGTGATTTCAGAGTGACTTTTGATGAAAATATTTTATATCGGGAGGAAGACCTTTCGCTTGGAAGCCCGATTTACGGTAAGGCGCTGCTGGGAGAAGATGAAACACTGATGGAAATTAAGACATCTGGGGGAATTCCGCTCTGGCTCAGCAGGGTACTCACGGAAAATAAAATTTTTAAAACTTCGTTTTCAAAATACGGATTGGCATATAAACAGATGGGAGGAAGACAATATGGTTAATAAAATATTTGGAGGGATTTTTGATACGGAAATGACAAATGTGATTGCACTGTCGGATTTTTTACTTTGTGTAGGCTGTGCGCTGATAATCGGATTTATTTTGTCGATGGCATATATGTACGGCACACGGTACACGACAAGTTTTGTAGTGACGCTTGCCGTGCTGCCGGCTATCGTCTGTGTTGTGATTATGATGGTAAATGGAAATGTCGGAGCAGGGGTTGCGGTAGCCGGCGCTTTCAGCCTTGTGCGTTTCCGATCCGTTCCCGGTTCTGCGAAGGAAATAGGCGCTATTTTTCTCGCTATGGGAACGGGACTTGTGGCAGGAATGGGGTATCTCGGCTATGCTCTTCTCGTATCGGTGCTTTTAGGCGGGATTACACTGCTGTATTACCGACTGGACTTTGGAAACGGGAAGAAAAAGGCGCTTTATAAAACGTTACATATTACTATTCCGGAAGATTTAGACTATACGGAAGTGTTTGACGGGATTCTAAAACAATATACACAAACTTGTGATTTAGTCCAAGTAAAGACAACAAATATGGGAAGTTTATTTAAACTGACTTATAATTTGACACTGTGTGATATGAACAAAGAAAAAGAATTAATTGATTCACTTCGCTGCAGAAACGGAAATCTGGAAATTACCGTTTCTAAGCAGGAAACAATTATTGGAGAATTATAGGAGGTGGCATATGAGAAAAAGAACAATTTTTCTGACAGTTTTCCTTGCCGGAACACTTATTGTTTCCGGCTGTGGAAATAAAAACAGTAATTCTGAAAATACGGATACGGCGAAAACTTCCACTACGCAGAACATTGATATTGCAAATATGTTTTCGGACAGAGATATGGAAACAGGATACGACGAAGAAAAAAGTGTCAATATCAAATTGGCGGATAACGGCACGACAAGTGATTCCGATACGGTGAAAATTTCAGATAATATTGTTACGATTACGGAGGAAGGAACTTATGTACTTACAGGTGCGCTCACGGACGGAATGGTAATTGTGGAAGTGAAGGACACGGAAAAAGTGCAACTTGTATTAAACGGAGTAGAAATAACAAACGAAACCTCGGCGGCAATTTATGTCCGTTCCGCCGATAAAGTATTTATAACAACGACTGAAAACGCAGAAAATGTATTGGAAAACGGTGGGGAATATACGGCAATTGATGACAATAATATTGATGCCGTCATTTTTTCAAAGGCAGATTTAACTTTAAACGGTACGGGAAGTCTGATGGTTAATGCGGAAGCGGGACATGGAATTGTGTCAAAAGATGATTTGGTGCTTACAAGCGGAACGTATGAAATTCAATCTGCGTCTCACGGCCTTTCGGGAAAAGACAGCGTGCGTGTGGCGAACGGCACATATACAATTACATCTGAAAAAGACGGTATCCATGCGGAAAATGCAGATGACGACAGTCTTGGATTTGTCTATTTAGCAGAAGGAAACTTTGAAATTGTAGCAAAGGGAGACGGAATCAGTGCGGGAAACTGGCTTCAGTCAGACGGCGGTACATATACGATCATTGCCGGTGACGGCAGTGAAAATGTTCAGAAAAACGGACAGAAATGGGAGTTTGGACCAAGAGGAGAGCAGGAGAATACTGCGGAAGAAAACTCTGTCAGCATGAAAGGAATAAAAGCGGCAGGCGACCTCACTGTGACCGCCGGAAAATACGATCTGAATACGGCAGATGACAGTATTCATTCAAATGCGAACACGACAATCAGTGGTGGGGAGTGGACAATTGCATCAGGTGATGATGGAATTCATGGAAACTCTGCCACGACAATATCCGGAGGTACAATTGAGATTACACAAAGTTATGAAGGGATTGAAGGACTCAGCATTGATATAACGGGAGGGGACATTCAGTTAGTCAGCAGTGATGACGGATTAAATGCGGCAGGCGGAAATGACAGCAGTGGTTTTGAAGGTCCTGGCGGAGATCAATTTGCGGCAGAAGACGGCGCGTATATTCACATTTCAGGAGGAAAATTGAAAGTAAATGCGTCAGGTGATGGAATTGACTCTAACGGAGAATTGACAATTTCAGGCGGGGAAACCTATGTATCAGGGCCGACAAATAATGGCAATGGAACACTGGATTATAGCGGAACGGCAAAAATTACAGGAGGAATTTTTGTGGGAGCAGGTTCTTCCGGAATGGCGCAAAGTTTTGGGGAGGATTCTACACAGGGAGTTATATTTGTTGCGATGAATTCCCAGTCATCAAAAAGTGCAATTACTTTACTGGACGCAGATAAAAAAGAAATTGTTTCGTGGACGCCGGATAAGGAGTATACTTCTGTGATTATCAGTGCTCCATCTGTAAAAGAAGGAGGTCAGTATACGCTGACTGCAGGAGAAACAACGGAAAATATTACGATGGACAGTTTAATTTACGGGAACGCACAGGGAATGGGACAGGCGCCGGGAAACGGGCAGAATGACAGAAAACAGGGTACCCCTCCAGATATGAGATAAGTGAGAGTGCTGCAAAATGATTTGTTTGATTTTGCGGCACTTTTATTTTTTTGCCAGAAAGTATTGACCAATGGGAAAGAATGTAGTAATCTAATAAAAAAGAACAGAATATAACAAATATGAACATAAACAAACAAATATTAGAAAGGGTGAAAGAAATGAAAGTAGGTTTTATCGGATTGGGAATTATGGGAAAGCCCATGGCTAAAAACCTGTTGAAAGCAGGAATAGAACTGTGGGTTTTCGATTTGAACAGGGAAGCGGTAAGAGAAGTTGAAGAGGCGGGAGCGTATGCGACTACCTATGCTGAAATAGGAAAAAAATGTGATATTGTGTTCATAATTGTTCCTAGCGGAGATATTGTCAAATCCATTCTCTTTGGTGAAGATGGCGTGGCATCTACACTGAAAGAAGGAAGTATTGTATGTGATATGAGTTCGGTAACTCCGGTTGAATCAAGAGAGTGCTATGAAAGATTACAGAAGATAGGTGTTGGATTTGTAGATGCTCCGGTATCGGGAGGAGAACCGGGAGCGATAGCAGGTACATTGGCAATTATGGCAGGCGGAGATGAAAAAGATTTTGAAGCGCTGCAAAAGTATTTTGACATTCTCGGTTCAACGGCACTTCTCATTGGCGGCAGCGGCAGCGGAAGTGTAACAAAACTTGCAAATCAGATTATCGTAAACAACACGATTGCGGTTGTATCAGAAGCATTTGTGCTGGCAGCGAAGGCGGGAGCGGATCCGCAGAAAGTTTACGAGGCAATCCGAGGCGGATTAGCGGGAAGCGCAGTGTTGGACGCAAAAATACCGATGATTATTGAGCGGAATTTTAAGCCGGGAGGACCTATCCGCATCAATCATAAAGACATAAAAAATGTGGTGAACACGGCACATTCTTTAGATGTACCGATTCCATATACGGCACAACTTTATGAGATTTTACAGACATTGAAAGTGCATGGACATATGAATGATGACCACGGAGGAATCGTACAGTATTTTGAAAAATTAGCAGACGTGGAAGTGAAAAAATCAGAATAGAAAGGGCTGAGAGATATGCTGAGTGCAGAGATTTTAAATTCATTTGAGGCAATAGACGAAGAATATGTTGATAATCTGCTGAGAAGAGAAATTGAGAATAACGGGAAAAAAATAGTTGTTCTCGATGATGATCCTACAGGAGTGCAGACGGTTCATGATATATCCGTATATACAAACTGGGATAAAGATAGCATGCTACAGGGATTTGAGGAAAAAAACAGTCTTTTTTATATTTTGACAAACTCCCGCGGATTTACGGCAGAACAGACGACAAAAGTACATCATGAGATTGCGTCGGTTATAGATGAAGTATCAAAGGAAACCGGAAAAGAATATATCTTTATTAGCAGAAGTGACAGTACGCTCAGAGGACATTATCCTTTAGAAACGGAAATTTTAAAAGAAGATTACGAGAAAAATACAGGAAAGATAATTGATGGAGAAATTATTTGTCCGTTTTTTAAGGAGGGAGGCCGTTTTACAATCGACAATGTACATTATGTCAAATACGGTAACGAATTGATACCGGCAAATGAAACAGAATTTGCGAAAGATTCCACGTTTGGTTATACGGCGGGAACAATGCCTGAATATGTGGAAGAAAAGACAAAAGGAAAATACAAAGCATCAGACGTCTGCCGTATTCCGTTGGAAGATATGCGCAGCATGAATATTGATAAGATAGAACAAACATTGTCAGAGGTGAACGGATTTAACAAGATTATTGTAAATGCAGTGGATTATGCGGACATTAAAGTATTCTGTGTGGCGCTGTACAGGGCAATGGCAAAAGGAAAAGTATTTATGTTCCGCACGGCTGCAGCGATTGTGAAAGTAATGGGAGGAATCAGTGATCAGCCGCTTCTTACAAAAGAGCAGATGATTGTAAAAGAAACGGACAACGGAGGTGTTGTCATCGTAGGTTCCCATACAGATAAGACAAGCAGACAGGTGGAAGAACTTCGGAAATTAGAAAATATTGAATTTATTGAACTGGACGTATCTCTTGTACATGATGAAAATGCTTTTGCAAAAGAAGTAGAGCGCTGTCTTGAGAAAGAGGAAAACTGTATACGAAATGGAAAGACAGTCTGCTGTTATACGACACGTTCTCTTATTACGGCGGATACGGGAGACAAGGAAGATGAACTCAGATTATCCGTACGCATATCAGACGCCGTTCAGTCTTTGGTCGGACGGCTTCAGGTTACGCCGCGGTTTGTTATTGCGAAAGGCGGAATTACATCGAGCGATATAGGAACGAGAGCGTTGGCGGTAAAGAAAGCGAATGTGCTTGGGCAGATTAAACCGGGAATTCCGGTATGGCAGACAGGCGGGGAAAGTAAATTTCCAATGACTCCTTATGTGATTTTCCCGGGAAATGTGGGAGAAGATACGACATTGAGAGAGACAGTTGAGGTATTGACAAAATAGTTGTTAAAACAGGAAGAAAGACGGGAGGAACAGAAAAATATGCCACAATGTGTAGTGATTGCAGATGATTTGACAGGAGCAAATGCGACAGGTGTACTGCTGAAGAAGATGAATTATAAAGCGTACACGGTCATGAATATGGAACGAATTGAACTGGAAATGCTGTCAGATTGTGACTGTGTGTTGTATCCGACAGATAGCAGAGGGGTAGACGCGGAAATATCGTACAACAGGGTAAAAAATGTATGTGA
The DNA here is from genome assembly GCA_902381685.1 of Lachnospiraceae bacterium. Classification (GTDB taxonomy): domain Bacteria; phylum Bacillota; class Clostridia; order Lachnospirales; family Lachnospiraceae; genus Faecalimonas. The sequence goes on along the minus strand of LR698958.1, from coordinate 1,690,229 downwards.
GTTGTTAAAACATGAAGAAGTAAAAGTATATTCAAAAAGGATTGACAGCACACTCAGAGGCAATCTGGGAAGTGAAACAGATGCAATGCTGGACGTGCTTGGTGAAGATTATGTGGCGATTGTTGCTCCCTGTTTTCCGAGTTCCAAAAGGATTGCAATTGGCGGATATATGTTAGTTAATGGCATTCCCCTTCACAAGACAGATATTGCCATTGATCCGAAAACACCGGTTACAAAATCAGAAATTGCAGTGTTGTTTGAAGAACAGAGTAAATATAAAGTGTCATTAATCTGTATGAAAGACTTAATGCACGGAAAACATTATCTGGCTGATAAAATGAAAGAATGTGTGAATGCGGGAAGCAGAATTATTGTTTTAGACTGTGTGACGCAGGAAGACTTAGACCTGATTGCAGATGCGGTTATTACAAGCAGATTAAAAACCGTAGCGGTAGATCCGGGAGTTTTCACGGCAACACTGTCGAGAAAACTAATTGTTCCGGCGGAAAAACAGGAAAAAAGCCGCATACTTGCGGTAGTTGGAAGTGTAAATCCAAACACAAAGACGCAGATGGAGGAATTGTGGCTGTCACAGAGAACGCACAATGTATTTGTACATACGAAGGAATTGTTGGAAGGGGACAGCAGAAGAGAAAATGAAATTGAAAGGGTAACCGAAGAAATTTTATCAGAGAGCAGCAGAAATATTGTATCCACAGTGGTTGGAGACGGCATTTATCCGGAGAACCGAATTGATTTTATTCCATATATGGAAAAATATAACTGTTCAATGGACGAAGTGACTGAGCGCATTAATAGCGCTTTTGCAGAAATTACATATCGGATTTTCCAAAAGGAAACAAGTTTCAAAGGACTTTATACGAGCGGAGGAGACATAACGGTGGCTGTCTGCAGAAAATTTAAAACGGCAGGACTTTTGTTAAAAGATGAGGTGCTTCCTCTGGCGGCGTATGGACAGTTTCTGAAAGGAGAATTTGACGGAATACATATTATTACGAAGGGAGGAAGTCAGGGAGAGAGCGATGCGATTAATCGGTGCATTACATATCTAAAAGAAAAATTATACATTTAGGTTTAGGAGGAAAAATATGAAAAGATCATTTATTGCAGTGCCAATCGGAGATCCGGCAGGCGTAGGTCCGGAGATTGTGGCAAAATCCGTGGCATCAAAAGATGTGACGGCGGCAGCGAAATGCGTAATTGTCGGAAACAAAGAAGTGATGGATAATGCAATCAAAATTACAGGCGAAAATTTAACAGTCAATGTGATTGACGATGTGGAACAGGGAGATTATCGGGAAGGAATTTTAAATCTTATTCACATAGACAATATGGATATGAGCCAATTTGCATTCGGAAAAGTGAGCGGAATGTGCGGAAAGGCTGCCTATGATTATATTGAAAAAAGTATTGAGTTGGCAAACAACGGAAAAGTAGATGCGGTGGCGACAACTCCTATCAATAAGGAGTCACTTCGTGCAGGCGGTATTAATTTCATCGGACATACTGAAATATTTGGCGCGCTGACAAATACGGAAGATCCGCTGACAATGTTTGAGACAAACGGGCTGAGAGTGTTCTTTCTGACAAGACATGTTTCCCTACGGGAAATGCTTGATATGATTAAAAAGGACAGAATTATAGATTATGTTAAACGTTGTACGGCAGCATTGGAAAAATTAGGCGTGACAGACGGCGTTATGGCAATAGCCGGATTAAATCCGCACAGCGGAGAACACGGTCTGTTCGGCTGGGAAGAAGTGGAAGAGATTGTGCCGGCAATTGAAGAATTGAAAAAACAGGGGTATAAGGTGGAAGGTCCGATAGGAGCAGATTCCGTATTCCATCAGGCAGCCCAGGGAAAATACAGCAGTGTATTGTCTTTGTATCATGACCAGGGACATATTGCTACGAAAACTTTAGACTTTGAAAAAACAATTGCTATTACAAACGGAATGCCGATTCTCAGAACGTCTGTAGACCACGGAACAGCATTCGATATTGCGGGAAAAGGAGTAGTAAGCGCTGTCAGCATGATTGAAGCCATTCTGCTTGCGGCAAAATATGCTCCTAACTTTACAAAATAGGAGGCGGAATTATGGTAAATGGACTTAGTGGTGAAAGAATGCTGATTGGTCTTGCAATCGGGATTGCAGTTTTAATTTTTCTGGTATTAAAGACAAAAGTTCAGGCGTTCTTAGCTTTAATTATTTGTACGGTTATTGTAGGTGTGGTAGGCGGAATGCCGCTTAATAATATTACGTTAGAGGACGGAACGACCTTTGGAATTTTAAATTCAATTACAAGCGGATTTGGAGGAACGTTATCCAGCATCGGAATTATCATCGGATTTGGAGTTATGATGGGGCAAATCTTTGAAGTGACCGGAGCCGCAAAAAGAATGGCGCATACATTCCTGAAACTATTTGGTAAAAAGAGAGAGGAAGAGGCTCTTGCTTTTACGGGATTCCTTGTATCCATTCCGATTTTCTGTGACTCGGGATTTGTCGTACTTGCACCGATTGCAAAGGCAATTTCAAGAGTGACGAAGAAATCCGTTATCGGTTTAGGTGTTGCTTTGGCGTCAGGCCTTGTTATCACGCACTCATTAGTTCCACCTACACCGGGACCGTTAGGCGTGTGTGGAATTTTCGGTATTGATGTTGGAAGTTTTATTCTGATGACAATCCTTTTGGCGATTCCTATGGCAATTGCCTGCATCGCATACTCAAGATTATATCTCTCGAAGAAATATTATCGCATTCCGAACGAAGAAGGAGAGATTGTGGAAGCAACATATCAGGAACCTGATTACGAGGCGGCATTTTCTATGGATATGACAGGACTGCCTGGGGTATTTGAATCTTTTATGCCGCTGTTAATTCCGATTATTTTAATTTTGGTGAACACTGTGGCGACGGCGATGGGACAGACAAAAGGGATTATGAACGTGCTTATCTTCTTAGGACAGCCGATTATTGCCGTGGGACTTGGATTGATTGTTGCCATTTTCACATTGGGAAGAAAATTGGACAGACATACGGCGCTGATGGAGATGGAAAAGGGAATGATGTCCGCAGGTATCATCATGCTTGTTACAGGTGGCGGCGGTGCTCTTGGACAGATTATTAAAGATTCAGGACTTGGAAACTTTATGGCAGAAGGACTTGCTAAGACGGCAATTCCGATTATCATTTTGCCGCTGTTAATAGCGACGGCGATGAGATTTATCCAAGGTTCGGGAACAGTTGCCATGACAACGGCGGCAAGTATTTCTGCCCCAATCATTTTAGCGTCAGGTGCAAGCCCGCTTTTAGGCGCAATTGCCTGCTGCGTCGGTTCACTGTTCTTCGGATACTTTAACGACAGTTATTTCTGGGTAGTCAATCGAACATTGGGAGTCAGCGAGGCAAAAGATCAACTTCGTGTTTGGTCAGTTACTTCAACGGTGGCATGGGCTGTCGGTGTAGTGGAAGTATTGATATTGAATATCTTTATGTAAGAAAGCACTTGGAATATGGAGTGATAAACGACGTATTCCAGGTGTTTTTTTGTTACAACTATGATATACTTGGCTTAAGAGGTTGCAGGACGTTAAGGAGGAAGGAATATGCTGGCAGCAGAAAGAAGAGAGAAAATAACAGAATTTCTTTATCGATATGGAAGTGTACAGGTGGAAGAATTGGCGCAGGAACTGGGAGTAAGTACGATGACAATACGCCGTGATTTGCTGAAACTTCAGGAAGATGGGAAAATTGAACGATGCCACGGCGGAGCAGTAGCAAAACAGGAAGTGACTTATATGGATAAGCAGACAAGCCACTGTGAAGAGAAAGCGGCGATAGCGGAGAAATGCGCGGAATATGTAGTTTCGGGAAATACGGTATTTCTTGATGCGGGAACGACAACTTATGAGATTGCAAGGAAAATCATGGACATACCGGATATTTTAGTTGTGACAAATGATTTAGAAATTGCGCAGTTGCTGAAAAACAGTCCGGTAGAGTTATTTGTCTGCGGAGGGCATGTGCAAAAAGCGACGGGAAGTATGTTTGGACACTATGCGACGGAAATGTTAAAAGATTTTAAGTTCGATGTAGGATTTTTCGGTGCGGCTTCCATAAATGATGAATTTGAAGTGATGACCCCAACTGTAGATAAAATGTGGTTGAAAAGAGAAACACCAAAGCAGTGCAGAAATGCGTATCTTGCAGTGGACGGTTCCAAATTCGACAGACAGGCGATGGCAAAAATTAATTGTCTGGGAGATTACACGGGAGTTATAACAGAGAAGAAATTCAGTAAAGACGAACAGGTATATTTGAACGGTATGGGGGCTGAAATTATAGAAGTTTCCATATAAACTAAAAGGAAATCCGGTTCCTCTCATTGTTGAGGGGAAGGGATTTCCTTTTATTGTTCTTACTGATAAATCCTTTTATTTTCATCTTTCGATTCAGTAGTCAGTTGAATGCCGAGACGCTTAAACATTTTCACATCTACGGAAGACAGACGGACAGTCGTGTGTACCTGGCAGCCTTTTAATTTCGGAATCTGCTCCAAAGCGAGTTCAGCGTTTGGATTAGACGCTGCGCTGATGGAGAGTGCCAGAAGAACTTCATCTGTGTGGAGACGCGGATTTTTACTTCCGAGGTATTTTGTCTTCAACGTTTGAATCGGTTCGATCGCTTCAGGTGAGATCATGTGAAGTTCATCATCTATTTTGGAAAGATGCTTCAATGCATTTAATAAAAGTGCTGCAGATGCACCCAATAAATTTGAAGTTTTTCCCGTAATAATTGTTCCGTCATCTAACTCAATTGCAGCAGCAGGTGCTCCCGTCTCCTCAGCGCGCTGTAAAGCAGCGGAAACAACAACACGGTCATCTGTTGTCACATGAGCCTGTTTCATTAATAATTCGATTTTAAAAATCTCTTCCTCTGAATGTGTTCCTTCTGCAAGTCCGTTCAAAGCATCATAATATCTGCGGATAATTTCCTGTTTAGAGGCATTTTGGCAAACCTCATCATCGGAAATACAATTACCAACCATATTTACACCCATGTCAGTTGGAGATTTATACGGATTTTCGCCATAAATTTTCTCGAAAATGGCATCGAGTACAGGGAAAATTTCTACATCACGATTGTAGTTTACTGTAGTCACGCCATATGTTTCTAAATGGAAAGGGTCAATCATATTAACGTCATTTAGGTCGGCGGTGGCAGCCTCGTAAGCAAGATTTACAGGGTGCTTCAGCGGAATGTTCCAAATAGGGAAAGTTTCAAATTTCGCATATCCTGCGCGAACGCCGCGCTTATGCTCGTGATAAAGTTGAGAAAGGCATGTTGCCATTTTTCCGCTTCCCGGTCCCGGAGCAGTGATGATAACAAGAGGTCTTGAAGTCTCGATGTAATCATTTTTGCCGTAACCTTCATCGCTGACGATGAGAGGAATATTTGAAGGATAGCCTTCAATACAATAATGAATGTACACTTTAATTCCTAAATGTTCCAACTTGCTCTTAAATAGATTGGCGCTATTTTGTCCTGAATACTGAGTGATTACGACACTTCCGACAAACAAACCATTTTCTTTGAATGCTTCCATTAAACGAAGAACGTCTGTATCGTATGTGATTCCCAAGTCACCGCGAATTTTATTTTTCTCGATGTCTCCTGCACTAATAACAATAACTATTTCTGCCTGATCAGAAAGTTGCATGAGGAGGCGGAGTTTACTGTCAGGTGCGAACCCGGGTAATACTCTGGACGCGTGATAGTCATCAAATAGTTTCCCTCCAAATTCCAAATACAGTTTGTTATCAAATTGGTTGATGCGCTCACGGATATGCTCCGATTGCATTTTTAAATACTTGTCATTATCAAATCCGATTTTCATAAACTTGCTTCCTCTTTCTTGAATTTCTAAAATAACTGGTTATGCTTAAAAAAATAGTATACTACAAAAAAAAGAATTTGTCTAAAACAATTTAATAGAAGTTTTAGAAATGAGTGCCAGTTTTCACAATCTTTTTATTGATTTATGGGAAAGCCATCTTTATAATATAATAGATGAGAAATAGGAGGAAGGATATGGATAATCAAAATAATAATAATAAGAATAAAAACCAGAAAAACAACAGACAAGGTTGGGGTATTATTCTTTTTACAACACTGATTACATTATTTTTAGTGTTGGCGTTATATCGGTTTATGCCGGGAAGCAATCCGAAAGAGATTACTTACGACCAGTTTTTGAAGATGGTCGATGAAGGCAAAGTGGAAAAAGTTAAGATTAATTCGGATAAGATAGAGATTACACCGAAGAAGAAAGACAGCAGTAAGGACTCGGAACTTATGTTTCCTTCAGTGGCGCCGAAATATTACACGGGTGTTGTGAAAGATGATAAGTTATCAGAACGGTTATATAAGGCAGGAGTAAAATATACACAGGAAATTCCGGATTCCGGTTCTGATATTTTCTGGAATATCATGCTCACATTGGTATTGCCTACATTACTCTTATTTGGAGTCTTCTCATTCTTTATGAGAAAAATGTCCAAAGGCGGAGGCATGATGGGGATAGGCAAGAGCAATGCCAAGATGTATGTGGAGAAACAGACCGGTGTTACGTTTAAGGACGTGGCAGGTCAGGACGAGGCGAAGGAATCTTTGCAAGAAGTTGTTGATTTCCTTCATAATCCGGGCAAATATACAAGCATCGGTGCAAAACTTCCAAAGGGTGCATTGCTTGTAGGACCTCCGGGAACAGGTAAAACACTTTTGGCAAAAGCTGTTGCGGGAGAGGCGAAAGTACCTTTCTTCTCACTTTCAGGTTCAGCGTTTGTGGAGATGTATGTCGGTGTAGGTGCTTCGCGAGTGAGAGATTTATTTAAGCAGGCACAGTCTATGGCGCCTTGTATTATTTTCATTGATGAGATTGACGCTATCGGAAAGAGCCGTGACAATGCCATGGGAAGTAACGATGAGCGTGAGCAGACATTGAACCAGTTGTTAGCCGAGATGGACGGTTTTGACACAGATAAAGGACTTTTATTATTGGCGGCTACAAACAGACCGGAGATTCTTGATCCGGCATTATTAAGACCGGGACGTTTTGACAGACGTATTATCGTGGACGCACCGGATTTAAAAGGTCGTGTCGACGTATTAAAGGTACACGCAAAAGACGTTAAGATGGACGAGACGGTTGATTTGGAAGCGATCGCTCTTGCAACTTCGGGAGCGGTAGGTTCAGACCTTGCCAATATGATTAATGAAGCCGCAATCAATGCGGTTAAGAATGGAAGACAGGTTGTTTCACAGGCGGATTTATTTGAGGCTGTGGAAGTTGTCCTTGTTGGAAAAGAGAAGAAAGATCGTATTATGAATGCGGAGGAAAGAAGAATTGTATCATACCACGAGGTAGGACACGCATTGGTAAGTGCATTGCAGAAAGATGCAGAACCTGTTCAGAAGATTACAATCGTACCAAGAACAATGGGAGCGTTAGGATACGTTATGCAGACACCTGAGGAAGAGAAATTCCTTAATACGAAGAAAGAGTTGGAGGCAATGCTCGTAGGTATGCTTGCAGGGCGTGCAGCAGAAGAGATTGTTTTTGACACGGTGACAACAGGTGCGTCCAACGATATTGAAAAAGCGACAAAGATTGCGAGAGCAATGATTACACAGTATGGTATGTCCGAGAAATTCGGTCTGATCGGTTTGGAATCCGTTCAGCATAAATATTTGGACGGACGTCCGGTGACAAACTGCGGTGAGGAAACGGCAGCAGAAATCGACAGAGAAGTAATGAAGATGTTAAAAGATGCTTATGAGGAAGCGAAACGTCTTCTTTCTGAAAACCGTGAGGCGTTAGATAAGATTGCGGCATTCCTAATTGAGAAAGAAACAATTACCGGCAAAGAATTTATGAAAATTTTCCGTGAAGTACAGGGAATTGAAGAAGAGGAAGAACCACAGAAACAGAGAATTGAGATGAAAGTGGAAGAGCCGGAGCAGTTGGAACAAAAAGACGTGGAAGAACCGGTACAAAATGAACCGGAAGTATCTGAGACAACAGAAGAATAGACGTAAAAAAGGGGCTGTTGCAAAAGTAGATGAATAATCTACTGGAGCAACAGTTCCATTTTTATGTCCTAAAAACAGAAAACGGACTCCGAAGAGTCCGCAATCCATGGTATAATAAGATATGACTAATAAATTAAAATACCATAAAAATTATACCGAATTCGGCGAACCTTATCAACTGGTTTTGCCACTAAATTTAGAAGGTTTGATTCCTGATGATGATTCTGTCCGACTGCTGAGCCACGAACTGGAGGATTTAGATTACAGCTTGCTGTATCAGGCTTACTCTGCCAAAGGCAGAAATCCAGCAGTTGATCCAAAGACCATGTTCAAGATTCTTACCTACGCTTATTCTCAAAACATCTATTCTTCGAGAAAAATTGAAACTGCCTGTAAACGGGACATCAACTTTATGTGGCTGCTAGCCGGACAGAAAGCCCCTGACCACAGTACGATTGCTCGTTTTCGTACCGGTTTTCTTGCAGATGCCTGCGAAAATCTTTTTTACCAAATGGTAAGACGCTTGGAAGAGGCAGGGGAACTGTCAAAGGAAACAGTATTTATTGACGGAACTAAATTAGAAGCCTGTGCAAATAAATATACCTTTGTCTGGAAAAAATCTGTGGGAAAATGGGAAGAAAAAATGTTCAGGAAGATACAGGAGGCAATACAGCATCTGAACAGAGAATATATGAAGGATTTTTCGGTTGCTTCGGAAACAAAGACACCGGATTTACAGAAAATCGTTTGTTTTTTAGAAGAACGCTGTCGAACAGACCACTCCGTTTTTGTTCATGGACGTGGAAAACGGAAAAGCAGAAACCAACGGTATTTTGAACTTTTTCACAGCTTTCTGGAACGGCAGACCGTTTATGACTGGCATACGGCAAACTTTCAGGGAAGAAACAATTATTGCAAAACAGATCCTGATGCAACCTTTATGCACATGAAAGACGACCATATGAGAAATGCACAGTTAAAGCCCGGGTATAATGTACAGATCGCAGTAGACAGTGAATATATCGTGGCAACGGATATTTTTCAGGATCGGAATGATGTCTGGACATTAGTTCCGTTCTTAAAGACAATGGAGAGGAACCTGGGGTTCCGTTATCCGAGCGTAACCGCCGATTCCGGATATGAAAGCGAAGAAGTGTATACTTACCTAAGAAGTGCAAAGCAGAAGCCATACATCAAACCACAGACTTATGAGAAATGGAAGAAGCGAAACTTTAAGCAGGATATCAGCAAACGGGAAAATATGGGATATGATGAAAAGACGGATACCTACACCTGCCATGCCGGGAAAACGCTATTTCCCATTTTTATGAAAAAACAGAAAAGCAAGAGCGGTTATGAATCGGAAGTAACCGTTTATGAATGCGAGGATTGTACCGGCTGCCCCTATAAAGAAAAATGTACCAAAGCAAAAGGGAATAAACGGTTATATGTTTCTAAAAGTTTTCTGGAGAAGCGTCAGGAATCCTATAAAAATATCCTAAGTGAAACAGGGATTAAATACCGCATGAACCGTTCCATTCAAGTAGAGGGGGCATTTGGGGTTTTGAAGAATGATTATGAATTTCAAAGATTTCTACTCCGTGGAAAAAGCAAGGTAAAACTAGAAATTCTTTTGCTTTGTATGGGTTATAATATCAATAAACTGCATGCTAAAATCCAAAAGGAGCGTACAGGAAGTTACCTTTTTCTAGTTAAAGAAACTGCCTAAAAAGCCATAAAACAGAGGCATTATTAAAGTACGCCAAAATCCGGAAGGAATCCTTTTATTTGGGGAATCTTTTCGGATTTTTTGATATGTATAGAGCGAGGGTGCCGCTCAATCATCTAATTTGATGATTTTGCGACACCCCCTTTTTTAGAGAGATTTAAAATATGTTCCCTCTTAAGTGCCAGATACTATGTATTGAAAATTGCCTAGTCATCAAACTCTATGATTTATTTTGTGATAATAGGTTTTCCCTCCGCATCTAACAGTGGCGTTAAACCACCTCCAAAACCATTTGCAATAAAAAGATAGTTTACTCCTGTCTCTTTATCAACATATACTGTTTTCTCGCTCTTTAAGCCTGTTTCTTGATACACCACTTCAAATCTATTGTTCTTACTCATTTTAAAACACCTCCAACTTCAAATCTGTTATTGTTGAATAAAGCAAGTTATCATATTTCTTACTTCTTCAATATCCAGTATGTTATCTGCAATCCTTTGGTTGTATCTATGTCTTTCTATTCCCAACACATGATTGTTAAATTGAGTACACTCAAACCATCTTGTAAGGCATGGAATAAAGTCAGGAGTCTTTTTCTTATCACCGTAAACTCCTATGATATATACTTTGGAAATAATAGTTTCGTAACTGTCTTCGTTATGCAAAAAGAAGTCTTGGCATCGCTCATTAAATTTGAAATAGAGTGACGAAGGATTCCCACAATACATAGGTACAATTAAAAAAATTTTGTCATAACTAAGCATACTTTCGTAAAGGTTATATATATCATCTTGGCGATACTTGCAATATCCCTTAAAACATTCGTATTTACACCCACTACAATCATGAATGTTTAGATTTCTAAAATAAATAATAGAATCACCTTTAGATGCAATGTATTTGGAAATATTATCACAATTTCCATTTTCTCTACCGGAAAAACTAATAACCATATTCATAATATCATTCCTCCAACTTCTAATTTATTATTCACCCTATCAAGTTGCACATTGAATCTACATTCTATTCCAAAGCCATTCTATATCAGGAAAATGTCTTATTCAATTTTTCCAAGTGATAATGGCATAATTTATATCACACCATGTAAAATGCGGTTTCGCCTTGTAAATACAGCGGTTTCCGCTTGTTAATGTATATTGTCTATTGTTTTTTGTGCCCCCCTTGTTAGATAACGGGGGCTTGATAATCGCTCGCCACAGGCTGGTTCACTCCGTCGGTTTGCAAGATTTTGAGCGTATCTTCCACACAAACTGGGATTTGAATTATTGATTATTTGCAAGAAACTCTTTCAAAGAACTGTCTTTAAATTGTTTTTCAATTCTTTCAGAACATTCTAATAATCCTAAACCATTTTGAGTTTTATATTCTTTATTAGCACCATTTTCAATCAAAAATTTTACAATGTCTGTTTCTCCAAACCAACCTGCATATATCATAGTTTCGTTCAAACATTCTTCTTTATCATCTGTTAAATATTTCATGATGGTGTTAGAATATAAATAGTACAAGTCAAAATGAGAATTCCTTATAAGAAAAATTATGGTACAATGTAGGTACCGCACTGAAGGAGGATCTCATTATGGCAAAGCACTATGACAAACAATTTAAGCTGGATGCAGTCCAGTATTATCATGATCACAAGAACTTAGGACTGCAGGGCTGTGCTACAAACTTAGGAATCAGTCAGCAGACTTTATCACGCTGGCAGAAAGAACTGCGTGAAACAGGTGATATTGAAAGCCGTGGTTCCGGTAACTATGCTTCTGATGAAGCAAAAGAAATCGCACGATTAAAACGAGAATTACGAGATGCACAGGATGCCCTTGAAGTATTAAAAAAAGCAATCAACATTCTGGGAAAATGACGGAAGCCATTTATCTCGAAGTTACGGAGATGGCAGAAACTGCCCATAAGGCAAAACGCCGGGTTTCTGTCTCCGGAATGTTGAAACATCTTGGCGTTTCTCGTTCTGGTTATCATGCGTGGCTAAAACGTGTTCCTTCTAATACAGAAAAAAGACGTGAAGCCGTAAAAGCTAAAATCAAGGATATATATGATGAATCTAAACAGAATTATGGTGCCCCTAAAATTACCAGGGAATTGCGTAAATCAGGAGAAATCATCTCCGAACGTACTGTTGGTAAGTATATGAAGCAAATGGGCATCAAAGCCCAGTGGGTCAAGCCATGGACGATCACAACCAAAGATTCTGACTTCAGCAGCGAATTAAAAAATATCCTTGATGAACAGTTTAATCCAGAACGTCCAAATGCTGTTTGGTGTTCTGATATCACTTATATCTGGACGATAGACGGATTTGTTTATCTGACCAGTATCATGGACTTATATTCCAGAAAAATCATTGCCTGGACACTTTCCAAAACATTGGAGGTATCCTGCGTGATTGAAACAATAAAGAAAGCCAAAGCAAGACGCAATATCGATAAGCCTTTAATTCTGCATTCAGACCGGGGAAGCCAGTATGTATCAAAAGAATACAAACGTGTAACCGCAACCATGCAGTGTAGTTATTCTAAAAAGTCATATCCATGGGATAACGCATGTATTGAATCATTCCATTCCCTGATTAAGAGAGAATGGCTGAATCGGTTTAAGATTCGAGATTATGACCATGCATATCGTTTGATTTTTGAATATTTGGAAGCGTTCTACAATACGAAACGAATTCATAGTCACTGTGATTATATGTCACCAAACGATTATGAAGAGCTGTATCGTAGGCTTCAACAAGACGAATTGCAGTTGGCAGGTTAAGATGAGGAAAACCTCATTTTAACTTGTACTAAATCTTGACATAGGACCATGAATTCCTTTAAAACTTCTATTCTCTCATCATTGATATTCTTATTTCGACCATATACAGTATGGCGCATATATTCTTTAACATTATTTAAGCATTGAATGTTACTTAATATAAACCTTAATATTTCAACATAGCCATTATTACAACTCGGAAAAATCAACTCATGCCACTCCTCTTGGGTTAATGGTGTTTTGTTATTTATTTTTGTGATATGATTTATTACCTGTTCATCTGTTTGACCTTGATTTCTTTTACTAATATAGATTTGTAAATTTGTCAATTCTTGTTCTAACATATTCTCATCTCACTTTCAAAAATTCTAATTGAACAAAATCGCTGCGCGATGGCCTGCCAAGGCTGTGGCATAGCGATTTTCTGTTTTCTATAATAAAAAACAGTGGAAAGCAAGTCCTAAAAGTAGTATTGTTAAATCACCACAAAATAACAATCAAACAGGATCGACCTTCCCACTGCCTATGAAAAGAATACCACCCTTCCGCTTGGTTGGCAAGCGGTTTTACGACTCAAATGCGCCTCCGTGTAAAGCAGTGTTTTGATTACTACTGATTTTACATGGAGGATTTTATTATGTATGAAAAATATTTAGAACAGCTTGAGGAAGCCGGAAAAATCCGTAATCTCAAAGAGCGTTCCATCAACTGCTATAAAAACTATGTTTCTTACTTTCTGAAATATCAAGCGAAGCCCCCTGAAGAACTTACCTGTCAGGATGTCAGAAATTTTTTGCTTGCCAAAAAAGAGGAAGGACTAAAAGCCACAACTCTGAACCTCTATAATTCGTCTATCCGTTTTTTCTATCGAAATGTCCTGCATATCCTTTGGGATGACATCACAGTTCCACGGATGATTCTGGAACATAAGCTTCCGACCGTACTGACTGTTGATGAAATCGACCGTCTGTTAGAAGCTGTTGATGATATCAAATATAGAGCCATGTTTGCAACGATGTATTCTTCCGGGATGCGGGTCTCTGAAGTGATCCACCTTCATTATGATGATATTTCCCGTTCAAATATGCAGATCCATGTCCGGGATACGAAGAACAGGATGGACCGCTATACAATTCTTTCTAAACGGTGTCTGGATATCCTTACACAATACTGGTTTGAGAAAGGGCGTCCCCGTGGAATCCTGTTTCCTAATAAATTTACCGGGAATTACCTGACAGTCAGTACACTGGAACAAGTGATGCGACGGGCAGTATCCGATGCTGAACTTCCAAAGAAAGCAACCCCACACTGTCTCCGTCACAGCTTTGCCACTCATCTGATGGAACAGGGGGTAGAACGGCAGAATATTCAGGCACTGCTTGGACACCGTGACCCAAAATCAACGGAAGTTTATCTTCATGTCAGCAACAAATCCCTTATGGGAATCCAAAGTCCCTTTGACAGGAAAGAAGGTGCTGATAATGAATAAGCCGACCGTACAGGATATCTTCCTGCGTTTTTTACCCTGCATACCTTGAAAAACATTCCCCTTCTGCAGAACAGGCAAAGGTTTCCCGAAACATCATGAACTGTAAGACTGGGGCTTATGGTGCAAACGTCAGTGTATGTGAAGACTGTGGCGCTGTTCAGATCCATTATAATTCCTGCCGTAACCGTTGCTGTCCCATGTGTCAGGCTGTTCCGAAAGAAATGTGGATGGATGCCCACAGGGAAGATGTGCTTGATGCCCCCTACTTCCACCTGGTATTTACGGTTCCTGACATTCTGAATCCCATCATTTACAATAACCAGAAACTGCTATATGACACCTTGTATCATGCAGCTTCTGCCACAATCAGTGAACTGACCGCTGACCCAAAGCACCTTGGTGCTGATGTCGGCTATATCTGCATCCTGCATACATGGGGATCTGAAATGAACTTTCATCCCCATATCCATACAATACTGCTCGGCGGTGGTCTAACATCCAAAAATGAGTGGAAAGACAACGGTACCGAGTTTTTTCTTCCTATAAGGGCTGTCTCCAAAAGCTTCCGTGGAAAATATATAGATGAACTGAAACATCTCTGGAATACTGGTCAGCTTGAGTTTCATGGCACTGCCGAAAAATACCGTAATTATTATGTATTCAAAGACCTGCTGGATTCCTGTTATGATACGGAATGGATTCCTTACTGTAAGAAAACGTTTAACGGCGCAGGATCTGTGATTGACTACCTTGGAAAGTATACCCACAGGATTGCCATCAGCAATCACCGCATCATCTGTATGGACGATGAAAACGTTACTTTTTCTGTAAAGGATTACCGGAACAAAGGACAATGGAAAGAACTGACTCTTTCCGGTGTTGAATTTATACGACGGTTTCTGATGCACGTACCGCCAAAACGTTTTGTCAGGATTCGGCATTACGGACTTCTTTGTTCCCGTAGCAAACACAAGAAGCTGACTTTATGCCGGAATCTCCTTGGATGCCAAAAGTATCTCTCGAAGCTTCGAGGTAAGGAGATGCCGGAAATATTAAAACAGCTTTATGAGATAAACATTTGTGTGTGTAAATCCTGTGGCGGGCATCTTGGAAAACCACAGCTTCGAATACCACAAAGATGTTAAAAGCTTATTCTTTCATACATTTTCTAAAGCCTCAAAGCTTGAGGTTTTGTTGTCGTACCTATTTATCTGAAAACACTTGATTTCTGTAGCTTCTGCACAGAAAATCCTGTATAATCACAGGTAAGTACAAAAGATTGAAAGTCCATAGGTAATGACTACCCGGACGCTCACTTTGTTCAATGAGGTCAAATCGAAAATGGTGTAAACGAAGGGGCAGTTCACTGGAATGCCAAAACTGCTTTTTCGTTTACCCCATCATCGATTCTAACCTAAAGAATTTATAGAACTTAACTATTCTGTCACTATGAAGTCGACTTACGCACAGTAACCTCTGCACAGACCACACAAGCTAGTTTGATATTCTGGTGCAACTGCCGATAGAAACTCTTTGAACGAACCCTTTTCTTTTGCCATTACCTTTTTCCTCCATCAAATTCAATTAAATATATATTTAGATTTCAATAACATCACCGCAAGACATATAATTCATATTATCCATTTGTTGAGATAGATAATGATATGCCTTTTCACCAGTGCAATGACAAGTATAAAATTCAATATCTTTATACTTTTGTAATTCCATTGCAATACTGTTTAACAATTCTTTTGATACTGTTTTCTTTGTAAGTGGGTTGAACAAATGAAAACCACCAATACAAAAATGTGGTTGATACTTCTCTGCTTCTTCCATGATATTTACAACACCAGCATGCCCACACCCCATAATAACTACTACTTTATTTTCTGAAATAATCAAGTTTTGTTCGTGTACAAAAGTATCTTTGCCCTTTTTATCATAAAGAGCATTATTGGCAGGAGAATAAAATTTATTTGTTTTACTTACTGTAAATAGTGATAATTCTTCATCAATTTTATAATTACCATTCAATAGTTTAATTTGCCTATTAGATTTAAGCTTACTATCAATTCCAGCTGGTATTTTAAGAAATAAGGTTTTACTGTAATGTGGTTCAAAGGCTTCCTTTTGCACATAGATATTTGCCACAGAATTAATATCTAAAAATTTTTTCAATGCTCCTCCGTGGTCAAAATGCCCATGAGAAATAATAACAGTATCCACTTTTGAAATATCTATATTTCTTTTCATAGCATTTTCAAATAATGTGCTATCTGAACCTAAATCAAATAGAATTTTATGTGATTTCGTTTCAATATATAAGGAAAGTCCGTGTTTTGTTTTAAGTTCTGACTTAGTCGTATTTTCGACTAATGAAGTTATTCTCATAAAATCTCCTTTACAATTCCAATTTATCTTTATGTACATTATATCATTCCCCTTCAATATCGTCATTTCTTTTCTGCTTTTGAAAAGTTACTTATCCGTCTATGTTTTGTAAAGGGTGCTAAAGCATTGCTTACGCAACAAGCCCTTGACAACCCACAGACTAATAAGTTTTAGGACAAGCAAGCAGAAATGAAATAGCCTGCTGTTTCACTACATAGAAAAAGAGATACCAACACGTTTATGTGTAGTATCTCTTAACTTAATAGCAATATTCTTTTATTTACAAGCAGGTAAACACAGGTTATTTCTTAATATCCTCACTTTGGGAATTTTATGTGGAGTACCAATTAAAACTAATAATTTTACTTTATCCGGGAAATCCAAAGTATAATTTAACGCTAATATACCACCTAACGAAATACCGCATAAGTTTATTGGTCCATCATAATTATTACAGTATTCTGTAAATGAAGAATATAAATTATGATAACTGGCTTTTTTCCCATCAAGAATTGAAGATAAGTATCGTTATAATCATTTGAGCAACAGTAACCGCTAACATCTTCGTAATCGTAATTATATCATGAATAAATAATGTAGTCATCGCTTTTCTGCCGTTAAGAAGTGGAATATTATATCATTCCACACCATAGAAAAAGACACTTTCAAAACTGTAAGTGTTTTTCGGGAAAACTATTGCTATAATTTCTATATCGCTTATAGAAAAAAGGTAAAAGGAGGAAAGACTATGGAACATATATTGAATTTGGAGCAGGTGAAAAAATATTATGGAGGGAATGAAAACAACATTACAAAAGCGGTGGACGGCATTTCCATGTATGTGGATAAAGGAGAGTTTGTTGCCATTATGGGGGCAAGCGGTTCCGGAAAGACGACATTGCTGAACTGCATTTCCACTATTGATACGGTGACAAGCGGGCATATTCTTGTAAACGGGAAAGATATTACGGCAATTAAAGAGAAAGATTTTGCGAATTTTAGGAGAGAAAATTTAGGATTTATCTTTCAGGATTTTAACTTGCTGGACACACTGACAATCAAGGAAAATATTGCACTTTCTTTGATTATTAATAAAAGAAATCCGCAGAAAATCGAAGAAGAAGTGGAAATGATAGCACGTAAACTGGATATTGCGGACATTCTTTCCAAGTTCCCTTATGAAGTTTCAGGCGGCCAGAAACAGCGTTGTGCCTGTGCGAGAGCACTGATCAATAAGCCAAACCTGATACTTGCAGACGAACCTACAGGAGCATTAGACTCCAAGTCTTCACGGCTTCTGTTGGAGACGATGTCTAATATGAATGAAAAGCTACAGGCGACTATTTTAATGGTTACCCATGATCCTTTTAGCGCTTCTTTCTGCAAACGTATATTGTTTTTAAAGGACGGAAAAATTTTCAATGAAATACAAAAAGGTGAGAAGAGTAGGAAAGAATTTTTTAATGAAATTTTGGATATTTTGACCTTACTGGGAGGTGAAATGGGAGATGTTAAGTAAATTAGCCTTTCGCAATGCGAAAAGAAGTTTAAAAGATTACCTCATTTATCTGATTACGATTACTATGTCCTTTTCACTGATGTTTGCCTTTAATCTTGTATCAAATTCCGAGGCAGTGATAAAATTATCAACAGGAATGGACACTTTCAAAAATATTCTGCTTTTTGTGAGTGCCATTATTATTTTTGTTGTATGTTTTCTTATTAACTATACGACAAAATTTATGTTTGAAAAACGAAGCAAAGAGTTTGGAACATACATGCTTCTTGGTATTAAGAAAAAAGAGATTACAAAAATGTTTGTATTGGAAAATATTCTTTTGGGCTGCCTCGCTTTAGCGCTGTCCATTCCCATCGGATTTGTTTTCAGTCAGTTTATTTCGCTGATAATTGTCCGCATATTAAACGTTCCGGGCGTTGTGTTTATCTCTTTCGGGTGGAAGGCGACAGGGCTTCTGGCTATTTACTTTTTGGCAATTTACATTCTCGTTCTCTTAAATATGTGGAGAAAAATGCGTAAAATGTCGGTGCATGGTTTTCTCTATTTAGAGAAGCAGAATGAAAAGAAAATGTTTCAAAACAAGAAAAACAGGAACAGGATTTTCGTTATCAGTGTGCTGATAGGAATTATATCTGTTTTCATATGGCATTCTCAGTTCAATATGAAAAATTTTTCCAATCAGGAAACGATAAATTACCTTTTTGTTTGCACTATCGGTTTTATTATTAGCATTTATGGAATCTCTGCAACCGTTTCAGATATGATTCTTTCCGTTGTACTGAGAAGCAAAGGAATGAAGTATAGTAATGATAATCTGTTTGTGACGAGAACATTTGCATCAAAAGCGAGAACGATGAGTTTTGTTTTAGGAACGTTTTCTGTTTTGATTTTGGTGGCATTATTATGTTTCAATATGTCCGGCATCACAAAGGGAATGTATGATTCGATTCTTAATCAGGACGCGCCTTATGATGTTGCCGTTATGGACGACAGAAACTTTCATGATGAATATCTTGCGGTTATAGATGAAGATTATACGATAGAAGACTCTTTTGCATATGATATTTATTGGGATAAAAAATGTCAGGTACAAAAATATGTAGGCCAATTTCACGACAGTGACTGTATCGTAAAATTGAGTGATTATAATCGGCTGATGGAACTTAGAGATGAGGATACGGTTGAATTAAAAGATAATGAATATATGATTGTTGCGGCAGCGTCCACTGAAGCAAGGTTGAAAGATATACAGGAGATTAAAAAAGTTCAGATGTCAGGTGGAAAGACGCTGAAACTGAAAGAGATTACGACGGATAATTTCTGGGTTTTTATGAATGGAGAAGCGGATTACACTATGATTTTTCCGGACGAATACGTGAGAAATCTGGAGGCGGGGGAAAGTCATCTTGTGGTCAATACAAAAGAGGGTACGAATGCCAAATTGGAAGATAAGATACAGGAGAAAATGAAAAGGCATTTGGGAGATAAAACGTATAAAGTAACATCACGGGGAGAAGTGATTGAGGAGCAAAATACGATGACGGCTATGTTATCCAGCATTTGTCTTTATATGGCATTTATCTTCATAGCAGTTGTGGGAACGATACTGGCAGTACAGTCATTAAGCGATTCCACAAAATATAAATATCGTTACCTTACTTTAAGAAGGCTTGGGGTAAATGATAAAAATCTGTATAAGACGATAAGAAAACAGTTACTTGTACTGTTCGGACTGCCGTTGATTTATCCGGTTGTACTCTGTTTTTTCCTTGTAAAATCAATCAATAACATATATTATATTTTTTTAGAAAGTCAATCAACATATATACTGTACTATTTTAGCGGACTACTTGTTTTCCTTTGCATTTATGCAGTGTATTGGATAGTGACTTATATCGGTTTCAAAAGAAATATAAACGAATAGAGGTACGGCAGATGAAAATAGGAATTATTGAAGATGATGAAATTACCCGCCGGGAATTGTCAAAGTTACTGCAGACAAAAGGATATGAAACGCTACTGTTCACTGACTTTGAAAATATACCGAAAAACTTGGGACGGTGTGTTTTGGATTTAGTTTTACTTGATGTGAATCTTCCATATGAAAATGGATATGAAATATGTAAAAAAGTAAAGGCGGTGCAGCAGACACCGATTATTTTTGTGACGAGCAGAGATACGACGGCAGATGAATTGAAGAGTATTCAGTCGGGTGGCATTGATTTTATTCCGAAGCCGTATGATACATTGATTTTATTAGAGAAAATTAAAAGAGCATTGCAGCTTTCTGATCCGAATAATTTCAGACAGATTACAAAAAAAGAATGTACGTTGGACTTACATCTATCCGTGTTAAAATATAAGGACGAAACAATTGAATTAACAAGGAATGAATTCCGTATTTTATACTACTTTTTTATGAATGAAGAAAAAGTAATTGGAAAAGAAGAATTATTGGAAAAGTTATGGAATGACAAATATTATTTAGATGAAAACG
Source organism: Lachnospiraceae bacterium (assembly GCA_902381685.1). Lineage (GTDB taxonomy): Bacteria > Bacillota > Clostridia > Lachnospirales > Lachnospiraceae > Faecalimonas. The sequence goes on along the minus strand of LR698958.1, from coordinate 1,669,691 downwards.
TGTTGCTTGTCAATATGACGCGGCTGAAAAAGAAATTAAAAGAGATAGGCATATCTCATTTATTGGAAAATATTCGGGGAAAAGGGTGGAAACTATGAGTTTTATCACATTTTTAGAGGAGAAAATACTATATATTCTGTTTCAATTATTTTTTCTTGTACTGGTTTCCTTTCTTCTCTTTTTATCAGGGGTGGACGGTCTGTATATTTTCCTGATGATACTCATCTATGCCGTTTTTCAAATAGGCTTTCTATGGTTGACTTATCGGAATAAATGCAGAAAAAATCAACGGATAGTTGAAATGACCGATAATCTTCAGGAGGCATACTATATTTCTGAAATTCTTCAGAAACCGAAAGATTTGGAAAATCAGGCATATTATTATGCACTGAAAAGAGCATGTAAGGCGATGAATGACAAAATCAGTGCGTTGACGGAAGAACAGGTGGAATATCAGGAATATGTGGAAAGTTTTGCCCACGAGATTAAAATACCAATCGGAGCATTGTCGCTGACTTTTGATAATGCGAGAGACTATTCGCTGAAGAAAGAAACGGATAAGATTTTTCAGTTGGTAGAGCAGATGCTGTATTATGCGAGAAGCGAAAATACAGAGAAAGATTATTTTGTCAAAGAGTTATCTTTAGATGAGATGATGCATCATGTTCTGTTGAAGTTTCGATATGTTTTGTTGGAAGAGAAAGTAACTCTGGATATTCACGATATGGAAAATACGGTGTATACAGATGAGAAATGGCTTCAGTTTATTCTCTCTCAAATATTACAGAATGCGGTAAAATATATGAACAAGGAAGAAAAAAGACTTGTCATCTACAGTGTCAGTCATGATGGAAATATTTCGCTTGTCATGGAAGATAACGGTTGCGGAATTAAACAGTCTGAATTGTCGAGAGTGTTTGAAAAAGGCTTTACAGGCTCAAACAGGAAAAAGACAAACGCCACGGGAATGGGATTGTATTTAGCGAAAAAACTGAGTGACAGACTGGGACTTCGGCTTCAGATTGATTCGGAGGAGGGAAAATATACGAGAGTGACAATTTTCTTTCCGAAAGGTTCCATACATTCTTTTTCTGAATAAATAGTTGCATAAAAAAATTCAAAAACAAAAATTGGAAAGAGAAAAATGAAATATTTCTTGCAAAATAGAAAAGATTGTTATACCATTAACATAGTAACTTAACAAAAGGAGAAAAACTATGAATCAGAAAAACGAAAAGAAAATTTTGTGGTACAGCCTTGCGTTTATGGCGTTTGGTGGTGTATGGGGATTCGGTAACGTTATTAACGGATTCTCAGAATACAATGGTTTGCAGGCAATCGTTGCATGGATAATTGTATTCGGTATTTACTTTGTACCATATGCGTTGATGGTAGGCGAACTTGGTTCAGCATTTAAAAATGCGAACGGTGGTGTAAGTTCATGGATTTCAGCAACTATGGGAAAAAGACTTGCATATTATGCCGGTTGGACATACTGGGTAGTGCATATGCCTTACATTTCACAGAAACCGAACTCAGCGGTTATTGCAACAAGTTGGATCATATTCCAGGACAACAGAGCAAGTGAGATGAATACGACAGTCATGCAGATTCTCTGTCTTGCTATTTTCTTCCTGGCATTATTCCTTGCATCTAAAGGTGTTTCCATGTTGAAGAAGATTTCTACACTTGCGGGAACAACAATGTTTATTATGTCTATCTTATACATTGTTTTAATGATGGCAGCGCCTGCGATTACAAATGCGCCATTATTAGAGATTGACTGGTCTGTGAAAACATTTATGCCGACATTCGACATGAAATTCTTTACAGGATTATCTATCCTTGTATTTGCGGTAGGTGGTTGTGAGAAATTCTCGCCATATGTAAACAAGACAAAAAATCCTGCGAAAGACTTTTCAAAAGGTATGATAGCGTTAGCTGTTATGGTTGCCGTATGTGCGATTTTAGGAACAATTTCCATGGGAATGATGTTTGACTCTAATAACATTCCTGAGGACCTTATGACAAACGGTGCTTACTACGCATTCCAGAAATTAGGTGATTACTATAAAGTAGGAAACTTATTCGTTATTTTATATGCGATTACACAGTTCCTCGGACAGTTCTCGGTTATGGTTATTTCCATCGATGCACCACTTTGTATGTTACTTGGAAACGCTGATGAGAACTATATTCCAAAATCAATGTTCAAACAGAACAAACATGGCGCTTATACAAACGGACATAAATTAGTAGCGGTAATCGTAAGTATCTTGATTATCATTCCTGCATTTGGTATTAAAAATGTAGACGTTTTAGTAAAATGGCTTGTAAAATTAAATTCCGTATGTATGCCATTACGTTACTTATGGGTATTTGTTGCTTACATTGCATTGAAAAAAGCGGGAGAAAAATTTGCTCCTGAATATAAATTCGTGAAGAATAAAACGGTTGGTATTATCTTTGGGGCATGGTGCTTTATCTTTACTGCAATTGCCTGCATCGGAGGTATTTACTCAGAGGATTTATTCCAGCTTACATTGAACATTCTCACACCATTTGTTCTTTTAGGATTAGGTGCAATTATGCCTATTCTTGCTAAGAAATCAAAAAAATAAGAGAAAAATAAATTGAAAAGGCGTATCCTGTTTTGTGGGATATGCCTTTTTTGAGCATAAAAGATGTGTTAAAATACAAAGGGTAGAAAGGAAAAAAGAAATGTTTAACATAGAGGAAGAATTAAAAAAGTTACCGGGCAGACCCGGAGTATATTTAATGCATGATGAAAAAGACGATATCATCTATGTGGGAAAGGCAATCAGCCTGAAGAACCGTGTGCGTCAATATTTTCAGAGCAGTCGGAATAAGGGGGCTAAGATAGAGCAGATGGTTACCCACATTTCCCGATTTGAATATATTGTGACGGATTCGGAACTGGAGGCGCTTGTATTAGAGTGTAATCTAATCAAAGAACACAGACCGAAATACAATACCATGCTGATGGACGATAAGACGTATCCCTTTATTAAAGTGACGGTGGAAGAAGACTATCCGAGAGTTCTGTTTGCCAGAGAGATAAAGAAAGATAAGGCAAAATATTTTGGTCCGTACACAAGCGCGGGGGCGGTGAAAGATACGATAGATTTAATCCGTAAACTTTACCATATACGAAGTTGTAACAGAAATCTGCCGAAGGACATTGGAAAAGAGCGCCCATGTCTGAATTATCATATTAAACAATGTTATGCGCCCTGCCAGGGCTATATTTCAAAAGAAGAGTATAGGAAATCCGTGCAGCAGGCTCTGCGTTTTCTCGGTGGGGAATACGATAAGATTTTAAAAACACTGGAAGAAAAAATGGAGAAGGCGTCAGAAGAACTGGATTTTGAAAAGGCAATCGAATACAGGGAATTACTAAACAGCGTAAAGCAGATTGCTCAGAAGCAGAAAATAACAAACAGTGACGGGGAGGACAAAGATATTCTGGCCGTGGCAACGGAGGAGAATGATGCAGTGGTGCAGGTGTTTTTTATCCGCGGCGGAAGACTGATTGGGAGAGACCATTTCTATATGAAGATAAACGAAGGGGAACAAAAAAATGAGATTTTAGAAAATTTTATTAAACAGTTTTATGCAGGGACACCATATATTCCGCGTGAACTTATGGTGCAGGAAGAATTAAAAGAGAGTAGACTTTTGGAGGAATGGCTTACACAGAAGAGGGGACACAAAGTATATATTACGGTTCATCAGAAGGGGCAGAAAAAGAAACTGGTAGATTTGGCGGAGAAAAATGCAAAACTTGTTCTCTCCACAGACAAAGAAAGACTAAAAAGAGAAGAAGGAAGAACAATCGGCGCAGTAAAAGAAATAGAAAAACTGCTTGGTTTGTCAAATCTTGTCAGAATGGAAGCGTTTGATATTTCCAATACGAACGGGTTTAATTCCGTTGGCTCCATGATTGTCTATGAAAAAGGAAAGCCAAAGCGAAATGATTATCGAAAATTCAAAATAAAAGGTGTGCAGGGAGCAGACGATTACGCAAGTATGGAAGAAGTGCTGACGAGAAGATTTGAGCATGGTATCAAAGAAAAAGAGGAAGGAAAAGAACTGGGAAGTTTTACCTCATTTCCGGATTTGATTATGATGGACGGTGGAAAAGGACAGGTCAATGTGGCGCTGCAGGTATTGGAACGATTACACTTAAATATTGCGGTCTGCGGTATGGTAAAAGATGATAATCACAGGACAAGAGGGTTATACTATAATAACGTGGAAATACCGATTGACAGAAACTCGGAAGCATTTCGTCTGATTACACGGATTCAGGACGAGGCACACCGATTTGCAATAGAATTTCACAGAAAACTGAGAGGACAGGGACAGGTTCACTCTATTTTAGATGATATTAAAGGAATAGGCCCGGCCAGAAGAAAAGATTTAATGAAACATTTCATGAGTTTAGATGCAATCAAAGAGGCGACGGTGGAAGAGTTGAAAAATTTACCGTCAATGAACGAAAAATCGGCTCAGGAAGTGTACAACTTTTTCCATAAATGATATACTAAGCAGAGTGAACATTTTAAATAGGAGGAGGAACTTTATGAGTTGCGCTGGAAGTGTCGGATTAGAAAAATTAGTTGAAAAAATGGAACTGAAAAATCTTACACCGGATATAGATATGACGGAGAGAGTTATTACGGTGCCGGACATTAACCGTCCTGCATTACAGTTGACAGGATTTTTTGACCACTTTGATTCAGAGCGTATTCAGGTGATTGGATACGTGGAATATACGTATTTAGAAAAGATGCCGGAAGAGAGAAAAGAAGTCATATACGAACAATTATTATCGTATGACATTCCATGTTTGATATATAGTACAAAAGTATATCCGGACGAGTTGATGTTGAAAAAGGCAAACGAGAAAAATATTCCGGTTTTTGCGACAGACAAAAAAACGTCTGCATTTATGGCGGAGGCGATACGCTGGCTGAATGTGGAACTTGCACCTTGCATCTCCATTCACGGTGTTTTAGTTGACGTATATGGTGTCGGAGTATTGATTATGGGAGAAAGCGGTATCGGAAAAAGCGAAGCGGCTTTGGAATTAATTAAGAGAGGACATCGACTTGTAACGGACGACGTTGTCGAAATTAGAAAAGTCAGTGATGAAACTCTTGTCGGTACAGCGCCGGATATTACAAGACATTTAATCGAGTTGCGCGGTATTGGAATCGTTGACGTAAAAATGCTTTTCGGTGTGCAGAGTGTAAAAGAAACGCAGAATATTGACCTTGTTATCACTCTGGAAGATTGGAACAAGGAAAAAGAATACGACAGACTTGGATTGGAAGAAGAGTACACGGAATTCCTCGGAAATAAGGTGGTATGTCATTCCATTCCGATTCGTCCGGGAAGAAACCTTGCCATTATCGTAGAGTCTGCATCAGTTAACCACAGACAGAAACAGATGGGCTACAATGCAGCACAGGAATTGTACAGAAGAGTACAGGAAAATTTAACGCAGAAGAAATAGGAGAGAGAAAATGAGATATTGTTTTGGAGTTGACATTGGAGGAACTACGGTTAAAATGGGGGTGTTCCATTTTGACGGAACTTTGATAGAAAAGTGGGAAATTGAAACGAGAAAAGAAAATCACGGAGAAATGATTCTTCCTGATGTGGCAGATTCGATTCGAGAAAAAATGGAAAATCACAACTTGGATAAAGAAGCAGTTCTGGGAGTCGGCGTGGGGATACCTGCCCCGGTTACAGAAGCGGGGGTTGTACAGGCAACTGCCAATTTAGGTTGGGGATACAAAGAAGTAAAACACGAATTGGAAACATTGGTGGGAATTCCCGTAAAAGTTGGAAATGATGCTAATGTAGCCGCTTTGGGCGAGATGTGGAAAGGCGGCGGATTCGGCCACAAAAACATGGTTATGGTAACGCTCGGGACAGGAGTCGGCGGAGGAATTATTTCCAACGGACATATGGTAGTCGGTGGACATGGAGCCGGCGGGGAAATCGGACATATCTGTGTTAACTACGAAGAAACAGAAAAATGCGGCTGCGGAAACAGAGGCTGTTTGGAGCAGTATGCGTCTGCTACGGGGATTGTAAGACTTGCAAAAAAACGTCTTGCAGAAAATGATGATGAAACTGTATTACGCAATGAAGAAGTCAGTGCAAAAACAGTGTTTGATGCGGTAAAAGAAAATGATGCAGTTGCCATAGAGATTGCAAAAGAATTTGGAAAATATTTAGGTTATGCGTTGGCAAATCTGGCAGCAGCAGTTGATCCTGAAATAGTCGTTATCGGTGGAGGAGTTTCAAAAGCCGGAACAATTCTTTTGGACTACATTATAGAATCATTTATGGAAAGAGTATTTTTTGCCAATAAAGAATGTCGATTTGAGTTGGCAAGACTGGGAAATGATGCGGGAATTTATGGAGCAGCGAAATTAATTCTTGAATAAGCGTGAAAAAAGGACGTAGGTTTTTATAAAACCTACGTCCTTTTTGCTACTACGGTACTGTCGGAGGAACAGGCTGTTCCTGATTTGAATCAGAATTGCCGTCCCCGGAATTATTACTGTTATCGGTGCTGTCAGAACCGTTCCCGTTGTCTGTTCCACTGTTTTCAGGCTGTGTTGCGGTCGTATCATTTCCATCTGAGAAATCACCATTTTCATCTTGATTTGTGTTTTCATCTTCAGATGATGTTATTCCGCCTACAGAACCCGGATAACCGGAATGGCTTGAACAAACTTTATCTGAGCCGCCATCTAATGCTATATATTCCATATGATATGGACAAGAAGAGGAAGCGACTTTACCGGAAATAGAACATACCTTTTTCTTTGCCACGGTATCCGGCACTTCAAAGTCTTTGTATGGAAGGTTCTTATGGATTCTTGACATAATTCCTTTCCATAATTTTTGGTTATAGTTTCCGCTCGGAAGTTCTTTATTATCGTCAAAACCAACCCACACAGAACAGGTATAGTAAGGAGTAAATCCACAGAACCAAATATCAACACGGGAAGTAGTTGTACCGGTTTTACCTGCAACAGGCATATTGGTAAGGGCTGCCTGTTTACCTGTTCCCTGTTTTACGACATCTTCCATTGCACTTGTCAGAAGATAAGCGGTAGATTTACGCAGAGCAGTTCTTGAGTTGCTCGTATTATCAATAAGAACATTTCCCTCGTGGTCTAAAATTTTCGTATAGAAGATAGGTGTATTATAAACACCGCCGTTAGCAATGGCGGCATAAGCACCCGTCATTTCCAGATTGTAGACACCGTCAGTGATACCGCCGAGGGCTGTTGGAAGCTGTAAATCACTATATACTTTTCCGTTGATTTTTTTTGACTTAACTAAAGTTGAAATTCCTAATTTCTCGGAGTATTCAAATCCGAGTTGAGGAGTTATTTCCTCAAAAGTTTTAAGAGCACTGATGTTGACGGAATCTTGAATGGCAGTTCTCATTGTAACATTACCCTTGAAACCATTGTAGGCGTTCTTGTAAGATTTTCCGTTTCTTTCAAAAGGCTCATCTTTTGTTACTGTTCCTAAAGACTGACCTGCGCTGTCCAAAGCAGGGGCATAAACTGCAACAATTTTAAATGCAGATCCGGGTTGTCTGAGTGATCCGGTTGCACGGTTCAGGCTTCGGCTGGATTGTTTTTTACCGCGTCCGCCCACGAGCGCTTTCACTTCTCCCGTATATTGATCCATAATAACTGCAGATGCCTGTGGCTGCGGCGAAAAGAGGATTTTTTCATCATATTTATCGCCTTCCTGTGCAATAGACGCTTTAAATGCCTCTATACGAGCCTTCGCTTTTTCCTCGGAAGTGAAAAGCAATCCCTGTTTATCGTTATATTTTTCTTTTCCAAATTTTTTGAGATGACCGGAACTGTAGTTTTCCTGTGTGCCGTCTTTTCTTGTGACGGTCAGGGCGTATTCAACTCCCGTATACACAGATGAAGGATAGTTACTGTCGTCATTCATTTCTTCATCGGCAATTTTCTGAATTTCAGCGTCCTGCGTAGCGTAAATCGTCAAACCTCCACTGTAAAGAGCGTTAATTGCCTGCGTTTCGGAATAACCCGGATAACCCGGATCGGTGCGCTGCAAATCCTCGATAACCTGATCAGCAAGAGCATCAATAAAATAGGAATCTACATCAGAGCCTGCAAGTTGGGTATTTACATTCTGAATGCGGGCATATACGTCGTCAGCCAGCGCTTCATCATATTCTGCCTGTGAAATACATTCCTGCTCTAACATTTTTGTAAGAACCTTTTTGCGGCGCTCTTTATTTTTCTCAGGGTTTGTCACAGGGTTAAATGTGCTTGGATTTTGAGTGATTCCCGCAATTGTGGCACATTCCGACAAGGTTAATTCGGAAACATCTTTGTTAAAATAGCGTTTGGAAGCGGCTTGTACACCCAAAGTGTTTTGGCCGAGGTTGATGGTATTCATATAATTTTCCAAAATTAAATCTTTATCCATCTGTTTTTCAATTTCCAAAGCCAAATATTGTTCCTGAATTTTACGCTCAAGGCTTTCAAAAAAGCCGTTTTCGTTTACAAAATCAGGAAAGACTGTATTCTTAATTAACTGCTGTGTGATTGTACTGGCACCTTCTGAAAAATGCCCACTGGTTAGTCCGACAACCCCTGCACGAACGATTCCCTTTAGATCGATCCCTTTATGTTGATAAAAACGTTCATCTTCAATGGCGACAAAAGCCTGGCGGAGATGAACCGGAATCTCATCAAGTGTTTTGTATACACGGTTGGAGCCGGAAGAAACAAATTTCTCAATTTCATTTCCGTCTTTATCCACAACAAATGTTGTGTATCCCGTAGGTTTTACGTTCGCAGGAGAGATATTTGGTGCGTTATCAATAGTTTTCTTTACGAAGAAACCGGCACCGATAATACCGACAATCCCAATGATTACAATACAAAGTATAACGGATTTAAAAAGGCGGGAGAAAATTCGTTTCTTTTGCATATTTGCTTTAGAGGTGATTTCCCGCTGCTTTTTTGAAGCGTTCTTTTTTCCATAATTCATGAGTTTTGCCTCCTTTTACCATGATATTATATCAAATAACCAATTTTAAATAAAGCGAAAAATAAAAAGTTCATAAATAGTAGGAAAAACTTAAGAAAATCTTGTGGATAAGAAGAAATTCTTTTATAGTAATAGTATTCAGGACGAATAAGTATTTATATCAGGAAAAGGTGAAAATGAATATGTTAGCAGAATATAAAACAGTATACACAGGCGGAGAGGCTGAAATTGTGGAGAAAAAATCAAGATTTATTGCAACCGTTCAGCCGATAAAAACAGAGGAGGAGGCGCTGGAGTTTATCGAAAAAGTGAGAAAACAGCATTGGAGCGCCACTCACAACTGTTTTGCGTATACAGCCGGAGAGAGATTTGAGGTACAGCGCTGTAGTGATGACGGAGAACCAAACGGAACGGCGGGAAAACCAATGCTCGATGTTCTTTTGGGAGAAAAAATTCACAATATCGCAGTTGTTGTTACAAGGTATTTTGGCGGTACACTTCTTGGCACGGGAGGTTTGGTTCGTGCCTATTCAAAGGCGACACAGGAAGGAATTTCTGCCAGTAAGATTATAACCAAAATGTACGGGTGTAAACTGGAAATTACTACGGATTATACGGGATTGGGGAAAATCCAGTACATTTTAGGTCAGAGGGGGATAACTGTTCTGCAGTCCACATATACGGAAAAGGTTGTTTTGGAAGTGCTTGTTCCAAAAGAGGAAGAAGAAGTGCTGACCGGTGAGATTGTGGAAGGCACAAACGGGCAGGCACTTATCGAAAAAGGGGAAGAATGTTATTTTGCAAAGATAGATGGAGAAATGGTTATTTTTCAGGAGTAGAAGGAGATAATATATGGAAATTGAACATATAGCAATGTATGTAAAAGACTTGGAGCGGACGAGAGAGTTTTTTGAAAAGTATTTTGGAGCGGTTTCAAATAAAAAATATCACAATATTAAAACGGATTTTCAATCGTATTTTTTATCGTTTGATGATGGAGCAAGGTTAGAAATCATGCACAGACCTTCTATGGACGATGCGGAGAAGACGTTTGCAAGAACAGGATTTATTCACCTTGCCTTTCGTGTGGGAAGCAGAGAAAAAGTGAATGAATTAACGGAGAAACTGCGAAAAGATGGATTTGAAGTTATGAGCGGTCCTCGTACAACGGGGGACGGATATTATGAGAGTTGCATTATAGGTATAGAAAATAATCAGATTGAAATCACATTATGACTGAGAAAGAAAAAATGAAGAGACAAATGCTGTATGACGCGAATAATGATACGGAATTATTGCAGGAAAGAAAAGTTGCGAAAGATTTGTGTTATGAATATAATCAGTTGCGACCTTCTGATGAAGAAAATCAGATGAAAATTATAAAATCACTTTTAGGAAAAACAAAAGAAAAGTTTTGTATTATTGCACCGTTTTGGTGTGATTATGGGTATAACATAGAAATTGGAGAGAACTTTTTTGCGAATCATAATACAGTGATTTTAGACGGTGGGAAAGTTGTTTTTGGGGATAATGTTTTTGTAGGTCCAAATTGTGGATTCTATACGGCAGGACACCCGATTGATTTTGAGAAAAGAAATACGGGATTGGAATATGCCCGTCCGATTACCGTTGGCGATAATGTATGGATTGGTGCGGGGGTACATGTGATGCCGGGAGTCCGCATAGGGAATAATGTTGTCATTGGCGGTGGAAGTGTTGTTGTAAAAGATATACCGGACAATTCGATGGCAGTGGGAAATCCATGCAGAGTGATACGGGAGATTACAGAAGAAGACAGTAAGGAAAAGAGCCTTCGCATTTAGTTTGCGAAGGCTCTTTAAAAAGGGGGTACTATTGGAATTCCGGTTCAATTAAACCAAATGAACCGTCCTTACGTTTATAAACTACATTTACCTGTTCTGTTTCTGCATTGCTGAATACAAAGAAGTTATGTCCTAATAAATCCATTTGCATACAAGCATCTTCAGGGAACATCGGTTTGATACCGAATCGTTTTGTACGAACAATTTTAATCTCGTTGGTGTCGGCCGTATCATCTTCCGATTCAAAGAAAGCCTGATTAAAATTACCGCCTGCCTGATGTCTTGCCACTAATTTATTTTTGTATTTACGAAGTTGTCTTTCAATAACTTCCTCTACCAAATCGATGGATACATACATATCGCTGCTTACCTGCTCCGAACGAATGATGTCTTTTTTAACAGGAATAGTAACCTCAATTTTTTGACGTTCTTTTTCTACACTAAGTGTTACAATAATTTCCGTGTCAGGAGTGAAGTACCTTTCTAATTTGCCGAGTTTATGCTCGATAGTTTCTTTTAAACCTGGTGTTACCTCAATATTTTTTCCGCTAATAATAAATTTCATGCTGTCCAACTCCTTTTCGATATATTGTACAAAGGATAGTTTGTACTATGGATATATTATACATAAAAACCGAGAAGAATGCAACAAAAAGAAAGATAAAAATATTAAATAAAAATAAAAGACTGACAATTAAAAGTCAGTCTTTTAGATTATTTGATTGAGCGAATGACTTCCACACGGGAGATTTCTCCCTTATGCATTTTTGCAACGCGAAGTCCTAAATTAGAAAAGTAGGCACATGCACCCACGCCGACATCTTCCTGATGTTTATCTAACTGTCGTACAATCACATCGCGGAGAGTATCTCCTTCCTCAAAAGGTATGTTCACATGAATCAGTCTGTTGACAAGAAAGACTTTCTGCGTTGCCCGAAAAAGTATTTTTTCTGCTTCGTCAAATTCACAGAAAAGGAATTTTCTTGTTGCAAACAGAACAGCTATGGCAACTACACCGATAAGACTGTTTAGCGGAGAGCCGTGTTCGATAATTACCTGTCGTGCGATGGCGAAAAGTAACACTTCAAATACAGTTCCCGGTCTGTGTGTGTACACCATACGAATCAATTCTACCCCGATAATCAGGTTAAAACAGTTTTCCAACAGATCCTCATAATTTGGAGAAACTTCCAAATTTGGAATGTGAATCAGGTCGAGAGTAAGTCTTGCCGAGAGCAAAATGATACCCACGGCAAGAAGAAAAGCGATAAATATTTCCATTGCAGTTGCCAGTTTCTTTAAAATAGCAGATAGATATTTTGTCATAGAAAACCCTCTTTTTCTCTTTTCTTTTATTCTATCTAATCTATGCTTTTCTGTAAAGAAAATTTATTTACCCGGTTGAAACAGTATGGATAGAGGACGAGAATCCATAGTACAAGAATAAAGTATTCTGCCATTTTTGAGAAAATGCTCTCACCGATAAGAAAAGGCAGAAAAGATTTTATCAATAGAGCAATTAAAAGTCCGATGATTACTTTAAGAACCTGTGTGTAAATGTGCTTTGTCTTTACGTCAAACTGCAGATAAGTCTGTTCAATATACCAACCCACCGCAAATCCGATACCGGCTCCACATGCTTTCAGACAGTCGGCAGCATATTTATAGTCGATTGTATCTGTATGCAGAAGAAAAAGTGTGTATATGGAAATTAGGGCGGCAAGACAGATTAAACAGAAGACAATTCGTTTCCGGTAGCATTCCATATCCAAAAGAATATGGGAGAAATGTGTAATCAGCCATGCAAAAAACAGGGAAATACCCATAGAAACAAGCACGTCTTTTGGCGTGTGTACTCCTAAATACATACGGGAAAATCCCACAAGTAAAAATGCACATACGCACAAAAAAGAAAGAATCCGCTTTTTCGTGTGAAAGGCAATGGGAGCAAAAAGAGAGGTTGCCCCCTGTGTATGTCCGCTTGGGAAGGAATATCCGGTAGCAGCGGGAACAGCACTTTCTACAGGGTGAAAGTTAGGGTCAATTACCCACGGTCTGGGAATGCGAAATGTGATTTTTAATGTCTGGACACAAAGTCCTGCGGTAAAGTAAGTAAATCCCAAGATATAAGCAAAGCGTTTATTTACACACCAATAAAGCGTGCAGATAAACGCAATGATTAAAAGTTCCTGCCCAAAATACGTAACAAATTGAAAAATCTTATTGAAAAGAGGGGAGCGAATCCCCTCGAGTAATCTTAAAAAATCCACTATTTTGCTCCTCTTTTTCTCATTTTAGAATCAAGAATCTTTTTGCGGATACGCAATGTTTTCGGAGTAACTTCAAGTAATTCATCTGTGTCAATAAAGTCTAAAGCCTCCTCCAAACTTAAAATACGTGGAGTTGTCAGTTTTAGAGCATCGTCAGAGCCTGAAGAACGGGTGTTTGTCAGATGTTTTGTTTTGCATACATTTAATTCAATGTCCTCTGCCTTTCCGTTCTGACCGATAACCATACCGGAATAAACTTTTTCACCGGGTCCGATAAATAAAGTTCCTCGTTCCTGAGCGCTGAAAAGACCGTATGTTACGGATTCCCCTGTTTCAAAGGCGATAAGAGAACCTTGTTTGCGGTACTGAATATCTCCTTTATATGGGGCATATCCTTCGAATGCCGTATTTAAAATACCGTTTCCTTTTGTATCTGTCATAAATTCACCACGGTAACCGATAAGTCCGCGGGCCGGAATAGAAAATTCCAACCGTGTATAACCTCCGTTTGATGCACTCATGTTCTGGAGTTCACCTTTTCTCTGGCTTAATTTGTCGATAACCGTTCCGGTAAATTCATCAGGAACATCAATGTAAGCGGTTTCGATTGGCTCTAACAGTTTGCCTTTCTCGTCTTTTTTATATAATACTTCCGCCTTACTTACGGCAAACTCGTATCCTTCACGACGCATGTTTTCGATTAACACGGATAAATGAAGTTCGCCACGTCCTGATACGCGGAAACTGTCGGCGTTTTCAGATTCTTCCACGCGAAGACTTACGTCCGTGTTTAATTCTCTGAAAAGGCGTTCCCTTAAATGACGTGAGGTTACATATTTTCCTTCCTGTCCGGCAAAAGGACTGTCGTTTACAATAAATTGCATGGCGATAGTCGGCTCGGAAATTTTCTGGAATGGAATCGCAACAGGATTTTCCGGTGAGCAAAGCGTATCTCCGATAGCAATGTCGGAAATTCCTGAGATGGCAACGATTGAACCGATGCCGGCTTCTTTTACTTCCACTTTATTTAATCCGTCAAATTCATATAATTTACTGATTTTTACTTTTTTCTGTTTGTCAGGTTCGTGGGCGTTTACAACAACCATATCCTGATTTACGGAAATAGTACCGTTATCAACTTTTCCCACACCGATACGTCCGACATATTCATTATAGTCGATTGTACTGATCAATACCTGTGTATCCGCATCAGGATCGCCTTCCGGAGCAGGAATGTAGTCCAAGATTGTTTCAAACAATGGAACCATGTTTTTCGGATCGTCAGTTAAATCTAAAATAGCGTGTCCTGCTTTTGCAGAAGCGTAGATAAACGGACAGTCTAACTGTTCGTCGGAAGCGTCCAAGTCCATGAAAAGTTCCAAAATTTCATCGATAACTTCGTCAGGGCGTGCTTCAGGACGGTCAATTTTGTTGATGCAAACGATAACCGGAAGTTGTAATTCCAACGCTTTGCGAAGAACAAATTTCGTCTGAGGCATTGCACCTTCAAAAGCATCTACAACAAGGATAACACCATTTACCATTTTTAATACACGTTCTACCTCTCCGCCGAAGTCAGCGTGTCCCGGTGTGTCAATGATATTAATTTTTGTATCTTTATAATATACGGCAGTATTTTTCGCAAGAATAGTAATCCCACGTTCACGTTCGATGTCATTGGAGTCCATAACACGTTCCGCAACTTCCTGATTTTCACGGAATACACCGCTTTGTTTTAATAACTCGTCAACGAGAGTTGTTTTCCCGTGGTCTACATGGGCGATAATGGCAATGTTTCTTATATCTTCTCTTTTGGTTTTCATTATAAGTTACCTTCTTTCTTTTATCAAAAGCCAACTATTTGGCTTATTAGCAAATTACAACTTATACAGTTTATCACATTATCGTTAGATTACAAGGGTTTTGAAGGAAAAATGTCGATTTTAGTTGTCGAGAAAAGGCATACGGTTTTCGGGGAAATATGGTCTTAAAAGAAAAATAGGGGAATAAGATAGTATAGACAAGAAAATACGACGAAGAGGAAGGGAGAATTACAAATTATGTCGGATAAGGTTATTGAAAACAATCAAGTTACAATTATGGGAGAGGTAGTATCTGAATTTACTTTCAGCCATGAAGTGTTTGGTGAAGGATTTTATATGGTGGAAGTTTTGGTGAGAAGACTGAGTAACTCAGATGACAGAATCCCATTGATGGTTTCAGAAAGACTTATTGATGTGACACAGGATTATCGCGGAGAATATATTATGGTAAATGGTCAGTTCCGCTCATATAACAGACACGAGGAGGACAGAAACCGACTTGTACTGTCTGTGTTTGCAAGAGAAATCTCATTTGTGGAAGAGGAATTGGACGGAGCAAAAACAAATAATATTTTGTTGGACGGATATATCTGTAAGGCGCCGGTTTACAGAAAAACACCGCTTGGCAGGGAAATCGCGGATTTATTGCTGGCGGTCAACAGACCATACGGAAAATCGGATTACATACCGTGTATCTGTTGGGGAAGAAATGCAAGATATGCATCTTCTTTTGAGGTTGGAGAACATGTTCAGGTTCTCGGACGTATTCAGAGCAGAGAATACGTGAAAAAACTATCGGAGGTGGAAACGGAAAAACGTGTTGCCTATGAGGTATCTGTCAGCAAATTAGAATGTGTTGGAGAATAGAAAATGAAATCTGTTTTTATCGGTTCGGGGGTTGCCCTTGTAACACCGTTTCGCAAAGACGGAAGCATCAATGAAGAAATGCTGGAAGAATTGGTGGAATACCACTGTGAGAATCAGACAGATGCGCTTATTATTTGCGGAACGACAGGGGAATCTGCTACTTTGTCAGAAGAAGAAAGGCTCTTCTGTATAAGAAGGGCGGTAGAATTTGCCAAAGGAAGAGTACCGATTATAGCGGGGACGGGAACAAACTGTACGCAGACTACAGTGCAATTATCAAAGGAAGCGGAAAACTGCGGTGCGGACGGCGTACTTGTTGTAACCCCCTATTATAATAAACCTACGCAGCGAGGTTTGATAGCACACTATGGAAAAATTGCTGAAAATATAAGAATTCCAATTATTCTATATAACGTAGGAAGCAGAACCGGCTGCAATATAGAGCCGGAAACGGTTGCCCAACTGATGAAAAATGAAGAAAATATTGTGGCGATAAAAGAAGCGTCGGGCAATATTTCGCAGGTGGCAAGAATTATGGAACTTACAGAAGGAAAAACAGACATATATGCGGGGAACGATAATCAGATTGTTCCGGTATTATCACTTGGCGGAAAGGGAGTGATTTCCGTTCTTGCCAACATAGCGCCTAAAGAAGTGCATAAAATATGCGAAAACTTTCTGTCAGGAAACATAAAGGAAAGCTGTGCATTGCAACTGAAAGCGCTTCCTTTAATTCGTCAGTTGTTTTGTGAAGTAAACCCGATTCCAATTAAAAAAGCGTTATCACTTATGGGTAAAGATGTGGGTGGACTTAGAATGCCTTTGTTAGAATTGGAGGAGGAAAAAGAGAGGACGCTCGCCCGTATTATGTGTGAGTATGGTATAGAATTATCAGGGGAAGGAAATATATGGTTGACATAATTTTGCATGGTTGTAACGGTAAAATGGGTGAAATCGTTACGATGCTTGCCGGAAAAGACGAAGAAGTACAAATTGTGGCAGGTGTGGACAAATGCGGAAGTAAAGAGAGGGCATATCCTGTATTTGACAGTCTGTGGGAGTGCGGGGTAAAGGCAGATGCGGTGATTGATTTTTCACATTCCGGCGGGATAGAAGAACTGCTAAATGTCTGTGAAAAAAGGTCGCTTCCACTTGTTCTTTGTACGACAGGGCTGTCCCAGGAACAACAGAAAAAAGTAGAAAAATCTTCCGGAAAGTTTCCTATATTACAGTCGGCAAATATGTCTTTGGGCATCACGGTGCTTTTGGGACTGTTAAAAACGTTGGGGAGAGAATTGATTCCGAGGGGATACGATGTGGAAATCATTGAAAAACATCATCGGTATAAAAAGGACGCTCCAAGCGGGACTGCTCTTGCATTAAAAAAGGCGGTGGGAGAGGAAAATATACCGATTGCTTCCGTGCGATGCGGAAAGATAGTGGGAGAACACGAAGTTATTTTCGCAGGGGAAGATGAAGTGATTGAAATAAAACACACGGCGTATTCTAAAACTATTTTTGCAAAAGGAGCGTTGGAGGCGGCAAAATTTTTGCCGGGGCAGAAAAATGGGTTATATACAATAAAAGATGTTTTCTTATAAAAATGGTAAAATTTCCCTAAGTCAAAATGTGTATAGAAAAAAATGATTTGCAAATATTACTGTTAAGAAGAAATTCTTAGTGAATCATAATACACAGAAAGGGAGAAATAAGATGAAACAGATAAAAAAGACAGTAGTAGCGTTATTGTGCGTATGCATGCTTTTTGCAGTTGGCTGCGGAACAAAGGAAAATGCAAACAACAATGGTAACACAACAACAAACACCGATAAGAAAAATACAGACGGTGACGGAGTTATGGAAGATGTAGGACGGGGCATTGATAACGGGGTTCGAGATGTCGTAGACGGTGTGGAAGACACGGTAGATAATGTTACAGGAAATAATCGAAATAACACAAATAACAATACAAATAACAGCGCTGATAAGACACCAACAAAATAAGTTAGAAGGGAAAGAGTGGGGCGAAATGCAACACTCTTTTTTTGTATTCCCCATAAAGACATTTGTAAGAGAAAATGGTTGAATTGACGTATGTATAGTGATAAAATGGAACATAGTTGGACTTCGGGAAAGGACACCGAAGATTCTTGAATTTTCAAACAAGGAGAAAGATATGGGCTTATTAGAAAAAATTTTTGGTACACACAGCGAACATGAATTAAAGCGTATTTATCCGATTGTCGATAAGATTGAAGCATTAGAACCGGATATGCAGAAATTATCAGATGAGGAATTGCGGGATAAAACAAAAGAATTTAAAGAAAGACTGGCAAAGGGAGAAACGCTTGATGATATTTTACCGGAAGCATTTGCCACAGTAAGAGAAGCCGCTGTCCGTACATTACATATGAGACATTATAGAGTACAGTTAATTGGTGGAATTATTCTCCATCAGGGACGTATTTCCGAGATGAGAACAGGTGAAGGTAAAACTTTGGTTTCTACATTACCTGCATATTTGAATGCGTTGGAAGGCAAGGGAACACATATCGTTACAGTCAATGACTATTTGGCAAAGCGTGATGCTGAGTGGATGGGACAGGTACATGAGTTCCTCGGACTGACAGTCGGCGTTGTTTTGAACTCTATGGACAATGACGAACGCCGTGAAGCGTATAACTGCGATATTACATATGTGACAAATAATGAACTTGGTTTTGATTATTTGAGAGATAACATGGTTATTTATAAAGAACAGTTAGTACAGAGAGGGCTTCATTTTGCCGTAATCGATGAGGTTGACTCCGTATTGATTGATGAGGCGAGAACACCGCTTATTATTTCAGGACAGAGCGGAAAATCTACAAAATTATATGAAGCATGCGACATTTTAGCAAGACAGATGGAACGCGGAGAGGCGAGCGGAGAATTCTCTAAGATGAATGCCATTATGGGAGAGGAAATCGAGGAGACAGGCGACTTTATCGTAAATGAGAAAGAAAAGAACGTAAGCCTTACGGAAGACGGTGTGAAGAAAGTAGAAAAATTCTTCCACTTGGAAAACTTAGCAGATCCTGAAAACTTAGAAATTCAGCATAATGTTATTTTAGCGCTTCGTGCCCATAACTTAATGTTCAGAGATCAGGATTACGTTGTTACTCCTGAAGGAGAAGTTATGATTGTCGATGAATTTACCGGACGTATTATGCCGGGACGCCGTTATTCTGACGGACTTCATCAGGCGATTGAAGCAAAAGAACATGTAAAGGTTAAGAGAGAAAGTAAAACGCTTGCGACAATTACTTTCCAGAATTTATTTAATAAGTACAAAAAGAAAAGTGGTATGACAGGTACTGCCCTGACAGAAGAAAAAGAGTTCCGCGATATTTACGGAATGGACGTTGTTGAGATTCCGACAAATCTTCCTGTACAGAGAAAAGATTTGGACGATGCCGTATATAAGACAAAAGAAGAAAAATTCCAGGCGGTTGTCGACGCAGTTGTGGAAGCGCACGCAAAAGGACAGCCGGTTCTTGTTGGTACAATTACCATTGAAACTTCTGAACTGTTGAGCAGAATGTTGAAAAAAGAAGGAGTTCCTCATAACGTATTGAATGCGAAATTCCATGAGATGGAAGCGGAGATTGTTGCTCAGGCAGGTGTACATGGTGCGGTAACTATCGCTACAAACATGGCAGGTCGTGGTACGGATATTAAACTGGACGATGATGCAAAGAATGCAGGAGGATTGAAAATCATCGGTACGGAACGCCATGAATCAAGACGTATTGACAATCAGCTGCGAGGACGTTCAGGGCGTCAGGGAGATCCGGGTGAATCAAGATTTTACATTTCATTGGAAGATGATTTGATGAGACTGTTCGGTTCAGAGAAACTTATGGGTGTATTTAATACGCTTGGAGTGGAGGACGGAGAGCAGATAGAACATAAGATGCTTTCAAATGCCATAGAAAAAGCACAGAAGAAGATTGAAAATAACAACTTTGGTATTCGTAAAAACCTGTTGGAATACGATCAGGTAATGAATGAACAGAGAGAGATTATTTACGAGGAAAGACGCCGCGTGTTAGACGGAGAGAGTATGAGAGATTCTATCTATCATATGATTACGGAGTATGTGGAAAATCTTGTAGATGCATGCGTATCTCCTGATTTGGATTCAGACGAGTGGGATTTGGCAGAGTTAGAAAGAAGCCTTCTCACAACAATTCCAATGACATTTGTTACTCCGGACGAAGTGAAAAACATGCGTCAGAAAGAATTGAAACATGTATTGAAGGAAAGAGCCGTAAAAGCGTATGAGGCAAAAGAGGCTGAATTCCCTGAAATTGAACATTTAAGAGAAGTAGAGCGTGTTATTTTATTAAAAGTTATCGATGCAAAATGGATGGATCACATTGATGATATGGATCAGTTGCGTCAGGGTATCGGACTTCAGGCATATGGTCAGAGAGATCCGCTTGTAGAATATAAAATGCTCGGATACGATATGTTTGGAGCAATGACAAATGCCATTGCAGAAGATACGGTACGTCTGTTATTCCACGTTAGAATAGAGCAGAAAGTAGAAAGAGAACAGGTTGCACAGGTGACAGGTACAAACAAAGATGACACATCTGTGAAAGAACCTAAGAAGAGAGAAGAAAAGAAAGTATATCCAAACGATCCATGCCCATGTGGAAGCGGAAAGAAATACAAACAGTGCTGTGGACGAAAATAGTTAAAAAAGAGGTGAAAATATGGTTGAATTAGATCAGTTCAAAAGTGTCATGAACTCCTATGAAGAGCCATTAAACGAATTGAGGGATTCACTTTGACCTGCAGGGAAAACAGGACAGAGTGGAAGAACTGCAAAAGAAAATAGAAGAGCCGGGATTCTGGGAGGATACGGAGACCTCTCAGAAGATTATGCGTGAATTGAAAGGACTTCAGAGTTTTTTGGAGAATGCAGAAAGTCTGCTCACAAGTTATGAAGACATCGCAATGCTGATTGAGATGGTTTACGAGGACAACGATGAGAGTATGGTTGGAGAAATTCGCAGGGAAATCCGACAGTTTGAGAAAAATTTTGAGGAAATCCGCATCAATACACTGCTTTCAGGACCGTATGATAAAGATAATGCAATCGTAACCCTTCATGCGGGAGCAGGGGGAACGGAATCGTGTGACTGGGCGAGTATGCTCTATCGAATGTACAGCAGATGGGCGGAGAGAAAAGGATTTTCCATTTCCGTATTGGATTATCTGGACGGGGATATTACGGGGATAAAAACCGTTACGTTTGAAGTGAATGGGGAAAACGCATACGGATACCTGCAGTCGGAGAAAGGTGTTCACAGACTGGTGCGTATTTCACCGTTTAATTCAGCGGGAAAACGACAGACTTCATTTGCGTCCTGCGATGTTATACCGGACATAGAAGATGAGATTGATATTGAAATCAATGAAGATGATTTGAAAGTGGATACATACAGAGCGAGCGGTGCGGGTGGACAGCATGTAAACAAAACTTCTTCCGCTATCCGTATTACCCATTTACCTACGGGGATTGTCGTGCAGTGTCAGAACGAACGGTCACAGCATTCTAACCGTGAGAAAGCCATGCAGATGCTGAAAGCAAAACTGTACCTGATCAAGCAGCAGGAACAGGCTGACAAAGTATCAGACATACGTGGCGAAGTAAAGGAAATCGGATTTGGAAATCAGATACGCTCTTATGTTATGCAGCCATATACCTTGGTGAAAGACCACCGCACAAATGTGGAAAATGGAAATGTAACTGCGGTATTGGACGGAGATATAGAGCCGTTTATTAACGCATACCTGAAAAAACGGAATGAAGATGAGATGTAATGAAGGCGAAAGGAAGGTGTGGCATGGATTCAAATTACTATGTCATTAAGAAAAAAGCAGTTCCTGAGGTACTTCTAAAAGTGGTAGAGGTAAAAAGATTGCTTGCGGCGGAGCGTTTTATGACGATTCAGGAAGCGACAGAGAAAATAGGGCTGAGCCGAAGTTCTTTTTATAAATATAAAGATGATATTTTCCCATTCCATGAAAATGAGAAGGGACAGACGATTACTTTAGCAATTCAGATGGACGACATGCCGGGGCTTCTTGCTGAGATTTTGCAGGAGATTGCGAAGTATAAAGCCAATATTCTTACGATTCATCAGAGTATACCGTTAAATAGAGTTGCCACACTGACAATCAGTGTGGAAATTCTTTCTACGACGGGAAATATTTCGGATATGGTGAATGAGATAGAGAATAATGAAGGCGTACATTATTTAAAGATTGTGGGCAGGGAGTGATACAGATGATAAAGATAGCAGTATTGGGCTACGGAACGGTGGGCTCAGGTGTTGTGGAAGTGCTGGAAAAGAACAGGGAAATTATTGCAAAACGTGCGGGTGAAGAGATTCAGGTAAAGTATGTTTTGGATAGAAAAGATTTTTCCGGTACACCGATAGAAAATATAATTGTGAATGATTTTGAGCAGATTGTTCAGGACGAAGAAATCAAAATAGTTGTGGAAGTGCTGGGAGGCGTTGAGCCTGCATACATTTTTGTAAAACGTTCTTTAGAGGCCGGAAAAAGCGTAGTGACTTCCAACAAAGAATTGGTGGCTCAGTGCGGATCAGAACTTTTGGAAATTGCCATGAACAATGGCGTAAACTTCTTATTTGAGGCAAGCGTAGGCGGAGGTATTCCGATTATCCGTTCTCTTCATCAGGCGCTGACAGGTGATGAAATTGAAGAGATTACCGGAATTTTAAATGGAACAACCAACTATATGATGACAAAAATGTTCAATGAAGGCGCGGAATATGATGAAGTATTAAAAGAGGCACAGGACAAAGGTTATGCGGAGAGAAATCCCGAGGCGGACGTGGAGGGGCATGATGCCTGCAGAAAGATTGCGATTTTATCTTCGGTTATTTCCGGAAAATGTGTGGATTACAAAGAAATTTACACGGAAGGCATTGCGGAAATTACGGCAACGGACATGAAATATGCAAAAAAACTGGGAAGAACCATTAAACTTCTTGCTTCGGCAAAAAGAGACGGAGATAAGATAAGCGCTATGGTTTGTCCATGCCTGTTAAATGACAGTCACCCGCTTTATCATGTGGACGGAGTATTTAATGCCGTATTTGTGCGAGGAAACATGTTGGGCGATGCGATGTTTTACGGCAGCGGTGCTGGAAAACTTCCTACGGCAAGTGCGGTTGTTGGAGATGTGGTAGATGCAGCGAAGAACATGGGAAGAACTGTTATGCCTGTATGGACAAACGAGAAGATTTCTCTGACAGACAAGGCGGATACAGAAAAAAAATTCTTTGTCAGAATAAAAGGCACACCGGAAGAATATGCTGAGAAAATTGAAGGGGTATTCGGAAAGACGGAAACGATTGTGTTGGAAAACGTTGAAGGTGAGTTTGGATTTATGACAGAGAAAATAAAAGAAAGTGTTTATGAAGAAAAAGCGTCACAGTTTTCCAATATTCTGCATATGATGCGTGTGGAGGAATAGAATGACTTTAGTGAGAGTTGACCGTGAGGGCAGGAGGAATTTATGTTAATTGTAAAGAAATTTGGAGGGAGTTCCGTAGCGAATAAAGAGAGAATCTTTAATGTTGCGAAACGTTGTATAGAAGATTGGCAAAAAGGAAATGACGTTGTTGTCGTACTTTCGGCAATGGGAGATACGACAGATGAACTGCTTGCGAAAGCGACAGATATTAATCCGAGAGCGACAAAACGTGAGTTGGATATGCTGTTGACAACAGGTGAGCAGGTGTCCGTATCGCTTATGGCGATGGCAATGCAGGCGATGGGAGTTCCGGCAATTTCCCTGAATGCGTTTCAAATTTCCATGCAGTCTACTTCAAAGTACGGAAATGCACGGTTTAAGCGAATTGACACAGACCGCATTACACATGAATTGGAAAATAGAAAAATTGTTATCGTAACCGGATTTCAGGGCGTTAATAAATACGATGATTACACAACACTCGGAAGAGGCGGATCAGATACGACGGCAGTCGCTCTGGCGGCAGTATTGCACGCTGATGTCTGTGAAATTTTCACAGATGTGGACGGGGTGTATACGGCAGACCCGAGAGTTGTCAAAAATGCGAGAAAATTAGAGGTAGTCACCTATGATGAAATGTTGGAACTTGCCACATTGGGAGCAAAAGTTCTTCATAATCGTTCAGTGGAAATGGCGAAAAAATATGGTGTGACGCTGATTGTACGTTCAAGTTTAAACAATGAAGAAGGAACGATAGTGAAGGAGGCAGTGAAGAAAATGGAAAAAATGCTAATCACAGGTGTGGCAGGTGACAAAAATACGGCGAGAGTGTCCGCAATCGGTGTGAAAGACGAGCCGGGTATTGCGTTCAGTCTGTTCCACACTCTTGCAAAAAATAACATTAACGTAGAGATTATTTTACAGTCTGTCGGAAGAAACGGGACAAAAGATATTTCCTTTACCGTTTCGCAGGACGATTTACAGGCGACGATTGAATTGTTGGAAGAAAAGAAAGAAGTATTGACAATTCAGGAAATCGGATACGATGAGAATGTGGCAAAAATCTCCATTGT
Source organism: Lachnospiraceae bacterium (assembly GCA_902381685.1). Taxonomy (GTDB): domain Bacteria; phylum Bacillota; class Clostridia; order Lachnospirales; family Lachnospiraceae; genus Faecalimonas. The sequence continues at coordinate 1,645,178 of LR698958.1, read as the reverse complement.
AGGTGCGGGAATGATGAGCAATCCGGGTGTGGCGTCCAGAATGTTCGAGGCACTTTACAATTCAAGAGTCAATATAAAGATGATTTCCACTTCAGAAATCCGCATTACCGTGTTGATTGATGAAAAAGATGTGGACAGAGCATTAAATGCCGTTCACGAAGAATTTAACCTTGGGGAATAGAAAAGAGCCTGCTTCTTTAAAGAAGCGGGCCTTTTTGACTTAGAGAACTGTTCTGATAGTCGGAAGAAAACGTAACGTCCTCACCGAACCAGTCCGGCGGGAGAAAATGATTGGCGGACATTTCGTCGGGAAATTCCACTTCAGCCAAAATAAGCGGAGAAAATTCTCCTAAAAAACAGTCAAGTTCTATTGTGAGACGTTCGTTGTAAGGAATTCTGTATCGAACCTTTGTAATCAGATGTCCGTCAATTTTAGGTTTTAAATGCTCATACGCGGATTGAGTGAGAGGGAGATTATATTCTTCCCGAATCATAAGTCCTTTTGATTTGTAGGTCAGTTCGTATTTTTCCCCGTCTTTTCGTATGCGGATAACCGGCTCTGTGGACAAATATCCCTGTTCGATTGTCCGATGGGGATAAGCGGAAAGATTTTCGGGAAGACGGCTGACTAAAAATTTTTTTTCAATTTCCATATGTATTTCAACCTTTCTAATGTATGAAAAATGTTTTCTCTGACGAATATCATAATATAGCGCGGAGAAAATGTAAACATTTGCTTTTTTCCCTATTGTCTGCTAAAATGCAGGTAATCTGTATAAGGAGGAAAAAGATATGGAGAAAAAAGTATGTGTATTTCTTGCCGACGGATTTGAAGAAATTGAAGGGCTGACTGTTGTGGATATATTAAGAAGAGCAGATATAAAGGTTGAGACGGTATCCGTGACAGGTGAAAAGGAGATACATGGATCACATGAGATAAACGTACAGGCAGATACGTTGTTTGAAGAGGCAAATTTTGAAAATGCCGAGATGCTTGTTCTTCCGGGAGGAATGCCGGGGACAATCCGTTTGCAGGAACACAGAGGTCTTGAAGCGTTGCTGAGAAAATTTTACGGAAGCAAAAAATATATTGCCGCTATCTGTGCTGCCCCAACCGTTTTTGGAAAACTGGGATTTTTGGAAGGGAGAAAGGCTACATGCTATCCGGCAATGGAAGAAGGACTTGTCGGAGCGGACGTAATAAGAGATATGGTTATCGTTGACGGCCATGTTGTGACGAGCAGAGGAATGGGAACGGCAATTCCGTTTGCACTGGCGCTTGTGGAATTGCTTGCAGGAAGTGAAAAGGCAGAAGAAATAAGAGAATCTATCATTTATGGATAAGGAGAACAGAATGAAACGATTAAAACAGGGAATAGTGATTATCTTGTGCTGCAGCCTTATGATTGGAATGACAGCCTGCGGGAAATTTGACGCCAAAGGTTATGTGCAGGCACTGTTGGACCACAGATTTCAGGGTGACACGGAGAAGTTGCTTAAGTTTGATAAAGACAGTGAGGCAAAAAAACTGAAGGAAGATTATGAACAGTATATTCAGACGTTCTCGCAGGGATTGACGGAAGGGCTGAATGCCAGCGGAGAAATGGAAGACAAATTTTATAAGGTATGTAAAGAAATTTTCCGTTCCATGAAGTACAATGTGACAAAAGAAGAAAAAGTCAGCAGCGATGAATACAAAGTGACTGTGGAAATCCAGCCGACGGATATATTTGTAAAATGGAAATCAATGTTAAAAGAAAGTATGGCGGAAATTCAACAGAAATCTGAGCATGGTGAGTATAAGGGGACAGAGGAAGAGATTCTTCAACTGATGCTTCTGGACATAACGGCACAGTCATATGAATTGCTGGAAACTGCATACACAGAAGCGTCTTACGGAGAGAAAGAATCGGTTACTCTGACAATAAAAAAAGGTGAAAATAAGGAATTTGCTCCAAAAGAGGAAGAAATCTCCGATTTAATCACGAAAATACTGCGTTTAGATGCAATTCAAGACTAGAAATTTATAAGAGATTATGATATACTACGCTAATGAGTGTGAAAGAAGAAAGCCAAAAGGCGTTTTTCATATAAGGAGGAAAAGGTAAATGAGTTTACAAGTAGAAAAATTAGAGCACAATATGGCAAAACTTACAGTAGAAGTTTCAGCAGAAGAATTTGAAAAAGCACTTAACGGTGCATATATGAAACAAAGAGGAAAAATCAGCATTCCGGGATTCCGTAAAGGTAAAGTACCTCGCCAGATGGTAGAAAAAATGTACGGAGTGGAAATTTTCTATGATGATGCAGCAAATGCAATCATTCCGGAAGCATATGCGAAAGCATACGATGAGTCTGAGTTAGAAATCGTTTCTCAGCCAAAAATCGAAGTAGTACAGATTGAAAAAGGAAAACCATTTATTTTCACGGCAGAAGTTGCTTTAAAACCGGAAGTAACTTTAGGTGAATACAAAGGATTAAAAGTTGACAAATACTCTAACAGAGTAACTCAGAAAGAAGTAGAAGAAAGACTTGTACAGGAACAGGAAAAGAATGCAAGAACAATCGCAGTAGAAGGACGTCCTGTACAGGATAAAGATGAAGTTGTATTAGACTTTGAAGGATTTGTTGACGGTGTTGCATTTGAAGGCGGAAAAGGAGAAAACTATCCGTTGACAATCGGTTCAGGAGCATTTATTCCTGGATTTGAAGAACAGTTAATCGGTGCAGAAGCAGGTAAAGAAGTGGAAGTAAACGTAACATTTCCACAGGAATACCACGCACCTGAATTAGCAGGAAAAGCAGCAGTATTCAAATGCACGGTAAACGAAATCAAAGCAAAAGAACTTCCTGAATTAGACGATGAATTTGCAGCAGAAATTTCTGAGTTCGATACATTAGATGAATTAAAAGCAGACATCAAAGCAAAAATCAAAGAACAGAAAAATGCTGACGGAAAGAGACAGAAAGAAGATCAGGCTATGGAACAGGTTGTAGAAAACGCAACTATGGATATTCCGGAAGCAATGATTGATACACAGGTACGCCAGATGGCAGATGATTTTGCACAGAGAATGCAGCAGCAGGGATTAAACATGGAACAGTACTTCCAGTTTACGGGAATGACAGCAGAAAAAATGCTTGAAGAATTAAGACCACAGGCTGTAAAACGCATTCAGACAAGATTAGTGTTAGAAGCAATTGTAAAAGCAGAGAACATCGAAATTACAGATGAGAGAATCGATGAAGAATTAGCAAAAATGGCTGAAGCATACAAGATGGAAGTAGAAAAATTAAAAGAATTCATGGGTGAAAATGAAAAAGCACAGATGAAGATGGATCTTGCAGTGCAGGAAGCAGTAACATTAGTAGTGGATAACACAGTAGAAAAATAATCAATAGTATTTCAAATAAGGAGGCAGCATGATGAGTTTAGTACCTTATGTTATTGAGCAGACAAGTCGCGGTGAACGTTCCTACGATATTTATTCAAGACTTTTGAAAGACAGAATTATCTTTCTTGGAGAGGAAGTAACAGATGTGTCGGCAAGTATTATCGTGGCACAGTTGTTACATCTTGAAGCGGAAGACCCTGAAAAAGATATTCAGTTATATATCAACAGCCCGGGTGGTTCTGTAAGTGCAGGGTTAGCAATCTATGATACGATGCAGTATATTAAATGTGATGTATCTACAACATGTATAGGAATGGCTGCGAGCATGGGTGCATTTTTGTTGGCAGGAGGAGCAAAGGGAAAACGTTTTGCACTTCCAAATGCTGAGATTATGATTCACCAGCCATTAGGTGGAGCACAGGGGCAGGCAACAGAAATTCAAATCGCTGCAGAACATATTTTAAAAACACGTCAGAAATTAAATGAAATTTTAGCCGAGAGAACAGGTAAGAGTTTCGAGCAGATTTCTGCAGATACAGAAAGAGATAATTTTATGTCTGCCAAAGAGGCAGAAGAATATGGCTTAATCGACAAAGTAGTTGTAAGCCGCTAATAAGAACAAAGGGGGTGTCTGGCAGACATCTCCTTTGCGTGTAAAAAAGAGGTGAAAGTATGGCGAAAGTGGACGAGGCAATCAGATGTTCATTTTGTAACAAATCACAGGCACAGGTGCGCAAATTAATAGCGGGACCGAATGGTGTATATATTTGTGATGAATGCATTGATGTTTGTTCAGAAATTATAGAAGAAGAACTGGAATACGAGGAAGACAATGGATTTGGCGAAATTAATCTGCTGAAACCGGAGGAGATGAAAGCATTTCTTGATGATTATGTAATCGGACAGGACGAAGCGAAAAAAGTTTTATCGGTAGCTGTATATAATCATTATAAGAGAATTATGGCAGAGAAAGATTTGGGCGTGGAATTACACAAAAGTAATATTTTGATGTTAGGTCCTACAGGTTGTGGGAAGACATTGCTTGCTCAGACACTGGCAAAAGTTTTGAATGTACCGTTTGCAATCGCAGATGCAACTGCGCTGACTGAAGCAGGGTACGTCGGAGAAGACGTGGAGAATATTTTACTGAAGATCATTCAGGCGGCAGACGGAGATATTCAAAGAGCGGAATACGGAATTATTTACATTGATGAGATAGATAAAATCACGAGAAAATCAGAGAACCCGTCTATTACCCGAGATGTATCAGGTGAAGGCGTACAGCAGGCGCTTTTGAAAATTATTGAGGGAACAATCGCTTCCGTTCCGCCTCAGGGAGGAAGAAAGCACCCTCATCAGGAATTGATTCAGATAGACACAACAAATATTTTATTTATTTGCGGTGGAGCGTTTGAAGGAATTGATAAGATTATCGAAACACGCATTGACAAGAAATCCATCGGATTTAATGCGGAAATTGCAGAGAAACATGAGTATGACATCGACAGACTTCTCGGACAGGTATTACCGCAGGATTTAGTGAAATTCGGTCTTATTCCGGAACTTGTCGGACGTGTTCCTGTAACAGTTTCACTTGAAATGTTAGATGAAGAAGCATTGATTCGTATTCTGACAGAGCCAAAGAGTGCAATTGTAAAACAATATCAGAAATTATTAGAATTAGATGGTGTTGAATTAGTGTTTGATAAAGAGGCACTTGTGGAAATTGCAAAAACTTCGCTGGCGAGAAAGACGGGGGCAAGAGGACTGCGTGCCATTATGGAGAAGATTATGATGGATACGATGTATCATGTTCCGTCAGATGACAGTATTAAATACTGCAGAATTACGAAAGAAGTTGTGCAGGGAATCGGGGAACCGGTTTATGAGAGAGAAAATACGGAAGTAGTCAGTGCATAAACTTGAGAAGAAATTAAGACGGCGTTAATGGGCAACCAGAGAGCCGTCTTTTTGAATAGAGGGAAAACAGATGAATGAACAGATTAAGAGACTGCCTATGGTGGCGCTTAGAGGAATGACGATTCTGCCGAAAGAAGTCGTACATTTTGACGTGAGCAGGGAAAAGTCATTGGAGGCTGTCCAAAAGGCAATGGCAGAAGAACAACAGATTTTCCTGTTGACACAGAAATGTATAGAAACGGAAAATGTAACTCAGGACGATTTATATGAGATGGGTGTGGTAGCATCTGTTAAACAGATTGTGAAAATGCCGAAAAAGATTTTGCGCGTACTTGTGGAGGGAGAGCAGAGAGCAAAACTTAACGAACTTGTACAGACAGAACCTTATCTGGAGGCGGAAATCACTGTCTTGGAGGAATATCCGTTTGTGGAGGAAGAACCTGTAAAACAGGAGGCGATGATTAGAACGCTGCAGGAACTGTTTTTACAATATGCGGTGAAAACTCCAAAGTTGACAAAAGAGACTGTGGAGCAGATCGCGGGAATCGATGAGTTGAAAAGACTTGTGGACGAAATCAGCGCAAATGTGCCGTTTCGTTATGAAGATACGCAGAAGTTGCTTGAGGAAACAGATGCTTTAAAACGATATTTTCTTCTTGTAGAAAAGTTGGAAAATGAAATACAGGTGTCGAAGATTAAGGAAGAACTTCAGGAAAAGGTAAAGGCGCGTGTAGATAAGCATCAAAAAGAATATTTGTTAAGAGAAGAGTTGAGAGTCATTCAGGAAGAACTGGGAGATGATTCTACAATCTCAGATGCAGATGAATTTGCAAAAGCGGTAAAAGAGTTGGACGCACCGGAGGAAGTGAAAGAGAAACTCCGCAAAGAAATCAGAAGATTTCGCAATACAATGAACGGTCCGGCAGAAAACGGAGTGACAAGAACATATATCGAAACGATGTTAGAAATGCCGTGGAACAAATCCGGTGAGGATAACTTAGATATTCATTATGCAAAAGAAATATTGGAAGGTGAACATTACGGGCTGGAGCAGGTGAAAGAGAGAATACTGGAATTTTTGGCAGTTCGTGCTTTAACTTCAAAGGGAAGCAGTCCGATACTCTGTCTGGTCGGTCCTCCGGGAACAGGGAAAACTTCCATTGCAAAATCACTGTCGAAGGCTTTACATAAAAAATATGTGCGTATCTCTCTCGGAGGTGTGAGAGATGAGGCGGAAATCCGAGGACACCGAAAAACATATGTGGGGGCAATGCCGGGACGCATTGCAAATGCGTTAAAAACAGCAGGAGTCAGAAATCCGCTTATGCTGCTGGACGAAATTGACAAAGTCAGCACAGATTATAAAGGGGATACATTTTCTGCATTACTGGAAGTTTTGGACAGTGAACAGAATGTAAAATTCCGAGACCATTATTTAGAAGTTCCACTCGATTTGTCGGAAGTATTGTTTGTGACAACCGCAAATTCATTGCAGACAATTCCCAGACCACTGTTGGACAGAATGGAAATCATCGAGGTGACGAGTTATACAGACAATGAAAAATTCCATATTGCAGAGAGGCATCTTATTCCAAAGCAGTTGGAAAAACACGGTTTGGAAAAAGATATGCTCACGATAAGCAGGGGAGCAATATGGAAAATTTCCCACAATTATACGAGGGAAGCGGGTGTCCGTCAATTAGAGAGAAGAATCGGTGATATTTGCAGAAAATCGGCCCGGGAAATATTGGAAAAGAACAAACAGAAAATAAGAGTGACAGAGAGTAATCTGGAAAAATATCTTGGAAAAGAGAAGTATACTTATCAGAAAGCAAATGAGACAGATGAGGTTGGAATTGTTCGGGGACTCGCATGGACAAGCGTAGGAGGGGATACTCTGCAGATTGAAGTAAATGTGATGCAGGGAAAAGGCGAACTTATGCTGACAGGACAGTTGGGTGACGTGATGAAAGAATCAGCCAAAACCGGAATCAGTTATATCCGTTCCATTGCAAACGATGCAGATATTCCGAAAGAGTTTTTCGAGGAACATGACATTCATATTCACATACCGGAAGGTGCCGTACAAAAAGACGGTCCATCGGCGGGAATCTCTATGGCGACAGCCAATTTTTCGGCCATTACAAACCGAAAAGTGCGAGCAGATGTGGCAATGACGGGGGAGATTACTCTTCGCGGCCGTGTACTTGCAATCGGAGGATTAAAAGAAAAACTGCTTGCGGCTAAAGTTGCAGGCATTAAGACGGTTATTGTTCCGTTTGAAAATAAAAGAGATGTGGAAGAACTCTCTTCTGAAATTACAAAAGGATTGGAAATTATTCCGGTAAGTCATATGAGAGAAGTTTTGGAAATTGCACTTGTAAAAGAGTAGGAGGGCATATGGTAATTAAAAATGTAGAGTTGGAAATTGTGTGTGGAATCACAAGCAAACTGCCGGATACGGAGTTGATGGAAATTGCATTTGCAGGAAAGTCAAATGTAGGAAAATCATCATTGATTAACGCTTTGTTAAACAGAAAGTCACTGGCGAGAACATCTGCCACACCGGGAAAAACACAGACAATAAATTTCTATAATGTAAATAAAGAATTATATTTAGTTGACCTTCCGGGATACGGGTATGCGAAAGTATCTCCGAAGGAGAAAGAACAGTGGGGAAAACTGATTGAGAGATACTTGAATACATCAAAGAAACTGAGAGCAGTTTTCCTTTTGATAGATATACGTCATGAGCCGACGGCTAACGATAAAATGATGTATGACTGGATTGTATATCACGGTTACAATCCGATTATAATCGCAACAAAACTGGATAAGTTAAAGCGAAGTCAAATTCAAAAACATGTAAAAATGGTAAAACAGGGATTAAACTTAGTTCCGGGTACAAAAGTAATTCCATTTTCTTCCGTGACAAAACAGGGAAGAGAGGAAATCTGGGATTTAGTGAAAACGATGGAAGAAAGTGAAGATGACAGAACAGAATAGAAACTATTTAAAAGAAACACTTACATTTTGGAATGAGATTACAGAAGAAGAGCGGGAAATGATTATACAAAATACTGCTGTAGTAAAATATAAGCAGGGGCAAAATATTTACAATGCCCAGCAGGAGTGTGTCGGCGTACTTCTAATCAAAAAGGGAGAACTTAGAACTTATATTCTTTCGGAGGAAGGAAAGGAAGTTACGTTATACAGATTGGGAGAGGGAGATGTCTGCATTTTGTCTGCCTCCTGCATTTTGAAGAATATCACTTTTGATGTTCATGTAGATGCGGAGAAGGACAGTGAAGTGCTGCTTATCAATTCCCCGGCATATTCAGCATTAAGTCAGAAAAATATTTATGTGGAGGCGTTCACTCTGCGGCTGACGGCAGACAGATTTTCGGACGTGATGTGGGCGATGGAACAGATTTTGTTTATGAGTTTTGACAGAAGACTGGCGATTTTTCTATTAGACGAAACAGCAAAAACGGGAACAGATAATCTTTCACTTACGCATGAACAGATTGCGAAATATGTGGGTAGTGCAAGAGAGGTAGTGTCTAGAATGCTGAAATACTTTGCCAAAGAGGGTATGGTGGAACTTTCCAGAGGAAGTATTAAGATTGTGGATAGACAAAAGTTGAAGAAACTGTTGTAGAATAAAAGGGACTTTAGCGCTCTAAAATATAGTTAAAAAAGAAAAAAAGAATCTCCCAAGAAAAACAAGTGTAAAACACGAATTTTTATGGGAGATTCTTATTTTAAGATTTAGAGTTTAAATCAGTATGAACCGACATCATTTTTTATTAGCCAATTAATTCTAAAATTTCTTCTTTTGACTTTGCCCCTACTTCACGCTTTACGATTTCTCCGTCCTTAATTACCATAAGCGTAGGAATGCTGAGTACACGGAATTTCTTTGCCAATTCAGGCTGCTCGTCTACATTTACTTTGCAAATCTTTGCGTGAGTAACTTCTTCTGCCAGTTCTTTAATGATTGGGAGTACCATTTGGCAAGGTCCACACCATGTTGCCCAAAAATCAATTAATACAGGTTTGTCTGACTGCATAACTTCTGTTTCAAAATTATCTATTGTGATATTTAATGCTTCCATAATAAAATCTCCTTTTCCTTTGTATTTGTTATGGTTATTATAGTTGTTATGCCCTGTTTTATCTGTGACTATGTCACATAAAATGAAAAACTTTTCAAAATAATAAGTTTTTGATAGAATAAAAAGATAGAAATGGAGGAATGAGTATGGAAACAACTGTGACAAAGAACTTGATGACGGAAGGATCGATTTGGAAAAAGATAACATTTTTTGCATTGCCGATTTTCTTGGGAAATCTGTTTCAACAGATGTACAATACAGCGGACTCACTGATTGTCGGTAACTTTTTGGGAAGCAGTGCGCTGGCGGCGGTCAGTTCTTCCGGAAATCTTATTTTTCTGATGATTGGATTTTTTAACGGAATTTCCATTGGTGCGGGGGTAGTTATTGCAAGGTATTTCGGTGCGAGGAATAAGGAGAAAGTGGAAACGGCGGTACATACAACAGTCGCCTTTGGATTGGCTGCCAGCGTTGTTCTAACGATTGTGGGAGTTTTCTTTGCCCCGCAGATTTTGATTCTGATGGATACGCCGGCGAACGTTCTGCCTGAGTCAGTTACGTATTTCCGAATTTATTTTATGGGTTCGCTTGGATTTGTCATGTACAATGTTTTCGTGGGGATTTTACAGTCCGTTGGAGACAGTAAACATCCATTATATTATCTCATTATTTCGTCGATTATAAATGTTGTATTGGACCTTGTATTTATTGCAGGATTTCATTATGGAGTAGGGGCTGCGGCTTTGGCAACGACCATTTCCCAATTTGTCAGTGCATTTTTGTGTATGGGGCAACTGATGCGAACGAAGGAAGAGTATCGTTTGTGCCTGAGAAAAATTCGATTTGACAGAGAAATGTTGGGACAGATTATCCGCATCGGTTTACCGTCAGGTATTCAGAACTCTATTATTGCCATTGCAAATGTTGTTGTGCAGTCTAATATTAATGCGTTCGGAGAAACAGCGATGGCAGGGTGTGGTGCGTATTCTAAAATAGAAGGCTTTGGATTTTTGCCGATTACAAGTTTTACAATGGCATTGACGACTTTTGTAGGGCAGAATTTAGGAGCAAAGCAGGAAGAAAGAGCGAAAAAAGGAGCAAGGTTTGGAATACTTACAACAGTCGTTCTTGCGGAATTAATCGGAGTGCTTATATTTATTTTTGCTTCGCCGCTGACAAGAGCATTTGACAGTAATCCGGAAGTAATTATGTATGGCGTGGCGAGGGCGAGAACAGCGGCATTATTCTTCTGTCTGTTGGCATATTCTCACGCAATTTCGGCGGTACTTAGAGGTGCCGGGAAATCAATGGTTCCAATGATTGTCATGCTTATCTGCTGGTGTGTTATCCGAGTGACCATACTTGTTGTTTTCGGCAAACTGGTCGGTAAAATTGATATTGTATACTGGGTATATCCGATTACCTGGGGACTAAGTTCGATTATCTTTTTCATTTATTATAAGAAGGCAAATTGGCTGAATTCATTTAAGGAATAGGAGAGAAAGAGTATGAAATTACGAGAAGCAGGAATGCAAGATATATCTCAGATAAAAGAGATGTATAAAGATATTGTTTCTGAAATGGAAAAAAATGATATATATATTTGGGACGAAATTTATCCGTGTGAATTTTTGGAAGAGGATATAAAAAAGAAACAATTTTATATTTTAGTAAATGACAAAGGGGAAATGTTATCTGGATTTGCATTAAATTCTTTGCATGAGGGAGAAAAGAGCATTATCTGGGAGAACGAAAATGCAGATGTACGCTATATTGACCGATTAGGTGTTCATGTTAAGCATTTGCGAAAAGGTATAGGTTTACTTACTTTAAAAGAAGCGATTTCGCTTACAAAACAATTAGGTGGAGAGTATTTGCGGCTTTTTGTTGTGGATAACAATTTTCCTGCAATTATGCTTTACGAAAAGGCAGGATTTAAGAAAAGAGAAGGAATCTACGAGGAAAAGATCGATTCAGATTTATCTTTTAAAGAATACGGATATGAGGTAAAAACAATATAATTTTATATTTACATAGAATTCCTCTGTTTTTCTTTGAATATTTGCCTGAACAGGCAGTGAATTGTTTATTTATAACCGCAAATCCACGTGAAAGGATTTGCGGTTAGTAGAAATGTTTACATTTTAGAAATGAATTCTTCTAGAGAAGTTACTTGGCTTGCTGTTTGTATCCAATTCTTTAAAACTTCTTCATCTGTTTCTTTACTGATTTTTTTCTGAAGTTCATCTGGTAATACTCCGAATTTAGACAAAAACATGAATAGAATATCTGTCATACCTTTGAAAACGCCTTCTTTTCGCCCGACCTCTCGTTCGTCTTTCAGCAATTCTTCAAAAAGCATATATTTTTCCTCCATTTCCCTATTTTGTTTAATATGCTTTATAAATTTTTGTAGTTTCCTTACATATGTATCCTGAAAATCATTCTGACTTTCTTTTAAGTCTGCTTTAACAAATTTAAGAAAGCGGATAAGTTCTTCCGATACTTCCTCGTCGTTGCGACCTTTTGTGCTTAAGAATATAATGTTTCTTTTATCATGTAATTCAGCATTTGCGGTTTCTTTGCATTCCATTTGAAAAGTATATTTGTATTTCTGCTCATTAAACGGGTCGAAATCACAAATAAAAATGACGTAACTATTTGGGAGTTCAGCATACTCGGAACCGGATAACAACATTTCCATATCCATTTGACTTTGATAATATCTGCTTCTTAGTCCTAAAGAATTCTGAGTGGATACTTGCATTTCTACATTATAGCGGGTATTCTTTTCGTCTTTTGCGTACACATCTAATCTTACACCTTTATATTCAGGGTGATATACGATATTTTTCTCTGTACTGACTTCCACATGGTCAATTGGTATTTGCAATGCCCTTTCTAAAAATTCTTTGCAGTTATCTTCGTCTAACATTACTGCTGCAAACATAAAATTATCTTTAATTGTAAGGTTTTTTAACTGTTTCTTCATCTGGTTTTCCTCCATTTACAGAGGAATTCTATAAATGGAGTATAGCAGATTGGAGGACGAAGCACCACCTATTTAGTAAAAAATGGATAATTAATAATTGATTTCCACATATCCATTACTTAGAAAGTCGTTTCTTTTTCTGATATAGGTAATATGGGAGCAGCAGTAATACGGTGGCTGCCCATGATACCGGATAACTGTACAGAAGTGTTGAAACTTCATTTCTCATAGGGGTGATAAACATAACCCACGGAATACGGATAAAACAAACTCCGCCAAGTGTAATTAACGTAGGGATAAATACATCTCCGATGCCTCGAAGCGCCCCTGAAAAAATCTCAATAAAGATAAAAATCATATAACTTGGTGTAATCAGTCTTAGCATATAAACGCCGAGGTCAATAACATTCGGATCTGTCGTAAAAATGTAATACAACGGACGGCAGGCAACCATAAGGAAAGTCAGCAGTACCGCTGAAACGCCAAAAGCCATAAGCAGACAGACGCGAACACTTTTCTTTACACGTTCATAAAGTCCGGCACCGTAATTTTGTCCTGCAAATGTTGTAATGGCAATTCCGAAAGAACCACAGATTGTCCAGAAAATCGCATCTAGTTTTCCATAGGCAGCCCATGCGGCAGCAGTATCCGTTCCGAAATTATTTACGGCAGCCTGGATAACAATATTTGTCAGACTGTACATACAGGATTGCACACCGCTTGGCAATCCAATTTTAAATTCGGATTTCAATAATGTAAAATGTATTCGGATTTCCTGTGGAATTAATTTCAGCATATCACAGGAAGTCATTAATGCCCGCGTAACTAAAACGGCGCTGACTGCCTGTGCAATTAATGTAGCGATGGCAGCGCCTGCAATACCCATATGGAAATAGACAACAAATAAAATATCTAATCCGATATTGATAAAACAACATACAATTAAATAGTACAGCGGTCTTTTGGAGTCACCGATTGCCCGCAAAATACTTGAACCCATGTTGTAAATTAACATGAAAAGCATACCTGCAAAGTAAATTCTAAGATAAAGTACGGAATCATCAAATATATCAGCAGGCGTTTTAGTGATTTCCAATAACCATGGCGTTAAAATCAAACCTGCTATGGAAGTAATGACGCCGAATATAATGGAAAATGCGTAAGCGGTATGTAGTCCTTTCTGCATATTTTCCCGGTCATTTGCACCGTAAAATTGAGAAATAATTACACTTGCTCCGGCAGAAAGCCCGGTAAAAAATCCAATGACAAAGTTGACAAGAACAGAGGCAGAACCTCCAACGCTGGCAAGCGCCTCCTTGCCGACAAAACGTCCCACAATAATTGCGTCCACCGTATTATATAATTGTTGAAATAATGTTCCGACAACAATCGGAAAGAAAAATATTAGCAGTTGTTTCCAAATAACGCCCTCTGTAATAGGGTTTGCTACTTTATTTTTCTGCATAAAATCACTCCTCTCAATTTTCTCATTCCTATCAGCAATCATATCATAGGAATTGTCAAACGTCATCGTTTTTTGTAAAAAATCAATTACATTTATTTCTCCCTTTGATATAATAAAAGATATAGATATGGAAAGAAAAGAGGTAGACGAGTGAATTTAATAAATAAAATTCCAACGGAGTTTTATAAACTTTTTGCAAGTAAATATAGAGCGTATTATCAAAAATTTCTGTTGGCGATTTATGGAGAAACGAGTAAATCTTACTCTCTTTTAGGATTAACCGAAGAGGAATGCAAATGCATTATGAATGAAAATATAGCGGATATGGTGCTGGAATGGAGTGAAGAACAGGCAGATGAGGAAGGCGAATTTCTTACAAGGGCAAATATGGCGTCCGTATGTCTGAAAAATTTGGAAAACTGGGGCTGGCTTCACAGGGATTACGATGAGACCTTAAATCAATATGTCGTATCCTTTCCTGAATACAGCCGTTTATATGTGGAACTTTTTGAAAAACTGTTCAGCGAGGAAGGAAACAGGGAGAGAGAAAGTGTACTTGCCGTATACAGTCATTTGTACACATACAGTTCGGACATGGAGAAGAACAATGATATTTTAAAAAGTGCATGGAATACGTCACGCACCCTTGTACAGATGCTTGCAAATATGCAGGAGGGAATAAGGGGGTACTTTGATGAACTTTCCAAGCAGAAAAGTTTCTTAGGCATTCAGGAAGTGCTTGTAAAAGAAATCAATAACAGTGACAGCAGAAAATATGCGATTTTGACTACCACAGACAGTTTTTACCGATATAAAGAGGCGGTAAAAGAACTGATAGAGAAGAATTTGGGTGAAAATGAAAAGAGAAGGCAGTCTTTTATGAAAAAAAGACTGCAGTTTGAGAAGGACAGTCCTCAGTATGCGAGGAATGAAAGAGCGATAGAACTGTGCGAAGAGGCGATGGATATCATTTACAGAATTGAACGCGAATTTGACACGATTGAGAGAAGATACAACAAACTGATTGAGCAGAAAACAATTTTTGCCAACCGCGCCGCAGCAAGAATACGATATCTTCTAATGGAAGGGGTAGCGGAAGAAGACGGAACGGTTGCTTTTGTAAATTTACTAAATCAGAGCAGCAAGAGGGAGGAAATTCTTGCAAAACTGGCAGCGGGAATGGGTATGACCGAGAGGTACAGAGAGGTTACCGATAAAAGTATGTACAGACAGAAAAACACGGATAAAGAAAAATTTACTCCTGCGACAGTAAAAGAGATTCCTGTTGAAGATGAGGGATTGGAAGAATTTATATTAAAACCTCTCTATACGCAGAAAGAAATCAGAGATTTCCGCAGGAAAAATGAGAAAGCCGGGGAATTTATCGTAACGGAAAACACGGTTCAGTCAATCGAAGATTTGGAAAAACTGTTTTTTGTATGGCAGGAAGTGACCGAGCGTGCAGAGAGCGATGCGGACGTGGCAATAGAAGAGGAAGTGGAGACAAAAGGCTTTAAATTTTCAAAACTTAGAATAAAGGAGAAATAAATGTTTAAATATATGGAAGAACTGTCGCTGACAGAGACGGAAAACTTAAGAAAAACAATATCGAACCTGTTTAAACAGACATGTATTTTACAGGTAAAATACGATCCGGTAACATTGACGCCGAGGGACAACATTTATTATGAAATGTGTGTAAGGCATAAAAAATTTATCGAAGATTATTTGATGGTACTTGGGTGCGAACTTACACACGATCCGCAGGAGCATATTTTCCGTCTGACCGGAGAGGGAGTGGAGACGGAAAGGTTCAGCCTTACAACAACGATTATTATTTTAATGATAAAGATGATTTATCGGGACAAGATTCTCGGGGAAGGGCTGGAAGCGACGGTAACTACGTTGGAGGAAATCCGCGAGTACGGGAAAAATACAAATCTTCTAAATAAGAAGTTAAAAGTGGCAGAGTGGCATGAGGCACTCTATCTTTTGAGTAAACATCAGATGATTGAACTTCCGGGGGCAGTGCGCGATGTGGAAGATACAACACCGATTTATCTTTACAGTACGATTAATTTATATTGCAGTTCATTAAATATCAATGCGCTGTTGGAAGAATACAGAGAGGAAATTGTTGAGAATGAAACAGTCGAAGAAAATCTTTACGAAAATGTTATTGAATAACTGGGGCGGGATCAGCCATAAAGAATTGGTATTTCATGAATATGTCAATCTGTTCAGCGGCAAAAGCGGTTCGGGAAAATCTACGGTTATGGACGCAATTCAGGTTATTCTATACGGAAGTGTGGCGGCTTCCTTTTTAAATAAAGCGGCGGACGATGCGAAAAACAGAAGAAGTGTTTTAAGTTATCTTAGGGGCGAGCAGAAAGATGGGACGGCAAACCGTGACGGTATGGATTTTTGTTCCCAAATTGTCTTGGAAGTGGAAGACAGATCAACCCATATTGTGACATGTATCGGAG
This sequence comes from Lachnospiraceae bacterium, assembly GCA_902381685.1. GTDB lineage: Bacteria > Bacillota > Clostridia > Lachnospirales > Lachnospiraceae > Faecalimonas. The sequence continues at coordinate 1,628,802 of LR698958.1, read as the reverse complement.
TCGCTTTTGAGGTAGGAAAAAAAGACCTAGAATTGAAACGCTATAGTTTTTTCAGCCATTCGGGAAGACTCGCCGAGGACGGATATATAGCGGAGGACGGAAGCCCGTACACCCTTGCCCGATTAAAAAAACTAATTGAGAGAAGAAAAGAATCAGAAGATAATCGGGGAAGAGGCGATGTAAACCGCCTGTATCCGTCAAAAGAATCGTATCTGAATACACTTTACGATGTGATTTTAGGATACATTGAGCCGGGACGCTTTATGACAATGGAAAAAAGTGCCATTGCACTTCGCATGACAAACGGAACGGGGCAGTTTATTCGAGATTATATGTTTCCAAAAAGTAAAGAAGGAACGGTGTCTGTGATCAGTGAACAACTGGGAGCGTATCGCGAAATTAAAGAACGGGTGGAAGATTTGGAAAACCGTATACAACTGCTTGAAAATATCAGGGAACACAACCTGAACCTGATTCAGTTTAAGAGCGATGCCATTCGCACACAGGCAATATTGAAAGTAATCACAATAGAGAGTCTCAAAGCACAGTTACAGTCAAAAAAGGAAACTTTAGAGTCTGTTATTGATACTGTAGAAAAGATTGGGGAAACATGCCGGATTTTAGAAGAACAGGAGAATAAATGTTTTGAAGAAAAGGTGGAAATTGAGGCACAGATTCGGGCGAGTGATTATGGACAGAAAGAAAAAGAATTGGAAGAAATACGCTATACGATAGAAATTTTGGCGGGAAGTTCCGCTCAGTGGAGAGCAGTGCTTCACGGACTGAGTGCATGGGAAGAGAATGAAGATATAAGCGCGTATCTCTCAAATCCGGCATTACACACAATAAGAGAGGTTACGGAAGGAAATGTAACGGAAGAAATTCTTACAAAACTGAAGAAATATTTGAAGGATACGCTGGAAAATATTGAGGAAGAGTTACAGGAGTTACAGTACAGCATACGAAAAACAGAAAAAGAGTTAGCCGAGAAACAAGAAATTATCGAAGATTTAAAAAATGATAGAAAACCATATAAAAAGGAATTGAAAAGGGCCAGAGCAAGATTGCAGAATGCGTTAAGTGACCGCTATGGACGAACAATCCATGTGGGAATCTTTGCGGATTTGTTTGATATTACCGATGAAAAATGGAAAAATGCAATCGAGGGAAGATTAGGACGAATAAAATACAGTCTTGTTACCGCACCGGAGTATGCGTTAGAGGCAGCGACAATTTTCCGAAAAATGCGGGAAAGAGAATTTGAAGAAGTCAATCTCATCAATACAGCGGCAATTAAAAGAGATGAGCCGAAAGCAAGGGAAAATACATTGTACGAGGCAGTAAAAACAAGTGAAACTTATGTGGATTTATGCCTGAAACAATATTTGGGAAGAATAGTCAAATGTGAAACAATAGAGCAATTACATGAAGTCAGAGAAGGTGTTACACCGGACTGCTACTCTTACAGCAACTATATGTTCCGTCACCTGAGAGAAAAAGACTACGGAGATTACTCGTGTATCGGAACAAAAGTATCCAAGTTGAAATTGCAGGAGTTGGAAGATGAAGCGTACCTCTTAAAAAAACAATTGAAGGCGGACAGGCAGATGAAGGACAGCCTGAAAAAAGCAAGAACATTTGAGCAGTTGAACAATAAAAATGCGGAACAATTGATTCAAATGTCTAAAGCATCGGAAGATTTGGAAAACTACTATAAAAAAGAAGAGAAACTGATTCGGGAGTTACAGGAATTAAATGCGGGTACGCTTTTGCCGCAACTGAAAGAAATGAAAAGGCAGTTGGAAGAAAAAATTGAGACACTTCGTGAAGAGTTGCAAAAGAGAAACAAAGAACATCTGGAGCGTATTAAAATACAGGGAAATGCGGAGACAGAACTGAAAACAGTGGAGAGCAGACTGGAAGACGAATTACAGGGGTATGTCAAAAACGAAGCACTTGAGCAGGAAGTATTGCGGGAACTGGAAACGAAAAATGAATATACTTACCGCAGGCAGAAACAGAAAGAATTAGAAAAACTGGACAAGGCTATTGAGGAAGAAACGGAACAACGTTTAACAGCCAGAGATGAATTTAACCGTCAGTATTCTGCATATGGATTTACAGGAAGAGAGCCTCAGAACGATGTGTACGACAGAGTGCTTGAACAGTGCAAAAAAGACTTTGAACCAAAATATAAAGCGGAGTTTGAGCAGCAGTATCATCTTGTATACCATACTTTACGGGAAAATGTTATCGCGACAATTCACGGGGAAATTAAGGCGGCATTTCGTCATAAACGGGAGATAAACCGAATGCTTGGAAAAATTCGTTTCTCCGACAGTATTTACCAGATAGATATTCTTCCCGCCGAAAATGAAAACAGACAATTTTACGAAATGCTTATGGCACCGGAATTGGACAGCAAAGTGTTTGATAATCATGGATATGAAGGGCAGTTAAGTTTGGGAGAAGATGAATTTTATCAAAAATATGAGACACAGATTTTAAGGCTTACGGAAAAATTCATGCCGCCGAGAGATGAGGACAGCGGAAAACGTGCAGTTTACAAAGAAGAAATGGAGCGCTATGCCGATTATAGAAATTATCTCAATTTCAATATGTATGAGCAGGTTGAAGATGAGGACGGAAACATAAGAAAAAATGCGGTTGATGATATGGCGGGAAGAGATTCCGGCGGAGAGGGACAAAACCCGAAATATGTGGCGCTTCTTGCAGGATTTGCAATGCTCTATATGAACCAGAGCAACAGAGATTCAAAAATCCGCCTTGTTCTTTTGGACGAAGCATTTTCCAAAATGGACAAGGAAAGAAGTGAAGTATGCCTTCATTATGCAAGAGAACTGGAACTACAGTTGATTGTCTGCGTGCCTGATGAGCGTCTGCAGTCACTTATCAGAAATGTGGACAGCGTATACGGATTCCGCAGACATCAAAATCAAATTTCCATGATGCACATTGACAAAGGCGATTATCTGAAAATGATTGAAGGTGAGGAACATGAAAAAATTGCTGACGCTTAGTCGGTGGATAATTGACAAAACAAATGTGGATTCCTATCGCGCCGGGCGGCTGCAGGGGGAAAAACACCCCTGCATAGACCAGTCGCTTTTAAATCAACTGGGAGGTATGGCGAACCTGTTGAAACAGGCGGAAGAAATGGAGAGAGATGCGGGCTTAAACAAATATATCCGGTTCGATTGGAGAGATATGGGAAAAGACATCACCAAAATGCACTATTCCATAGACATTATTCCTCTTCTCTGCAAAAAAGAGGGAATTGAAGATTCTCTGGAAAAGCAGAGAAGATATATAGAAAAAATAGAAAATCTGTTATCGGAAGTTTCGCGGGCGGAGACAAATTGGCTGTATTCTTACTACAATTCTCTTTTGGTCAGATTGAAACAGGGGAAAAATGTAAAAGAAATGGAAGATGAAACCTTATTCCGCTGTCTTCAGGGAATGGCAGCTATACAAAATCCTCTTTGGAAACGCATTTTCAGTGCAAATGTCCTTGAAAATTCCAAGAAATTTGAAAAGGAATACGAAACAAAAGTGGTTGGAATTTTGCGAATGTATTCCGATTTGCCGGATAAGGACGATATGACAGACGAAGAAATTTTAAAAAGTTATGGAATTCTTTCCTATGCACAAGTCTTGGAGTGGAAAGGTACAGTTATTTATAGGTTAGATACAGGTAAAACAGTTGATACGAGTGATTTTTATTATGGAACAATTATCAACTCACAGACATTGGAACATTCTAAGCCGATAGCAATTCCACATATACGAAAAATTATGACGATAGAGAACAAGGCGAATTATGAAAATATGGTATATGAAAAGGATACGCTATATATTTACTGTCATGGTTTTTTCTCGCCAAAAGAAGTGAAATTTTTGAACGAACTCACAAAACTGACAGATGAAAATGTGGAATTTTTGCATTGGGGAGATATGGATTTCGGTGGTATTCGCATTTTCTTATTCAATAAGGAAAAAATTTTTCCTAAATTGAAACCATATAAGATGGGTAGGGAGTGTTTTCTTGAGGCAATCGGGAAAAATGCGGGGATTGATTTGGAGGAAAGAAAAAGAAGAAGCCTTGAAGAGATGAAAGCGGGGGAACTGGAAGAATTAAAGGAATGTATTTTGAAGTATGGAGTGGAGATAGAGCAGGAGATGGTAATATAGCCTTGTTTTCACTGAGAAAATATTGACTTTGATTTCAAAAAATTATACTGATGAAACAGAACTTTACATGCAGGTATATGGGGACAGTCAGAAAGGCTGTCCTTTTTCTGGTTCTAAGTCAATAGTTGGGGTGGGATTTTAAAAATCCCGCTCCATTGTTGTGTTTAAAGGTATTTTAGTGTTGCCATGTAGTAGAACCTGTTTTATTGCATGGCAAACAAACCTTCAAGTGCCAGTCTATTAAAATTAATCGGTTATAAGAAAAATGCGAGTTCTGAGATGTTGGAAATTTCTGATACCGTATGAGGTTCGTTTCAGAACTTTTATTTTATTATTGAAACCTTCGGTTGGACCATTTGTGATATGTGCATATTTAAAAGCATTTAGGATTTCTTTAGACCATGCACGATAGGTTTTGGCGACTTTCTCAAATTCATTTAATCCAGAAGATTCGGCCATTTTAATCCAATCGAAGAAGTCTTTTCGCTGTTCGGAATACTTAGTATTCTGACAGAGTTCATAAAATTTTTCTTTTAAATAATGAGCTCTTCGCAGGTCATCGTTATATAGAAGCATCAAATCACAGGCTGCCTTATTCTCGTCTTTGAGTTTATTATATCTGCTTAAGATCAGTGTTCTGCTTCGTTTGTAATATTTTCTAAGACGTGCAGGCATTGTTTTTTGCAATCTTTTACGTACTCCTTCGATAGCCCAAGTGGTTTGTCTAATGAAGTGATATTTATCAATAATGACTTCGGCATTCGGAAAGTAAGAATACGCCAGCTCTATGTATGGTTTCCACATATCACAAACAAAGTGTTTTACTCGATGTCTTTCATCCTTAGGAATAGAAGAAAAGTAAGACACCAAATGACTATATTGCCTGTCAGGAAGAATGTCTAGAACCTTATGCTTTACCGGATCAACCAGAATACATTGGAATTTACCGGTGGAAGCATTTCCACGGAACTCATCAATAGATATGGAAGTGGAAAACTTTCTTCTGGAGTAAGCGATCGTATTTAAAACCCTTCCAACAGTGGCAGTAGAAATATTAGCCTGTCTTGCAGTCTCCTTGATGCTTTGAGAGTTATGCAGAGAAGTAGCAATAAAAGCAGTCAGTCTTGCAGTTCTCTGGAAGTATCGAGGAAGGAAAGAATAGCTTTCATAGAACCGTTTTCCACATTTGCATACATACCGCCTTTTGCGAAGAACGAGATAGCAATGTTTCAACTGAAAAGGTAAATCCTTAATAGTTTGATAACGGTAATCATGAATACGTTTTGTAGTGGAACCACAGCAAGGACAGACCTGTTCATGAGGGTTGGTTTCTAAATAGATTTTCAAAAAAGTATCGGCGTGATGAATTTTTTTGATAATTACATCTTCAATATTTAAAAGTTTGTTGGTATAATGACTATGCATAATATGTGCACCTCCTAGTGGTTTGTGTGATGACTGGCACTGGGAGGTTTTTCTTTTTATTATAAATGAAAAATGCTGGGATAGATGATTAATTTAAAATCATCCACCCCAACATTTATTTTAGAGCCCTTTTTCTATATCTAAATTTACAAAACAATAATAATTTAACTACGCTAAAGGAGACAACTTATGGAATAGAAGAGCAAGATTTGTATAGTTATGCGTGAGAAGCAAAGAAAATCTTAAAAAGAAAAGTTGACACTAAACAGCACATAGGCTAAAATGGAATAAGAACGTTTGTTCTTTGAGAGCGGCAATAAAAATGCTATGATG
>LR698958.1:1596198-1622732 GCA_902381685.1 Lachnospiraceae bacterium | reverse complement strand
ACTGGTAAGGAAGCATGAACTTAGTGCGGGGTGGTTCGCAAAGCTTAACGAGCGTAAGTGAGTTTAGTTGGGCGGACATACTGAATATTAATCCTCAATAGCTCAGTCGGTAGAGCACTCGGCTGTTAACCGAGTTGTCGTTGGTTCGAGTCCAACTTGGGGAGTTGATTTCAACTAAAGAAAGAAGTAAAAGAACTAAGGCTCCTTGGTCAAGCGGTTAAGACATCGCCCTTTCACGGCGGTAACACGGGTTCGATTCCCGTAGGAGTCATTTAAACCACAAGATACTTCTTGTGGTTTAAACAATTCAATATGGCGCCATAGCCAAGTGGTAAGGCAAAGGTCTGCAACACCTCTATCACCAGTTCAAATCTGGTTGGCGCCTTTTAAACATCGCAAATTATATTTGCGATGTTTTTTTGTGTTTATGGAAAAACAGTGTGAAAGAGTATAACGGTTCTAAGTCAATAGTTGGGGTGGGATTTTAAAAATCCCGCTCCATTGTTGTGTTTAAAGGTATTTTAGTGTTGCCATGTAGTAGAACCTGTTTTATTGCATGGCAAACAAACCTTCAAGTGCCAGTCTATTAAAATTAATCGGTTATAAGAAAAATGCGAGTTCTGAGATGTTGGAAATTTCTGATACCGTATGAGGTTCGTTTCAGAACTTTTATTTTATTATTGAAACCTTCGGTTGGACCATTTGTGATATGTGCATATTTAAAAGCATTTAGGATTTCTTTAGACCATGCACGATAGGTTTTGGCGACTTTCTCAAATTCATTTAATCCAGAAGATTCGGCCATTTTAATCCAATCGAAGAAGTCTTTTCGCTGTTCGGAATACTTAGTATTCTGACAGAGTTCATAAAATTTTTCTTTTAAATAATGAGCTCTTCGCAGGTCATCGTTATATAGAAGCATCAAATCACAGGCTGCCTTATTCTCGTCTTTGAGTTTATTATATCTGCTTAAGATCAGTGTTCTGCTTCGTTTGTAATATTTTCTAAGACGTGCAGGCATTGTTTTTTGCAATCTTTTACGTACTCCTTCGATAGCCCAAGTGGTTTGTCTAATGAAGTGATATTTATCAATAATGACTTCGGCATTCGGAAAGTAAGAATACGCCAGCTCTATGTATGGTTTCCACATATCACAAACAAAGTGTTTTACTCGATGTCTTTCATCCTTAGGAATAGAAGAAAAGTAAGACACCAAATGACTATATTGCCTGTCAGGAAGAATGTCTAGAACCTTATGCTTTACCGGATCAACCAGAATACATTGGAATTTACCGGTGGAAGCATTTCCACGGAACTCATCAATAGATATGGAAGTGGAAAACTTTCTTCTGGAGTAAGCGATCGTATTTAAAACCCTTCCAACAGTGGCAGTAGAAATATTAGCCTGTCTTGCAGTCTCCTTGATGCTTTGAGAGTTATGCAGAGAAGTAGCAATAAAAGCAGTCAGTCTTGCAGTTCTCTGGAAGTATCGAGGAAGGAAAGAATAGCTTTCATAGAACCGTTTTCCACATTTGCATACATACCGCCTTTTGCGAAGAACGAGATAGCAATGTTTCAACTGAAAAGGTAAATCCTTAATAGTTTGATAACGGTAATCATGAATACGTTTTGTAGTGGAACCACAGCAAGGACAGACCTGTTCATGAGGGTTGGTTTCTAAATAGATTTTCAAAAAAGTATCGGCGTGATGAATTTTTTTGATAATTACATCTTCAATATTTAAAAGTTTGTTGGTATAATGACTATGCATAATATGTGCACCTCCTAGTGGTTTGTGTGATGACTGGCACTGGGAGGTTTTTCTTTTTATTATAAATGAAAAATGCTGGGATAGATGATTAATTTAAAATCATCCACCCCAACATTTATTTTAGAGCCCTTTTTCTATATCTAAATTTACAAAACAATAATAATTTAACTACGCTAAAGGAGACAACTTATGGAATAGAAGAGCAAGATTTGTATAGTTATGCGTGAGAAGCAAAGAAAATCTTAAAAAGAAAAGTTGACACTAAACAGCACATAGGCTAAAATGGAATAAGAACGTTTGTTCTTTGAGAGCGGCAATAAAAATGCTATGATGCCTTTCCCGATAATGCAGTTGAGTATTTCGGGAATTACTATTTATAAGGCGGAAAATGAGTGTATTGAGTGCTGTTTTGTAGATTTTAACGTTGTTTTAGTGGTCTATGCGGACAGAATAATACTAGATGAAACAGGTAAAAATAGATGAACAGGTGGCCTGATTCGTACATAGAGGTAATTGTTTTTGTGTTCGCAAGAGGAAATTTCATTAAGGTGTATTTGCAAGTTGTTTTAAAAAAGTTGTTTTGAGAGTGTGTATATTTGTGTATGGGAAAAAATGTAGAAACGCATACTATTAATTATCATTTGAAAAAACATTTGCAGATGGGGAGTAGATTCACCTAGAGCAGACAGTGAAAAGCAACACATGGGATTACAAACATGGAAAGATGTACCTAATGGGAAAATACAAAGATTAGATGATACGAGGCGGATAAATGGAATTTGACACAAAAAATAAAAAGTGGAAATACTAATGAGAGGAAGATTAAATGGCCAATAGAGAGGTTGGATTTATTGTGACAGAGGAATATAGACATTGGATCAATGAGGTGAAAAAGAGAATAAAGCAAAGCCAGATAAAAGCTTCTGTTAAAATAAATTATGAGTTATTAGATTTATATTGGGAACTAGGAAGGGACATCGTAAATAAACAAGAAAATGCTAAATGGGGTGATGCCTTTTTAAGTGTGATGAGTAAAAACCTACAGAAAACTTTTCCCGGAATGTCTGGGTTTTCTGCTCAAAATTTGCGAAGTATTCGATTTTGGTATAAATTTTATAATGACAATGCAAAGTGCTTACAAGTTGTAAGCAAATTTGAAATGGTAGAAAAAATGGTGAAAAGCATACCATGGGGACATAATCAACGGATTATGTATAAATGCAAAGATATAAATGAAGCTTTGTTTTATGTACAAAAGACAATGGATAATAATTGGAGCAGGAATGTTCTAGAACATCAAATAGATTCTAATTTATATGAGAGGCAAGGAAAGGCAATTACAAACTTTCAAGTGAAACTTCCTATTCCACAGTCCGATTTAGCGGAACAAACGTTGAAAGATCCATATAATTTTGACTTTCTTACATTGCGTGAAGAGTATGATGAAAAAGAGTTGGAAGATGCATTAGTAAATCAGATTACGCAATTTCTTTTGGAACTCGGAACAGGATTTTCATATATATATTGTTTTATCATGTTCGTTTACATTCTTATGTGGTCATAGAATTAAAAACAGAAAAATTCAAACCAGAGTTCGCAGGAAAATTAAATTTTTATGTTACAGCAGTTAATAAAAATATGAAATCAAAACAGGATAACCAGACAATAGGAATTCTTATTTGTAAAGATAAAGATGATGTTGTGGCAGAATATTCTTTAGACAATGTATCACAGCCAATTGGAATTGCACGGTATGAATTGACGAAGGTGTTGCGGGAAGAATTTAAGAGCAGTTTGCCTACGATTGAAGAGATTGAAAAAGAATTATCGGAGTAATAAATTTGGAAGTGCAATGGAAGTGAGTTAAGATGAAAGTTTTATTTGATAAAAATTGCATTTTAGTAGGGTGGTACAGAAATAGAGATGGGAAGGTGTTTGTGATTTTTTAGTTTATTAGGGAGGATATAAAAATGGCATTAATTTTAAAAGTACCTTATGAGGAAAAAGATGAAGCTAAAGTTTTAGGTGCAAAATGGAATCCACAATTAAAAAAGTGGTATGTAGAAAAGCGAAAAGATTATCACAAATTTACAAAATGGATTCTTGGTGATAAAGAGCAAGTTTACATTTTGTGCGATTATTTCTATGTTGTAGAAGGGCTTCATACGTGTTTTAAATGTAGAAATTTGACCCAGGTCATTGGATATGGAGTAAAAAAATATTTTGATGTCTGTAATCCAGAACTATATGGAGATGAGAAAGCATGGAGTTTTGAAGATGATGAAATACATATTGCTTCACACATTTATCCTTTGCCAGAGAAGGTGTTAAATTATTTGAAGGATAAATATGGATATTATGAATCATATTCTAAGACAATCCAAAGTTCATACTTGGCAAATCATTGTTCCAATTGTAAGGTAATACAAGGTGATTTTTACTTGTTTGGTGAAGTTGATTCTCCTTTTTTTATTGATTCCGAGGAACGAGCGCGGAAGTTGAAGTTGTATAGAGTTCCGTTGAAAAACGATATAATTGTTGAAGCAGATATAGGACGGGGATCAGAAGACTGGCTGATAGAAGTTTTTGCGCAAAGTATAGATTTAAGTATTGATGGGAGGGTGGAATAGATGGCAGGAGGAAACTACATGGATCATTTTGAATTAATATCAGAATACGCCCCAACCGGTGACCAGCCACAAGCAATTGAGCAGCTTGTAAAAGGTTTTAAAGAAGGCAATCAGTGCCAGACGCTTCTTGGTGTTACCGGCTCAGGTAAGACATTTACGATGGCAAATGTCATTCAACAACTGAATAGACCTACATTAATTATCGCCCACAATAAAACTTTAGCAGCCCAACTTTATGGGGAGTTTAAAGAATTCTTCCCGAACAATGCGGTAGAATACTTTGTATCCTACTACGACTATTACCAACCAGAGGCTTATGTCCCATCATCAGACACATATATTGCCAAAGACTCTTCTATCAATGACGAGATTGATAAATTACGTCATTCAGCAACGGCAGCACTTTCTGAGAGAAGGGACGTCATTATTGTGGCGAGTGTTTCCTGTATCTATGGACTAGGTTCACCGATCGATTATCAGGAGATGGTAATTTCACTTCGTCCGGGAATGATAAAAGACAGAGATGAAGTAGTGGCAAAACTGATTGAGATACAGTATGACAGAAATGATATAGATTTTAAACGTGGGACGTTTCGTGTCAGGGGAGATGTGTTGGAAATATTCCCGGCAATTTCAGAAGAATATGCCATTCGAGTAGAATTTTTTGGAGACGAAGTGGAGCGTATTACAGAGATAGATGTGTTGACAGGAGAAATTAAAAATGTGTTGAACCATGTGGCAATTTTTCCGGCGTCCCATTACGTTGTTTCCAAAGAAAATATGGAAAAGGCAACGAAGGCAATTGAAGAAGAATTGGAAGAGAGAATACGCTATTTTAAAGGGGAAGATAAATTACTGGAAGCACAGAGAATTTCAGAACGAACGAATTTTGATATAGAAATGATGAAAGAAACCGGATTTTGTTCAGGGATTGAAAACTATTCCAGACATTTGACAGGGCTTAAAGAAGGACAGCCCCCACATACATTGATAGACTATTTCCCAGACGATTTTCTCATTATGATAGACGAATCTCATAAGACAATTCCGCAGATTGCAGGAATGTATGCCGGAGACCAGTCGAGAAAATCAACATTGGTAGATTATGGTTTTCGACTCCCGTCAGCAAAAGATAACCGTCCATTAAATTTTGAGGAGTTTGAAAGCAAAATCAATCAGATTTTATTCGTTTCTGCAACACCGGGTGAGTACGAAGAGAAAAATGAGTTGTTAAGGGCAGATCAGATTATCAGACCGACAGGACTTTTAGACCCTGAAGTAGAAGTCAGAGGAGTGGAAGGGCAAATTGATGATTTAGTAGGTGAAGTAAATAAAGAGATTGCGAAGAAAAATAAAGTGTTGGTGACAACTCTGACGAAAAGAATGGCGGAAGATTTGACCGACTACATGAGAGAATTGGGAATTCGTGTAAAATATCTGCATTCCGATATTGATACTTTGGAGAGAACGGAAATTATAAGAGACATGCGTCTGGACGTTTTTGATGTTCTGGTAGGAATTAACCTGTTGAGAGAAGGGCTGGATATTCCTGAGATTACGCTTGTTGCTATATTGGACGCAGATAAAGAAGGGTTTCTGCGTTCAGAGACATCGCTTATCCAGACAATCGGTCGTGCTGCCCGTAATGCGGAAGGTCATGTTATCATGTATGCGGATACGATGACGGATTCCATGAAAAATGCTATCAGGGAAACCGAGAGAAGACGAAAAGTGCAGATGGCATATAATGAAGAGCATGGAATTACACCGCAGACGGTAAAGAAAGCAGTCAGAGATTTAATAAGCATTTCCAAGAAAGTTGCATCAGAAGAGTTGCAAATGGAAAAGGATCCTGAATCTATGAGCAGATCAGAACTGGAAAAACTGATTAAAGATATGACAAAACAGATGAAAAAGGCGGCAGCGGAGTTGAATTTTGAGATGGCGGCTCAAGTGAGGGATAAATTGGTGGAATTAAAGAAACAATTACAAGAGATAGAAAGTTAGGAGTATAAAATGGCTAAGAAAACAGAGCAGAAACAATATATTAAAATCAGAGGTGCAAATGAGCATAATTTGAAAAATATAGATGTGGATATTCCGAGAAATGAGTTGGTTGTATTGACGGGACTTAGCGGTTCGGGAAAATCTTCTCTTGCTTTCGATACGATTTATGCAGAAGGACAGAGAAGGTACATGGAGTCGCTTTCGTCATATGCGAGACAGTTTTTGGGGCAGATGGAGAAACCGAATGTGGAGAGCATTGAAGGACTTTCTCCGGCTATTTCCATTGACCAGAAATCGACAAACCGAAATCCGCGTTCTACCGTTGGAACAGTAACGGAGATTTATGATTATTTTCGACTTCTCTATGCAAGAATTGGTATTCCTCACTGTTATAAATGTGGGAAAGAAATTAAAAAGCAGACGGTAGACCAAATGGTAGACCAGATTCTCGAACTGCCTGAAGGAACAAAAATACAGTTGCTCGCACCGGTTGTGCGTGGAAGAAAAGGGCGCCATGAAAAACTGTTTGAGAGAGCGAAAAAGAGCGGGTATGTTCGTGTTCGCGTAGATGGAAATTTGTATGAACTGACAGAAGAAATTGTTCTGGATAAAAATATTAAGCACAATATTGAAATTATTGTGGACAGGCTGATTGTTAAAGCGGGGATAGAAAAAAGGCTGACGGATTCAGTGGAGAGCGTTTTGTCACTTGCTGAAGGATTGATGACGGTAGATGTTATCGGAGGAGAGGAGATTCACTTCAGTCAGAGTTTCTCCTGTGCTGATTGTGGAATCAGTATTGATGAGATTGAACCTAGAAGTTTTTCGTTCAATAACCCGTTTGGTGCGTGTCCGGTATGCTATGGTCTTGGCTATAAAATGGAATTTGATGTTGACTTAATGATACCGGACAAAAGCCTGAGTATTGATGAGGGCGCAATTACAGTTATGGGGTGGCAGTCATGCACGGATAAAGGAAGTTATACGAGGGCTATATTGGACGCTCTTGCAAAAGAATATCATTTTTCTCTTGATACACCGTTTCAGGATTATCCTCAGGAGATACAGGATATTTTGATTCATGGAACAAATGGAAAAGAAGTAAAAGTATATTATAAGGGACAGCGTGGTGAGGGAATCTACGACGTGGCGTTTGAGGGTATCATTAAAAATGTGGAAAGACGTTACAGAGAAACCGGTTCTGAGACAATGAAAGCGGAATATGAGTCCTTTATGAGAATTACACCATGCCATGAGTGTGGCGGACAGCGTTTAAAGAAAAGTGCGCTGGCAGTTACGGTAGGGGGAAAGAATATTGCGGAAGTGACGAATCTTTCTATAGGAAAGTTACAGGAATTTCTGGATACATTAGAACTTACACCTACACAGGAATTGATTGGAGGACAGATATTAAAAGAAATTAAGGCGAGAACAGGTTTCCTTATTGATGTAGGGTTGGATTACCTCACATTGGCAAGGGCAACGGGAACACTCTCAGGAGGGGAAGCACAACGTATTCGACTTGCAACGCAGATTGGTTCCGGATTAGTCGGTGTGGCATATATTTTGGACGAGCCAAGTATTGGGCTTCATCAGAGGGATAATGATAAATTGCTGAAGACATTGAAACATTTGAGAGATTTAGGCAATACTCTCATTGTAGTAGAACATGATGAGGATACAATGCTGGAAGCGGACTACATTGTAGATATCGGACCAAAAGCGGGAGAGCATGGCGGTGAAGTTGTGGCCGTAGGAACGGCAAAACAGATTATGAGAAATAAAAACTCCATTACAGGTGCTTACCTGAGCGGACGTATTAAAATTCCGGTGCCGGAAGTAAGAAAGCAGCCAACAGGATTTTTAAAAATTGTCGGTGCGAGAGAAAACAACCTGAAAAATATTGATGTGGATATCCCTTTGGGAGTTCTTACCTGTGTTACCGGTGTATCTGGTTCGGGAAAAAGTTCGCTGATCAATGAGATATTATATAAGAAACTGGCGAAAGAACTAAACAGGGCAAGGACAATTCCGGGAAAACACGACAGAATAGAAGGTGTTGAGCAGTTGGATAAGGTTATTGATATTGACCAGTCTCCAATCGGAAGAACACCGCGTTCCAATCCGGCAACATATACAGGGGTTTTTGATTTGATTCGAGATTTATTTGCAGCGACGGCAGATGCCAAGGCGAGAGGGTATAAAAAAGGAAGGTTTAGTTTTAATGTCAAAGGCGGAAGGTGTGAGGCCTGCAGTGGAGACGGTATTTTAAAGATAGAAATGCATTTCCTGCCGGACGTATATGTACCGTGTGAAGTGTGTGGCGGAAAACGTTATAATAGAGAGACGTTGGAAGTGAAATATAAGGGAAAAAGCATTTATGATGTGTTGAACATGACGGTGGAAGAGGCAATGCACTTCTTTGAAAATGTCCCTTCCATTAGAAGAAAAATGGAGACACTTTACGATGTGGGATTATCTTATGTTCGTTTGGGGCAGCCGTCCACTACTCTTTCGGGAGGAGAGGCACAGAGAATTAAACTGGCAACAGAGTTGAGTAAACGAAGCACGGGGAGGACAATCTATATTTTGGACGAGCCGACAACAGGACTTCATTTTGCGGACGTGCATAAACTTACAGAGATTTTAAGAAGGCTGGCGGAAGACGGAAACACGGTTATTGTTATTGAACACAACTTAGATGTGATTAAGACGGCTGATTACATTATTGACATTGGTTTGGAAGGGGGAGATAGAGGCGGAACCGTAGTGGCAACGGGAACGCCGGAAGAAATTGCGAAGAATCCGAACTCGTATACAGGAAAATATATTGACGCAATCCTTAAGAAAAACTAAAAATAGAAAAAAAGTCTTTCCATTTATTACAATTTTGATTATAATAAGAATCATATGTGATGATTTAGTGTCAACAAGTACAAAGGATATAAGAATAGATGAGTTTTGGAAAGGAGAATTTAGATGTCAATAGATATCGGTATTGATTTAGGAACCGCGAGTATTCTCGTGTATGTAAAGGGAAAAGGTGTAGTTTTGAAAGAACCGTCTGTAGTGGCATTTGATAGAGATACAAATGTGATTAAAGCAATTGGAGAGGAAGCAAGATTGATGCTCGGAAGAACTCCGGGTAATATCGTTGCAGTAAGACCACTTAGAAAAGGTGTTATTTCTGATTATACCGTCACAGAAAAAATGATTAAATACTTCGTTCAGAAGGCTATGGGAAAACGTACATTTAAGAAACCACGTATTAGTATCTGTGTTCCAAGTGGGGTAACAGAAGTAGAAAAGAAAGCAGTAGAAGAGGCTACTTTTGCAGCAGGAGCAAGAGAAGTTCATTTGATTGAAGAACCGGTAGCAGCAGCAATTGGAGCGGGAATCGATATTGCAAAACCATGTGGAAATATGATTGTAGACGTAGGAGGGGGTACTGCAGATATAGCGGTTATCTCTCTTGGCGGTACAGTTGTTAATACATCGATTAAGATTGCCGGAGATGATTTTGATGAAGCGATTGTTCGCTATATGCGTAAGAAACACAATCTTTTGATTGGAGAGCGTACAGCGGAAGATATTAAGATTAAAATCGGGACAACTTATCCGTTAGTGGAAGATGAGACGATGGAAGTAAGAGGACGTAACCTTGTTACAGGACTTCCGAAAACAGTTACAGTGACATCTTCAGAGACGGAGGAAGCACTCCGCGAGACAACAGGACAGATTGTAGAAGCAGTTATTGGGGTGCTTGAGAGAACTCCACCTGAATTGTCAGCAGATATTTTGGACAGAGGTATTGTCCTTACAGGCGGTGGTGCAATGCTTCGAGGATTGGAAGAATTGATTGAAGAAAGAACAGGAATCAATACGATGACTGCGGAAGATCCAATGAAAGTAGTTGCAATCGGAACGGGACAGTTCGTTGAATTTATGAGTGGAAGAAAAGATGCGTAAATAGATGGCGAGGGATTAATCCCTTGCCTTTTTCAATCCTGATTTTATAACAAGGAGGAGACAAGAGGTGGAAGTTGTTACAGGGTATGTGGAACATATTGTTTTCCGCAACGAAGATAACGGCTATACTGTTTTTCAATTTAATACGGAGGACGGCGATTTAACCTGTGTGGGGAATTTTCACTATATCAGCGAGGGAGAGATGCTGGAACTGAGCGGGGAATATGTAACGCATAAAGTATACGGCGTACAACTACAGGTTCTTTCGCATAAAGCAAAAGAGCCGGAAGATTTATTTTCGATTGAGAGATATCTCGGTTCGGGGGCAATAAAAGGCTTGGGAAGCGCTCTTGCCGGAAGAATTGTAAGAAGGTTTAAAGAGGACACAATCCGTATTATCGAAGAAGAACCGGAAAGGCTGGCAGAAGTGAAGGGGATCAGCGAGAAAAAAGCGCAGGAAATTGCAGAGCAGGTGGAAGGTAAGAAAGAGATGCGAAATGCAATGATTTATTTGCAGAAATATGGGATTTCCACTACACTTGCAGCAAAAATATATAAAAAATATAAGGACAGTGTGTACCGTGTTTTGGAGGAAAATCCGTATCGTCTTGCAGATGATATACAGGGAATCGGTTTTAAGACAGCAGACGAGATTGCATTGCGGATAGGTATTCACACGGATTCGGATTTCCGTATTCGCAGCGGTATTTTTTATGCTCTCCTTCAAAGTGTGGCAGACGGTCATATTTATCTTCCGAAAGAGGAACTGCTCAAAAAGGCGGGAGAGATTTTGGAAGTAAATATTGAAGATATCGAAAAATATCTGATGGATTTATCTATGGAAAAGAAAGTTGTTTTAAAAGAAAACGAGGGACAAATCAGAGTGTATCCGTCAGGATACTATTATATGGAACTGAATACGGCGAAAATGCTCCATGATTTGGATATCCATGAAGAAATATCGGAGAGCATGGTGGAAAGGCGTCTGCATAAAATCGAAGATAACACGGGAATGATTTTAGATGAAATGCAGAGAAGAGCGGTTATTGAAGCGACAAAACATGGAATTCTAATTGTGACCGGAGGACCGGGAACGGGAAAAACGACGACAATCAATGCAATGATTCATTATTTTGAGAGCGAGGGATTAGACATTACGCTGGCTGCACCGACGGGGAGGGCGGCAAAGCGAATGACTGAGGCGACAGGATACGAAGCGCAGACAATTCATCGCCTTTTGGAAGTGAGCGGCAATCCGGAGGACAGCGAAAAGAGGGGCGGCTTTGGAAGAAATGAAGAAAATCCGCTGGAAACAGATGTGATTATCATAGACGAAGTATCTATGGTAGATTTAGCGCTAATGTATGCACTTCTCTGTGCGGTTACCGTTGGGACAAGAATTATTTTAGTCGGTGACGGTAATCAGTTACAGTCGGTTGGAGCGGGAAATGTACTGAAAGACATGATAGCGTCAGAGTGTTTTCCGGTTGTGCGTCTGACAAAAATTTTCAGACAGGCAACAGAGAGTGATATCGTTATGAATGCCCATAAAATTAACAGAGGAGAAAGAGTAGTTCTGGATAATAAAAGCAGGGATTTCTTTTTTCTTAAACGGCAGGACGCCAATACAATAATCAGTGTCATTATTACATTGCTGCAGAAAAAGATGCCCAAATATGTGGACGCACAGCCCTATGACATACAGGTGCTTACGCCGATGAAGAAGGGGCTTTTGGGGGTGGAGAGACTCAATAAGATTTTGCAGCAGTATATGAATCCGCCGGAAAAAAAGAAGGCGGAGAAAGAATATGGGGAAAAACTTTTCCGTGAAGGCGATAAGGTAATGCAGATAAAGAACAATTATCAACTGGAGTGGGAAATTTCTACAAAATTCGGTCTTGTTGTGGATAAAGGTATAGGTGTGTTTAACGGGGATATGGGAATTATCACCCAAATTAATACATATAACGAAACGCTGGAAGTGGAATATGATGAAAAGCGAAAAGTGACTTATCCGTTTCAGTTATTAGACGAACTGGAATTGGCATATGCTATAACTATCCATAAATCTCAGGGGAGCGAATATCCGGCAGTGATTATTCCGCTTCTTCAGGGACCGAGACAGTTATATCACCGAAATCTGCTTTATACGGCGGTTACAAGAGCAAAGAAATGTGTGACGCTGGTGGGAAGTGACGGTACATTTTATGAGATGATAGAGAATACAAACGAACAGAATCGGTATACGAGTCTGGCGGAACGTATTCGGGAATTTATGTGATAGTAGAGTCTGTAAAGGAACATGATAAAAAGAATATTGGAGTGGCTGTATCCGCCGGTATGTGTATTTTGCGGAAAAATATGTGAACAGGGCATATGTGCGGAATGCAGAAAAAAAGTGGGGATAATCGGAGAACCGAGATGTAAAAAATGTGGAAAACCGATACGGCTGGAGGAAGCAGAACTTTGTTATGACTGCGAGAGGGAAGAACTTGACTATGAGCAGGGGAGAAGTCTGTGGCTCCATAAAATGCCGGTGAGCAGTTCTATTTATGCGTTTAAGTACAAAAACAGACGCATATATGGTGAGGTTTACGGAAAAGAAATGGCAAAAACTTTTGAAAAGTTAATTCGGCTGTGGGAGATAGATGTCATTGTTCCCGTTCCCTTACATCGAAAAAAACAGAAAAAAAGAGGTTTTAATCAGGCAGAAATTTTGGCAAAAGAAATTGGTTTGCGAACCGGCCTGCCTGTCGACACAACTTTGGTAAAAAGAAAAATAAATACAGTGCCTCAAAAGGAGTTTTCAAGAAGAGAGAGAAAGAAAAACTTGAAAAATGCTTTTGAAGTGACGCGGAAAATAAAGGAAAAAAACGTGCTAATTATAGATGATATTTATACGACGGGCAGCACAATTCACTCGATAAGCGTTTTGCTGAAAAAATCCGGTGCGGAAAAAACGTATTTCCTAACTATAAGTATTGGACAAGGATTGTGATTAATGCTATACTAAAGCATAATGCCAAAGAAAGAAAACGAGTGTTGAGGTGATATAATGTTAAATGAAAAAAGAGTGAAACTCATGACTCAGATGGCAATGTATGAATCAAAAGAAGGACAGACGGATTTTAAAATAAGCGGATATTATCAGAAAGATTATATAGGACTGCATACATGGATTATGGTTATATGGTCGACAATCGGATATGCGATTACGGCGGGAGCAGTTTTTTTTATTTTTCTAGATGAGATTTTTGCAAATCCAAGTCTTTTGAGATTTTTGATACTGGGAGGTATCCTTCTTGCCGGATATATTGCAACAGTTGTCATATCAGTAATTGTGGCACACAATTTTTATAAGAAGAAACATGTAGACGCAAGAAAGCGGGTGAAGAGATTTAACCGTGAGTTGATTCAACTAAGCAAGATGTATGAAAAGGAGATAAGATAGATGAGTAGGTTACTGGAATGGAAAGAAAAACTGCAATCACTGTATGCCGGGTATTCAACATATATAGATAAGGGAATACGATTTGTTGTGGCAATAACAAGTTTTCTGCTGATTAGCAGTAACATCGGTTTTATGGAAAAACTGGCAAAACCGATTATCTCAATTGTGTTGGCGGCTGTCTGTGCATTTCTTCCTATGATTGTCACGGTAATTGTTTCAGCGGGGCTTATGCTTGCTCATATGTTTGTGCTGTCTGAGGGGATTGCCCTCATTACTGCGGGAATAATTATTTTAATGTTTATTTTTTATTTTCGGTTTACACCGAAGAAGGCAATTATTTTATTGCTTACGCCGATAGCATTTGCGTTTAAAGTACCTATGCTTATTCCGATTGCTTACGGATTGGCAGGAACACCGGTTTATATTGTTCCGGTTATCTGTGGGACGATAGTGTATTTTCTAATTCAATTTGCCAAGACGTTTTCCACAACAATCACAGGGGCGAGCAAAGGCGGAATGATGACCGTTGTCGGTACATTTTCAAAACAGATCTTCCAGAGCAAAGAACTCTGGGCAGTTATTGTTGCGATAGCGATTTGTCTGCTTATCGTATATGCGATACGCAGAAAATCAATCGACCGTTCATGGGAGATTGCAATTGTTTCGGGAGCGGTTGCCTATATCATTGTTATGGTAGTGGGCAGTGTTGCTCTGGACGTGGAAGTTCATTACGCTTCGCTTATAATTGGAAGCGTTATATCAGCAGTTATCGGCTTTGGACTGGAATTGATGCTGTTTTCAGTTGATTATGCGAGAACGGAGTATTTACAGTTTGAAGATGACGAATACTATTATTATGTAAAAGCATTACCGAAAGTTTCCGTTTCCGCACCAGAGAAACAGGTAAAAAGAATTAACAGACGTCAGGAGACGGATACGGCGGACAATAGAAGCGCAACCGGAAGACTGCAGTTGACCGGGGAGGCGGACATAGACAAAATCATTGAACAGGAATTAATGAAAAAGTAGAATAAATTTCTGTGGAACATAAGAAAGATTACAAAGGGGAGGTGACGAGATGAAAGAATGGATAGCACAGTTGTTTGACGAATACTTTTCATATGTGCCTCATATAACGGTGACGGACGTAGTTGAGATTATTATTATCGCTTTTGTCGTATATGAGATAGCACTTTGGATTAAAAACACAAAGGCATGGATGTTGTTAAAGGGAATGCTTGTGCTTGCCGTATTCATTTCCGTCGCTGCAATATTTCAGATGAACACGATATTGTGGCTTGTGAAAAATTCGATAGGGGTTTTAGCGACAGTGACAGTCGTTGTATTTCAGCCGGAACTTAGAAGAGCGCTTGAAAAATTGGGGGAGAGAAATTTATTAAGTGCGGTTGTTCCGTTTGACAAGTCAAAGGAAAAAGAAAAATTCAGTCAGGAAACAATAGAAGGAATTGTGACGGCAACATTTGAGATGGCGAAAGTAAAAACAGGAGCGCTGATTGTTGTGGAAGATGCAATTCAACTGACAGAATATGAGAGAACGGGGATAAGATTGGACAGTGTTGTCTCCAGTCAGTTACTGATTAATATTTTTGAACACAATACACCTCTGCATGACGGGGCCATTATTGTAAGAGGAGACAGAATTGTGGCGGCAACATGCTATCTGCCGCTGTCTGATAACCGTAATCTGAGTAAGGATTTGGGAACAAGGCATCGTGCGGCGGTAGGAATGAGTGAAGTCAGCGATGCGCTGATTATTGTCGTTTCAGAAGAGACGGGAGCAGTATCATATGCGCAGGGAGGAAGAATTGTAAGACATGTAAATGAAAGACAACTCACGGAAAAATTAAACCAAATCCGCAAAAAAACGGACGAGGAGAAAAAACGTGGATTGAGAAGGCTGTGGAAAGGAAGGGCGAAAAATGAGAGAACGATTGAAAAATAACTTCGGTCTGAAAGTTTTGTCACTTCTTTTTGCGATTGTGTTGTGGCTTTTAGTTGTTAACATTGATGACCCAATCGGTGAAGTTACTTTCAGAAACATTCCCGTAAAGGTATTGCATGAGGAAATATTTACGTCAAAGTCCAGCACATATACAATCGTAGATGATAAAGATACGGTAAACGTAACGGTGAGTGCGAGACGTAAAGTGCTTTCCGAGATTAAACCGTCGGATATTATTGTGACCGCCGATATTAAAGACAGGGTGACAAACTCCCTTACAGAGGCGACTTTACCTACAGAGGTGACGATACAGGGATTTGAGGGAGAATACCAGAGTGCGTATACCACTCCGAAAAATATTGATATTGAAATAGAAGCAAGTACGAATAAGAAATTTCCAATCAGCGTAACAACAATCGGAACGCCGCGAGATGGAAATGTCATCGGAAGCATGACGGCAAATCCGGAATTCATCACTCTGGCAGGCGGTGAATCACAGATTAACAGAGTAAAGAAAGTTGTGGCGAAGGCGAATGTATCGGGAATTTCTTCCAGTGGACAGGTAGATGCGGAACTGATTTTGTATGATGAAAATGAAAAAGTAATCGATCAGGCTCTGTTTGACAGCAATTTAGGAAAAGAAGGAGTCAAAGTTGATATTGAAGTGCTAAAGACAAAAGAAGTTCCATTGCGGTTTGATATGTCCGACATCAACACCGCGTCGGGATATACTCTGGGCAATATTTTCTACGAACCGAAGAAGATTCTTGTGTCAGGAGAAGAAAGCGTATTAAAAGAGTTAGATATCATTGATATTCCGTCAGGAGCGTTGAAACTGAACGATATTTCGGAGACAACAGAAGTCAAAGTAGATGTGAGCAAATATCTGCCGAAGAAAGTAAAACTGGTTGATGACACGGCCGGCACAATTATCGTGACGGTTTCGGTTGAGAGGTATGGAACAAAAGCATTCAGTATTCCGGGTAACAATGTTATTTTGGAAAACACACTGGCGGGACTGAAGGCGAATATAGGAACGGTAGAGAACATAGAAATTCAGGTCAAAGGTTCGAGAGCGGCATTGGAAAAACTGGCAGAAGCGCCGAAAGTATATGTGGATTTAGGAAAATATACGACGGCAGGAACGATAACGGTTCCATTGCAGGCAGAACTTCCACCGGGCTGTACGCTTGTTGGAAATGTGACGGTTCCGGTAGTTCTCACAGGAGAACAAAAATAGTTACTCCAAAAGAAAGGAGAAGTGAATGGTTAGCAAAAAAGTGAAAATAAATAATCCGACAGGACTTCATTTAAGACCGGCGGGAATGTTTTGCAGAAGAGCAGCAGAGTTTGAGGAGTGCAAAATTACATTTCATGTGGGCTGTACAACAGGAAGTGCAAAAAGTGTTTTGAGTGTTTTGGCGGCATGCATTAAGCAGGGAGATGAAATCGAAATCATTTGTGAAGGAAAAAATGAAGAGAGTGCATTAGAAGCAATGGCTCGCCTTGTGGAAGAAGAACTGGAAGACTAGAAGGAAAAATTTGGAGAGCATTTTATAGAGAAATCTGTGGAATGCTCTCTTGAATTATGATAAAACTATAGTTAGAAAAATATTAGGATAATAAAGGAAAGGTTATAAAGATGAAGAAAGCAACATTAGTTATTATGGCGGCGGGAATTGGCAGCAGATTTGGCGGTGGAATTAAACAGTTGGAACCGGTAGGTCCAAACGGAGAAATCATTATGGACTACTCAATTTACGATGCGAGAGAAGCAGGATTTAACAAAGTGGTTTTCGTTATCCGAAAAGATTTGGAAAAAGATTTTAAAGAAATTATCGGAAGCAGAATTGAGAAAGAAATTGAAGTGGCATATGCTTATCAGGAACTTATGGACATTCCTGAGAAATTCCGGGGAAGATTTTCTGAGAGAACAAAACCGTGGGGAACGGGACAGGCTATATTATGCTGTAAAGATGTAGTGAATGAACCGTTTTTAGTTATCAATGCAGACGATTACTATGGAAAAGAAGCATACAGAGAGGCTTATCAATACTTGACGGAAGAAAAACCGGAAAGCGAAAAAGTGCAGGCTTCCATGATTGGATTTGTGTTAGGAAATACGCTGAGCGAGAATGGCGGTGTTACGCGGGGAATCTGTAAGGTTGATGAAAACGGAATGCTGACGGACATCGTTGAAACTTCCAATATTGAGGAAACAGAAACTGGTGCGGGAATCAGAACAGAAGACGGTATCACTCCGGTCAATGTGCATTCTCCGGTATCCATGAATATGTGGGGGCTACATAGGGATTTCTTCAAGGTGCTTGAAAGCGGTTTTGAAGAATTTCTCGAAAATGTGGAAGAGGGCAACTTAAAAGCAGAATATCTTCTTCCTACCATTATCGGCGGACTTTTAGAAGAGGGAAAAATAGATGTAAAAGTATTGAAGTCTCACGATAAATGGTTCGGAGTAACTTATAAAGAAGATAAAGAATTTGTAGTAACGTCAATTAAAAATCTTGTGGAACAGGGAGTGTATCCACAGAAGTTGTTTTAGGTGAAACAGAAAGGGAGAGGTACAGATGATAAAGAGGATAGGGCAAAAGATTATAGCGGGAATTCTTACGGCCGTGTTAATTGCCGGAAGTCTTAATGGGATTTCGGGATATGCTGAGGATAATACTCTTTCTGAAAAAGAACAGAGCGAAGAAATGAGTTTTCAGGGAGAAAATCCGGTTACAGCGGAAAATTACCGGGAAGTAGATGCCAAAGGAAATGTAAACCAGGCAAAAGAAGAAAGCGGTATAGTAGAAGAAGATGTTTCTTTTTATGCGGCTACTCCACAGATTGTCAATTTCAATACGAAATCTTCGGGGCAGACAACGGACTATACTGAGGAGGAAACAGGAGTTGCCGGGTATACTTATGGACCGTATGCGGCAGATGCTGCATATCTCGGCAAAACAAGCAGTGGAAAAGTCAGATTTATGTTAGCGGGAGTGATTGGTACAGTCAACGCAAGAGAAGTACAGATTGTAAATAAGTCCAGCGCTAAATCACTCAGTTATTATTATGTATCCAACAATCGTTTGTATCACAAAATTGCTACGAACATTAATAATGCGGGTTCGGGAAGTACATTAGACAATGGTCCTGCACCATCTTATTTAAAAACAGGGGTAAACTACTACAGTTATGATGGGCACTATTTTTATACGGAATCCAATTTCGGAAATATGATTGATGATTACAATAATAAGACAAGATCACATTCCGTAAATCCAAATAACCCATTTTATAATTATTTTCAATATCTTCCGTTAAGAAGTCAATCCGGTTACAATGAAAGTAGTTTCAATACTTTACTGAATAACAAAGTAACTTCTACATCGAAAATGCGTAACACGGGAGACGATTTTGTTAAAAATCAAAATACATATGGAGCCAATGCACTTTTGATGGCAGGAATAGCGGCAAATGAAAGTGCATGGGGAACAAGTAATATTGCAAAAACAAAAAATAACTTATTTGGTTTAAATGCAGTAGATTCATCTCCGGGAGAAAGTGCAAACTATTTTGAAAGTGTATCTCAGTGTATTAAAGAATACGGCGAAAAATGGTTGTCGAAAGAATATCTGAATCCGCAGAACTGGAAACATTACGGCGCTTTTTTAGGAAATAAAGCGAGTGGAATGAATGTAAAATATGCTTCCGATCCATATTGGGGAGAGAAAGCAGCGGCGATGGCATGGCTGTTAGATGGAAATGGTGGAAATAAAGATGCCTATAAATATACGATTGGTATTAAAGACACAATTTATCCGTCAAATGTAGTAAACGTAAGAAAAGAAAGTACAACTTCTTCGACGGCATTTTATAAAACGAAGAAAAATGCGAACTGTTCTTTTCTGATTTTGGATAAGAATCCTGTGAACAAGTTCTATAAAATACAGAGTGAACCTGTATTGAACAGTGGACGAACAGGAATTAATTCAAGCAGCGGCGTATATAATTTTTCAAATATGTATGCGTATTTGAGTTCGGACTATTTGAAGATTGTGTCGGAAGGAAAAACAACATGGTCAGTAAACGGAATTGATACAGACCTTTCTTCTCCGCAATTGTTTGATACTTCTATAAAGGTAAGTGCGAATATAAGTGGAAATAAAACAGGATTACAATATAAATTTGTATGGCAGAAAAATGATTGGAGCGAGTGGAGCGTACTGAAAGATTTTTCTTCCACAGATTATGCAACATGGCTGCCTAAATCAGAAGGAAACTATACGATTTTGCTTGATGTAAAAGATACGTCAGGGAAAGTGATTACCGTGAGTATTCCATATCAAATTAAAAATTGGAGTTACTCAGGGGTGAAAACAAGTATTCAATCCCCAAGTGCATTGAAAACGCAGATTAATTTATCGGCAGATATAAAAGGAACGACTTCAGGATTACAATATAAATTTGTGTGGAAGAAAGATAACTGGAAAGAATGGGGAGTAATAAAAGATTTCTCAACCACAAATAATGCAGTTTGGACACCGACTAAAGCAGGAACTTATGAACTTATTGTAGATGTAAAAGACAGAGATGGATTTGTTGCTACAAGAAGGCTGACTTATCAAATTGTAGAAAAAGCATGGGAAGTTCAGAACACAGTATTCAGTCCAAATGGTGCAGAAATTGGGAATACAATTAAGATTACGCAGAATATGAGAAATATTACTGAAGATAATGTAGGTTTACAGTATAAATTTGTGTGGCAGAAAGATAACTGGAAAGAATGGGGAGTAATCCGAGATTTTTCGACCTCAAATACAGTAAACTGGGTTCCGACAGTATCGGGAGATTGTGAAATTATTGTAAACATAAAGGACAACAGGGGAAATTCAGCGACTAAAACAGCGAAATATCAAGTTCAAAAAGGAAAATGGACATTTTCGGAAATTGCCGCAGACAAGGAGTTACCTCAGATAGCAGGAGAGAAAATAAAACTAACAGCGAAAGTACACGGAAATGCGGCAGGATTACGATATAAGTTTGTGTGGCAGAAAGATAACTGGAAAGAATGGGGAGTAATTCAGGAACTCTCTTCAAAAAATACTGCTGAGTGGACACCGAAAAAAAGTGGTACGTATACAGTTTATGTGGACGTGAAAGATAGTGATGGTGTTACAACGAGTTATCCTAAAATATTTACAATAAAAAATACAGGGGAGATAACAATACAACTACAGCCTAATACAAACCAAAACGTAGGAGGTAAAGTAAACATAAAAGCGCTGGTCGGAGGAAGCAATAATAATACAAAATATAAATTTGTATGGCAGAAAGATAACTGGAAAGAATGGGGAGTGATTCAGGACCTTTCGACTAAAAACAATGTAGATTGGATACCCAAAAAAGAGGGCACATATACAATATGCGTTGATGTAAAACAGGGAAATGCTTCAGCAGAAACAAAAACAATACAGGTAAAAGTAGGAAAATGGACATATAATGAAATTTCTGTGAATAAAAATCAGAATGGAGAACTAGAGATTAAACCGATTATTCAGGGAAACACAACCGGATTTACTTATAAATATGTATGGCAGAAGAATAATTGGAAGGAATGGGGAGTGATAAAGGATTTTAGCGGACAGGAAAAAATGTCATGGAAACCGAATGGAAAAGGACAATATACGATGGTAGTAGACGTGAAAGATGCGGCAGGGAATGTAAAAACAGTCAGTAAAGTATTTAATATTCAATAGAGGTGAAAAATATGGGGAAAAAGGCGATTAGTTTTGTTTTGGCTGTTGCTTTGTGTGTTACAACAATGGGACATTTAAGTTATGCACAGGATAACAGATTACAGAACGAAACAGTAGAAAAAGCAAATGAAACGGAGTGGAAATTACAAGACATAAAGTTTGATAAAGCATCGCCACAGGAGGTTTCGGAGAATATTAATATTTCGGCAGATGTAGAAAGTGAAAATACAAATTTGTTATACAAATATGTATGGCAGAAAAATGACTGGAAAGAATGGGGAGTGATTCAAGATTTCTCTAATGAAAAAACAGTGAAATGGCAGCCAAAAACTTCAGGAAAATATTACATATATGTCGACGTAAAAGAACCGGGAAAAAAGACGGAAAGTTTGAGTGAAGCATATTCAGTTGTGAAGAATAAGTGGGACTATAATGATTTGCTCCCGGAAGGAACGGAATTAAAGAAAAATAAAAAAGTTACGATTTCAACAGAACTATCAGGAAATAAAAAAGGATTGCGATATAAATATGTATGGCAGAAAAATGACTGGAAAGAATGGGGAGTAATTCGAGATTTTTCAGAAGAAAATGAGGTATCTTTTACACCTGATGGTTTAGGGAAATGTACTATTGTAGTTAATATAAAAGATCAGGACGGAGACGTAATCACAAAAAGTAAAGAATATAATGTGAAAACGGATATTTGGAAATATAATGAAATAGTAACAGATTATTCTTCGCCGCAGGAAAAATATAGCGATCCGATAACCATTACGGCAAAAACTTCGGTAGAGACAGAAAGGCTTCAATATAAATTTGTATGGCAAAAAGATGATTGGCGAGAATGGGGAATCATTCAGAATCTTTCAAAGAAAAATACAGCGGTATGGCAGCCAAAAAGTACAGGAAAATATACAATTTATGTTGATATAAAAGATGCAGATGGAATAACAACAACTAAAAGAATTCCATATGAGATTATTCCTGTAAACTGGAAATATGAAGCAATAAAAACAACTCCGGAAGATGTTCAGAAAAAAGAAAATGAAGT
The DNA here is from genome assembly GCA_902381685.1 of Lachnospiraceae bacterium. Lineage (GTDB taxonomy): Bacteria > Bacillota > Clostridia > Lachnospirales > Lachnospiraceae > Faecalimonas. The sequence goes on along the minus strand of LR698958.1, from coordinate 1,600,128 downwards.
AGAAATTCAGGCACAAACAAGTGGTAATACAAAAGGCCTACAATATAAGTTTGTGTGGCAAAAAGATGACTGGAAAGAATGGGGAGTAATCCAAGAATTTTCTGAGAAAAATACAGCAGTATGGAAAACGCCGAATAAAAGCGGAAGTTATAAAATTTATGTTGATGTAAAAGATAGAGATGGAAAAACCAGAACAAAGTCTTTAGATTATTTTGTTGCTACGCAATTATGGAATCCGGAAGAGGTTGTTGTTAATGAAGGGATAGAAGAGCAGATTTATACAAAGATACCTATTGAAGCGAGAGTTTCAGGAGATACGGAAGGCTTACAGTATAAATTTGTTTGGAAAAAAGGTGCGGCAGATGATGACTGGGGAAAGGAATGGGGAATTATTCAGGAACTTGGAAGTTCTAATCGGACAGAAAAGTGGTATCCGAAAAAGTCAGGTATTTATACGATTTATGTTGATATAAAAGATGTGGACGGCAGAAAGAAAACGATAACAAAAGAGTATAAAGTGTTAGAAGCTCCTTGGAAGTTGGACGAATTGGAAATTTATGGAAGTCCGGACAGATTTGTGGGAGATACGCTCAAAGTAGAAGCAAAAACTTCCGGTGAAACAGAAGGATTACAGTACAAATTTGTATGTCGCAGAGGCAGCGGTTGGGAAGATTGGGAAGTTGTTCAGGATTTTTTGACGGAAAACCAAATAGAAATTCCGATAGACAAAGACAAGGAATATAACATTTATGTTGATATCAAAGATAATCGAGGAGTTACCTTTGATGCAGAAACAACTAAAGTAAGAGGGCATAAATATTTGTCGGTAAAATCTTCAAGCACAGTTATTTCGAAAGGACAGTCCGTAAATGTCTATCCTGAAATTACAGGAGAAAAAGGTGAGTTGCAATATAAATATGTATGGCAAAAGGATAATTGGCAAAAATGGGGAGTGATTAAAGAGTTTTCATCATCATCTAGTATAAGTTGGACGCCTTCAGAAGCGGGAATATACTATATTATAATAGATGTAAAAGCGAATGGAAAAGTTCAAACTAAGAGTGTGAAAATAGAAGTGAAAAATGCCAAGAATGGCTGGTATTATGAGGGAGGATACAAATTTTACTATAAAAATGGTGTTAAACAGTTAGATTTAGATGGAATTTTGCCAAAACAGTCCAATTACTATATTAAAGTAAATAGAAAAGCCTGTACGGTAACTGTTTATGCAAAAGATGGCAATAATGGATATATTATTCCGGTAAAACGGTTCGCATGTTCGGTGGGAAAACCAAATACACCTACTCCGGTGGGAACGTTCTACACTCCGGCGAAATACAGGTGGCATACACTGATGGGACCATCTTACGGGCAGTATTGTACAAGGATTACGGGAAGTATTCTTTTTCATTCTGTAGCAGGGAAAAATATGACAAGTTATAATTTAGATGCAAGAGACTACAATATGTTGGGACAGCCGGCGTCACATGGCTGTGTAAGATTGTGTGTTAGAGATGCAAAATGGATTTATGATAATTGTTCATTAAAAACAAAAGTTACTATTTATGATGCTTCAAGTCCTGGCCCATTGGGAAAACCGAGTACAATTAAAATTCCGTTATGGCAAACATGGGATCCGACAGACCCTAATATATAGAATAATAAAAAGGGGCTGTTGCAAAAGTAGATGAATAATCTACTGGAGCAACAGTTCCATTTTTATGTCCTAAAAACAGAAAACGGACTCCGAAGAGTCCGCAATCCATGGTATAATAAGATATGACTAATAAATTAAAATACCATAAAAATTATACCGAATTCGGCGAACCTTATCAACTGGTTTTGCCACTAAATTTAGAAGGTTTGATTCCTGATGATGATTCTGTCCGACTGCTGAGCCACGAACTGGAGGATTTAGATTACAGCTTGCTGTATCAGGCTTACTCTGCCAAAGGCAGAAATCCAGCAGTTGATCCAAAGACCATGTTCAAGATTCTTACCTACGCTTATTCTCAAAACATCTATTCTTCGAGAAAAATTGAAACTGCCTGTAAACGGGACATCAACTTTATGTGGCTGCTAGCCGGACAGAAAGCCCCTGACCACAGTACGATTGCTCGTTTTCGTACCGGTTTTCTTGCAGATGCCTGCGAAAATCTTTTTTACCAAATGGTAAGACGCTTGGAAGAGGCAGGGGAACTGTCAAAGGAAACAGTATTTATTGACGGAACTAAATTAGAAGCCTGTGCAAATAAATATACCTTTGTCTGGAAAAAATCTGTGGGAAAATGGGAAGAAAAAATGTTCAGGAAGATACAGGAGGCAATACAGCATCTGAACAGAGAATATATGAAGGATTTTTCGGTTGCTTCGGAAACAAAGACACCGGATTTACAGAAAATCGTTTGTTTTTTAGAAGAACGCTGTCGAACAGACCACTCCGTTTTTGTTCATGGACGTGGAAAACGGAAAAGCAGAAACCAACGGTATTTTGAACTTTTTCACAGCTTTCTGGAACGGCAGACCGTTTATGACTGGCATACGGCAAACTTTCAGGGAAGAAACAATTATTGCAAAACAGATCCTGATGCAACCTTTATGCACATGAAAGACGACCATATGAGAAATGCACAGTTAAAGCCCGGGTATAATGTACAGATCGCAGTAGACAGTGAATATATCGTGGCAACGGATATTTTTCAGGATCGGAATGATGTCTGGACATTAGTTCCGTTCTTAAAGACAATGGAGAGGAACCTGGGGTTCCGTTATCCGAGCGTAACCGCCGATTCCGGATATGAAAGCGAAGAAGTGTATACTTACCTAAGAAGTGCAAAGCAGAAGCCATACATCAAACCACAGACTTATGAGAAATGGAAGAAGCGAAACTTTAAGCAGGATATCAGCAAACGGGAAAATATGGGATATGATGAAAAGACGGATACCTACACCTGCCATGCCGGGAAAACGCTATTTCCCATTTTTATGAAAAAACAGAAAAGCAAGAGCGGTTATGAATCGGAAGTAACCGTTTATGAATGCGAGGATTGTACCGGCTGCCCCTATAAAGAAAAATGTACCAAAGCAAAAGGGAATAAACGGTTATATGTTTCTAAAAGTTTTCTGGAGAAGCGTCAGGAATCCTATAAAAATATCCTAAGTGAAACAGGGATTAAATACCGCATGAACCGTTCCATTCAAGTAGAGGGGGCATTTGGGGTTTTGAAGAATGATTATGAATTTCAAAGATTTCTACTCCGTGGAAAAAGCAAGGTAAAACTAGAAATTCTTTTGCTTTGTATGGGTTATAATATCAATAAACTGCATGCTAAAATCCAAAAGGAGCGTACAGGAAGTTACCTTTTTCTAGTTAAAGAAACTGCCTAAAAAGCCATAAAACAGAGGCATTATTAAAGTACGCCAAAATCCGGAAGGAATCCTTTTATTTGGGGAATCTTTTCGGATTTTTTGATATGTATAGAGCGAGGGTGCCGCTCAATCATCTAATTTGATGATTTTGCGACACCCCCTTTTTTAGAGAGATTTAAAATATGTTCCCTCTTAAGTGCCAGATACTATGTATTGAAAATTGCCTAGTCATCAAACTCTATGATTTATTTTGTGATAATAGGTTTTCCCTCCGCATCTAACAGTGGCGTTAAACCACCTCCAAAACCATTTGCAATAAAAAGATAGTTTACTCCTGTCTCTTTATCAACATATACTGTTTTCTCGCTCTTTAAGCCTGTTTCTTGATACACCACTTCAAATCTATTGTTCTTACTCATTTTAAAACACCTCCAACTTCAAATCTGTTATTGTTGAATAAAGCAAGTTATCATATTTCTTACTTCTTCAATATCCAGTATGTTATCTGCAATCCTTTGGTTGTATCTATGTCTTTCTATTCCCAACACATGATTGTTAAAT